>NZ_JBGEHM010000002.1:0-819135 GCF_041403465.1 Jannaschia sp. 2305UL9-9
GCTGCCACCTTCAACCCCCCGAAGCATCCGCCCCGTAGCGCCTTCCAGCGTCCCGTCCAGCACCTCAGCGCCTCCGGTGAAGCGGGGTTTAGTTCCAGACATTCACAGCCGCAACAGGTTTTTGAAGAAACCACGCACTTTTCTTGGAAGTTTTGTGAATATCAATATAGATCAATACTTTAGAACTACCACTCACCCCTCAACCAACCACAACCTCCCACAAACCACCAGAATCACACACAACCAAACGCCTTAAAACGAGGCACTTCGAGCGCGGGATTGTGCCGGGAGGGGAGAAGGGCACCACATGTAGGATACACCTACCTACCAGCGACGAATCCACGTCAGGCGTGTGGCGACCAGACCCACCGCAAGGGCCAGATAGATGAGCGACTCGGTCGTCCAGACCTTCTCCTGCATGACGAAATGTATCCCGCCGAGGATCACGGCTGGATAGACCAATCGGTGCAGACGCCCCCAGGTGGCGACACCCAACCGCCGGATCGCCCCCTGCCACGATGTCGCTGCAAGCGGGAGCAGCATCAGGAAGGCGACGAAGCCCACGGTCAGATAGGGGCGCTTCACGATCTCCGCCCCGATCAACCCCCACCGCAGTTGCAGATCCAGCAGCAGCCAGACCAGAAAATGCAGCGTCAGATAGATCACCGCGAGCAGGCCAAGCGCCTTGCGGAACTTCATCAGGTTGATCCGCGCGAACCGCAACAAAGGCGTGATGCACAGGGACGCCAACAGGAACCGCAATGACAGCAATCCGAGATCGTGTTCCAGCTGTCTGACCGGGTCGATCCCCAATTGGTTGGTCAGCGCGGCATAGACGAGCCACCCTGCGGGAACGAGGCCCAGCACGTAGACCGGCCAGGTCGGAAGCTTTCGCGCCATGCCCGAGATGCGCGGCCCAATCGCCGTGATGACGGTCATCGGCTCAGAACTGCGCCGTCAGATCCATTCCGTCATACAATGACGCAACCTGATCTTCGTAGCCGTTGAACATCAGGGTATCGACACGGCGCGCGAAGATGCCGCCACCAATCCTGCGCTCACTGGCCTGTGACCAGCGTGGGTGATCGACCTGCGGGTTCACGTTTGCATAGAAGCCGTATTCCCGGGGGTTGGTCTGATTCCAGGTCGCATAGGGTTCTTCGTCGGTCAGAGAAATCCGGACGATCGATTTGATCGATTTGAAACCATACTTCCAGGGCACCACGAGGCGCATGGGTGCGCCGTTCTGGTTGGGGATCGGCTCACCATAGATGCCCGTCGCCATGATGGTCAGCGGGTGCATTGCCTCGTCCAGCCGCAGGCCTTCGCGGTAGGGCCATTCAAGACCGCCGGACCGCAGCCCGTTCATGACCTCCGGAAGGACCGCCGTTTCGAACGATACGTACTTCGCCCCCTGCTGGACGCCGACTTTGGAAAGAAGCTTGTTCAGCTCAAAACCGTTCCAGGGAACGACCATCGACCACGCCTCGACACACCGGAAGCGATAGATCCGCTCTTCGGTCGGCAGGTCCCCGATCAGATCCTCGAGAGCGTAGTCCCCCGGATTGTCCACCAGACCGTCGACCTTGACCGTCCACGGGTTGGTAACCATTGCGCCCGCGTTCTGCGCCGGGTCGGACTTTCCGGTCCCGAACTCGTAGAAGTTGTTGTAGCTCGTGATCTCTTCGTAGGTATTCGGGGTCAGAGCTTCCTGCGCGCGGGCGCTCAGGCCCAGACCGCTGGCCAAGGATCCCGCCCCCAGGGCCGCGATAAGCTGGCGCCGGTTCATCCACGCAGCCTTGGGCGTGACGTCCGCATGGGTCAGGTCTGGCTTGAACATGGTCTCTCCTCAGATGGGCTTTTCCGATACGTAACGTATATCGGGGCCCATCGGCTCCATTACTTCGTCAGATCACGACAAAGTAAGAACGGCGGAGGTCACCGTGTCCCCTATTCCGCGGCCAGCTTGCTCGCGTCTTCCGGGCGGACATGGACAAGGTGCATCGGGATGGAGGATCCGTCCGCCTGTACCAACCGCACGTGTCGACGCCGCATCTGTCGGGGTTCGGTGCAGCCGACGGAATGGGCGATCACCTCTACCTCCTTGACGATGCCGGTGGCGTAACGCGCGACCTTGCGCCACTTGTCCTCGACCACCAGCCCCTTCTGGAACCGTTTGTCGTGCGTGGTGATCCCGGTCGGACAGGTGTTCTTGTTGCACTTGAGCGCCTGGATACAGCCGAGACTGAACATGAAGCCCCGCGCGCTGGTGACGAAATCGGCACCGGCGGCCAACGCCCAGGCCACATCCCCGGGATTGACCAGCTTGCCAGAGGCGACAATGCGGATACGGTCCTTCAACCCTGCGGCATCGCGCAGGCCCGATACCATGGGCAATGCCTCCCGCACCGACATCCCCACGAGGTCGATCAGGGGCATCGGGGCGGCCCCGGTCCCGCCCTCGCCGCCATCCACGGTAATGTAGTCCGGCGCGCTTTCGACACCGCGCCGTTTGATTGCGTCGAACAACTCCCGGAACGGCTCCTCGGCGCCGCCGACCGTCTTGATCCCCACCGGCTTGCCGGACACGTCCCGGATGCGCGCGACAAGGTCAAGCAATTCCTCGGTATTGGCCGCGTCGGCATGACGGTTGGGGCTGATCCCGGCCTGTCCGACCTTGAGGCCCCGGATCCCGGCAATCTCCTCGTTCACCTTGGCGGCAGGCAGAATACCCCCTTTCCCCGGTTTCGCGCCCTGCGCCAGTTTCAGCTCGAACATCTTGACCTCGGGGTGCCGGGCCACCTCCCGTAGTTTCTCGTCGGACAGGTTCCCGTCTTCATCGCGCACGCCGAACTTGGCGGTTCCGATCTGAAAGACGAGGTCACAGCCCCCTTCGAGATGATAGGGCGACATGCCGCCTTCGCCCGTGTTCATCCAGATCCCCGCTTCCTTGCAACCACGGCTCAGGGCCTGAACCGCCGGTTTGGATATCGCGCCATAGGACATGCCGGAGAGGTTGAAGATGCTGCCCGCGGTATAGGGTTCCCGTGCAAACGGACCGATGATCATCGGATCGGTCGTGGCCGCGTCCTGATCGAGCGGCGGAAAGGCTGCGTTCACGAACAGGGGTGTGCCGGGAACGTTGATGTTGCGGGTCGAGCCGAAGGCGACCGTGTTGCCCTTTCCGTCCATGGCCCGCTTGATCCAGTCACGCTGCGCCCGGTTGAACGGCAACTCCTCCCGATCCATCGCAAAGAAGTATTGGCGGAAGAACTCGCCCAACTCCGTGAACAGATGCCGGAACCGTCCGATCACGGGGTAATTGCGCCGGATCGCGTCTTCGGTCTGGGCCCGGTCCACGATGAAAAGGACGACGGCCACTGCCGCGGCCAACCCGATCAGAAAGATGAACCCCAATGAGAGGGCCTGAACCGCCCAACCTGCCCATTCCATGAATATCATGCCGATTCCCTTCCACTGCGCAGGCACCCTGCGCGCCCCGCCTTCGGGACGCAACTGCGGCGCCACCGTTCCCGGAAGGCATCCAATCAACCGCGCACATCGGAATTGCCATTCAGCGGGCGACAAGCGACCACGGATTTCCGCCTGCGAGCGATCGAATTGATGGCAAATGAGGCCATCTCGCGTCATATTGTAAGCAACAGAACGGTGTGGGGACCGTTGTCTGCTTTCTTCCTGATAGGACGATTTTGATGGCCAGCCTTCTCGATACTGTTTCAACGAACACCGACTTCTCGATCCTGACCGCATTGGTCGGCCTGGCCGAGGCGCCATCCGGCGCCCCTGCGATCGCCGCCCTTCTGGATGACCCGGCCACGGATGCCACCGTCTTCGCCCCGACTGACACCGGGTTCGCTGAACTGTCGCAGCTTCTGGGCTATACTGGTAACGATGCCGGCCTCGTCGATTTCCTGCTGGCCACGCTGACCACCGTGGCCGAGGACAACGACCTGACACTGGGCGCATTGGTCGATACCATCCTGCGCTATCATGTCGTCGGTGGCGCCATCACGGGGCTGTCCTCGCAGGAGGTTCCGACCCTGGCCGGACAACCGCTCCGCGTTGATCCGGGCAATGGCGTGCTGATCGATCAGGACCCGGCAACACCGGATATCGATATCGAGGGATCGGAGGTCAGCGCCGACAATGGCACTGTCCGGGCGATTGACCTCGTCCTTTTGCCCAAGGTGATCCTTGGCAACGGGAACACCCTGACCATCAGCAGTGGGACGGTGACCCCTGCCCCCGGCACACCGGGCGATGACAGCATCATCGGCACGGATGGTGCGGATACGATCCGTGCCGGCGATGGTGACGACTTCGTGAATGCCGGCAGCGGTCCCGACCGCGTCTTCGGCCAGAACGGCGATGATGTCCTGCAAGGTCGTGCCGGAGACGACCGCATCTATGGCCAGAACGGGGACGACCGGCTGTTCGGCGGATCGGGCCGCGACTTTCTCGACGGTGGGGCGGGCAACGACACGCTCAATGCTGCAACGGGGCGGGACGTGGCCCGTGGCGGCGATGGCGACGATCTGATCCGTGTCCAGCGGGGCAGCGATACGGCCTATGGAGGTGAGGGCAACGACACGATCCTCGGGGACCGTGGCCGCGACATCCTCTATGGCGATGGCGGTGACGACTCCATCCTTGGCGGCAGCCAGCGGGACCTCCTGCTTGGTGGAACCGGTGCCGACACGATCGAAGGTGAAGGCGGCAGCGACCTCATCCGCGGGGAAGACGGCAACGACAGTCTCGATGGCGGTCAGGGGGACGACTTGATCTATGGCGGCGATGGGGACGACACCCTGTTCGGCGGAACCGGAAACGACACGATCGAAGGCGGCGCAGGCAATGACGTCCTGATCGCAGGCACCGGCGACGACAGCCTTGTCGGAGGCACCGGCAACGATACCGTGCAACTGACCTACACGGCAGGCGCGACGGACATCATCGTCGGCGGCAACAACAACGGAACCATCTTCGACGAGGTGACGGACGGCTTCGACGTCCTCGACATGTCCGCATCCCGCCGGGGCTGGACCGTCGACAAGGATGGAAATGCGACCTCCGGGGATCACACCGTCCGGTTTTCCGAGTTCAATGTCCTTGTCGGAAGCGATTTTGCAGACGATCTGTCCGAAAACGGCCCTTCCGAGACCAGCTTCATCGACGAGATCCATGCCGGCGGCGGGGACGATATCGTCCGGCTGAACAAGGGCGGGTCCCAGATGGACTTCGTCGACGGGGGCGAAGGCACCGATACGCTGGACATTTCCCTTCAGAACGATGGGCGCACATTCTACATGTCATCGGGCTTTCTGTCGGGGCACCGGCTGGCTGCGAACTTCGAAAACGTCATTGCCGGCGACGGGGATGACGACCTGTTCGGCACGGCCGGGAACAACCGGTTCGAAAGCGGCGCGGGCGGCGATGACCTGTACGGCATGGGCGGATCCGATACCTTCGTGTTTCAGGCGGATGGCGGGGCGAACAAGATCCACGACTTCGATACCGCCGACGATACGATCGTCTTCGATCGCGAAGGCTACCTTCCGTCTTCGATCGCCGCCGTCAGCGCCGCGGGCGAACGGTTGATCGTCGAGTTGCAGGGCCAGACGGAGGCGACCCATATCAACATGGTCGGCCTCGTAACCGAAGATTTCGACGCGATCGCCTTCGAGTTTCTTTGAATAGCCCCTTTGCATCTTCGCAAACGACAAAGGGCGGCCGATTGGCCGCCCTTCCTGTTTTGCCGAAAGGCCCGAGGATCAGTGCACCACGGCGTCCTCCGGCGGCACCCGCCCGGACGAGGCGACACGATCGCCGATCACCAGACCGTCTTCGGTCGCATGGACGGGCACGACCGTGTCGTCCGCGAGATCACCGGCCAACAGCATCTCGGCCAGCGGGTTCTGCAACGCACGCTGAATGACCCGCTTGAGCGGCCGCGCCCCGAAAACCGGATCGTATCCTTCCTCGGCAAGCCATTTGCGCGCGCTTTCATCCAGCGACAGCATGATCTTGCGACCGACAAGACGCTTGGACAACAGATCGATCTGAATATCCACGATACCGTCCATATCACTGCGCGCCAGCCGGTCGAAGATGATCGTCTCGTCCAGCCGGTTCAGGAACTCCGGCCGGAAATGCGCCCGTACGGCATCCATCACGTCGCGCTTGGCCCCGGCGGCATTCGCCCCCTCCGGCAACTGGCTTAGCGCCTGCGCGCCAAGGTTCGAGGTCAGGATGATCAGCGTCTGCTTGAAATCGACGCGACGCCCCTGCCCGTCCGTCAGCACGCCGTCGTCCAGCACCTGAAGCAGCACGTTGAAGACATCCGGATGCGCCTTCTCGACCTCGTCGAACAGAACGACCTGATAGGGGCGCCTGCGCACGGCCTCGGTCAGAACACCGCCTTCGTCGTAACCGACATAGCCCGGAGGCGCGCCGATCAGGCGGGACACGGCGTGCTTCTCCATGAACTCCGACATGTCGATCCGCACCATCGCGCCATCGTCGTCGAAGAGGAACTCGGCCAGCGCCTTCGTCAGCTCCGTCTTGCCGACGCCGGTCGGCCCGAGGAACAGGAACGAACCCAAGGGCCGCGCCTCGTCGTTCAGACCCGCGCGCGCACGGCGCACAGCGTTCGCCACCGCTGTCACGGCTGTCCGTTGCCCGATGACGCGACGACCAAGTTCGTCTTCCATCCGCAGCAGCTTCTCACGCTCGCCTTCCAGCATCCGGGACATGGGGATGCCGGTCCAGCGTTCCACGACACTCGCGATCTGCTCGGGGCGGACGGCCTCTTCGACCATCATGTCGCCCTCACGTTCCTCGGCCTCGCCCAGCTGACGCTCCAGCTCCGGGATGCGGCCGTATTGCAGCTCACCGGCACGGGCGAAATTGCCCTCGCGCTTGGCCTGGTCCAGCTCGATCCGCGCGTGATCCAACTGCTCCTTCACGTCGCGCGCCGTTTCCAGCTTGTCGCGCTCGGACTGCCATGTCGCCGTCATCTCCGCCGACTTCTGCTGCAGGTCCGACAACTCCCGCTCCAGCGTCACCAGCCGATCCCGCGAGGCGCTGTCGTCCTCCATCCGCAGGGCTTCGACCTCGATCTGCTTTTGCAGGATGTCGCGGTCCAGCGCATCCAGCTCCTCGGGCTTGGAGTCGACCTCCATCCGCAGACGGCTGGCGGCCTCATCCACGAGGTCGATGGCCTTGTCCGGCAGGAAACGGTCAGTGATGTAGCGGTTCGACAAGGTCGCCGCCGCAACGAGGGCGCTATCGCTGATCCGCACACCGTGGTGCAGCTCGTACTTCTCCTTGATGCCGCGCAGGATGCTGACGGTATCCGTGACCGACGGCTCCTCCACCATCAGGGGCTGGAACCGGCGGGCAAGGGCCGCGTCCTTTTCGACATACTTGCGATATTCATCCAGCGTGGTCGCCCCGATGCAGTGCAACTCGCCCCGCGCAAGCGCAGGCTTGATCAGGTTGGCCGCATCCATCGCGCCGTCGGATTTCCCGGCACCGACAAGAGTGTGCATCTCGTCGATGAACAGGATGACCTCGCCCGCGGCGGCAGTCACCTCCGACAGGACGGCCTTCAGGCGCTCCTCGAACTCGCCACGGTATTTCGCCCCGGCGATCAGCGCCCCCATGTCGAGGGACATCAGACGCTTGTTGCGCAGGGACTCGGGCACGTCGCCGTCGACGATGCGCAACGCGAGGCCCTCTGCGATGGCGGTCTTGCCGGTGCCCGGCTCTCCGATCAGGACGGGGTTGTTCTTGGTGCGGCGCGACAGAACCTGCATCGCGCGGCGGATTTCCTCGTCCCGCCCGATGATCGGGTCGATCTTGCCCTCGCGCGCGGCTTCGGTCAGGTCGCGGGCGTACTTGCCCAGCGCCTCATAGGTATCCTCGGCCCCGGCAGAATCCGCCGTCCGGCCCTTGCGGACATCGTTGATGGCGGCGTTCAGCCCCTGGGCGTTCACGGCGCCCGCATCCAAGGCCTCCTTCGCCTTGGACTTCACCATGGCCAGGGCCATCAGGACACGTTCGACCGGCACGACGGAATCACCCGCCTTCTTTGCAATGGCCTCGGCTTCGGTCAGAACGCGGGTCAGGTCACGGCTGACGTAGACCTGTACATTGCTGCCTGACACACGCGGCAGCTTGCCGACCGACAGGTCGACGGCCTGGCGCACCCGGTCGGGTGCACCGCCAGCTGCGGAAATCAGGTTTGCGGCAAAGCCCTTTTCATCATCCATCAACGCCTTGAGCAGGTGCTCCGGCATCAGTTGCTGGTGATCTTCACGGGTTGCGATTGTTTCGGCGGCTTGCAGAAAACCGCGGGTCCGATCTGTAAATTTCTCGAGGTTCATGGCCCCATCTCCTTGACGACAAGCACCCGCAACCGGTTCCGCCCGTCATCGGCACGGACCCCTCGGGCCTCGCTTGGCAGATGGGGTGACTGTTGCTGATCTGCAACCCTTGTCGAGACACGAAAAAGGGCGGCGTTCTGCCCAGAACGCCGCCCCATGTCGTCGAAAGGAATGCTCGTCCTAGCCGTAGACGGATTCCTTGCCGAAATGCTTGGTCAGCATGTAGTAGATCACCGCCCGGTACTTGTTGCGCTCGCTCTGGCCATATTTCTCGATCACCGCATCCAGCGCCTCATCCAGCTTCGGGCCATCCGACAGGCCCAGCTTCTTGATCAGGAAGTTGTTCTTGACCGTCTCCATTTCCTTGGGCTGGCTGGAGGCGACGGTTTCGCTGTCGGCATTGTAGATCGAGGGTCCGCATCCGATCGTGACCTTGCGCAACAGATCCATGTCGGGTTCCTCGCCGATCTTGCTGCGGATGGCGTCAGCGTATTTGCCGATCAGTTCGTCGCGCTTGCTCATGTTCGTCCCCTTGGGCTGTCTCGCGGTTCGGCGCCATGTTTGCCCTGACAGCCCAAGAAATAAAGCGAAACTTACCGACAGGTACCCCAGCCGTTCGATTGCAGGTGCAGGTGATCGGCATGGGCCGCGTTGAACTCCGGCCCGAGGACAGTCGTGAACCAGCGGCAGGCCCCGTCTCGTGCCGCGCGCCAGAAGCGCGCAGTAGCATCCGGCCCATCCCAGTTGCCGAGCAGGGGCAGGTCCCGCCCGTCCGACAGGGTCACCGCACGCACGTCGATGGCCATCGCGGTTGCATGACTGCTCAGACGTGTCCCGCCACGGATTGGCCGACAGTTGTAGCTGCCTTGGTGGGAGATGCGGACGATCGGCGCGCCAAGGGTCTGTGCGGCGGAACGTAAGGAATATGCCTCCCACGCCGCAAGGGACAGGGCCGCATTGCAGGAGGTTTCCAGGGGCGCGATGTCGACGGCGCCGACACGCCGCAACAGAACACGCGTATCGATCCCGCATCCGACGGTGTCCGAAACCAACGGGGCCATATCCTCGAACGCTGCGCCGGTTGCCAGGGCCGCGCGGCAGGTGGGACCGGACGACTGGGCCCGGCGAAGCTTCATGGAGGTCAGCGCACCGGCGGGTTGCGACAGGTCCAGCGGTTCCAACGGGTTCAGATGATCCGGCAGCGGCGTGTCAGGCGCGGTCAGCAGCCAATGACCACCCCAGATCAGGGCAACCACGACCTCAAGCCGAAAACCGATATGCATGACCCGTTTCATCGACCTGCCTGTGCTGCACATGTGAAAAGGGCCCCGCATGGTGCGGGGCCCCGTCTGTCATACCGTCAAAGCGGTGGGGATCAATTGTCGCCCATCGTCGCGTCGAGCGGCATCACTTCGCCTTCGCGGTCCCATTCGGGCATCGATTCCAGTTCGGCTTCGGTCATGGAGTTCAGGACCAACGCATCGTCCGTCTGTGTGAAGCGGTCGAGCGGGATGGCAACATCGTGCTCGCCCAGACCGAGGAACCCACCGATGCCGACGATGGCCATGGGCGTTCCGCTGGTCGTGATCAGGCGGTCGATCTCACCAACGTCATTGCCGGTCTCACCCAGAACGTTCATGCCGATCAGGTCGGACACACGCGTCCCGCCAAAGGCACCATAGGCGCCTGTCGGGGCCAGATTTGCCTCGGCCGTGTCGACGTCTGCCATCCCGGTCTCGCCGGCTTCCTCGATCACGATATCGGCTTCGGCCTGATCGACCATAATGTTCGGGTCGCCAGCCTGTTCGACGTTTACGACCGGTTCTGCGTCCGAAACGATCACTTCGCCGTCGCCTTCGGATTCGATCTCGACGTTGGCTTCAGCCTGTTCGATCGTCACCGCGGCTTCTTCCGAGCGGTTGACCCGGATCTCCGGCTCGGCCTGCGTCACCTCGACGCGAGGTTCGCTTTCCTCGATCGTGATGCGTGGCTCGGGGCGGACGAAACGCACGATCGGCTCGGGCTGCTGCACGGCGATCTGCGGCTCGGACGTGGCGACGTCGACGTTCGGCTCGGGCATCACGACGGTGATGGTCGGCTCGGGGATGGACACGACCACCTCGGGCTGGGCCTGTTCGATGGTGATGACAGGGGCCTGCTGCTCGACCGTCACGGTCGGCTCGGCCACGGTCACGGTGATTTCAGGCTGGGCCTGCTCCACCAGAACCTCGGGCCGGGCCTGATCGACGGTCACGACCGGGTCGTCCACGGTCACTTCGACGTTTGCGTCCGGCTGCTCGACGACGATCTGGCCACCCATGGCACCGGCGGACATCGTGCCACCATCGACGACGAAACCTTCGGTCTCGGCGAAACGCTCCGATCCGTCTTCATTCAGGCGAACGGCACCGTCTTCACCGATCAGCCGACCTTCGTTGTCGACCATCAGGGCGGAGCCATCGGCGTCCATTGCAGGGTTGCCGTCGGCATCGAAAAGCGCGCCATTGTCGGCGGTCTGGGCAAAGGCCGAACCAGCGACAAGGGCGAGCGTGGCGGCACCGGTAAGCAGGCGTTGATAAGTAGTCATCTTGATCTCCCGATCTTGTGATCTTGATGCCCCTCAACGGGTCAAAATGCCGCGAGGTTCCGGTTTTTCGGGACGATCCTGATTATAAAATGATGTTGGAACAAACGTGCTTAGGCATCCGTTGCACCTTTCGGACAGCAAAAAGCCCCCGATGTTCTACCGGGGGCTTTCCTGCAACAATCCGTAACGTATCGCTCAATAACGGTAGTGTTCCGGCTTGAACGGGCCGTCCTGCGGCACGCCGATATAGTCGGCCTGCTCCTTGTCCAGCTTGGACAGGCGCACGCCGATCCGGTCGAGGTGCAGACGCGCGACCTTTTCGTCCAGATGCTTGGGCAGGATGTAGACGCCGGGCTGATACTCCTCGCCCTTCTGCCACAACTCCATCTGCGCCAGCACCTGATTGGTGAAGCTGGCCGACATCACGAAGGACGGATGACCGGTCGCGTTGCCGAGGTTCAGGAGACGCCCCTCGGACAGCAGGATGATGCGATTGCCGGACGGCATCTCGATCATGTCCACCTGTTCCTTGATGTTGGTCCACTTGTGGTTCTTGAGGCTGGCGACCTGAATCTCGTTGTCGAAGTGGCCGATGTTGCCGACGATGGCCATGTCCTTCATCGCGCGCATGTGCTCGATCCGGATGACGTCCTTGTTGCCGGTCGTGGTAATGAAGATGTCCGCTGTCTCGACCGCGTCTTCCAGCGGAAGCACCTCGAACCCGTCCATTGCGGCTTGCAGGGCGCAGATCGGATCGACCTCTGTCACCTTCACGCGCGCGCCGGCACCGGCCAGTGACGCCGCCGACCCCTTGCCGACATCGCCATAGCCGCAGACCACGGCAACCTTGCCCGCCATCATCGTGTCGGTGGCACGACGGATGCCGTCGACCAGCGATTCCTTGCACCCGTACTTGTTGTCGAACTTCGACTTGGTGACGGAGTCGTTCACGTTGATCGCCGGGAACGGCAGCAGGCCCTTTTTGTGCAGGTCATAAAGACGGTGCACGCCGGTCGTCGTCTCCTCCGACACGCCCTTGATCTGGTCGCGGACCTTCGTGAACCAGCCGGGGCTGGCGGCCATGCGCTTGGCGATCTGCGCCTTGATGACGGCCTCCTCCTCGGAGGCGGGCACGGGGATGATCTCCTCCCCGGCTTCGGCACGGGCGCCCAGCAGGATATAGAGGGTCGCGTCGCCACCATCGTCGAGGATCATGTTCGGGCCGTCCTCGAACTGGAACGACTTGTCGAGGTAATCCCAGTGCTCCTCCAGCGATTGACCCTTGATGGCGAAGACGGGCGTGCCCCCGGCCGCGATGGCCGCGGCTGCATGGTCCTGCGTGGAAAAGATGTTGCACGAGGCCCAGCGCACATCGGCACCCAAAGCGACCAGCGTCTCGATCAGAACGGCCGTCTGGATGGTCATGTGCAGGGAACCGACGATCCGCGCGCCTTTCAGGGGCTGCGCCTCTCCGAATTCGCTGCGGCAGGCCATCAGGCCCGGCATTTCGGTTTCGGCAATATCCAGTTCCTTGCGGCCGTATGCGGCAAGGTCGATGTCTTTGACGATATAGTCGGTCACGGGGCGCACTCCTGCGGAAATCTGTTGCCCGGCACCTAACAGCGGTGCGACATCCGCACAATAAGACCCCGCGTCGGGCATATCGTCGCCCGGTTGCATCTTGCATCTGCCACAGCCCGCACGGCATGACGCCCCCATGGCACAGGCACGCGCATGGCAACGGATGCTTTCGGGTCGCAGGCTGGACCTGCTGGACCCGACCCCGATGGACATCGAGGTCGGGGATATCGCACATGGGCTTGCGTTCGTGGCACGGTGGAATGGGCAGACGCGTGGTGACTGGCCCTATTCCGTGGCCGAACACTCTCTGCTGGTCGTGGACATCCTCGGGCGGATGGGGCCGGTCACGCCAGCGGAGAGCCTGACTGCCCTGCTGCACGACGCGCCCGAATATGTGATCGGGGACATGATTTCTCCGGTCAAGGCTGCGGTCGGACCGGGCTATGGCGTGCTGGACGACCGGTTGCAGGCCGCGATCCACCTGCGCTTCGGCCTGCCCGCAGTAACCGATGCGCGCCTCAAACGCCGGATCAAACGCGCGGACAAAATCTCCGCCTGGCTGGAAGCGGTGCAGATCGCGGGCTTTTCCCGAACCGAAGCGGACCGCTTCTTCGGGGCCCCCGACCCGGAGGTCGCCGCCGATCTGTCGGTGGTGCTGCGCCCACCGGCGCAAGCGCGCGCCGCCTTCCTCGAGCGTCACGACAGCCTGATGGATGCGCGCGACGCGGGCTGACTGCCTTCGCTTGCATGGCGGTCCTCGACTGCCCTAGGGTCGCGCCATGTCAGGCATTCACATCAGGCGCGCCCGTCCCTTCGACGCCGGCGCCATGGCCTCCCTTCTCAACGCGATCATCGAAAAGGGCGGCACGACCGCGTTGACCGACCCGGTGACGGGTGACGTCCTGCGCGACTGGATGGCGCGTGGCGATATCTGGCACCTGGCCGAACTGGATGGCGAAATCCTCGGGTTTCAGTGGATCGGTGCGCGCGCCACCCTGCCGGACGAAGCCTGCGACATCGCGACCTTCGTTGCCTTGGGCAAGCACGGCCTCGGCGTTGGCAGCAAATTGTTCGAAGCCACGAAAAAGGCCGCGAAGACCGCAGGGTTTTCCTGGATCAACGCGACCATCATGGCCCACAACGAGGGCGGTCTGGCATATTACGGGTCGCGCGGCTTCGAAACCTGGGCGCATCCCGATGGCCGCATCGCCAAACGATACGACCTGTAGCCTTGGATCAATAGGTGCCGACGCGCGCCATCCAGCCCAGTTGCTGCGAACGCTCGGCCCCATGGGGGCGCGACGGCGTGCGCATGTGGATGGCATTGAGCGACGGGCGGCGCGACAGGGCGGCCCCAAGCAGGAAATCGGCGAACGTGGCAAGCATGTGAATCACCTTGGGCGGAGGGTTGCGTTCTGCCTCCCCCTTAGGCGGAGCGCCGTGTCTCGCGCCACTCTGGATTATTTTCCAAATGTAAGTCAAACTGACAGGTATGACCGATTGGCGCAACATACCCTCCCTCTCTGCCCTGCGCGCGTTCGAAGCCGCCGTCCGCTGTGGCAGCCTTTCGTCCGCCGCGCGGGAACTGAACGTGACGCATGCCGCGATCGCGGGACATGTTCGCGCGTTGGAGCAGTTCTTTGCTACGTCCCTTCTGACGCGGGCCGGCCGCGGGATGGAACCGACACCGGAAGGCGCCCTGCTGGCCCGCGGCCTTCTCGAAGGGTTCGACACGTTGACCGCCGCCTGCCGCGACCTGAGCGACCGAACGAGCAGCCGTCCCCTGTCCGTGACGACCACGCCGACCTTTGCAGAGCATTGGCTGATGCCCCGTCTCGGCGCGTTCTGGGCCGAAAACCCGGACGTCAGCGTGACGATCACGCCGACGCCGGACCTGACCGACCTGCGCCGCGACGGCTATGACATCGCGATCCGTTACGGCGAAGGAAACTGGCCGGGCCTGGATGTCGAGCCCTTGCTGACGGGGGATTTCATCGTCGTCGCCTCGCCCGGCTTGGCGGACAGGTTCCGTCGCGCGACGCCCGAGGTTCTGGCACAACAGATCTGGCTGATGAGCGAGAACCGCGCCGAGGAACCCCATGTCACCGGCGCGCTGGGGATCGAGCCGGGGGAGTTGCGGGTCTATACGCTCGCGACGAACGGCATGGTTTTGTCGGCCCTGCGCGCCGGAATGGGTCTTGGCCTGCAGAACCGCACGTTGATTCAGCCAGAGCTCGAAATGGGGCGACTGGCCGCCGTCACGGACATGAAACTCAACAACGTCGGCTATCACATCGTCACCCGACCCGACGCCACATCGGACTCCTTGCAGAGGTTTCGCGCCTGGCTGCGCGCGCGTCCGGCAACGCAGGCCTATGGTTGGGCGGGCTGATAGATCCAAACGGCCCTCGCGTCCGTAGAAGATCGGACAAGGAAAGGTCATCCCATGCAGCTTGCGATCCTCTACGGCAGTTCAGCCGCCTTTTTCCTGATCGTTGACGCGATCATGTTGACGCTTGTGATGAAGCCCCTGTTCGAACGGCATATCGGCGACATGCTGCGATCCCCGATCGATCTGGCGCCTGCGGCTGTCTTCTATCTCTTCTATGTCGCGGGCCTGATCTACTTCGTGTCCCTGCCGGCCCTGCGCGAAGGCAGCGTGATGACTGCCGCCCTGAACGGGGCCATTCTTGGTGCAATGGCCTATGGCACTTATGAATTCACATCCAAGGCGGTCCTGAAGAACTGGGACTGGTCCATGGTGATCACGGATACGACATGGGGCGCCGTTCTGACCGGTGCGACGGCTGCCTTCGGCGTCTGGGTGGCGCGCAGCCTAGCCTGACGCCGATGCGTCAGAAACAGGTTTGACCGGCGGCTGCGCGGTCGGCCTGTTTCGCGTCAGGCGTCTGCCATCCGACGAATGCCTCGCCGCGAAACACGAGGATCAGGCCCGACCGCAGCGCGACGGCATCGTATCCTGCGGCAGGGCATTCACTATCTACGGGGTGCTGCCCGGTTATGCGTTCGACGGTCTGCAACACGCCCGGCCGATCCCGTCCGAACCCGATCTGTCGACCGCCAGACGCCGAGACGTCAAGACCATCCGGTGCAGGCGTCAGAACATGTGGTGACGGGTTTTCCACCGCAACGGACGGCCTGCCCGCATCCGGGTCGGACCGTATGCACCCGGCAGTCGAAAGGCAGACGACGACCGCGCACAGGGCGGTCGGGACATTCCTGCACATTTGAAACCTGACCTTTCACCCGAAGATTAATGGCATCTGCAGGTTAGACTGCCATGACGGGGCTGCATAGCTTGCCCGTCGAGCACAGGCGAAAATTGCAAGCCTGAAGGGCTTTCGCAGGCGAAAACGGATGTTCCGGCCCGCCGCAGTAGGCGGATCGGGAGCGGTAGTTCAAAGCCGGCAGGCCGCGCACCGCACGCAGGCCTGCCGTGCCCTGCGGATCACCGCGGGCTGCGCTTTGCAAGGATCCGTTGCAGGGTGCGGCGGTGCATGTTCAAACGCCGCGCCGTTTCCGAGACATTGCGGTCGCACAATTCGTAGACCCGCTGAATATGCTCCCACCGCACGCGGTCCGCACTCATGGGGTTTTCCGGGGGCGGCGGCAGGTCATCCGCCTTGCACAGAAGCGCGTTCATGATGTCGTTGGCATCTGCGGGCTTGGACAGGTAATCGGTCGCGCCGATCTTGACCGCCGCAACGGCGGTGGCAATCGCGCCATACCCCGTCAGGACCACGATCTTGCTGTCCGGGCGCCGCTCTCTCAGACGCTCCACAACATCGAGGCCATTGCCGTCTTCGAGGCGCAGGTCGATCACCGCATAGGCCGAAGGACGCTGGCTGGCCTTGGCAATCCCCTCGGCCACGGAAGACGCCGCCTCGACTTCGAAACCGCGTTTTTCCATCGCCCTTTCCAACCGTCGCAGAAACGGCTCATCGTCGTCGACCAGCAGAAGTGTCTTGTCCTGCCCGAGTTCCTGTAACGCCTCACCCATGTCGTAAGTCTCCGGCCTCTTGTTGCGATGTCTGTTTGCAGCTTTCCTAGCCGCCCAACGAACTAGATAGGCCGTATGACCGATCAGTCGACTCACACGCTCCTGCCCCCCGAAGCGCGTATGCCCCGCGTGCGCCTCAATACTCTGGTCAATCTTCGGTGGCTGGCGATCCTCGGGCAGACCATCACCGTGGTCGTGGTCAGCTTGTGGCTGAGCCTGTCGATCGAGCTTGGCCTCTGCCTTCTGGTGATCGGGGCCGCCGTGGTCGCGAACCTCATCGCCATGACGGTCTACCCGTCCAACCATCGCCTGACCGAACGGGATGCCTTCGGCTTTCTGGCGTTCGACCTCGTGCAGCTGACGGTGCTGCTGTTCCTGACGGGCGGGCTGAACAACCCGTTCGCCCTGCTGTTCCTGGCCCCCGTCACCATATGTGCGACCGCCTTGTCCCTCCGGTCCACGTTGATCCTCGCGACCGCCGCGCTCGCGATGATTTCACTTCTGGGGGGATACCACATGCCCTTGGTGACGCCGGACGGGCAGCGGCTTCAACTGCCGCCCTTGCATCTTCTGGGCTTCTGGATCGCCATCGTGGTCGGAACGATGTTCCTTTCGGGCTTCGCCTCGCGTCTGGCGCGCGAGACGGAGGCCATGTCCCATGCCCTGCTGGCAACGCAGACGGCCCTCGCGCGGGAACAGAAACTGCAGGATCTGGGCGGTGTCATCGCCGCGGCGGCCCATGAACTGGGCACGCCCCTTGCGACCATCAAGCTCGTCTCGAGCGAATTGGCCGAGGAGCTGGCCGACTCCCCCGATCTGCGGGACGATGCGGAACTGATCCGGGAACAGGCCAATCGTTGCAGGGATATACTCAGGTCCATGGGACGCGCAGGGAAAAGCGATCTGCATCTTCAGGCGGCCCCCATCGAAGCCGTGGTGCGCGAGGCGGCCCAACCCCACGAAGATCGCGGCATCCGCATCCACTATGATTTCGAGTATCCCGACACCTCCATCGCCGGCGGCCCCATGATCCGGCGCCTGCCGGAGGTCATTCACGGTCTGCGCAACATGATCCAGAACGCTGTGGATTTCGCGAACGAACAGGTCTGGGTCGACGTGCGGTGGTCTGACGACGACGTCACGATCCGGGTCATCGACGACGGTCCCGGCTATCCCGCCGAGGTGCTGACCCGGCTCGGCGACCCCTTCCTGCGGTCCCGTCGAAACCGTCCCGACTACGAGGGGATGGGATTGGGCCTGTTCATCTCCAAGACCTTGCTGGAGCGGACGGGGGCCCGCGTGATGTTCGCGAATGGCGCACCACACGGGTACCGCCCGCCGGCCGTGCGCGGCGGTGCCATCGCAGAGGTCTGCTGGCCCCGTTACGCGATTCAGACCAGCCGTGGCGGCCTTGGACAGAATACGCCCCTGTTCTGAGCGCCTGCCCCTGCGTCAAACGCCCTTAATGTCGCCACAATTGGTTAAGACCCCCTTAACCATTCGAATGCGATGCTGGGCCGTCTTTTGTGACGGAGCAGGTTTACATGGCAGCAACGACACTGGTTCTGCTTTCACTCCTTGGTGGAATGATCGCGGGTTTGATGGCTCTCGCGCTGGTCTTGTGGCTGGCACCCCGTTCTCAGACCAAACTGCGACAACCTGCGCCGGAAAACCTGTCCGAGCCTCGGATCTTCATCTTCAGGAACCAGTACCTTGTCGACAATTCCGAGAACGTCGGCTTCCTCGTATCGACGCCGATCGATCATCTGAAGGCGTGGGATGAACTGATCGATTCCCTTTGCGGCATGGCGGACGATGTTCCCGCGGCTTTCGAGGAGTTGCGCGATACCGGGCGGGCCTTTCGGTTGGAGGGACGATTCGGCAATGATGGCATTCTGATCGTCGGTGTCCGCCAGGGCGAAGACATCCGCATCTCCGTCGCCTCTGCCGAAATGGCGCAATCGTCGATGCGCATCGACCTCGCCAGCTTCAAGATGCTCGAGGAGGATGCCGCCCTTCTCGCCGAAAGCAGCGACAGCACCCCGACGCTCAGCTGGGTGACGAATGCCGAAGGGCAGGTGATCTGGTCGAATGCCACCTATGCGGAGGTCGCGGCAAGGTGCATGGGGCCCGATGCAAGTCGCAGCTGGCCCGTGGTCAGCCTGTTTCCCGGCCAGGCCAGCGCGCCACCGGGCATGGCACGGCGGCAGATCATCGATCAGGAAGGTCAGCGCCACTGGTACGAGATCACCAGCCTGCCTGCGGATGCTCAGGGCCGACGCCACATGCATGCCCTGTCGCTGGATGCCGTGATTACCGCCGAGGACAACCTGCGAACATTCATCCAGACCTTGACGAAGACATTCGCCCATCTGCCGACGGGGCTGGCGATTTTCGATCGGGAGAATACGCTCGCGATGTTCAACCCTGCGCTGATGGACATGACCGGCCTCGACGGCAGCTGGCTTTCGCGGCGCCCAAAACTGGCCGATTTCTTCGACGCCCTTCGCGACCACCGCAAATTGCCGGAACCGCGCGACTACAAGGCATGGCGCGACGGGCTCAGCGATCTGTCGCGCGTCGACCCCGGCGGGACCTACCGCGAGACATGGACCCTGCCGACAGGCCAGACCTACTGCGTCACGGGCCGCCCGCAGGCGGACGGTGCCGTCGCCCTGATGCTGGAGGACATATCGGCCGACGTATCCGCTTCGCAGACCCAGCGCGAGGAGCGTGAGGCATTGCTAACTGCCCTGTCGGCAAACGATGATGCCGTCATCGTGTTTTCCCGGGACGGTCGCTGCATCGCCGGAAACACCGTGTCGATCCTGCATCTGGCGGAAAAGGAAAGCGGTGCCCTGCCCGAAACACTCGGCAGTTGCATCGACCTCTGGCGACAGCATTTCGCACCCAGTCCGGTCTGGGGCGATCTGCGCAGCTTTGCGCGGGCAGACATCGGCGAAGCCGAGCGGACGGAGTGGTCCGAGACTCTGCACTGCCTTTCGGGAAAAGGGGTGTCGATGCGCGTCCTGCCATCCCCCGGCGGCGGCCTGACCCTCTGCTTCTCGGAAAGTGCGGCCGAAACACTTTTGCCGCAGGCCGATGCCGCCTCGGCCGAAGTCTCGATGGCGTGACCGCATCGCAGACCATGTCGCCCCCTTGCGCGGCCCGCGAGGGGGCGTCTAAGTCGGTCCATGTCCGCAGATACCTTCGCATCACCCCCAATCCACCTCGACGGCCCGGCGGCCACGGACCGACTGGCCGGGGTTCTGGCAGGGTGCCTGCAACCCGGTGATGTCCTGTTGCTGCAAGGCCCCGTCGGGGCGGGCAAAACCGCCCTTTCGCGCGCGTTGATCCAGAATTTGCAGGCGCGGGATGGCGGGGCCACCGAAGATGTCCCGTCGCCCACATTTACCCTGGTACAAACATATGAAACCCGGGACTTCGAAATCTGGCACGCGGACCTCTATCGCGTGACACACCCGGACGAGGTGCTGGAACTGGGTTTGAGCGAAGCGTTCGATACGGCCGTCTGCCTGATCGAATGGCCGGATCGGCTGGGGGCGGACACGCCCCCGGGCGCCGCGACCCTGCGATTGGATGTCCTGTCCGAAACCGAGCGGCGCCTGACCATATCGGGCGACAAGGTCAGCGATGCACTGGCGATACGCCTTGCCAGGGCGGCCCTGATGACCGCAGCCCAACCGACGACCGACACGAAAGCCGAGGAAACTGCCCCCATGACCAGACGTACAGATGATCAGGAGCGGTTTCTGGACGGCGCAGGCTGGGCGTCGGCCAACCGTATTCCCTTGGCCGGCGATGCATCGCCGCGCCGCTACATCCGCCTGACAGACGGCGCACGCCCGGCGATCCTGATGGACGCCGCCCCCGAGACCGGTCAGGACGTGCGCCCCTTCGTACGGATTTCCGGCATTCTCGCCGACCGGGGTCTGTCTGTTCCGGAAATTCTGGCGGCCGACGCCGACCGGGGGTTCCTGTTGCTGGAAGACCTCGGCGATGCACTCTTCAGCCACGTCGCCCGACAGGACGCCGCCGCCGAGGCGATGCTCTACGGGGCGGCCGGGGATGTCCTCGGGCTACTGCAATCGGCACCGCCGCCAGAAGACCTGCCCGCCTATACGCCGCAGATGGCCGACCTCGCCGGATTGGCGATCGACTGGTATGCACCGCAGTCCCGGACGAGGCGCGCCGATCTTGTCGCGGCGATGGCGGCGGCGCTGGAGGATCCTGTCATGGCCCCTTCCGTCCTGACCCACCGCGACTTTCATGCCGACAACCTGATCTGGCTGCCGGAACGCTCGGGCGCCGCACGTGTTGGCCTGCTGGATTTTCAGGATGCCATGGCCGGACCGCCGGAATACGATCTGGCCTCGTTGATCCATGACCCGAGGCGCGTCGTGTCCCCGACGGCACAGGATGCCGCCATGCAGGCCTACCTCGGCGCAACCGGCCGAAGCCCCGATGACGTCTCGCGGGGGGTGGCGATCTGTTCGGCGCAGCGCAGCTTGCGGATCCTTGGCGTTTTCGCGCGCCTTTGCCTGCGCGACGGCAAGTCCCACTACCCCGACTTCATCCCGCGCACATGGGCGGCCCTGCGGCGCGATCTGGACCACCCGGCACTTGCCGATCTGCGCAGGATCGTCGACGCGACCCTGCCCGCCCCGACGCCCGAGGGGCTGGAGACCATGCGCAGCCGCGCAGGGCACCTCGCGGGCCA
Source organism: Jannaschia sp. 2305UL9-9 (assembly GCF_041403465.1). Classification (NCBI taxonomy): domain Bacteria; kingdom Pseudomonadati; phylum Pseudomonadota; class Alphaproteobacteria; order Rhodobacterales; family Roseobacteraceae; genus Jannaschia; species Jannaschia sp. 2305UL9-9. The sequence goes on from NZ_JBGEHM010000002.1 coordinate 21,339, forward strand.
CGAGCATGCGGAACCGGTGGCATGATGATCGCGACCATGGTCTTCGCGGCAGGTTTGGGGACACGGATGCGCCCCCTGACCGATGATCGTCCCAAGGCGATGGTGCAGGTCGCCGGACGCCCCCTGATCGATCATGCCCTGGAGCAGGTGGCGGGACCGGGGCCATGCGTGGTGAACGCGCACCACTTCGCGCCCGTGCTGACATCGCATCTCTGCACCCGGGATGACCTCGTGATCGTGACCGAGGATATGCTGCTGGAGACGGGCGGCGGATTGCGCGCCGCCCTGCCCCGGCTGGGTCGTGGCCCCGTTCTGACGATGAATGCCGATGCCGTCTGGACCGGGCCGCGGGCGCGGGACACCCTGCTGTCCGCATGGCGGGGGGATGCGATGGATGGCCTGCTTCTGCTTGTTCCGCCCAAGCGCGCCGTGGGTCAGGCCGGCGGCAGCTTTGCAATGGACCATGACGGGCGGCTGACGCGCGACACGGACGGCATGGTCTATACCGGGGCCGGCATCGTGAAGACCGACCGCCTGCACGATGACCCCCGCACCGTTTTCTCCCTCCGGGATCTCTGGTTCGACATGATGGGTCGTGGCCGCCTGTTCGGGGTCGAACATCCCGGTCATTGGGCCGACGTCGGCACACCCGAGGGGATCACGCTGGCCGAATCCATGCTGGCAGGTGCCGCGTGATCCGGGGCCTGTTCCATGAACCGGTTGGCGTCGACTTCTCGCGCGCCCTGGCAGACGGGCTGCGGACCCGCCTTGAGACGCAGACGCCCGAGGCGCTGGCCCGTGTCACCGTCCTTGTCAGCACCAATCGCATGGCAACCCGCCTGCGCGCCGCCCTTGCCGAAGGGGGGGCGACACTGTTGCCGAGGATCGGCCTCGTGTCGCAGCTGGAACCGCTCCTGCGGCCCGGCATGGCGCCGCCGACGACCATCGCGCCATTGGCCCTGCGCCTGCGCCTGACACGCCTTGTTCGTGGCCTGCTGGCGGCACGGCCCGACCTTTCGCCGCCAGATGCGGCCTTCGACCTTGCCGGAACGCTGCAGACCCTGCTGGCGGAGATGCAGGAAGAGGAAATGCCCGCCGAAGCCCTCGAACAGATCGACACGCGCCACCTGTCCGACCATTGGCAAAGATCGCTGGAATTCCTGCGCATCGTGTCAAGCTGGTCCGAAGCCACGTCAGGCGTGACCGCAGCGGGCGTTCAGCGCGCCGTCCTGTCGATCCTGATGCAGACCTGGGCCGACGCGCCTCCACAAGACCCGGTCATCATCGCAGGCTCCACCGCGTCGCGCGCCCCGACGCGGGTGCTGATCGATGGTGTCCTGAAACTGCCTCAGGGCGCCGTGATCCTGCCGGGGCTGGACACCGACATGCCGGAAGATGCGTGGCAGGCCCTTTTGTCCGGGGATGGCCCCGGGGCTCAGGACCACCCGCAATATCGGCATGCCGCCCTTCTGGACACCCATGACACCGCCCGCGCGAATTGCGCCAAGTGGAGCGACCACGCCCCCGCGGTCCCCGCCCGGAACCGACTGATATCCCTGGCCCTGCGACCGGCCCCGGCCACCGATGCCTGGCGCATCGAAGGCCCCGAATTGACCGACATGGCAGCGGCCTGTGATGGCATCACGCTGGTCGCGGCCCCCTCGCCCGGGGCCGAGGCGATGGCGATCGCCCTCGGGCTGCGCGCCGCGCTGTCACGGGGTGAGCGTGCCGCGCTGATCACGCCCGACCGCACCCTGTCCCGCCAGGTCGCGGCGCAGTTGGATCGCTGGGGGATCGAACCGGACGACAGTGCAGGACGCCCCCTGCATCAATCCACGCCGGGGCGCCTGTTGATGCAGGTCGCCGGCATGATGGGCCGCCGGGTCGAATCCGAAGATCTGGCCATCGTTCTGTCCCACCCCCTGACGCGCGCCGATGCACGGGTGGCGCATCTTCCCCGCGCGCGGGAGGTCGAGCTGTCGCTGCTGCGTGACCGACCCTGTCCGTTCCCCGATCGCGACACCGTCCTTGCCTGGGCGCGGGACCCCGAGACGGCAGGTCAGGACGATGACTGGACCGCGTGGCTGGCGGACCTTCTGGACCTGTTGATCCACGCCCCCGCGCGGGCCACGCTGGCGGATCACGTGACCACGCATCTTGCCGCGATCCGTCATCTGGCCCCCAATGACGGCGCCTGGGTCGGAGAAGCCGGTCGCCGCGCCCGTGACGTCATGGATGCGCTGATCGATGCTGCCGACAACTCGGGCCCCGACGCAATATCCGGCCTTGAATACGCGCGCATCCTGCACGCCCTGCTGTCCGCCGAAGAGGTGCGCGAGGGTTTCGCACCGCACCCGGACATCATGATCTGGGGCGCGCTGGAGGCGCGGGTCCGCACCGCCGACCTCGTCATCCTGGGCGGTCTGAACGACGGCACCTGGCCCGACCAACCGGGCGCCGATCCCTGGTTGAACCGGACGATGCGCACGGCCTGTGGCCTGCGCCTGCCCGAGCGCAGCGTCGGCCTGTCCGCCCATGACTTCCAGCAGGCCGCCTCCGGCCCGCAGGTCTGGTTGTCGCGCGCCGCGCGAAACGCCGAGGCCGAGACCGTGCCGTCCCGCTGGCTGAACAGGATCGAAGGATTGCTGTCGGGCCTTGGCGGCGAGGCCAGCGAGGCGTTGAAGGCGATGCGCGCGCGTGGGGACGAGTGGCTGTCGCTGGCCGCCCGCGTCGACGTGCCCGACACCACGGTCAGCCGCGCGGCCCGTCCGGCGCCCATCGTGCCGGCGGCGGCACAGCCCCGGCGCCTGTCCGTGACCGCGATCGAGGTTCTGATCCGCGACCCATATGCGATCTACGCCCGCAGCATTCTGGGGCTGCGCGCCCTGTCGCCCCTGCGACAGTCCCCCGATGCCCGTCTACGCGGGACCGTGGTGCATGACGCGATGGAGCAGTTCGCCCGCGACATGCCCGGCCCCCTTGACGGCGATGCCGCGCCGCGGCTGCGTGAAACGCTGGAAAGATCGCTGCGGCAGACGGCGCCATGGCCCGCCATGCGGCGGATCTGGCTGGGCAAGTTCGACCGGCTGATGGACGACCTGATCATCGCCGAGGGCGCGCGCCGCCGCATCGGCACCCCGCTGTTTCTGGAGGAAGAGGGTCGGCTCGACCTGCCGGAGCTGGATTTTGCCCTGACGGCCAAGGCCGACCGACTGGATGACCGGGGCAGCGGCGTGGCCATCTACGACTACAAGACCGGCGCGCCCCCGACACCGAAACAACAGGCCTATTTTGCCAAGCAGCTGCTGCTCGAAGCCGTGATGATCAGCGAGGGTGCCTTTGCCAATATCCCCCACCGCCGGGTGGAGGAGGTTGCCTATCTGCAGGTCGGCTCGAAATATGACGAGAAGGCCGTGAAGATCGACGATGCCGTTCTGGCGGAAACGCGTAGCGGGCTGCTCGACCTGATCCGCGCCTATCGCGAGGGGCGTCCGTGGATCGCGCGCCTGGCCCCCGATTTCCTGGAATATACGAGCGACTACGATCATCTGTCCCGCTTTGGCGAATGGGACGATACCGATACCGCACAGCCGACGAAGGTGGGCCGATGACGCAGGCAACTTTGCCAGACGCCGCCACGCGCGCGCAGATCGGCGCGGCCGATCCCTCCGGGTCCGTCTGGCTGGCCGCGAACGCGGGGTCGGGCAAGACGCGCGTTCTGACCAACCGGGTGGCCTGGCTGTTGCTGCAGGGAACGCCCCCGGAACGGATCCTCTGCCTGACGTATACCAAGGCCGCGGCGGGCGAGATGCAGAACCGCCTGTTCAAGACATTGGGCGGCTGGGCCATGATGCCGGACCCCGACCTGCGGGACGAGTTGCGGACCCTTGGCGTGCCGTTCGACCGGATTTCGACCGAACAGATGCGCCACGCCCGCACCCTGTTCGCGCGGGCCATCGAAACCCCCGGTGGCCTCAAGATCCAGACGATCCACGCTTTTTGCGCATCCCTGTTGCGCCGCTTCCCGTTGGAAGCCGGTGTTTCCCCCGCCTTTTCAGAGATGGACGACACCGCGACCACGCGCCTGCACGCGGATATCCTCGACGCAATGGCCGACGACCCGGATGAGGCACCGCTCGTGGATGCGATGTCCGCCCGTCTCAGCGATGGGGAGCCGTCGAAGTTTCTGGCGCAGGTCGCCCGTGCCTGGCCTGTCGGCACCGCCCCCATGGACGAGGCCGCCCTGCGAGATGCCTTGGGCGTTGGCAACGACACAGAGGCCAACCTGCGCGAAGGGACGATCACGGCCAATGACGTCTCGCTCGTGAATGTCGTGCGCGAGGCCGCGGCGGGCGACAAGGGCGTCAAGATGGTCCGCCTGCACCGGTCCCTGTCCGAGGCCTATGTCGCCGATTACGATGACAGGTTCGACATCCTTTGCGCGGCTCTGCTGACCAAGGAGAAACAGCCCCTGAAGGCGCTTGTCAGCAAGGGCGTCGCAACCACCTTGGGCGATGATTGCGTGGACGAGCTGCGCGATCTGGCCGAGCGGCTGTCGGATGCGGTCGCACGCCTTGGCGCGCTTGCCTCTCTCGACTACGCGCTGGCGCTTCATGCCTTCGCACCTGCGTTCACGCGGCGCCTGCAGGCGGCGAAACAGGCGCGCGGCTGGCTGGACTTCGATGATCAGATCGCGCGGGCGAGGCATCTTCTGTCGACCTCCGACATGGCGCAGTGGGTGTTGTTCAAGCTCGATGGCGGCCTTGATCACATCCTCGTGGACGAGGCGCAGGACACGGCCCCCGCGCAATGGGACGTGATTGCCGCGCTTGCCGCCGAATTCGGGGCCGGGTCCGGCGCGCGCGAAGACGTGGTGCGCACGTTGTTCGTCGTCGGTGACCGCAAGCAGTCGATCTATTCCTTTCAGGGGGCGGACCCCGATGCCTTCGACCGGATGCGGGATGTCTTTGCCGACCGCTTGCCGCAACAGGCCGCGGCGCTGCGCGATCATGCGCTGCTGCATTCCTTCCGGTCGTCGACGGTGATCCTCGACCTTGTCGATGCGGTGTTTGCCGATGGCGGTGGTGTCGGCCCCGCGCCGCAGCACCTGGCCCACAATCCCGATCTGCCGGGCCGCGTCGACCTGTGGCATCCGATCGAACAGGAAAAGGCCGATACGGATGATCGCAAGTGGTTCGATCCCATCGATCGGCCTGCCGCAAACGACGCCGAGGTTCTGCTGGCCCGGCGGATCGCGGACAACCTGCGCGCCATGATCGACGCAGGCACCCCGATCGTCCACAAGGGGACCCGGCGTCCGGTGACCGAAGGTGATATCCTGATCCTGTTGCAACGGCGCAAGTCGCTGTTTCACCACGTCATTCGTGAATGCAAGGCGCGCGATCTGAACCTTGCGGGCGCGGACCGCCTCAAGTTGTCGGATGATCTTGCGGTTCGCGACCTGATTGCCCTGCTGACATGGGCCGCGACGCCTGATGACGACCTGTCGCTTGCCGTGGTCCTGCGGTCGCCACTTGTCGGGCTGGACGAGGGGGCGCTGTTCGACATTGCCCATGGCCGCAGGAAACGGCCGCTGTGGTCGGTCCTGCGCGACAGCGGGCATGACATCGCAATGCTCGAAGACATCCTCAGGATCGCGGACATTCTGCGACCCTACGAGATCCTCGAACGGGTCCTGATCCGGCACGGCGGTCGACGACGCCTGATCGCACGACTGGGCACCGAGCGGGAAGAGGCGATAGAGGCCCTGCTCGGTCAGGCACTGGCATACGAGACGTTGGAAGTGCCCAGCCTGACGGGGTTCCTCGGCTGGCTCGCCTCGGCGGATGTGGACGTCAAGCGACAGCCCGGCAGTGGCAGCATACGGGTCATGTCGGTCCATGGCTCCAAGGGGTTGGAATCGCCTGTCGTGATCCTGCCGGAAACGCAGGTGCGGTCGCCCCAGGGTATTTCGGGTGTCAGGCGCCTGTTGGATGGGACGCCCGTCTGGATGCCCAACAAGGCCGGATGGGCCCCCGCCCTTCATGATCTGTCAGAGGCGGAATCGGTGGCGCAGGCCGCTGAACGGGATCGTCTTCTTTATGTGGCGCTGACACGGGCCGAAAGCTGGCTGATCGTGGGTGCGGCCGGCAAGGTCGGCGATGATCCACACGACAGCTGGTGGCGCCAGATCGAGGCCGGGATGATCGCGCGGGGCGCACAGCCGATCAGGAATGCGGATGGCGCGGTGGATCTGCGTTTGCAGGCGGGCGACTGGACGCCCTTGGGCAAACCGCAACGCGACGACGATACGGGGGTGCGGGATGCGGTCCTGCCCAAATGGGTGTCGCAACGCGTAGAAACACCGAAGACTGCCGTCAAACCCATTGCCCCCTCGGCCCTGCCCGGTGCCAAGACACTCGCCGGTTCCGACGCGGCCCCTGATGCAATGGACAGGGGAACGGCGATCCACCTGTTGCTGGAGCATCTGCCCTCCGTCCCCGAAGCCGAACGGGCAGCCGCCGCGCGACAGATCGCCCCCGATGCGGATGAGGCCGCATTGAACGAGGCACTTGCCCTGTTGTCCGATCCCGCCCTGTCCACCGTGTTCGCCGCCGGAACACTTGCCGAGGTAGGTTTCGTCCTGCCGGCAAGCGGGTCGGCACCCGCGGTTTCCGGGACGATCGACAGGATCATCCTGTCGCCCGGTCGGGTGCGGGTCATCGACTTCAAATCGAACGCGGTCGTTCCCGAGGCCGCGTCCCACACCCCGGCGGGCATCTTGGCCCAGATGGGGGCATATCGGGCCGCGGCAGGGGCCATATGGCCCGAGCGCACGATCGATCTGGCCATCCTGTGGACCCGTACGGGCACCCTGATGACCATCCCACCTGACCTTGCGGCGCAGGCATGGGCCGCGGTCGGCCCATTGACCCCGCCGGATGCGATCCCTAGCTGATAGCCCCAGCACCGCGCGAAACGCGCCCTATCTTCAGGAGAGACACCATGGCCACCGTTGCCGCAACCGACGCCACGTTCGACGAAGTCGTCAAGCAATCCGACATCCCGGTCATCGTCGATTTCTGGGCCGAGTGGTGTGGCCCCTGCAAGCAGATCGGCCCTGCCCTCGAAGAGCTGTCGGACGAATACGCCGGCAAGATCAAGATCGTGAAGGTCAACGTCGACGAGAACCCGCAGTCGCCCGGTCAGATGGGCGTGCGCGGCATCCCCGCCCTGTTCATGTTCAAGGGTGGCGAAGCCGTCGACCAGAAGATCGGTGCAGCCCCCAAGGCGGCCCTGAAGGACTGGATCGACGGCGCCGTCTGAGCACGGCCTTCCGTCCCCGATAGTATACCCGGAACCCCGGCAATCGATGCGATTGTCGGGGTTTTTCCTGCCTGGCGTTCGCCGGAATGCCGCCCTGCCGGCCTTTGGCTCTGCCGAACATCGCGCAGGCGCAAAACACTGATTTTCAATCGGTGGCGACTGATCGCTGTTTTTGCATTTCTGAAACTTCCCCTTGTAAATCTCCGCGAATGCGACGACATGGGTGTTCTAGCGTGCGAACATCGACCACCCTGCGTTTATCGGCTTGGTCTTTCGATCCCTCCACAGACTGACCCCCGACCGGTGCATTCCGCACCGGACAAGACCGCAAGGATGGCTAATATGGCTTCTGGCACCGTAAAATGGTTCAACTCCACCAAGGGCTTCGGCTTCATCGCTCCCGATGGTGGCTCCAAGGACGTCTTCGTCCACATCTCCGCTGTTGAGCGTGCTGGTCTGAACGACCTGGCCGACAACCAGAAGGTGACTTTCGACATCGAGCCCGGCCGTGACGGCCGCGAGTCGGCAGTGAACATCGCGCTGGCCTAAGGGTCGCGCAGGTGCCCCGAACCGGGGCACGCCACAGATCGGAAAAGGCGCGCCATTGTGGCGCGCCTTTTTCGTTGTCCGTGTGGGTCGATGGCGATCCTAGCCGAAGACCTGCCGCAGGATCCGGCTTGCCGGTGCGGTCAGCGACCAGCTGACCCCCCCGGGATCGTAGCGCAAATCGACTTTTCCATCGACGGATTGCGCCGCCATCCGCGTCAGGACCTTCTGCCCGAACCCGGATGTTTCGGGTTTCTGGACAGGTGGGCCACCCGTCTCGGTCCATGAGATGGTGAAGACCGGGTCCGCGCCGGTGGAAACTGCCCATTCTATCGAGACGTTTCCGCCCTCGGCCTGAAACGCCCCGTATTTTCCGGCATTCGTCGCAAGCTCGTGCAGGGCCATGCCGATGGCTTGCGCGGCATCGGGGCTCAACTCCGTGTCGGGCCCGTCGATATGGACCTTCGCCACCTTGGCGGCGACAAAGGGTTCGAGGTGAAAACCGACCAGATCGGACAGCTGCACGTGCGTCCAGCTGTTGCGCACCAGCAGATCCTGATTGAACGACAAGGCCCCCATACGGTCACCGAACCGCTGCGCGAACGCCTTTTCAGCCGGTGTGGCCGCGGTCATGCGCGCGATGGTCTGCATCACCGCCATCAGGTTCTTGGACCGATGGCTGACCTCTTCCATGACGAAGCGGACCTTGTCCTCGGCCGCCTTGCGATCCGTCACATCCAGCACGGCGACCAGACCGGACACGGCACGGGTTTCGCCGGTGTCCGTATCCGTGGCGAACATGCATTGCTTGCGCGCGTTCAGCCATCGCACGGTGCCATCGCCGCAGGTAACCCGATGCACCACATCCATGAAGTGGCTGCCATTCGGGTCCAGCATGTCTGTCACCTTGCAGAGGACGGACATGCGATCTTCGGGATGGATGCGCTCATGCAGCACATCGCGCGAGATCGGGGTATTCGGCGGCAGGTCGAACATTCCGGCGGCGCGTTCATCCAACGTGATGGTGTTGGCGTCGTAATCGACCTCACCCAGACCGACACCGGCCACCTCCAGGCCGAGAGTCAGCTTCTTCTCCGTGAGGCTGTCACGTCCTTCCGAAAGGTCTCTCATAATTGCAGTCCGCACTGGCTTATGTTGCACAACCATACGGTGACCTTCGGGAATTGACAGCGAATAATGTTAATTCTGGCTGACATGAAAAAACGCCCCGGACCGTTTCCGATCCGGGGCGTCGTTTTCTGTTTTCTCAGGGCGATTTAGCCCTTGGAGAACTCGGGATAGGCCTCCATGCCAAGCTCGGACATGTCGAGACCCATGATCTCGGCCTCTTCGCTGACGCGGATGCCCATTGTGGCTTTCAGGATGAACCAGACCACCATGCTGACGATGAACACGAAGGCGCCGATGGCCGCGAAGCCCATGATCTGCGTCCCGAAGGACGTGCCGTCCGTGTAGACCGGGACGACCAGCGTGCCCCAGAAACCGGCGATCAGGTGGACCGGGATGGCGCCGACGACGTCGTCGATCTTGAGCTTGTCGAGCAGCGGCACGGTGAAGACGACGATCACGCCACCGACGGCACCGATCCAGAGAGCCCCGAAGAGCGAAGGATCGAGCGGACCTGCGGTGATCGACACGAGGCCGGCCAGCGCGCCGTTCAGCACCATGGTCAGGTCGACCTTCTTGTACATGATCTGCGTCAGGATGAGGGCTGCGACAGCACCGGCCGAGGCGGCCATGTTGGTGTTGGCGAAGATGCGGCCCACGTCGGTGATGTCACCCACGGTGCCGGCGGCCAGCTGCGAGCCACCGTTGAAGCCGAACCAACCCAGCCACAGGATGAACGTGCCGAGCGTGGCAAGGGCCAGGTTCGAGCCGGGCATCGGGATGACCTTGCCGTCCTTGGCGTACTTGCCGATCCGCGGGCCGAGGACGATCGCACCGGCGAGGGCGGCGAAACCACCAGCGGCATGCACGAGGGTCGAGCCGGCGAAGTCGGAGAAACCGGCTTCGGACAACCAGCCGCCGCCCCACTGCCAGGATGCTTCGATCGGATAGATGAAGCCGGTCAGGACGACCACGAAGATCAGGAACGGCCACAGCTTGATGCGCTCGGCCAGGGTGCCGGACACGATCGATGCGGTAGTCGCACAGAACATCAGCTGGAAGAAGAAGTCCGAGGCGACGGATGCATAGTCGAGCGACGCATCGGCAGCAGCGAGGCCCACGGGCTCCAGCGAGGTGATGTTGAAGAACCCGCCGACGTAGCCGTTGAAATCACCGGGGTACATCAGGTTGAAACCGACCAGCCAGTACATGATGGCCGCGAGCGAGAAGAGCGCGATGTTCTTGGTCAGCTGCGTGGTGACGTTCTTGGACCGCACGAGGCCCGCCTCGAGCATGGCGAAACCGGCCGCCATCCAGAACACGAGGAAGCCGCCCACGAGGAACAGCAGCGTCGTCATCAGGTAGGGCCCGATTTCGTCGAATGTCGGCGCAGGGGCGTCCTGCGCGAAGGCCGCGACCGGCAGCGCGGCAAGCGCAGCACCCAAGGCCAGTGTTTTCTTGAAGTTCATTACCGTTTTCCCCTTGGCGGTCGTTCAGATTGCTTCGTCGTTCAATTCGCCGGTGCGGACGCGCACGGCCTGCTGAACGTCGAGGACGAAGATCTTGCCGTCGCCGATCTTGTCGGTCTTGGCAGTGGTGGCGATGGTTTCGACGACCTGATCGGCCATCGCGGCCGGAACGACGATCTCCAGTTTCACCTTCGGAACGAAGTTCACGGCGTATTCCGCACCGCGATAGATTTCCGTGTGGCCTGACTGGCTGCCGAAGCCCTTGATTTCGGTAACCATCATTCCGCGCACGCCGAGGGTGGTCAGTGCTTCACGGACCTCCTCCAGCTTGAACGGCTTGATCGCTGCAATGATGAGTTTCACCTGGCGTCCCCTTGTCTGCAGCCCCTCGAATGTGGGCCGGATGACGGCAGATCACGAATGCGGCATGCCGGGCGCAACGGCTGTGCATACGACAGCCGCACTGTTCCTGCCCGTGTTTTACATTTTTTGCACAATTTGGCGGCATTGCTCATTTTTTGTGCATTGCGGATATGCTGCAATTGCGAAGGAATTGATCGAAGTCGGGTGCATAACCGACTCAGCCCCGTTATCTTCGGCCAAAAGCGAAGACCCCCGGTCAAAAGCAACGAGCAGACAGATGGCGAAATCCGGCAAGTCCCGGCTGGCGGCAGACCGCCGCACGCTGGCACCCAAGACATCCGCGCGCCCCAAAAAGACGGCACCGGCAAGCAAACCCCGGCCACAGCGCAAGAAGCGTGGCCTGTTGGGGTGGCTTCTGTGGCCCTTCACATTCGCGCTACGGGTCATCTGGGCGCTGACTTGGCGGGGGATTGCGATCGTCGCGCTGATCGTCGCGGCGGCAACGGCATACAACTATGTCGGCATCCCCGACATGGCGTCGCTGTCGGATGGGCGCGCGCGCGGCTCCGTCACCATGCTGGACCGCGACGGGGACGTATTCGCCTGGCGGGGGGACAATTTCGGCGGGCTGGTCACCACCGACAACGTCTCACCCCACCTCAAGAACGCGGTCATCGCCTCCGAGGACAAGCGTTTCTATCGCCACCTCGGCGTCAGCCCGCGTGGTATCGTGGGGGCCATGCGCACCAACATCCAGGCCGGACGTGGCCCGTTCTCCGGCGGCGGCGGATCGACCATCACGCAGCAGGTCGCGAAACTTCTGTGCCTTGGCACCGATTATTCGCCTGCATTGGGGATTTCCGAGGCGGAGTTCGAGGCCGACTGCCGCACCGGCTCCGTCTGGCGCAAGGTCAAGGAAATCCCCTATGCCCTCGCGCTGGAGTTGAAGTTCACCAAGGACGAGATCCTGTCGATCTACCTCAACCGCGCCTACCTTGGTGCGGGCGCGCGGGGCTTTGCGGCCGCGTCGCAGCGGTATTTCGCCACGCCGGTATCGCGCATCGGACCGGCACAGGCCGCGATGCTGTCGGGCCTTCTGCCCGCGCCCAGCTATTACGCACCGACCTCGAACCTCGCGCGAGCACAGGATCGGGGCGCGACCGTCCTGCGCCTGATGCGCGATCAGGGCTATCTGAGCAGCGCCGAGTATCAGCAAGCCATCGACAACCCCGCCACCCTGTCGCGGGCGGCACGACAGGACACCGGCGGATATTTCGCCGATTGGGTCATGGGCACAGGCCCGGACTTCCTGACGCATGACACCACCGAAGACGTCATCATGCGCACCACCCTCGACAAGCGGATGCAGACCGCCGCCGAGGAGGCGCTGGGCTATGTCTTCGACACCAAGGTCCGCGAAGGGTCCGAGGCGCAGGCCGCCATCGTCGTGATGAGTGCGGACGGCGCGGTGCGTGCCATGGTCGGCGGGCGCAATACCCGCGGCGCCGGTCAGTTCAACCGCGCAACCCAGGCCGTGCGCCAGACCGGCAGCAGCTTCAAACCCTTCGTCTATGCCGCCGCCCTCGATCTTGGGCGCCGGTTCGACGACGAGGTGTTCGACGGCCCGTTGCAGATCCAGGTGCCGGGGTCCGGGATCTATGCCCCGACGAACTATGACGGCAAGTTCTATGGCTCCGTTTCCCTGACCGAAGCGCTTGCCCGGTCGCTCAACACCGCGGCCGTTCGCCTGTCCGAGGACGTGGGCCGCGACATCGTGCGCAAGGTCGCCACGGATTTCGGCATCGAAAGCGATCTGGCCGCTGGCCCGGCGCTGGCGCTTGGCGCGTCCGAATCGCCGCTGCTGGAAATGACGGGGGCCTATGCCGGCATTCTGAACGGTGGCACGAGCGTCACGCCCTATGGCCTCACTTCTCTGCGCCTGCGCGGTGAGACGCAATCGCTGGTCGACCATGACAGCGGTCTTGGCGAACGGGTCATCACCGAAAGCGCCGCGCGGCAACTGATCTACATGATGAGCCGCGTGGTCGAGGAAGGCACCGGCACCCGCGCCCGTCTGGGCGACCGCCCCGCCGCGGGCAAGACCGGCACCACGTCGTCCTATCGCGATGCATGGTTCATCGGCTTTACCGGCAACTATGTCGCCGGCGTCTGGATGGGATACGACGACAACACGCCGCTGACCGGTGTGACCGGCGGTGGCCTGCCTGCGGAAATCTGGCGCGAAACCATGGTTCGGGTGCACGAAGGCCTGCCGATCACCCCCCTGCCGATGATCGATCCCACCGCCGAGGCCCGCCGCCCCGTCGCGCAGGTTCCCGCCCCCGATCAGCGCACCCCCCAGCCGCAGCAGCAGGCCCCCGAACGCGAGCCCGATCTGGCCGAGCGTATCCTTCAGGACGTTCTGGGGGGCATCTTCGGGCGGAATTGATCGCCCCGGTTGCCCCGTGGCCTTCACGAGGCTGGCATCCCGGGCGCCGATGGGTGACCATCCCAAAGCGGGGAGGCGCGGATTTAGCGTCTGCAGACCCGACACGATAAACGCACCGGCATCGGTGGAGGAACGATTGACATGAGACGACCACAGGCGCGACGCCCGGATCTGGGCCAGCCCGAGATGAGCGAGGTTCGCAGGCAGTCCAGCGGGCTGATGGTGATGGTGTTCATCTTCTCGATGGTCGTGAACGCCCTGATGCTGACGGGCCCGATCTACATGTTGCAGGTCTATGACCGGGTGCTCGGGTCCCGGTCCGAGGAAACGCTGCTGGCCCTGTCGGTCCTCGTGACGTTCCTGTTTCTGATGATGGGCGTCATGGACCATATCCGCGGCCGCGTGATGGCACGGGTCGGCGCCCGGTTCCAATCCGCCCTCGACGGGCGCGTGTTTCAGGCGCACCTGCGTCGTGCCGCGGCCACACCCGGCGGGGCCGGTCAGCGCAATCCCCTGCGTGACCTCGAAGCCGTGCAGCGCTTGCTGTCCTCGCCCGTCTTTCTTGCGCTGTTCGACATCCCCTGGACGCCGTTGTTCCTTGCCGCGATCTTCATCTTCCATCCCTGGCTGGGGATCCTCGCCTGCGGCGGCGGCCTCGTCCTGATCGCATTGGCAGGGGTCAACCAGTGGATGACCTCCGGCCCGATGGCAGAGGCGAACAACGCGACGGCCCGTGCCGAACTGACCGCGCAGCAACTCGCCTCGGAGGCGGAGCTGGTCCAAAGCCTCGGGATGCGTGGCGCCGCCTTTCAGCGGTGGATGACCGCGCGCGGCAAGTCGCTGACGCAATCGGTCGCCTTTTCCGACCGGTCCGGCTTTTTCACCGTGACGACCAAGACGCTGCGCCTTTTCCTGCAATCCGCGATGCTGGGCCTCGGCGCCTATCTCGTGCTGCAGAACCAGCTGACGGCAGGCGCGATGATCGCCGGTTCGATCCTGATGGGGCGGGCATTGGCACCGATCGAAATGGTGATCGGGCAATGGCAACTGGTGCAGGCCGCGCGCAAGGGCCGGGTTTCGGTCCTCGAGCTGTTGGAAACCGTCCCGCCCGAGGCCCCCCGCACCCCCCTGCCCCGGCCCCAGGCCCTGTTGACCGCCGACAATGTCACCATCGTTCCGCCGGGCGCGCAGCAGGCCGCCCTGCGCGCCGTCAGCTTCGTTCTCAAGCCCGGTCAGGCCATGGGCGTGATCGGTCCCTCGGGGGCGGGCAAGACCTCGCTTGCCAAGGCCATCTGCGGCGTCTGGCCACCGGCGGGCGGCAAGATGCGCCTCGATAACGCGACCTTGGATCAATACGATTCCGACGTGCTGGGCGGTTATGTCGGCTATCTGCCGCAGACCGTCACCTTGTTCGACGGCACCATCGGCGAGAATATCGCCCGCCTCGCCGCGGACCCCGATCCGGCCAAGATCGTCGAGGCCGCCAAGAAGGCCGCGGCGCATGAGATGATCCTTGAACAGCCGGCGGGCTATGACACCCAGGTCTCCGCCATCGGTGGCCGTTTGTCGGGCGGTCAGATTCAGCGCGTCGGCCTTGCCCGCGCGATGTATGGCGATCCAGTAATCCTTGTCCTGGATGAGCCGAACTCGAACCTCGACAACGAGGGCACCCGCGCCCTCAACCGTGCGATCAAGGGCATGAAGCAGGAGGGGAAGGCCGTCATCATCATCGCCCACCGCCCCGCCGCCATTCAGGAATGCGAAGTCCTCCTGATGCTGGAAAACGGCATGCGCACGGCCTTCGGTCCGCGCGAAGAGGTGCTGCAGAAGATGGTCAAGAACCATGAGCAGTTGACCAAGGCCCCGACGCCCGGAGGCGTATCATGAACCAGATGCCAGCGTTGAAGCCCGGTAGCCAGCCCCCCGCCGCCCCCGGTGCCAAACCCCTGCCCCCGGCGAAAGTGGCCGCGAAGACATGGACCGCCCGCCGGCAGCTGGTGATCGGGATCATCGGGCTTGCCATTCTGCTTGGCGGGTTCGGGTCCTGGGCGGTTCTTGCCAACATCTCCGGCGCGATCATCAGCCAGGGGCGCATCGCCGTGGACAGCAACCGACAGGTGGTTCAGCACCCGGATGGCGGCGTGGTGGCGGATATCAATGTGCGCGAAGGCGACATCGTCGAGGCGGACGACGTGCTGCTGTCGCTTGACCGGACCCTGCTGCAGTCGGATGCCCAGATCCTTCTGGACCAGTTGCACGAGATTCGTGCCCGATCCGCCCGGCTGGAGGCCGAACGGGATGTGCAGGACGCGATCCTGTTCCCCGACGACCTGCTGGCCGCGGCCGCCGCCGACAACGAAGTGGCCGATATGCTCGACGGACAGCGCCGCCTGTTCGACGCGCGCAACGAGGCCTTCGGCCGCGAGACGGAACAACTGGTCCGCCGCAAGGAACAGATCGCCTCGCAGGTCGATGGCATCACGGCCCAGTCCGATGCGCTGACGTTGCAGCTGGGGTTCCTGCGCGAGGAGCTGGAAGCCCAGCAAAGCCTGCTGGATCGCGGTCTGGCCCAGGCCCCCCGTGTCCTGGCCCTGCAGCGTGAAGAGGCGCGCCTGCTTGGTCAGGTCGGCGAATTCACCGCCGGGATCGCCGAACTGGAGGGCCGTGCGACCGAGATCGATCTCGAAGTGCTCAAGCTGGAGACACGGCTTCGCGAACAGGCCATCAGCCAGTTGCGCGATCTTCAGTTTCGCCAGATCGAACTGGCCGAACAGTATCGCAGCGTGCAGGAACGGCTGAGCCGGATGGAAATCACGGCGCCCGTCGGCGGCGTGGTTTACGGCCTGACCGTCTTCGCACCGCGCAGCGTCATCCGCCCTGCCGATCCGGTCCTCTACCTCGTCCCTCAGGACCGTCCACTGGTGATTCAGGTGCAGGTCGATCCGATCCACATCGATCAGGTCTACCCCGGTCAGCCGGTGACCCTTCGCATGCCGACCTTCGATGCGCGGACAACGCCGGAAATCTTCGGCTCCGTCATTCGGGTGTCGCCGGATTCCTTCACGGATGAGGTTACGGGCGCCCCCTACTACCGCGCGGAGATCCTGCCGAACGAGGGCGAGATCGATCGCCTGAACGGCCAGGTCATGCTGCCGGGCATGCCGGTCGAGGCCTACATCCGCACGGAGGATCGCACGCCGCTTGCCTATCTCGTGAAACCGCTGGCCGACTATTTCAACCGCGCCTTCCGCGAAGGCTGAGGCAGGGTCCGGGGCCACCGGGACAGGCGCGGACATGACGAACACGTGAAGGGCGGGAAAACCGGAATTGGCATTCCCGGTAGGGCATGACAGCGTGGCGGCAAACATCCCCCTGGCAGCCGGAGACCGCGCCATGTCCTTTACCGCCAAACTTGCCGAAATGGGTATCACCCTGCCCGATGCCCCCCTACCCGCGGCGAACTACGTCCCCGCCGTTCGGTCCGGCGACCTCCTGTTCGTATCCGGACAGATCAGCGCCGATGCCTCGGGCATGATGGTCGGCAAGCTTGGCGATGACGCGACCATTGATCAGGGCGTGGCCGCGGCCCGCGCCTGTGCAATCAGCCTGCTTGCGCAGGTCAAGGCGGCCTGTGGTGGCGACCTGGAACAACTCGACCAGGTCGTGAAGCTGACGGGTTTCGTCAATTCCACGCCCGACTTCGGGGATCAGCCCAAGGTCATCAACGGGGCCTCTGACCTGCTGGCCGAAGCCCTCGGGGATGCGGGCAAGCATTCCCGCTCCGCTGTTTCGGCAGCGTCCCTGCCATTCGGCGTGATGGTCGAGATCGAAGGGATCTTTCGCCTGAAATGACGTCCCTTCCAGATAGCTTCCTGCGCGGTCATATCGCGCACCGGGCGTTGCACGACCGACAGGATGGGCGCCCGGAAAACTCGCTCGCCGCGATCCAGGCCGCGGTCGACCTCGGCGTCGCCATCGAGCTGGATGTGCAGCCATCCGCGGACGGACAGGCGATGGTGTTCCATGATGACACCCTCGACCGCCTGACGGCCGAGACCGGGCCCATAGACGCGCGAACTGCCGATGAACTGACCCTCATTCCCCTGCTCGGCGGACACGAGGGGATCCCGACCCTGCCGCAGGTTCTGGCCCTTGTGGACGGGCGCGTTCCCCTGCTGATCGAGGTCAAGGATCGCGATGGCCAGATGGGTCCGAACATCGGCGGGTTGGAGGATGCGACGCTTGCGGCCCTGGCGGGCTATTCCGGTGACGTGGCCTTGATGTCCTTCAATCCGAATTCCGTGGCTTATCTGGCGGCCCAAGCGCCACATATCCCGCGCGGCATCGTGACATCGGCCTACAGCGACGCCCATTGGCCGGAGCTGACGCCGGAAACACGCGCCCATCTCGCCGCCGTCCCGGATCTGGATCGGACGAAGGCCGCGTTCATCAGCCATGAGGTCGGCGCACTGACCATGCCACGGGTCGCGGAAATCAAGGCGCAGGGCCTGCCGATCCTGTGCTGGACGGTCCGTTCCGCCGAGCAGGAGGCGCAGGCCCGACAGATCGCCGATGCCGTAACCTTCGAAGGCTACTTGCCGTGATCTGCTGCGGCCCCACCTAAGGGCGATGACCGACACGCCCATCGAAATCTCCGTCCTGACCGACCTTGGCCAGATCGACGCCGCGGAGTGGGACGCCTGCGCCTGCCCCGAGGCGGCGGATGGCGGCCCACCGAACGATCCCTTCACGACGCACAGGTTTCTGCGGGCGCTGGAGGAAAGCCATTCCGTCACCGGGCGCAGCGGCTGGCAGCCCCAGCATCTTGTCGCGCGGATGGGCGGCGAAGCGATCGCCTGCGCGCCGCTCTATGCCAAGGGGCACAGTCAGGGCGAATACATCTTCGACCACAACTGGGCCCATGCGTGGGAACGTGCCGGCGGGCATTACTACCCCAAGCTGCAACTGGCGGTGCCCTTCACGCCGGCAACGGGACGTCGGTTCCTCGTGCGGCCCGGTTACGAGGAGATCGGCGTTCAGGCGTTGATCCAAGGGGCCGTGCAACTGACCGAGCGCAACGACCTGTCGTCCCTGCATATCACCTTCTGCACCGCCGAGGAACGTGCAGCCGGCGCCTCGCTGGGCCTGATGGAGCGGTCGAGCCAGCAGTTCCACTGGTTCAACGACGGCTATGCCGATTTCGATGGGTTCCTGGGCGCACTGTCCTCGCGCAAGCGCAAGAACATCCGCAAGGAACGGGCACAGGCACAGGCCTTCGGCGGACAGATCAGGGCCTACACCGGCGACAGCCTGCAACCACATCATTGGGATGCCTTCTGGCGGTTCTATCAGGATACGGGCGCGCGCAAGTGGGGCACGCCCTATCTGTCGCGCGCCTTCTTCGATCTGGTGCAGGAACGGATGCGCGATGATGTGCTGCTGGTCATGGCCGAACGCGACGGGGTTCCCGTCGCAGGGGCGCTGAACTTCATCGGGCGCGATGTCCTCTATGGGCGCTACTGGGGCTGTACGGAGCATCACCCCGCCATGCATTTCGAGGTCTGCTACTATCAGGCCATCGATCACGCGATCGCGCGGGGCCTGTCCCGTGTCGAGGCGGGCGCACAGGGCGAACACAAGCTGGCCCGCGGCTACTTGCCCGTCACCTGCCATTCCCTCCATCATATTCCCAACGAAGGTTTTGCCCGCGCCGTCGCGCAGTACCTGGAAGCAGAAGCCCGCGCGGTCGAAGAGGATATCGAGGTTCTGACGGCCTACGGGCCTTTCAGACGCAGCCACGTCGAGGAGCAGCAATGACACCGGATGGATGGACCGAGACCGACGGCACCCTTGAGCGCAGCTTTCAGTTCAGCGACTTCTCCGAAGCCTGGGCCTTCATGTCCCGCGTCGCCCTGCTGGCCGAGGCGCAGGATCACCACCCGGACTGGACGAATGTGTGGAACCGGGTGGACATTCGGCTGACTACGCATGATGCGGGCGGCCTCACCGACAAGGATCGCAGGCTTGCCGAAGCGATCAACCAACTGGACTGATCCGCAATGAACGAACTTCTTTCGACCGAAATCTACGACGGGCGCACGCTGGGCGACTTCATCTCGCTCGAATTCCTCGTGTCCATCCTTGGCAGTATCCTGTCCGCGATCCTCGTCCTGGTCGTCGGCTTCATGATCGCCGGCTGGGTTGCCCGGCGGATCAAGGGTCTGGCCGAGGCGCATTCGCGGCTGGACGACACGTTGTTCGACTTCCTTGCCAACATCGTGCGCTACGCCGTGATCGGGCTGGCGTTCCTGATCGTGCTCAATACCTTCGGCATCCACACGACGTCCCTCGTCGCGGTCATCGGTGCCGCGGGTCTGGCCATCGGCCTCGCACTTCAGGGGACCTTGTCGAACGTGGCCGCGGGCGTGATGCTGATCTTCTTCCGCCCGATCAAGATCGGCGATTTTGTCACGATCAACGATGAAAGCGGCACGGTAAAGGCGATCAACCTGAACTACACGGAACTGGCCTCGATCGGGAACTATCAGATCATCATCCCCAATTCCGAGGTCTGGGGCAACACGATCACCAACTATTCGGTCTATCCGACCCGGCAGGCGGAATGGACCTTCGGGGTCGGTTACGGGGCCGATCTGGCACTGGTCGAACAGGTGATCCGCGACACGCTAGCGGCCGACGAACGGCTCCTGCCCGACCCGGAACCGACCGTGAAGGTGACCGAACTCGGGGCGTCCTCCGTCGACTTCCTCGTCCGGGCATGGGTGCGCCGCGAGGACTGGTTCGGCTTTTCCAAGGACGTGACCCGCAACGTGAAGATCGCGCTGGACAATGCCGGGGTCGAAATTCCGTTCCCGAACCGCACGGTCCACATCGTCAAGGACGACTGAGCCGACGCATCCGGGGCGCCTGCGATCAGGCGTCCCGGGCGCGCTGCACCATGCCGAACAGGTCGCGGGGATCGTCCGGGTCCGCCAGCATGTCCAGATCGACGAAATGTCCGGTGCGGCGCATCTCGTCGTGGATGTGCCGTAGGGCGCTGAAATCCTCGGTCGCAAAGCCCACGCTGTCGAACAGCGTGATCTGATCCGCACCGGTGCGCCCGGCAACCTGACCGTCGATCACGCGCCAAAGCTCCGTCACCGGATGATCGGCGTCCAACTGCTGTATCTCGCCCTCGACCCGCGTCTGAGGGGGGTATTCGACAAAGATGTCCGCCCGCAGCAGGATATCGCGGTGCAGTTCGGTCTTGCCCGGACAGTCGCCGCCGATCGCGTTCAGGTGCACACCCGCGCCGACCATGTTGTCGGTCAGGATGGTCGCCTGCTTCTTGTCGGCCGTGCAGGTGGTAATGATCTGCGCCCCGGCAATGGCGTCTTCGGCGCTGTCGCAGGACACGACGCGCAGGCCGGTTCCGGCAAGGTTGCGGGCCGCCTTTGCCGTGGCGGCGGCGTCCACATCGTAAAGGCGTACCTCCTCCACTCCGAGACAGTGGTGAAAACCCAGCGCCTGGAATTCGCACTGCGCCCCGTTGCCGATCATCGCCATGACACGCGCGTTTTTCGGGGCAAGGTGGCGAGCCGCGACGACCGACATGGCCGCCGTCCGCAGCGCGGTCAGCACCGTCATTTCGCACAGCATCACCGGATACCCGGTATCGACGCGGGCCAGCACGCCAAAGGCGGTCACCGTCTGAAACCCGCGCGCCATGTTGGCCGGATGGCCGTTGACGTATTTGAAGCCATAGAACTCTCCGTCCGAGGTCGGCATCAGTTCGATGACCCCCTCCTCGGAGTGGGAGGGCAGGCGGGCGACCTTGTCAAAATCCTCCCACCGGACGAAATCGGCTTCGATCCGATCCGCGATGGCGGCGATGGTCTGGGCCACGCCCGCGGCGTTCACGATCCGCATCATGTCGGCAACGGAGACGAAAGGCACCATGGCAAGGCGCGACGGGGCGAGATCAGTCATGAGAAGTCCTCGAAAAGCACCGCGCCGGGCGTCGGGACCTGACAGGCGGTGCATGGAGATGGGCAGGGCATCAGGGGCGGGACCGCGTCGGGCGATCCAGAACGGACTTGCCGAACAGGGACGAGACAAGATCGACCAGCAGGGTTGCCGTCCGACCTCGGTCATCGAGGAACGGGTTCAGTTCTGCCAGATCGAGCGAGGTCACCAGATCGGCGTCGTGCAGCATCTCCATCACCAGATGCGCCTCGCGGAAGGTCGCCCCGCCGGGCACCGTTGTGCCGACGGCCGGGGCGATCGAGGGATCGAGGAAATCGACATCGAAGCTGACGTGCAGGTCGCCGCCCGCGGCCCGCACCCGGTCGAGGAAGGCCCGAAGGGGTGCGGCGATGCCCCCTTCGTCGATCGCACGCATGTCGGTGACATCGATACCCGCCTGCCGCACCGCCTGTTTTTCGAACGGATCGACGGACCGCAGCCCGATCATGCAGACGTTGGCCGGATCGACCGTCGCGCGGGGCGCCGGGAAATGGGGCGTGAAATCCGAGGTCGCCGTAAAATAGGAAACGGGCGTCCCATGCAGGTTGCCGCTTTCGGTGCTGTCGAGCGTGTGGATGTCGGAATGCGCATCCAGCCACAGGACGAACAGCGGACGATCGCCGGCCCGCGCCGCCATGGCCGGAACCGTCCCGGCCGCCATCAGGTGATCACCGCCCAGAAAGATCGGCAGGCCGTCAACCTGTGTGTCCTGAAGCACCGAGATCCAGCCCGCGCTCCGCTCCAGATCATGAATCGCGGGGTTCGGATGTGCGGGGACATCCATGTCGCTGGCGTCAAGGTTGCCACGGTCGGTGACCGAATGGCCCAGATCCGACAGGGCGCGGGCCAGACCGGCCGTCCGAAGGGCATCCGGCCCCATCAGGCAACCGCCGCGTCCTGCGCCGATCTGCACCGGGGCCCCGATTAGGGTGATCGTTTTCGACATCCGATTGTCTCCGAAAGGGATGAGGGCGTTGACGTCATTGAACCCCATGACCCCGGCAGCCAGAAGACATATAAGTGATCGGTACGGGCAGCGGATCTGTCAGATTGGGCGCAGGGGGTGACCATATTGGATGACATCGATCACAGGCTACTTGCGGCCTTGTCGGCGGATGGGCGGGCCTCCGTCTCGGCCCTGGCGGCAGGGCTGGGCGTCACACGCGCCACTGTTCGCGCCCGCATCGCGCGCCTCGAAGCCGCCGGAGAGATCCTCGGCTACCGGGTCGTGACCCGCGCCGACCTGTCCGAGCATCCCGTGCGCGGCATCGTCCTGATCGAGATCGAGGGCACCGGCGCGGCGCGTATCAGCCGCGCCATGATCGCGATGCCGGAGGTGGTGGCGGTGCATTCCACCCATGGTCGCTGGGACCTGGTCGCCGACCTCGGTGCGGAAACGTTGGAGGCATTGGACGCCACGTTGAACCGCATTCGCAGCATCGGGGGCATCACCCGGTCGGAAACGAACCTGTATCTTTCGACCCGCAGACGGTGATTGCGCGGGCGTGGCCCCGCGCGACCTGCACCGCCCGCCGACCGAAGTCGACAGGCGGCAGAGACAGAGCGATCGTCAAAGGGTGGCGAGCAGCGCTTCACCCCCGGAGGTCTCGCAGACGCCGGGGCTTTCCTCGGCGTGCAGCGTCTTAACGGTGCCATTGTCGACGATCATCGCATAGCGCTTGGACCGACCGTGAAACCCGACAGGCGGGGCCGTGAAATCCATGCCCATCGCCTTGGTGAAGGATCCGTCCGCATCGCCCAGCATGTGAATGCCGGCCTCGGTCGCGCCCGTGGAGTCACCCCAGGCCTGCATCACGAACGGATCGTTGACGGACACGCAGATCACCGTCTCGACGCCCTTGGCGGCAAAATCAGACTTCGTCCGGATGAAGCTAGGCACATGGGCCGTGGTGCAGGTGCCGGTATAGGCACCCGGCAGCGCAAAGATCGCGACCGTCTTGCCGGCGGTCAGATCGGACAGGGACACCGACTCTGGGCCGTTTTCGCCCATCCGCAAAAGCTGGGCGTCGGGAAGGGTGTCACCGGGGGAGATTGCCATGTCAGCGATCCTCGCGTTTGAAGTTTCAACAAAGCGGATATAGCTCTGCCCACAGTCAGGGACCAGTCAGGGGTGCGTCATGGATCACATTGCCGTCGTGGGCGCGGGACAGGCTGGCGCGAGCCTCGTGGAAACCCTGCGCAAGGAGGGGTTCGACGGGCGCGTGACCCTCTGGGGTGACGAGGCGGAGCCCCCCTATCAGCGCCCACCCCTTTCCAAGGCCTATCTTCTGGGGGAGATGACGCGCGACCGCCTGCAATTGCGGCCTGCGTCATACTACGAGGATCAGCGGATCGAGCTGCGCCTGAACACCCGCATCACCGCGATCGACCCCGCGGCGCATGTCCTGACGCATGCAGGTGGTCAGGAAACATGGGATGCCCTCGTCCTTGCCACGGGGGCCAGCCCCCGACGCCTGCCCGCCGATATCGGTGGAGATCTGGCGAATGTATTCAGCGTCCGCACCCTGGCGGATATCGACGCGATGGAGCCTGCGTTTGCCCCGAATGCCCGCCTTCTGGTCGTTGGCGGCGGCTACATCGGGTTGGAGGCAGCGGCCGTGGCCCGCAAGCGCGGGATGGCCGTGACCCTTCTGGAATCCGCCCCCCGCCTTCTGGCGCGCGTGTCCTCGGCGGAAACGGCGGCGTGGTTCGCAGAACGGCATCGCGCCGAAGGCGTCGACATCCGCCTGAACGCAGCGCTGGAGCGTCTGAACGGCGAGACGACCGTCACCGGAGCAACCTTGGCCGATGGCAGCCAGATCGCGGCGGATGTCGTGGTCGTCGGCATCGGTGTGACCCCGGGGACCGCCCTGGCACAGGCCGCGGGCCTCGAGTGCGACAATGGCATTGCCGTTGACGCCCTTGGCCAGACCTCCGCCGCCGGAATCTGGGCCGCGGGGGACTGCTGCTCGTTTCCGCATGGGGCGGGCCGCATGCGGCTGGAAAGCGTCCCCAACGCGATCGAACAGGCGCAGGCCGTGGCGCGCAATATCCTTGGCGCGGCCACGCCATATGTCGCCAAACCTTGGTTCTGGTCCGATCAGTACGACGTCAAACTGCAGATCGCAGGGCTGAACACCGGGTTCGACGATGTTGTCGTGCGCGCCGCCGAAGCGCGATCCCACTGGTACTACAAGGGCGATACGCTGCTTGCGGTCGACGCGATGAACGATCCGCGTGCCTACATGATCGGCAAGCGCCTGATCGAGGCCGGACGATCCCCGGACAAGAGCGCCGTCGCCGACCCCGACACCCCGATCAAGAGCCTGCTATGAGGATCGTCGGCGGCAAATGGCGGGGCCGACGCCTTGCCGCCGTCGGCAAGGGCGACGCCGCCGCGCATCTGCGCCCCACCACGGACCGGGTGCGCGAATCCATCTTCAACCTGCTCGTGAATGGCGGACACGGCGACCCGATTTCCGATGCGCGGGTTCTCGACGTTTTTGCGGGCACCGGCGCCTTGGGACTGGAGGCGATCAGCAGGGGCGCCGCAGCCGCCACGTTCGTCGAACAGGGCCGCAAATCGCTTTCGATCCTGCGAGAGAATATCGCGTTGTTGGAGGCACCCGCGCGCGTCGTATCACGCGATGCCCGTCGTCCGGGGCCCGGCACGCCCCATGACCTCGTGTTTCTCGATCCGCCTTACGGCGCGGGCATGGGCGAGCGTGCGATCGATGCGCTTCGCACCCAAGGCTGGATTGCCCCTGACGCGCTGATCGTCTGGGAAGAAAGCGCGCCGCCGGTCCTTGCGGACCTGATACAGGTCGATCAGCGCCGCTATGGCGAGACCTGCGTCACACTCGCCCGCCTGTCCTGATTGGCGATCCCTCTTTCGGGACCGGTTCCGGGGCGCAAGGCAATGCCCCCGCGCCCCATGAACCGCCCCCGGATCAGGGGACGATCGTTGCCGCGACCGCCGCGCGGGCGTCGGCCACCAGACCGGCGCCGTCGTAGCCCTTTTCGGTCATCTGCGCGATCCAGGCGTCGGTGACCTGCGCGCCGAGGGTGACGATCTCCTCGGTGACCTGCGGCGACAGCTCGGCAATCTCGTTGCCCGAGGCCTCGATCACCAGACGCCCTTCGGCGTCCCCGATGTCATGGGCACGGCCCGCCCAGGCCGAGGCCATCAGGCCGGAGTTCGCGTCGATCACGGCCTTCAGGTCGTCGTCCAGCCCCTCGTAGACATCCTTGTTCATCGCCCAGAGGAAATAGAGGTTGTAGAGCGACCGATCCCCGGCGACGTCCGTGTGACTGTCGGTCAATTCGTCCAGTTTGAGCGACGGCGCCTGTTCCCACGTGATCACGCCACCGTCCAACACGCCCTTGGCCAGCGCCTCGGGGAAGGCGGGCACGGGCATGCCGACCGGGTTCGCCCCCATTTCGCGCAGCAGCAGGGTCGCGGTGCGCGACGGTCCGCGCAGGTCGAGGCCCGCGAAATCCGCAACGGTCTGCGGGGCGTCCCCCTTCAGGTGCACAAGGCCGCGGCCGTGCATGTGGGCCGCGATGACGTGAACATCCGCAAAGTCATCCATCAGGTGTTCGTCGGTGAAGCCCCAGGCAGCGCGGGACGCCTCCTCCGCCGACTTCGACGTCATGAAGGGCAGCTCCATCGCCTCCGCTTCGGGAAAGCGGCCCGGCTGATATCCGGGGATGACCCAGCCGCCGTCGACGGCCCCGTCCGCGATCAGATCATACATGTTCACGGCCGAGCCGCCCAATTGCATGAAGGGATAGAGCTCTACCTTGATGCGGCCGTTCGACTGCGTCTCGATCGCTTCGGCCCAGGGGGCCATGAAATGCGTCGGATTGGCGGATGCCGGATTGACGAAATGCTGAAAGCGCAACGTCACGTCCTGCGCGGCGGCCGGTGCGGCAAGCGTCAGGGCGACAAGCGTGGACTGTAGGATCTTCATGGGATCTTCCCCCATTGGTTGTAGTGGAGGGCTAACCTAGGGGCAGATGTTGGAGATCACTAGACCTAAAGTTGCGAATTATTCTCAAAAGTGACCGCAGGCCGGGGGTTGTCCATCGTTTTGCGGTGTGGGAGTCCCCTACCGGACTTCCGAGATCTTGATGATGCCAGCACCTTCCGACCTTCTGTCGACCGTTTTCGGCTTTGACGCGTTCCGGCCCGGCCAGGCCGAGATCGTGGATGCCGTCGTGGCCGGGTCGGACGTCTTGGCGATCATGCCTACGGGCGGCGGCAAATCCCTTTGTTTTCAGCTTCCTGCGCTGTGCCGCGACGGCCTGACGGTGGTGATTTCCCCGCTTATCGCGCTGATGCGAGATCAGGTGCGCGCCTTGCGGGCCATCGGCGTCGTCGCCGGGGCCCTGACCTCCGGCAACACGGAGGAAGAGACCGAAGAGGTCTGGCAGGCGATCGAGGATGGCAGCCTGAAACTGCTCTATATCGCGCCTGAACGACTGGCCTCGACCGCGACGGAAAGAATGCTGAAACGGGCGAATGCCACCCTGATCGCCGTCGATGAGGCGCATTGCGTCAGCCAGTGGGGCCATGATTTCCGCCCCGACTACCTGCGGATCGGAGAGTTGCGCCGCGCGCTTGACCTTCCCTTGGCGGCCTTTACCGCCACCGCGGATGCCGAAACACGAGAGGACATCGTCAAGCGGCTGTTCGCGTCCCCGCCGCAGGTGTTCCTGCACGGGTTCGACCGTCCCAACCTGTCGCTGGCCTTCGAGCCCAAGAATGCACCCCGTCAGCAGATCCTGTCCTTCGCGGCGGCGCGCAAGGGGCAGTCGGGCATCGTCTATTGCGGCACACGATCCAAGACCGAAGGTCTGGCACGGGCCCTGCGCGACGCGGGGCACGAAGCGCTGCACTATCACGCGGGCCTGGAGGCCGAGGACCGCCGCATCGCCGAAACCCGCTTTCAGCAGGAAGACGGTCTGATCGTGGTGGCGACCGTGGCCTTCGGCATGGGCATCGACAAGCCCGACATCCGCTGGGTCGCCCATGCCGATCTGCCGAAATCGGTCGAAAGCTACTATCAGGAGATCGGGCGCGCGGGCCGCGACGGGGCGCCCGCAGATACCCTGACCCTGTTCGGCGCCGATGACATCCGGTTCCGCCGCCAGCAGATCGACGAAGGCACCGCCCCGCCCGAAATGCGTCATGCCGATCACGGCCGCCTCAACGCGCTGCTGGGTCTGGCCGAGGCGCAGGTCTGTCGCCGCGTATCGCTGCTGGCCTATTTTGGCGAGAAGGCCGCGCCCTGCGGCAACTGCGATCTGTGCGCCAAGCCGCCGGACCTGTTCGACGCCACCACCGAAGTGCGCAAGGCCCTGTCCGCGATGCTGCGCACGGAGGAGCGGTTCGGCATCGGCCACCTGATCGACGTGTTGACCGGCACCCAAACCGACAAGACGGCCCGTTTCGGTCACGACGCCCTGCCGACCTGGGGCTGCGGTGCCGACACGCCCAAACCCCAGTGGCAGGCCATCTTCCGTCAGATGATGGGCCTCGACCTCGTGCGTCCCGATGCCGAACGACACGGCGCCTTGCGCATGACGGATCCTGCGCGCCCCATCCTGCGGGGCGAACAGAGCGTGACGCTGCGCCGGGATACGATCAGGCGTGGCGAACGCAGACCCGCCGTCAAGCAACTGGTCTCGGAGGAGGACGCCCCGCTGCTGTCCGCCCTCAAGGCCAAGCGTCGTGCCCTGGCCGAAGCACAGGGCGTTCCCGCCTATGTGGTGTTCAACGATCGCACCCTGATCCAGATGGCCGAAACCCGGCCCACCACGCTTGATGCGATGGCCGGTGTGTCCGGCGTCGGTGCCACCAAGCTCGAACGCTATGGCGCGACGTTCCTTGCCGTCATCACCGGTGAGACCCCGGAACCCCAGCACCCCGCACGCCGCAAGCTGGCAGGCCGGTCCGAGGGGGCGATCTATGACCGTCTGCTGTCGGTGCAGGCCGATCTTGCACGCGGCGAAAGCGGTCTGGACAAACCCATGTCCTGTTCGTCATCGCAACTGGCCAAGGTCGCCCGTGCGGCGCCCGATGCGGGGGCCGTCGCGCGAATCCTGGGCGAGCGTCACGCGGAACGCTTTGGCGCCGCTTTCCTGACCGTGCTGCAGGATGGTGAATGACCACCCCCGCTTGAGCCGGCGCCCCCGCCCCCTAGATATGAGACGAGCCAGACGAGGACCCCCATGCTGACCGTGATTTCCCCTGCCAAGTCGCTGAATTTCGACCCGGTCGACGTGCCCGCGACCGATCCGCGCTTTCCCGACGATGTGGCCAGCCTCGTGCGGACTGCACGACGGCAGGGGATCAAGGATCTCGAGAAGCTGATGAGCATCTCGGAAAAGCTGGCGCGCTTGAACCGCGACCGGTTTCGCGACTGGGATCAGGCCCCGACCAAACCTGCCGTGTTCGCCTTCGACGGGGACACCTATACCGGGCTCGATGCCGCGACATTGTCGGCGGATGCCCTGCGCCATGCGCAGACGCACCTGCGCATCCTGTCCGGTCTTTATGGCGTCCTGCGGCCCCTCGATGCGCTGAAGCCCTACCGGCTGGAAATGGGCAGCAAGCTGCCGACGCGGCGCGGCAAGGACCTCTATGCCTTCTGGGGGGATCGCATTGCCCGCGCGCTGAACGAAGATGCTGCGGAAACCGGGGCGGATTGGCTCTTGAATTGCGCCAGTCAGGAATATTTCGGCGCCGTGGACCGCAAGGCCCTCGCCCCGCGCGTGATCACCCCGACGTTCCTCGAGGACAAACCCGGCGGCCCCAAGATCGTCAGCTTCTTTGCCAAGCAGGCGCGGGGGGCGATGGCGCGTTTCGTGACCGAAAACCGGATACAGGATCCGACCGACCTGCGCGGGTTCTCGACCGGTGGCTATGTCTGGCAGGACAGCCCGGATGACGCGCCCGTCTTCCTGCGCCCCGAGACGGCCCGCACCGCCGCCTGACGGGGCAGTGCGACGCAGACCGTCTGCACGGTCGGGCGAGGACAGGCCCGGCCGCCTTCAGGTGGCAAAGTAATCCTGCAGGATCCGGCCGTAGATCGCCTTCAGCTGAATGATCTGTTCGACCCGGACACGTTCGTCGACCGCATGCATGCGGTGCCCGACAAGACCGAATTCCACCACGGGGCAATGGGATTTGACAAAACGCGCGTCCGACGTGCCGCCCGTGGTCGACATTTCGGGGACGCGGTTGGTTTCGGTCTGAACGGCCCTTGCGACAAGGTCCGACAGGGGACCGGGAGGCGTGATGAAGGACTCGCCCGAGACCTTGATCTGCATCCCGATGTCCACGCCAGTCTCGGCCATGACGCGATCCGCCTCGGCCCCGAGCCAGTCCTTCAGATCGCCCGACGTATGCGCATCGTTGAACCGGATATTCACCGTGGCGCGCGTTTCGGCGGGGATCACGTTCGTCGCCGGATTGCCCGTGTCGATGGTCACCACGGCGAGGTTCGAAGGGTCGAAATGCGCCGTCCCCTCGTCCAGCACGTGATCCGACAGACGGGCCATCAGGCGGGCCATGGCGGGCATCGGGTTCAGGGCCTTGTCGGGATAGGCGGCATGTCCCTGTTTGCCGCGCACCGTGATCCATGCGGTCATGGACCCACGCCGCCCGATCTTCATCATCTGACCCATGTGGTCCGGGCTGGTCGGTTCCCCCACGAGGCAGACGTCGAGCCTTTCTTCGACTGCTTCCATCCAGTCCAGCAAGGCGATCGTCCCGTCCAGCGCGTCGCCTTCCTCATCCCCCGTAATGGCCAGAACCACTGCGCCCTCCGGCGGGGTTTCGGTCACGAAATCGATGGCGGCGGCGGCAAAGGCGGCAACGCCCGACTTCATGTCGGTTGCCCCGCGACCATAGAGCCAGCCGTCCTCGATCTGCGCACCGAATGGATCATGCGTCCACGCGGACAGGTCACCGACCGGCACGACATCCGTATGGCCGTTGAACCCGAAGGTCCGGGCATGGCCGCGCGGGCCCCAGCGGGCAAACAGGTTCGACACCCCGTTGCGGTCCACGCGGGTGCAATCGAATCCCGCCGACGACAGCAGGTCCTGCAACAGGATCAGCGCGCCGCCTTCCTCTGGCGTGACACTGGGACACCGCACCAGATCGGCGGTCAGGGCAACGGGATCGACCGGCACGGGGCGGGTCATTGATCGCCCTCGCGAAAAACGGTGGTCTGCGCCACGACGACCGAGTTCTCATCAAGGGCGCGCGCCATCAGGGCACGCTCGTCTTCCTCGATATCGTGCCCCTCGGCCTCCCGCTCTTCCAATGTTCCATAGCCGGTGACCTCCAGAACATTGAGATCCGCCTGCTTGAGGACGGCAACCGTCTCGCGCACGGCCTCCTCCTCATCCACGCCGGAGGCGTAGCACATCAGCGCCGCGCCGGTCGCATCCTTCGGAAGGCCGTCACCGGTTTTGCGCCCGACCTCGACCAACAGGGTGAAGACGTGATGCTTGCGCTTGATTTTCGCGGGTTTGGGCGGGGGGCTGCTGTCTGTCATGGGTTCGGGTTTGGGTGTGCCCCCGGGCCTTGTCAAGCACGGCCCCGTCGGATGCGGAAAGGGCGGCGCCCATCGGACGCCGCCCCTCCGGCTTCGTATCGAACGTGTGCGTCAGCGGCCACGCACCATGCGCACGCCCGCGATCAACAGACAGGCGCCGATGATTCCGACGATAAGCTGAGGGATCCAGCCGTCCGATGCATAGAGGCCCAGAAGCCCCAGCAGGAAATTGGCGACAATCGCGCCGACGATGCCCAAGATGATGTTGAGGAACACGCCGGTATCGGCCTTCATGATCATGCTGCCGATCCAACCGGCAAGGCCGCCTACGATGATCGCGGCGAACCAACCCAAACCTTCCATTATGTCGTCTCCTGTGTGCGGTGTGTCTGATGACATAATGCGACGCACCCCCCTGCGGTTCCCTGTCGCATCCGCGCCGGACCAGCCGTCCGCAATTGGCGTTCGACGATGATCAGGGTGCGATCATGCCCAGATGCACCAGACAAACCAGAAGGATCAGCAGGATGAAGATCGGGGCGGAACGGGATGAATCGATCATGGGGCGCCTTTCGTCAGATCGCGGGTCTCGGAGGTTTCACGCCCGTCCGCCCCTGTTCCGTCGTTCCGTTTGACACAAAGCCGACCCGCCACCATCTGTTGCGCCGTGGACCACCGAAGCAGACATCCCAGCGGCAACCTCGGCCTGTCACAGGCGCAACGCGACAACATGGCGGCCTTCGACCGCCTGCCCGCCCCCCTGCGCGCATGGCTTGCCGAGGCGCGCCTGCCGTGGTCGCCCGCGTCCGCGCATCGGGCATGGCGCCGGGCCATGTGGAAGAACCTCGGCCGTACGAAAGCCGCCCTCGCCCATATGGATGCGCTGGAAGAGGAGCGTCTGGCCCGGGACGCCCTGACGCAGGAACGGGCGGCCGAAGGCCTGCTGCCCGAACGCAAGGCCCCCTAGCATGCAGATCGGTGTTCCCCGATGCCATGGGTGCCGGAATGTGATGGATTTCGGCGGACAGCCAGTCGGCGCCGCCCCGACAGCGCCAGGCGCCTGCGGGGCCGCCGGATCCCGGCAGCCCCCATCCCATCGCCCTTCAAACGGATACGGACAATCCCGCGCACCGCGTGATCCAGGCGCGTGGATCAGTCGCGCAAAAGCTCGTTTATGCTGGTCTTCGACCGGGTCTGGGCATCGACCTTCTTGACGATGACGGCGCAATACAGGTTCACGCCATTCTTCGACGGCATCGAACCGGCCACGACGACCGAACCGGCGGGCACTTCACCATAGGTGAATTCACCCGTCTCACGATCGACGATCTTGGTGGATTTGCCGATGAAGACGCCCATGCCGAGGACGGATCCTTCGCGCACGATGCACCCCTCGACCACCTCGGACCGGGCGCCGATGAAGCAGTTGTCCTCGATGATGGTCGGGCCGGCCTGCATCGGTTCCAGCACGCCGCCGATGCCGACGCCGCCGGACAGGTGCACGTTCTTGCCGATCTGCGCGCAACTGCCGACCGTGGCCCAGGTGTCGACCATCGTGCCCGTGTCGACATAGGCACCGAGGTTGACGAAAGACGGCATCAGAACGACGCCCGGCGCGATGTAGGCGGACCGCCGCACGATGCAGTTCGGCACGGCGCGAAAGCCGGCCGATTCCCACTTGGCGGCATTCCAGCCGTGGAACTTGCTGTCGACCTTGTCCCACCAGGCGCCGCCCTGCGGGCCACCCGTCTGCAGTTCCATGTCCTTGAGGCGGAAGCCCAGCAGCACGGCCTTCTTGGCCCATTGGTTCACGTGCCAGTCGGCGCCCTGCTTTTCGGCGACCCGCAGGCTGCCGCTGTCCAGCGCATCCAGCGTCGCCTCGATCGCGTCCCGCGTTTCACCGGTGGTCTGCGGGGTGATCGTATCGCGCGCCTCCCAGGCGGCTTCGATGGCGGTCTCGAGCTGTTCGTTGGACATGGGGCTCTCCGGGGGCAGGGTCATGTGGCGGCGTTCGCGCCGGTCCTAGCCGACAGGCCGAGGGCAGGCAATGCCACCGGCGACCGTGCCGAACGCGCGCCCGCATTGACCAGCGGGGTGGTTTCGGTCACGCCTGATGCGAATGCCGACCGCCCATCCGGAGTTTTCTGATGCCCGTCCTGTCACCCGCCTTCATGATACCCGTGGCCGTCGTCTTTGCCGTCGGCATCGGGTTCGGGATACAGGCCCCGCTGAACGCCGCACTCGGGCGGGCAATCGGGGGCGGTGTCGCGGCGGCGGCGGTGTCTTTCGGCGTGGGGTTTGTCGCACTGCTGATCCTGACTTTTGCGTTCGGTCAGGGCGGCGCCCTTGCCGCCGCGACAAGGCAGCCGCCACTTCTTCTGGCCGGGGGGTTGCTGGGCGCAGCCGTGGTCTGGGCGATGCTGTGGTCGGTACCCACCATCGGCATCCTGTCGGCCTTTGCCGCCCTGCTCCTGGGACAATTGGGGGCGGCCTTGGTTCTGGACGCGATGGGGGCCTTTGCCGCGCCCGTGCATCCGATCACGCCGACACGGATCCTCGCGCTGGTCATGGTGGCAGGCGGCCTGATCCTCTCCCGCCTTTAACGCAGGCGGCCGCGGATCGGCCTCCGCGACCCCGCGCCCTTGCCCCTCCGATCCATGTCGCGCGACCGGTCCGTGCCTGCTAGACCCGTCTCAACACATGGATACAAGGACGCCCGATGACCGAACACGACCGCCGCCATCCCCTGCGCCATTCCCGCGAAGACGTGGAAACCGCCGAGGGCGTGCCCTCCACCCCGCAGACGCGCAATCCGGCCTATCGGCTGGCCTTTGCCGACGAAGATTTCCTGTGCCGCGAAGACCTGCGCCCCGTTCGCCTGCAACTGGAACTGCTCAAGCCCACCCTCCTGATGGATGAGGCCGAGGTTCAGAGCACCGTTGTCCTGTTCGGGGGCGCGCGCATTCCGCGCCCGGCGGACCGGGACAAGGCCCGGACGGAAACCCTGCGCGGTCTGGCCGACCAATACGAGGAGGCACGGCGGTTCGCCCGCCTCGTCACCGAGCAGTCGATGGCACGATCCGAGGGACGCGAGAACGTCATCGTCACGGGCGGCGGCCCCGGCGTGATGGAAGCCGGCAACCGCGGCGCGGCGGATGCCGGGGGACGGTCGATCGGCCTGAACATCGTTCTTCCCCACGAACAGGCGCCGAACGAATACGTGACGCCGGACCTTGCCTTCAACTTCCACTATTTCGCGGTCCGCAAGATGCATTTCCTCGTGCGGGCTGCTGCCGTCTGCGTCTTCCCCGGTGGGTTCGGCACGCTGGACGAGCTGTTCGAAACGCTGACCCTCATTCAGACCGGGCGGATGCAACGCGTTCCCGTCCTGCTGTTCGGAGAGGATTTCTGGCGCAGGATCGTCAACTGGGAGGCGCTGCTGGATGCAGGCACCATCGGTCAGGACGATCTGGACCTGTTCCGATTTGTCGAAACCGCCGAAGACGCCATGGCCCATATGAATGACTGGCACCTGCCGGTGACCCGGCGCGACGCCTTGCACCGCTAGGGGACAGGCGCGGGACGCCTGAGGGTGGTCCCGCGCCTGTCGCCTGCCGAATTTTGCCACGGGGGTTTTCCCGTCAGTCGGGCGCGTCCAGCAGATAGTCCACGAATTCGGTCGTCTGAAGCGCGCGCAGGTTGTCGTCCGAAATCAGCGTCATACGCCGCCGTCCCCTTTCATCGCGCCAGATGGAGATACCCTCGAGGTTGTCATGCGTCCGCAGGGGGCTTTCCATCTCCAACCGTTCCGACCCGCCGGTCAGGTCGAAACTGCGGACGCGACTGCGAAATCCGATCACGGCGAAATCCCGCTCCAACAGGTAGAGCCGTCCCTCGAAGATGTCGGCCCCCGCCACGAGGAACGCGCCATCCCGGCGCAGGCCGAAGGCTTCGTCCCAGATGCCATCGCGAAACCGATAGACCGGAAACGGGCGATCCAGCGCGCCGGACCGCTCCGGTATGGCATAGAGGGTTCCGTCGGGCGTCGCCGCCAGAGCCTCCAGCCCTGAATTCGATTGCAGCGTCTCGAAGGCCGCGGCCTGCGGGAACCGCTCAGGCGGGGCGCCCAGATTTCTGTGCCGCATGACACGGTGCACGCCTTCGTAGGAGACATAGAAGGTGTCACCGACGCGGGCGATCCCCTCGGCGTCGGCTTCGCTCGACTGCAACCGCCCCCCGGTCGATCGCAGCAACGGGCCGCGTGCCATGACGGTCACACCCGATACGGCCCCATCGGCAGCCCGCTGCAACCGCCCCTGCACCCAACTGCCCCGGTCGGACAGCGCCACGAATTCCGCTCCGTCGGGGCCAAGCCACAACGCCGAATATCCGCCTGCCCCGTGCCAACCCGGCGCCCAGACGTGGCGGCCAAGGAAGTCGGAGGCCGCGACCGGCGCGGCGCAGGCCGCGACTAGCGCGAGGGCGCCGAGAGTACGTCGGCGCATTGCGCAGGCAGGTCAGCCATCGTCAGTTCACGCCGGGGCGTCGGCGCGGGGGCATCCGGGTCGCGCGGGGGCGGGTTCAGGATATTGTCGACCCAACCCTGCGCCTCGGCACATCCATCGCCGGGGGGCGGCGCGGCCTGATTTTCGCAATGGGGCGCGCCTGCCGGACAGCTCATCCGGACATGCATGTGATAGTGGTGCCCGTACCACGGGCGCACCTTGCGCAACCATGACCGGTCCCCGGTCTCATCGTTGCACATCTGGACCTTGGCCCCCGGGAAAATGAAGATCCGGGCCACGCGTGGATCCTGGGCCGCCTTTTTCACCAGCTCATGCTGACCGCGCGTCCATTGATCGTTGACGAAGGCGCCGGCACGGCGACGCATGGAGATGGCGGACAGGCTTTCCCGACTGCTGCGGGACAACTGCATGTTGGTGGCAGGATAGAGCCAGATATCCGCGTCCATCCCGATCTGGTGGCTGGCATGCCCGGTCAGCATGGGACCGCCGCGCGGCTGGCTGATGTCACCGACATAGATGCCGCCCCATCCGATCCTGTCCATGTGACGGCCCAGATCCTGCACGAAGCCGATCAGTTGCGGCTGTCCCCAGTTGCGGTTGCGCGACAGGCGCATCGCCTGCCAGCTTTCGCCCGTTTCCGGCAACGCCTCCAACCCGTGGGCACAGCCCCGCGCGTAGGAGCCGATGGGCTCCGCCCGGTGTGCGGTGGGACGGTCGGCGGCGCCGAACAGATCCTTGGCGCGCTGCGCCTCGGCCGGCCCGGAGACCAGCGATGCAGCGGCAATCAGGCAGGCGAGCGCGTATCTAACCATGCGTCTTGGTCCCCTTCCGGTTTGACCCAAACTAGCAGGATCAAGCCGCCGATGAACAGGCCCGCAATCGGCAGAATGCCCATTTGCTGGCTGCCGGTCGCAAGGGTAACCACACCGATCAGGAAAGGGGCAAGGAACGCCGTCGCCTTGCCCGCCAGCGCATAGAGCCCGAATCCTTCGGTCATGCGATCGGGGTGGGCCTGCCGGGTCAGCATCGTGCGTGACGACGCCTGTATCGATCCCCCCGCGGCCCCGATCACCGCGCCCAGGACATAGAAGGCGATCGAAGGCAGCGCCGAACCTTCGGCCACTGCAAATCCGAACACCCGTGTCGGGGCAATCGTGATGACCAGCACGGTCGCCAGCAGCAGGGCGACGACGCAGCCGACGATCACGGGCTTTGGCCCGTTGGCACGGTCGATCCGCCCCCCGATCCATGCGAAGATCGCCCCCGTCACGGCGGCCAGGATGCCAAAGACACCAACATCGATCACCGTCCATCCAAGGACACCAACCGCATAGATCCCGCCAAAGGTGTACAACCCGTTGAGCGCGTCGCGATACAGCATCGACGCCCCGAGGAATGCCGTGAACCCCGGCGTGCGCGGCAAGCGGCGCAGGGTATCGCGCAGGTTCGACAGGGCGCGCCCGACAGGCAGCCGCGTCGTTCCGGGCGCGGGCAACGGGCGCACCCAGGCAAAGAACGGAACCATGAAGACAATATACCAGATCGCCGTGAAGGGCCCGACAAAGCGCGTTCCCTCGCGCTGCTCCGGGTCGAGACCCAGCAGGGGTGGCTGCCCCAGAAGGGTGACGCCGGCGTCGTTTTCGGCAAACAACAGCAGCATCATCACGAGGGCGATGACCCCGCCGACATACCCGAGCGCCCAGCCCGAGCCGGAGATCCGCCCGATTTCCTGCTTGGGGCCGAGGCCGGGCAGCATCGCATTGGTGAAGATGGTGGCAAATTCCATCCCCACAAGGCCAATGCAGAACACGATCAGGATCGGCAGGACGGCCTCGGCCCCCGGCACGGCGAACCACAAGGCTGCGGCCCCGACGACATACATCGCCGAGAAGGCCCAGATCCACGGCAGGTGACGCCCCGAGGCATCGGCCATCGCGCCCAGCACCGGCGCCGACAGGGCGATCACGATCCCGGCGGTGCCAATGGCGACCCCCCACATCGATTGCGCCGCAACCGGATCGCCCACGACGGTCGCGAAGTAGGGGCCGAAAATGAACGTCAGCAGCAGCGTGTTGTAAGGCTGCGAGGCGAAATCGAACATCATCCAGCCGCGCACGCGGCGCCGGAGGGTCAAGTCAGTCATGGGGTCCCCTTTGGCATACCATGGGCACAGGATCACGGTTGCGCAACGCCTAGGTGACACGGGTCGGACGGGTGGTCGCGCCGAAACTGGCTATACCGCCCGCCAGTCACCGGGGGCGAGATCCACCAAAGCATGGCCCGCGACGGACCAGCGGATCAGCCGCAGGACGGGCAGGCCGACATGCGCACACATGCGCCGGACCTGACGGTTGCGGCCTTCGGTGATCGTCAGGCGCAGCCATGCGTCCGGAACCGTCTTGCGATGGCGCACGGGCGGATCGCGCGGCCAGAGCCAATCGGGGGCATCCACCTGCGCGACCTCTGCCGGGGCCGTCGGCCCATCCTTGAGGGTGATGCCTGCGCACAAGGCGGCAAGCGCATCGGCGGATGGCGTGCCCTCGACCATGGCGA
Organism: Jannaschia sp. 2305UL9-9; assembly: GCF_041403465.1. Classification (NCBI taxonomy): domain Bacteria; kingdom Pseudomonadati; phylum Pseudomonadota; class Alphaproteobacteria; order Rhodobacterales; family Roseobacteraceae; genus Jannaschia; species Jannaschia sp. 2305UL9-9. The sequence continues at coordinate 59,296 of NZ_JBGEHM010000002.1, forward strand.
AATAGGTCTTGGGGGTTTTCGTGCGTGGCGAGGTGATGCGCGCCTGAAGCTTGCCGTCATCCGTCAGCAGCAGCAGCCCCTCGCTGTCGCGGTCCAACCGCCCGGCGGCATAGACGCCCGATGGCAGGCCAAAGCGCGAAAGGCCGTGCCATTTCCCCTCGTCCGTGAACTGGCTGAGCGTGTTCATCGGCTTGTTGAAGGCGATCAGCATGATGCTTGCATGCGCGCAGGTCGAGAGGCCGGGGGGATCACACCCCCGGACCCCCGCGAGGTATTTTCGGCCAGAGGAAGGCAGGATGACGGTGCGCCGATCAATGTGCGGCGGCCCAGTTCGGCCCCTGCCCCGCATCGACGATCAGGGGCACCGACAGATCGACGACCGGCCGGTGCGCGCCCTCCATCACGTCGCGTGCGCGCTCGATCAGGGCCTCGGCGTCCTGCTCCGCGACTTCGAACAACAGTTCGTCATGCACCTGAAGCAGCATCCTCGCGTCGAGGTCAGCAATCGCAGGCTCCATCCGCACCATCGCGCGGCGGATGACATCGGCGGCGGTGCCTTGAATCGGGGCGTTGATCGCCGCGCGCTTGGCAAAACCGGCGCCCGGACCCTTGGCGTTGATCTCGGGCGTGTGGATGCGGCGGCCGAACAGGGTTTCGACCCGGTCGTGTTTTTTGGCGAAGGCCACCGTGTCGTCCATGTAGGCGCGGATGCCGGGGAAGCGTTCGAAGTAGGTGTCGATGAAGGCCTGCGCCTCGGCCCGCGGGATGCGCAGGTTGCGCGCAAGACCAAAGCCCGAGATGCCGTAGATCACGCCGAAATTGATGGCCTTGGCCTGACGCCGCACGTCGGGGGTCATCTGGTCCAGCGGGACGCCGAACATCTGGCTGGCCGTGATGGCGTGGATGTCCTGACCGTCCTTGAACGCCTGCTTGAGCGCGTCGATCCCGGCGATATGGGCGAGAATGCGCAATTCGATCTGACTGTAATCGAGGGCGACGATCACGCGGCCCTCGGGGGCGACGAAGGCCTCGCGGATGCGGCGGCCTTCCTCCGACCGGACGGGGATGTTCTGCAGGTTCGGATCGGTCGAGGCGAGGCGCCCGGTGTTCGCCCCCGCGATGGAATACGACGTGTGGACACGTCCCGTGTCGGGGTTGATGTGATCCTGAAGCGCATCCGTGTAGGTCGACTTCAGCTTGGACAGCTGCCGCCAGTCGAGGATCAGGCGCGGCAGCCCGTGTTCGGTGGCCAGATCCTCCAGCACGTCGGCCCCGGTGGACCATTTGCCGGCCTTGGTCTTCTTGCCGCCGGGCAGGCCCATCTCGCCGAACAGGATCTCCCCCAATTGCGCGGGCGATCCGACGTTGAACGGCTTGCCGGCGCTGGCGTGGATCTCCTCCTCCAGCCCTGCCATCTTCTGGGCGAAGGCCCCGGACATCCGGCTGAGGACATTGCGGTCGACCTGGATGCCCGCCATTTCCATCAGCGCAAGGACGGGGACGAGGGGGCGCTCCAGCGTCTCGTAGACCTGCGTCACCCGCGCGCTGTGCAGGCGCGGCTTGAACAGGCGGTGCAGGCGCAGGGTGACGTCCGCATCCTCGGCCGCATAGGGGGCGGCCTTGTCGATGGCGACGCGGTCGAAGGTGACCTGCGACTTGCCGGTTCCGATCAGGTCCTTGATCGGGATCGGCTGATGGTTGAGATAGCGGTCGGCCAAGGCATCCATGCCGTGCCCGTGCAACCCGCCGTGCTGCGCATAGGACAGCAGCATGGTGTCGTCGATCGGGGCGACCGTGATCCCCTCCAACGCGAAGATCTTGTAGTCGTATTTCATGTTCTGGCCGATCTTGAGGATCGATCCATCCTCCAGCATCGGCTTGAGCATCTCCAGCGCGCGGGCTTTGGCGACCTGCCCCTCGGCCAGGGCGTCGGTGTCGAACAGGTCGCCGCCACCCGACCGGTGCGTCAGGGGGATATAGCAGGCGACCCCCGGTTCCGTGGCCAGCGAGATGCCCACGAGGTCGGCGCGCATCTCGTTCAAGGAGGTGGTCTCCGTGTCGACCGCGACTTCGCCCGCCGCATAAACCCGGTCGATCCAGGCCTGCAACGCGGCCTCATCGCGCACGATTTCGTAGGCGGAGGGATCGATCGGCACCTCGGTGGGAACCTCGGGCATGTCGGCCTGGGGCGACGCCTCGACCATCGCGGGCGGGTCCATGTCAAAGCGGTCCGCGATCTTGCGGGTCAGGCTGCGGAATTCCATCCGGTTGAGGAAAGCCAGAAGATCCTCGGCGACGGCATCGCGCAGTTCGAGGTCATCCAGCCCGAAGGTGATCGGCGTCTCGCAATCCAGCTGCACGAGGCGCTTGGACAGCTCGATCTGCGCGCGATGCTCGATCAGGGTCTGGCGGCGCTTGGGCTGCTTGATCTCTTCCGCGCGATCCAGCAGCTCTTCCAGGGTGCCGTATTCGTTGATCAGCTGGGCGGCGGTCTTGATGCCGATGCCCGGCGCGCCGGGCACGTTGTCGACACTGTCCCCGGCCAATGCCTGCACGTCCACGACCTCATGCGGATCGACGCCGAACTTCTGGCGCACGCCGTCCACGTCGATGCGGACGTTCTTCATCGGGTCCAGCATCTCGACCCCGTCGCCGACCAGCTGCATCAGGTCCTTGTCGGACGACACGATGGTGACCCGCCCGCCCGCATCCCGCGCCATGCAGGACAGGGTCGCTATGATGTCGTCGGCCTCGAACCCCTCCATCTCCTCGCAGGCGATATTGAAGGCGATCGTCGCCTCGCGCGTCAGGGGGATCTGGGGGCGCAGATCCTCGGGCATCTCCGACCGGTTGGCCTTGTACTGATCGTACATGTCGTTGCGAAAGGTGTGCGACCCCTTGTCGAAGATCACCGCCACATGGGTCGCCGCATCCGGGCCGGAGTTGTCCTGCACGTAACGGTCCAGCATGTTGCAGAACCCGCTGACCGCGCCGATCGGCAGGCCGTCGGATTTCCGCGTCAGCGGCGGCAGCGCGTGGAAGGCGCGGAAGATGAACGCCGATCCGTCGATCAGGTGCAGGTGGTGGCCTTTGCCGAATGTCATCTCAGCCTCGCTTTCGGGGCGTATAGGGCACGAGGTCCGGCATCGTGCGCCGCATGAAGGTGTCGAACAGGGGCACGGTGAACGCCGTCTCGCCGTGCCGCTGGCTGTATATCATTCCCGCTTCGATCAGCTTTCGACGGGTGTTGGCAACCTGGCTGCTTTCGGTGCCCAGTATTTTCGCGACGTCGCCGGTCTGATGCGGGCCGGGTCCCAACTCCGCCATGGCGCGCAGGTATTGCTGTTCGGCGGGCGATGACCGGTCATAGCGAACGCGGAAGAAACTTTCATCAAGATCGGCGCGGATGGCTGGGTGCGCGCGGATCACGTCGTCCTCGGTGATCGGGCTGGCGTCCGCCTCGTCCCAGACGAACTTGCCCCAGCTTTGCAGGAAATAGGCATAGCCCTCGGTGTCCGCCACGATGCGGTCCAGCGCGGCATCCTCGAAGGCGACCCCTTCCTCGGCGGCGGGGCGGGACAGAACCTCGCGCGCGGCGGCGTCCGACAGGGGGCCGACCTCCGGATAGGAAAACAGCCGCTCGGCATAGGATTTGGCATCACCGGCGAGGGCGGCGATCTGCGGCAGACCGGCACCGATCATCAGGAACCGCCCGCCCTGCTGCGCGGCCTCGTGACAGGTGCGCGCAAGGGCCGACAGTTCATCGCGCGACAAATACTGCACCTCGTCTATGAACAGGCCCAGCGCGGTCTTGCGATCCGCCGCCGCCTCCCAGACGGCGCGCATCAGGTCGGGCAGGTCCGCCTCCATGTTGCCGGACCCGGCCGCGAGGCCATCGCCATCGAGGCCCAGGGCGAACCCCTGATAGCTGATCTTGAAAGCCGCCGCGAAGTTGACCAGCGCGGCCCCTGCCCGGCCCATCGCATCCTGCGCGGCCTGCCTGCGGTCCAGCCGCCGCAGAACCGAATCGAGCATCGGCACCAGCATCCGCGCCAGATGGCCGCCCGCCGCATCCGGCACCTCAAGGCGCACGGTCTCATAGCCCTTGGCCTTTGCCTCTTCGTGCAGACGGTTCAGCAGAACGGTTTTGCCGACACCGCGCAAACCCAGCAGGATCATGCTGTTGGCATGGCGTCCTGCGATCTGACGATCGAGAGCAATGTCTGCCGCTTCCAATATCTGCTCCCGCCCGGCGAAGGCGGGGGGACGGGCGCCGGCACCGGGTGCGAAAGGATTGGTTCTAGGGTCCATGTTATCCGGATTACCCGATGTTATCTAAAATAGATAAACCTTGATAACATGGATAAGGTGACGGTCAAGTCACGCGTGACGTCAGGTGGCCGTCACCGCGAGGTGCCATGTGATCGCCACGAAATAGACGACAGAGGCGACAACGACAAACCCGTGCCAGATCGCATTGTGAAAACGCATTCTTTCCAGCAGCAGGAACGGGGTGCCGAGGGAATACAGAAGCCCCCCCGCAACCATCAGAAGGAAAACCGGCCATGTCGTCGTGGCGATCACGTCGCCGCCGCCCACCAGAACGGCCCATCCCATGGCCAGTCCTATGCAGACGCTGACCATGCTGGACCGTCGTTTGCGCAGAAAGACCGACACGGCAGCCAGAACCGCGGCCGTCCACATCACCACAAGAAACCAGACGCCCGTTCCCGACAGCAGGGCGAAAGGCGTCACCGTCCCCGCGATCTTGAGGTAGATTGCCGACATGTCCAGCCGGCGCAGCCATTCGGACCATTCGGGGCGATCGATGTGGTTGTACGCCAGTGACGCCGACAGCATCGCGATCAGGGTCGCACCATAGATCGATACGCCCACCAGCCCCATGACATCGCCGCGCCAGACCGCCGTAAGCGTGATCAGAACCGGGACGGCAGCAAGCGCGAGAACAAGCCCCGCAAGGTGAATGACGGCATCGCTGATCAACTCGGCCCGGTCATAGGGGCGCGCCGTTATATCGGCACCGGATGAGGGATCGGTTGGCAACATGACATTCAAGATAGCACGAATTCGGTGAGGAAAAGATTACGTTCTCGTCAGGTCATCCGTCGCCCCCGACCTGATCGGGGGCCAGCCGCGTCAGTGACAGGCGGACTGCGGCAGGTGTCGGCGTCCAGCGGCCGAACGGCAGGCCCGCCGCGCGCAGCATCTCTCCGATCCAGACATTGCACGTCCGCAACAAATGAAATCGCCCGCGCCCGACGAAGAACGCATCCGTCGCCGTAAAGCCCGTATCCGGCACCAACTGTCCGGTGGTCGACCCGACGATGGCCGTCACGAGCGCCGAAACCTGCGCCTCGTTCAGCCGGACCCGCTGCTGCCCCGACAGGTCGAGGGGGCCGAAGGCATCGACACGCAGGACAGAAGCATCCCCCGTCACGGCCCGCCAAACAGGTCCGGGCCGCATGTCCCCATAGCCGCCCGTCGCCGTATAGAACTGCCGTGCGCCCCACCCGACAAGGATCCAATCGGCCCCCGCCACCGGGACACCTGCATCTGCGGCAAAGGCGAAGGCCTGCCGCACATCGGGGGTCGCGGGCAACAGAAAGTCATAATGGATCGCACTGCCGACGAGGTAGATGTCCGTCGTCGGGCCGGATCGTGCCGCGTCGACCTTTGGGCCGGTGACCGTCACCAATGCCCCCAGAAACCCGGCGACGAACCAGCCAAGCAGGCCGACGCAGAGAACCGCCAGCGCCCGGACCGAAAGGATCAGGATGCGCCGCGCGATCAGGCTGTCCTCGGAGCGCAGGCGACGGACCTCACGCGAACAGAAGCACCAGCATGACGATCGACATCGCCATCATCCCGAGGTTTTCGGTCAGGGAAACGGCCCCCAGCGGCACGTTCGACCCACCGCCCACACAGGCGCAGGCCAGCTCCCGCTTGTCGACATAGACCGCCTTGATGACCGATACGGCCCCTATGGTGGCCACGAAAAGGGCCGCCGGCGCGGCGAGCCACGTAAGCAGCATTCCCGTCATCAGGATACCGGCCCCCGTCTCGATCCACGGATAGATATAGGCATAGGGCACCCAACGTCGCGCCAGCAGGTCATAGGACAGGAACCCCGTGGTGAAGCCGTCGATGTCGCGCAGCTTCTGCATGCCCAGCAGGATCATCGAGATCGAGATGAACCAGCCCAGCGTCTGCCACGTCAACGCGCCGACAAACCCGATCGACAGGGCGATCGCGGTGGCCGCGGCGACCGCGAAGAGATAGATCACGGGCCGATAGGTCCGCGCCTTCGGGTCGTGATCGGTGATTGCCGCGCGCAGATCCTGATAGCCGCCGACCCGCTGACCGTCGATCCAGACCTGCGGCGTGGTGGCGACACCATGCAGTTCCTTGAACGCATCGACCTGTGGCCGCGATGTCAGATGACGGTCGTCGACCTCATAGCCCTTGCTGCGCAGCAGGTTCTCGGCCTTGAGCCCCGAAGGACACAGATGCGAGGGCATCACCATGCGATACAGAACGGCCGTTTTGCCCTGCGCAGCGGCGGCAGGTTCGGTCATGAAGGCGGTATCATCCGGCATGCTGTCCTCCATTGCGCGTCCGGTCGGCGTCGGCGCAGCGATCGGTGCCCCACAAGATGGGCCGACACATGCCCGGCTTCAAGCGGGGCAGTCCCGCTGGCCGGTATCCCCGGGCCGGACGGCTAGTGGCCGTCGCCGTCCAGCACGAAGCGCTTGTCGCAGTAGCCGCATTCGACCCAGCCAACCTTGGGATCGATCGAAAGCCAGACGCGGGGATGACCCAGCGCGCCTTCGCCACCATCACAGGCGACACGCGTGACGGTGACGGTTTCAGTCTCGGGGGGCGTATCGTTCGGCTGGGTCATGGCGGGCCTTCCGGGCGTGTCTGCGTTGTCGCCCTTATGCGACAACCGCCGCGGGCCCCGCAAGGGACCTGCGCGCCTGCGCAGGTTGCCTTGCGCGCCTGCCGGCTCTACCTCGCGCGGACCTACCGGAAGGAATGCACCCCATGAGCAATGCCATCGAGATCGAAGGTCTGCGCAAGGTCTATCAGGGCGATGGAAAGACCCCGCCGAAAGAGGCGCTGAAGGGTCTGGACCTGAGCATTCCGACAGGCAGCATCTTCGGCCTGCTGGGGCCGAACGGTGCGGGAAAATCGACCACGATCAACATCCTTGCCGGTCTTGTTCGCAAGACGGCGGGCAAGGTACGCATCTGGGGTTTCGATCAGGACGTGAACCCGCGACAGTCCCGGGCCGCCATCGGTGTCATGCCACAGGAACTGAACCTCGACCCGTTCTTTGCCCCCGCCGCGGCATTGGAGGTGCAGGCCGGCCTCTATGGTGTTCCCAAGCGCGATCGCCGCACGGCGGAGATCCTCGACCTTGTCGGGCTGGCCGACAAGGCCGACGCCTATGCGCGCACCCTGTCCGGCGGGATGCGGCGTCGCCTGCTGCTGGCCAAGGCGCTCGTGCATCATCCGCAGATCCTCGTGCTGGATGAACCCACCGCCGGCGTGGATATCGAGCTGCGCCAGATGCTGTGGCGCAACGTGCGGCGGCTGAACGAAGAGCGCGGGATGACCATCATCCTGACCACCCACTACCTCGAGGAAGCGCAGGAAATGTGCGACGAGATTGCCATCGTCAACCAGGGCGAGCTGGTGATCCGCGACAAGACGTCCAATCTTCTCAACAGGTTGGATGGCAAGACCATGATCATCGTGCCCGAGGGTCCGGCAGACGACATCGCCCTACCCGAGGGGGTCGAGATGGAGCGGCGGGCAGATGGATCGCTGGCGCTGACCTACAACCGCGCGCGTGTTTCGGCAGAGCAATTGCTGGCTGCCGTCCATGCCGCAGGCATCAGCATCCGCGACGTCCGCACCGAGGAGGCGGACCTCGAAGACGTCTTCGTCTCCCTGACCCACAGCGACAGCTGATTTCACATTTCGGGGTAACTCCCGGCCCCGATCTTCACATTTCGGGGTAACTTTCCTGCCACCCCGGCACGGTCGATTCCGACTCGCCGTCGCCTCAACGGTCGACGGGCAGGCCCGAGGGCACGACCTCCGGAACGCCCGCGCGACCGGTCAGGGCGACGGGGTCGGTGAGCGCTTCGAGGAAAGCCATGAGGGCCGTCACATCGGCCTCCGACAGCACTCGGTCCGGCCCGCGGATCGCGGCGGAGATGGCCGTCACCTCCTCCGGGTCGTCGAGGATGCGCCAATCCTCCACCGGCAGCTCGGGCAGGATGACGTCGCGCCGATACGCGCCAAGGGCCGACCGGGGCGCGGCATGGTCGCGCAGGAAATCGCGCAGGTTGCCGTAGGCCCCCGCGTGTCCCCAGGGCCCCGTCTCGGTCACGTTGCGCAAGCTGGGCGTGCGGAAGGCAAAGCGGTCGGCATCGGCGCCGGTCACGCGGGCGCGGCCTTCATCGCGGGCGTGCGTCTCGAACCGGGCGGCCTTGCCCGGCCCCAGCTGCGGCTGGCCGGTGGCGTGGAAATCGTGGTCGGTCTGGAACGGGCCGGAATGGCAGGTCGCACAGCCCGCGGAGCCGTAGAACAGCTCCACCCCGCGCAGGGCGTTGGGATGCATGTCCCCCTCGCCGCGCAGCCACGCGTCGAAGGGCGCAGTGTCGCTGCGCCATTCATGCTCCATGAATGCGGCGATGGCGTCCGAGATGGCGGGGAAGGTGATGTCGCGTCCCGGCATGGCGGCGTCGAACATGGCCACGTAGTCCGGAATTGCGCGCACCCGGTCCGACAACAGGTCCCAGGCCCCGCCGGGGCCGGTGATGATCCCCTGCCGAACGGCGCGGCTGACGTCGTTCTCGCTGTAGTGGCCCGCCATCTCGTCGGGGGAGAGGACCGGGAACATGGTCTGCGCCGACAGAAGGGACGCGAACCCTTCGGTCATTTCCGGCCCCATGGGGGTGCGCAGGCCCGCTGCCGTGTCTTCTATGCGGCCATCGTGGAAGAGGACGGTGAACTCCTTCGCGCCGAGGTTCCACAGGGCGGGCGCGTTGCGGGGAATGCGTTGCTCGGGCGGGTTGTCGGGGTCGGCCACACGTTCGGGGCCGAGGCCGAGGCCGCCCTCGCCCAAGCCCAGCGACAGCCCGTCGCCGGTGCCGAAGGCCGGATGATGGCAGGTGCCGCAGCTGATGTTGCGGTTGCCCGACAGGATCGGGTCCCAGAACAGCAGGCGGCCCAGCGTCACCGTCGCCGGGTCCGTCGTGCGATAGGCGTCGTCGGTCACCGGCGACGGAAACTCCATCGCGGGGGCGGCGGCGGGGGCGGTCAGGGCCAGCAGGGCAAGGATACGCAGCATGCCGCGGACAGAACCACAGGTCGCCGGGTCGCGAAAGACGGCACGTGCGGGAATGGGCGGAAGGCCGCAGGCGGGCGCCAAACCTCTGGCGTTTTCTGCGGGTGCAGTGTAGGCGCGCGGGAATCCTGACATTTCGGGCATCCCATTTTTCGAGGCATGAGCATCATGGACCTTCGCAATATCGCGATCATCGCACACGTCGACCACGGCAAAACGACCCTGGTGGACGAGCTGCTCAAGCAATCCGGCGTCTACCGCGAGAACGAGGCCGTGACCGAACGTGCCATGGACAGCAACGACCTGGAGCGCGAGCGCGGCATCACCATCCTCGCCAAGGCGACCTCCGTCGAATGGAAAGGCATCCGCATCAACATCGTCGACACGCCCGGCCACGCCGACTTCGGCGGCGAGGTGGAGCGGATCCTGTCGATGGTGGATGGCGTGGTCCTGCTGGTGGATGCCGCAGAAGGCCCGATGCCGCAGACCAAGTTCGTGACATCCAAGGCGCTGGCGCTGGGCCTCAAGCCGATCGTCGTGCTCAACAAGGTCGACAAGCCCGATGCGGAGCCCGACCGCGCGCTGGACGAATGCTTCGATCTCTTCGCCTCTCTCGGGGCCGATGACGAGCAATTGGATTTCCCGGTCCTCTATGCCTCCGGTCGCAGCGGCTGGGCGGACACGGAACTCGACGGCCCGCGCGAAAACCTCGACGCGCTGTTCGACCTGATCGTCGATCACGTCGAAACTCCCAAGCAGGTTGTCGACAAGGACAAGCCGTTCCGCATGCTGGCCACCACGCTGGGCGCCGACCCGTTCATCGGGCGCATCCTGACGGGGCGCGTCGAATCGGGCACCCTCAAGACCGGTCAGACCCTGCACGCCCTGTCGCGCACCGGCGACAAGATCGAGCAGTTCCGCGTCACCAAGATCCAGGCGTTCCGGGGCCTTGCCCTGCAACCCATCGAGACGGCCGAAGCAGGCGATATCGTCACCATCGCGGGCATGGCCAAGGCGACGGTTGCCGATACATTGGCCGACACCTCCATCGACGTGCCCCTGCCCGCACAGCCGATCGACCCGCCGACCATCACCGTGACCTTCGGCATCAACGACTCGCCCCTCGCCGGTCGGGAAGGAAAGAAGGTCCAGTCGCGCGTCATCCGTGATCGCCTGATGAAGGAGGCCGAGGTCAACGTCGCCATCAAGATCAGCGACACCCCCGGTGGCGAGGCGTTCGAGGTTGCCGGTCGCGGCGAACTGCAGATGGGCGTGCTGATCGAGAACATGCGCCGCGAAGGCTTCGAGCTTTCCATCTCGCGCCCCCAGGTCCTGTTCCAGGAAGTCGACGGACAGCGGATGGAGCCGGTCGAGGAAGTCACCATCGACGTGGATGACGAATACTCCGGCGTCGTGATCGAAAAGATCACGGGCACCCGCAAGGGCGACCTGGTCGAGATGAAGCAGGCGGGCGCCGGCAAGACGCGCATCATTGCGCACGTCCCGTCGCGCGGCCTGATCGGCTATCACGGCGAATTCCTGACCGACACGCGCGGAACGGGTGTCCTGAACCGCGTGTTCCACGAATGGGCACCGTTCAAGGGCTCCATCCCCGGCCGTCGTCAGGGTGTGCTGATCTCGATGGAGGACGGCGTGTCCGTCGCCTACGCACTGTGGAACCTCGAAGATCGCGGCAAATTCTTCATCGGCTCGCAGGAACAGGTCTATCAGGGCATGATCATCGGCGAGCACAACCGCGACAACGATCTCGAAGTGAACCCGCTGAAGGGCAAGAAGCTGACCAACGTGCGCGCATCGGGCACCGACGAAGCCGTGCGTCTGACCACGCCGATCACCCTGACGCTGGAACAGGCGATCGCCTATATCGACAACGACGAACTGGTCGAGGTGACGCCGCAGTCGATCCGCCTGCGCAAGCGCTTCCTCGACCCGCATGAGCGCAAGCGTCAGTCCCGCGCAGCGGGCTGATTGCCCATTCCGTCGGCGGACCATTCCTGACAGGTCCGCCGACAGGATCGCATCTTGGGTTCGCTGTGCCGGGGATCAGGCGCGCATCCGGTCGTAGCCGGGGTCATAGGGACCGGTGGGGATCACCATGGCCGGCGTCGGCGCGCCGATGACATCCACGGTCAAAGCCGTATCAGGCGCCGCAACCTCGGGATCCACGAAGGCATAGGCAAGGTTCAGGCCCGTCCGGTGGCCCCAATCGCCTGACGTGACGGTCCCCACGATCCTGCCATTCAGACGCACGGACGCCCCGGGATGTGCCGCGGCATGCGTGCAGTCGACGGTCAGCGTCACCAGCTTCTTGCGCGGACCCCGGTCCACCGCATCCAGTAGCGCCGCCTTGCCGACGAAATCCGGCTTTTGCAGTTTGACGAAACGGTCGAGGCCGGTCTCGAACGGGTCGAATTCCGTCAGGATGTCGGCCTTCCAGTGCAGGAAACCCTTTTCAAGGCGCATCGAATCCACCGCGCGCGCACCGAACAGGCGCAGACCGTGGGCTGCGCCCGCGCGGCGCATGGCGGTATAGGCGGCAGCAAGGGATTGGTTTGGCACGTGGATTTCGTAGGCGAGTTCGCCCGAAAAGCTGACGCCCAGCACGGTGACCGGGGCGATGCCGACATGCGCCTCGCGCACCGACAGCCAAGGAAAGGCGTCGCGGGACCAGTCGCCGCGCGCGGCGGCCTGCAACACATCGCGGGCCCTTGGCCCTGCCAGCACGAGGATCGTCTGATCGTTGGTCAGCGACCGGATCTGAACGTCGTCGTCCGGTGTCAGGTGCGTGGTCAGCCAGTCCATGTCGTGAAACTCGGACGCCGCCGCTGACCCGTACCAGACGCGGTCCGGCCCCCGGTCGGAGGCGGGGATGTTGGCGACCGTCGCCTCGGCCTTGAGCATGCCGTGATGGTTCAGAAGGTAGCCGAGGCCGACGCGGCCCGGTTTCTTGGTGACCGCGCCGCAGATCATCCGGTCGAGGAAGGCGTGGACGCCCGTGCCGGTCAGTTCGAAGCGATTGAAGCCGGAGACTTCGGTCAGGCCCACGCCGGTGGCGACGGCCTGCACTTCGGCGGCGACGACGGCCTGCACCTCGTTGAAGCGGAAGCCCAGCGTCTCGTGGAAATCGCGGGTCGGCTTGATAAAGTCGATCCGCTCCCACCCGTTGACGGTGCCCATCTCGGCGCCCTCCGCCTCGAACACCGCCGTCAGGGGGGTCGTCTTCATCGGGCGCCCGGCGGGGCGGTGTTCGTGGGGAAAGTGGAAGCGGAATTCGTTCTGGTAATCCTCGATTGCTTTGAGTGCAGTCAGCTCGACCGTGGCATGGCCGGTGAACCGGCGGGGGTCGAGACCCCAGGTGTCGTATTCGGCCTCACCATGCACGATCTGCTGCGCCAGAAGCCAGCCGTGGCCGCCGCCCTCACCCAGACCGGCGCGCAGACCGATAATGCAGAAGGCGTTCCGCTTGCCGGGGATCGGGCCAACCAGCGGCGCGCCGTCGATGGTGTAGGTGATCGGGCCGTTGACGACCTCGCGGATCCCCGTCTCGGTCAGGCAGGGCATCCGCTCGAACGCGCCTTCCAGCACGTCGGTCACACGGTCCAGATCGTCGGGGCACAGCGCGTTGGTGAAATGCGGGTCGATCCCGTCCATCCCCCAGGTGCGGCAATCCTGTTCGTAGAAGCCCAGCAGCAGGCCGCCCTTTTCCTGACGACAGTAATAATCGCTGATCGGGCAGCGCAGCAGGGGGATGCGGTGACCGGCCTCGGCGATTGCCGGGATGTCCTCGGTCAGGAAATACTGATGCTCCATCGACGCGACGGGGTGCTGCACGCCCATCATCGCGCCGATCTCGTTGCAGCGGTAGCCGCCCGCATTCACGACGATCTCGCACTTTACGTCGCCCTTTTCGGTGTGGACGGTCCATGTCGCATCCGCGTGCTGCGTCAGGCCGGTGACAGGCGTGTGGCGGTTGACCTCCGCCCCCGCAAGGCGCGCACGGCGGGCCAGCGCCTGGCACAATTGCGCGGGGTCGATGTGGCCGTCGCTGCCGTCCCAGAGGCCACCCAGCAGGTTGTCGGTCGAGATCAGGGGATGGCGGCGGGCGCATTCCTCAGCATCCAGCACCTCGAATTCGACGCCCATCCCGGCGGCCATGGAGGCGAAGTGCCGATAGCCGTCCATCTGCGCCTCGGTGTTGGCCAGGCGGATGCCGCCATCGCCGTGGTTGTAGCCGACGGGATACTCGGGATCGTCGCGCAGTTCCTGGTAGAGCTTGATGGAGTGCGATTTCAGGCCGACCATCGTCTGCGTCATGCCGAAGTTCGTGACCTGCGCGGCCGAATGCCACGTCGTGCCGGAGGTCAGCTCATCCCGCTCGATCAGCATGACGTCGGTCCAGCCCTCCTGCGTAAGGTGGTAGAGGGCCGAACACCCGGCGATGCCACCACCGATAATCACCACCCGAGCCTGATCGCGCATCTCTTCGTTCCTCCGGTTGCAGTGATGGGCGCGCCACGGCCCCGGTGGGTATCAGGGCGCAACCAGCGGCCGGGTCAATCGCGGAGGCGGCAGTTTCGATATCTTCGAAACTCTGATTGACGCAATGGCCTCATGGCGCGGGGTCGAGGACGCGAAAGTCGCCCGACAGCCACGGCAGGCCGCCAAGCACGGGGTCGACGGCGCCGCGCTGCGTCAGGTCGCGGATCAGACGGGCGATGGCCTGCGCCACCAGACCTTCCCCATCGGGGCGGGAGACGAGCGCGATGCTCCGTGAGAATGACGGCAGGGGCAGCGGGTGCAACCGCACCTGGCCCTGGAACCGTTCGGTCCGCGCGAACCCGAGGGGCGTCAGGATCGACCAGCCGCCGCCGCTGGCGATGACCGCCATGATCGACTGCGCACTGTCGAAGGCGAAACGGTCCGGCAGGGTGACGCGGTTGCGCGCCAGATGCGCCTCCACCTGCGCGCCGATCATGTGGCCGCGGTTGAAGCGCAGGAAGGGCAGCCCGCCCTGCCCCGCGATCAGGCGTGCCGGATCCTCCGGCAGATCGGCGGGCAGGGCGGCCACGAAGGGATCACGCAGGATGGGGTCCACGCGCAGCCCCGCCCCGGCCCCCGCATCGGTCGAGACGAGCGCCATGTCGAGCGCATCCTGACGCAACAGGGCCGGGGCCTCGTGGCTGATGACCGTGCGGATCGACAGGCGCGCCTGCGGCATCTGTGCGGCGAGGGCGACGGCAAGGTCGGGCGTGACCCGGCTTTCGAAATCCTCGACGATGCCAAGGCGCAGGGAGCGGGCCCCCATCAGCCCACCGATGGCCATGCCGCTGCTGGCGCGGCGCAAGTGGCGCAGCGCTTCGGCCATATGCGGCAAGACCTCCCGTCCTTCGCGGGTCAGGGCGAAGGGCCTGCGCCTGCGGTCCAGAAGGGTTGCGCCCAACTGGTCCTCCAACCGCGCAACCTGGTGCGAGACCGAGGAGATCGACAGCCCCATCTCGGCCGCCGCCGCCTGAACGGAACCGGTGCGTGCGACCCGTTCGAACGCCTCCAGCGATTGCAGCGTCACGCGTGGCAGGGACAAGGACCTATCCTTCGCAGTTGTCACAAAGCGGGAAGTGTCACGGGCGACGCGCCCGCCGTCAACCTTGGGCATGCTGGCCGCGATGGTGCGGACAATGGTGTCGAAGGCCGCTAGGCTGTGCCGACGGATCGGAGGGCGCCATGACGCTGGAACAGTTGCGGACATTTCTCTGGGTCGCCCGCCTTGGCGGGGTGCGGCGGGCCGCCGGGCGCCTGAACCTGTCGCAGCCCGCCGTTTCGAGCCGGATCGCCAACCTCGAGGCGGAGCTGCGCCGACAGTTGTTCGACCGCCAACCGGGCGGCCTGATCCTGACGCGCGAAGGGCAGAGCCTGCTGACCTATGCCGAGCAGATGCTGTTCGTGGAAGAAGAAATCCGCAAGCGTGTCGCCGACCCCGAAGAGGCGACTGGCCTGTTCCGCATCGGGGCCGCCGAGACGATTGCGCAAAGCTGGCTGCCTGCCTTCATCAAGGCGTTCAGCACGACATTTCCCCGCGTGACGCTGGACCTGACGGTCGACATATCGCTCAACCTTCGGTCCGCCCTTCTGGGACGGGGGCTGGACCTCGCCTTCCTGATGGGCCCGGTGTCGGAATTCACTGTCCAGAACGTCACCCTGCCGGATTTCCCGCTCAGCTGGTTCAAGGCGGCGGGCATGGGGCCGGTCGACCTGACCCGGATGCCGGTCATCAGCTATTCGACCAGAACCCGACCCTATCGGGAATTGTCCGAGGCATTGACCCGCACCCACGGACCGGGCGTGCGGATGTATTCCAGCGCGTCCCTTTCGGCCAGTCTGCGGATGATCGCGGCGGGCGTCGCCGTAGGACCCTATCCCGCCGACGTGGCAAACGCAGTCATTCAGGATGGACAGATCGAGGCTTTCGATCCCGGCCTGCCCTGCGCGCCATTGGTCTTCACGGCCTCCTATCTGACGGAACCGCGCAGCCATCTGGCGGAAACCGGCGCGGACCTTGCGCGGGACGTTGCACGCAACTGGCACGATGACCGTGCGAGGTGATCCGGAAAATCGATCACAAGCTATCGAAAATGAAAATTTGTTTGGAAAAGTCCTGCATGCCACGGTGCAGGGACACCCTGCGAAGGTAGCCTGCCATGCTTGCTGAGCCGTTCCGCCATGCCGATCTGCGCGACTTGCCCGCAACGAAGGTGCGAGACGCGATCCGGCGCGGGCGTTACGACCGGCATACGGCAGGCCTCGCGCCCGGCAAGTTGCAGTGCAACCTCGCCATTCTGCCCGCCGCCCATGCCCTCGATTTTCTGCGGTTCTGTCAGCGCAATCCCAAACCCTGCCCGGTGGTCGGGGTTTCCGACACCGGTAATCCGATGATGCCGACGCTCGGGCATGATATCGACATCCGGACGGATGTGCCCCGCTATCGCGTCTTTCGTGACGGCGTATTGACCGAAGAGGTGACGGATATCTCCGCACTGTGGCGGGACGACCTCGTGACCGTGGCGCTTGGCTGTTCGTTCACGTTCGAGAACGCCCTGATGGGTGCGGGCATCCCCGTCCGCCACATCGAGACGGACACCACCGTGCCGATGTATCGCTCCAACATCGACCTCGTGCCCGCGGGCCCCTTTGGTGGCACGATGGTCGTCACGATGCGTCCGATCCACAAGGATCGGGTCGCCGACGCCTGGCGCATTTCTGCGGCCTTTCCGCAGGCGCATGGCGCGCCGATCGGTCAGGGCGATGCCGCCAATTTCGGCATTTCCGACCTTGGTGCCCCGCAATGGGGCGAACCGGTCGAGATTCGGCCGGACGAGGTGCCCGTCTACTGGGCCTGTGGCGTCACCCCGCAGAATGTCCTGCAGGCGGCGAACCTGCCACTGTGTATCACGCACGCACCCGGTCATATGCTGATCGCGGATGTGGCCGAGGATGCGGAGACCACCGTCCTGCCCCCGGCATGACCAATACCAAGACGCCCTGTCACCAAAGGCAGGCGATGAAACCAACAACACGGAGACACCCATGAAACAGACGATTTCCCTGCTTGCCCTTGGCGCGGCCCTTGCCGGTCCTGCCGCGGCCGAAACCCTGTCCGTCGTGGGCAGCTGGTCCAGCCTGCCCCTGAACCAGCAGTATGAGACCCCCTTCTGGACCGAGACGCTGCCCGGTGCCGTGGATGGTCTGGAGGTGGAGTTCACGACCCACAACCAGATGAACCTCGGGCTGGGCGACATCTATCCGCTGCTGGGGCAAGGCGTCTATGACGTGGCGATGACCGTGGCCGATTATGCCGTTGCAGATGCCCCCGAGCTGGAGGGGCTGGACGTGCCGCTGGTGGCGCTGACCGCCGACGAGGCGCGCGGCATGGTCGAAGCGGCCAAGCCCATGGTATCCGACATCTACCGCGACCGGTTCAACGCCGAGGTGCTGGCCATCGCGCCCTATCCGCCGCAGGTCGTGTTCTGCAACCACGAGATCGCGTCGCTGGACGATATGGTCGGTCTGAAGGTGCGGGCATCGGGTCGCATGACCGCCAAGTTGCTGGAGGCTTTGGGTGCCGAGGGCGTGAACGTGTCGTTCTCGGAGGTGCCGGGTGCGCTTCAGAACGGCGTCGTGGATTGCGCCGTGACCGGGGCCGGCTCGGGCTATTCCGCCGGGTGGTGGGAAGTGTCGACCCACCTGCTGCCCCTGCCGCTGGGCGGTTGGGATTCGGTCGTGACGGCCATGAACCTCGACAAGTGGAACAGTCTCGATGCCGCCACGCAGGAGGCGATCAGCGCATCCATCAAGGCCGATTTCGAAGACCCGGCGTGGGCCTCCGCCCAGACGGCACTGGTCGATGACATCGCCTGCCTGACCGGCAACGGCGACTGCCCCGCCGGTGAGGCGCGCGACATGGTGCTGGTCGAGGCCTCGGACGCCGACTTCGAGAAGGCGCGCACGATCCTGACCTCCGAGGTCCTGCCCGAATGGGCCGAGCGCGCGGGCGGCGACTGGGCGCAGCGTTGGAACGACAGCGTGGGGGCCGTCGTCGGCGTCACCATCGAATGAGCGCCGGGGTCCAGACGACGGAGATGATGTGGATCGGACGGCTGCGGCGGTTGAACGCGGGCGTTGCCATCGTGACGGGCGCGATGCTGCTGGCCTGCGCGGGGTTCGTCCTGCTCGACATCATCATGCGGCGTCTGGGCTCCTCCCTCGGGGGAACCGAGGAGATCGCGGGCTATGCCATGGCGATCGCCACGGCTTGGGGCATGTCCTATACATTGCTGGAACTGGGTCATGTCCGCATCGATCTTCTGCGTCAGCGCGGCAGCACCATGGTGCGCGCGCTGGCCGACATCTTTTCTATGATCGTGCTGTCGGGCACGGTCGTCTTCATCGCGGTCAAGTGCTGGCCCGTTCTCGAACGCTCCCTGTCGAACGGCAGCCGCGCGAACACGCCGTTGGAGACACCGCTGGCCTGGGTGCAGGTGCCGTGGTTCGCGGGCTGGGTCTGGTTCGCGGTGATGTCCTGCGTCCTGACCCTGCTGGCCCTGTCGATGGTCGTCCGCGGTCGGTTCGAGGACAGCGAGGCCGCCATCGGCGCCTTTGCCGAACAGGACATGCTGCAATGATCGGGGCCGTCGGTGTCGGTCTGCTTGGCCTGCTCGCCCTGTCGATCCCGGTGGGGATCGTGCTGTTCCTGCTGGGGTTCGGGGTGGACACGTTCTTTTCGGCGTTCCCCCTGTCGCGGGGCCTCGGCAACATGGTGTGGTCGTCCTCGAACTCCGCCACCCTGATCGCCGTGCCGTTCTTCGTCCTGCTGGGCGAACTGCTGGTGCGGTCGGGCGTGGCTGCGCGGACCTACGCCGCGCTGGACCGCTGGGTCAGCTGGCTGCCCGGTGGCCTCGTGCATGCCAACATTGCGACGGCGACGATGTTTTCCGCCACCTCGGGCTCGTCGGTGGCGACTGCCGCGACCGTGGCGACGGTTGCCATGCCGCAGGCCGAAAAGCTGGGCTATGATCCCAAGCTGTTCTCGGGCGCCATCGCCGCCGGGGGCACGCTGGGCATCATGATCCCGCCGTCGATCAACCTGATCGTCTACGGCTTCCTGACGCAGACCTCGATCCCGCGCCTGTTCCTTGCCGGGTTGATCCCCGGCCTGCTGCTGGCGCTGGCGTTCATGGCGGTGGTCGTGGTGATCTGCGCGATCAAGCCGTCCCTCGGCGGGGTGCGGCGGACCTTCCCATTGGCGCAGATGCTGCGCGCGCTTGTCGATCTGGGGCCGATCAT
This sequence comes from Jannaschia sp. 2305UL9-9, assembly GCF_041403465.1. Lineage (NCBI taxonomy): Bacteria > Pseudomonadati > Pseudomonadota > Alphaproteobacteria > Rhodobacterales > Roseobacteraceae > Jannaschia > Jannaschia sp. 2305UL9-9. Next base: position 78,536 of record NZ_JBGEHM010000002.1, read on the forward strand.
CGTGTTGTTCGGCCTGATAGTGGGATCCATCTATCAGGGCTGGGCCACTCCGACCGAGGCCGCCGCCGTCGGCGTCGCAGGCGCCTTCCTGATCGCGGGCGCCTTCGGGGGCATCAGCCTGTCCATGCTGCGCGAGGCACTGCTGGGCACGGTCAAGATCACCGCGATGATCATGCTGATCGTGATCGGCGCGTCCTTCCTGAACTTCACCCTCGCCTCGGCCGGTCTGGGCCGCGAGATCACGGAGTTCATGAACGGCATGGGCCTTGGCCCGCTGGGCACGATCCTCGTGGTCGTGGTCCTCTATATCGTGCTGGGCTTCTTCATCGAGACGCTGTCCCTGATGGTCGTCACCATCCCGATCATCGTGCCTCTGGTGGTCGCACAGGGCTATGACCCGATCTGGTTCGGCATCCTGATGATCGTGCTGATCGAAATGGCGCTGATCACGCCGCCTGTCGGCCTGAACCTGTACGTGGTGCAGGGGGCGCGCCGGTCGGGCACCCTGTCCGAGGTGATGCTGGGCGCCGTGCCTTTCGTGGCGATGATGCTGCTGATGGTTGCGGCCCTGATCGCCCTGCCGGGTCTGGCACTGTGGCTGCCGGAGGCGCTGAACTGAGCGCCCCCGGACCCGTCAGATCAGGAACAGCGTGATCGCCGGGAAGGCCAGCAGAAGGGCGACCCGGACGATGTCGGACGTGATGAAATACAGCACGGCGCGGTATGTCTGGATCATCGGGGTGGTCCGGTCCATCGCGTTGATGACGAACAGGTTCATCCCCACCGGCGGGGTGATCAACCCGACCTCCACCACGATCAGGACGAGGATGCCGAACCAGATCGCCGTCTGCTCCAACGCGGCGCGGTCGGCGACGGATTGCGTGACGCGGATGTCGATTTCCCTTTGCAGGGCGCGCGGGATCTCGGCGCCCGCCGCGATCAGCGCCTCGATCTCCGCCCGCACGTCGGGGGCCAGATCGACCGCCGTGGCAAGGGCGGCGCGCGCCGCGTCATGCTGCATCGTGATCAGGTCGACGAGGCCGAAATCCAGCACCGAGATCACGGGAAAGAAGATCGGCACCGTCAGCAGGATCATCGACAGGCTGTCCATCAGGCAACCGAAGACCAGGTAGAAACACAGGATCACGATCAGCACCGTCATTGGCGCATAACCTTGGGTGACGACCCAATCCGCCATTTCCTGCGGCACCTGCGTCAGGGCGAGGAAGCCGTTGTAGATCGCCGCACCCAGCACGATGAAGAAGATCATTGCCGTGGATCTGGCCGTGACCATGAAGCTGTCGATCAACGTGCGCCCCGTCAGGCCCCCGTTCAGCAAAGCGACCAGCCCGGTGCCCAGCGCGCCGACGGCCGCCGCTTCGGTCGGGGTGAAGATGCCGCCGTAGATGCCGCCAACAACGGCGGTGAAGACGGCCAGAACCGGCCAGACGGCGGCCAGTTGCCGGAACCTCTGCGCCATCGGGATGGGATCGCGCGTGCCCGCCGATGCAGGGTTCATGCGCACATAGACCGAGATGGCGATGACATAGCCCAAGGCCGCGATGATGCCGGGGATGAAAGCGGCGAGGAACAGCTTGGCGATGTTCTGTTCGGTCAGGATGGCATAGATCACCAGCACCACGGACGGCGGGATCAGGATGCCCAGCGTGCCGCCCGCGGCCAGCGTCGCGGTCGAGAACCCGCCGTCATAGCCGTAGCGGCGCAACTCCGGCAGGGCGACGCGCCCCATCGTGGCGGCGGTGGCCAACGACGATCCGCAGATCGCCCCGAACCCCGCACAGGCCCCGATGGCGGCCATGGCCACCCCGCCGCGCCGATGACCGAGGAACCCCTCGGCGGCGCGGAAAAGCGCGCTGGACATCCCGCCCAGCGTCGCGAAATGCCCCATCAGCAGGAACATCGGCACGATCGACAGGGAGTAGCTGGAGAAGGTCGAGTAGGTCTCGTTCTTCAGCCGCGACAGGGCGACCGTATTGCCGTCGGTCACGAGGTAGAGGCCGATCAACCCGGTCACGAACATGGCCAGACCGATCGGCACGCGCAGAAAGATCAGCACGAGAAGGCCGGGAAAGGACCACAGACCGATTTCCACACTGCTCATGACCCGGCCCCTTCGGACGGCAGGATGACGTCGCCGGTGATCAATTCGGCCATCCGCACCAAGGCCACGTAGCAGGCCGTGATCGCGGTGATGACGGCCCCGACCAAGGCCCCCGCATAGGCCCACCAGATCGGAAACTGTATCAGGTAGGATGTCTCGCCATTGCGCATCTTGGCGGATGTCCCCGCCCACAATTGCACCGCGATCAGGATCATTACCGCGGCAAACAGGATGCCCCACACCGCGGCGATTGCACGGTTCGGCGCAACCCCCAGACGATTGGTGAAGATATCGACCGAGGCATGGCCGCCGCGCAATTGGGTGATCGGAAGGAAGGCGAAGATGACGAAGGCCATGCCCGCTTCGACCAGTTCGAAATCCCCCTGGATCGGTCCGATGCCCAAGGCCAGCAGCCAGTTGGACAAGGCGCCCCCCTCCATCATGTCGGAATGCAGAACGCCGTTCAGGAACCGGCCCGTGATCGACAGGCAGGTCATCACGATCAACGCGGTCAGGACCAGCCCCCCAAGTATGGCCATCAGGCGGGCCAAGGCCTCCACGACACGTCCCAGCATGTATCTGCCCCCGTTTCCCGGTACGAACCTTGCGGCCCTATAGACAAAGGGGCCGCACCGGAACAGGCGCGACCCCTTTGCGGCGTCATGTTTTCCTCAGCCTTCGAACTCGTCCATCAACCGTCGCGCCTCGTCGATCAGGGCCTGACCGTCGATCCCGCGCTCGGACATTTCGGCAATCCAGCTGTCGTAGACCGGTTGCGCGGCCTCGACCCAGGCCTGTGCGTCGGCCTCGGACACGGTGATGATCTCGTTTCCGTTGTCCACTGCGGCCTCTCGCGCGGGGCCATCCGACGCTTCCTGCGTGCCCCCGGCAAAGACCGAGAACGCCAGGCCGGAGTTGTCGTCGATCACCGCCCTGAGGTCGGCGGGCAGGCCCTCGTAGGTGTCCTTGTTCATCGCCAGGACAAAGGTCAGGTTGTATAGGTGATTGCCCTCGAACTCGGTATGGAAATCCACCAGTTCGGGCACCTTGAGGGATCCGGTCACTTCCCATGGGATGGTGGCGCCATCGATCACGCCCTTCGACAATGCCTCCGGGATGGCGGGGACGGGCATCCCCACGGGGGTGGCACCCAGCGTTTGCAAAAGCTGATTGACCATGCGGGTTGCGCCCCGGATCTTCACGCCCTGCATGTCGTCCGGCGTATGGATTGCGCTGCTGGCATGGATCATTCCGGGCCCGTGCACCCACGTCCCGAGGACGTGGACGTCCGCGAATTCCTCCTGCATGTGGGATTCGTACATCTGCCAGTAGGCGGCAGACGCGGCGCGCGCGTCCCTGACCATGAAGGGCAGTTCGAATACCTCGGTGGTCGGAAAGCGGCCCGGCGTATAGCCGACGACGGTCCAGATCACATCCGCTACGCCGTCAATCGCCTGATCCATCAGTTGCGGCGGGCTGCCGCCCAGTTGCATCGACGGGTAGCGTGTCACCTTGATGCGGTCGCCGGACGCCTCTTCGATGCTGTCGGCCCAGACATCGAGGATCAGCTTGGGCACATTCGCCTGCGCAGGCAGAAACTGATGCAACTTCAAGGTGACGTCCTGCGCCATGGCCGGCACCGCAACCATGGCCATGACCGTGCCGCCCAAAAGACCGGTCAGCGTGCGACGGGTGATCATCTGTTCATCCTCCCTGAATGACATCGGGTCCCGTTCCCACGACCCCGACCGGCGGAGCGAAACACACGCTCAGGTAGATTGTAAAATCAAAAACCGACGTCTGGGGCAAGGTCATCCGCTGCGCCCGCCCGCGCGGGTGGGTTTCAGGCATCCTGCAAGACACGCCTCGGACCGCAGCCTGCTCAGCTCCGGCCTTCGCGCAGCCATGCCCATGTTGCCAATCCGGCGGCCAACAACAGGAAAAGCCAGGCAGGCACCAGCGACGCGACCCGCACATCCGCCGTCAGATAGGCACCCCTCGGGGTCCAGCCGATCCATCCGCGCCCGGCGGCGACCCGCCCTGCCCGAACCTCGCGCAGGTCGGGTGTTCCCTCTTCGAGGGCGAGGGCCCCGCCGTTCCGCGCCGCCACGGCATCTGCCAGAATGTCATCCGTCGCGATGGTTTCCACGAATTCCCGCGGGGCCGCGGGCCCCAGACCGATGACCGCCTGGCGCATGCCTTCGGACAAACGGTACAGGCCCTGCATCTCACCGACGAAGCGCGCCGTGAAGCGCCCCGGGGCCTCCTGTTGCAGGGTCAGAACCTCTTCGGTGCCGTCCGGGGCCGTCACGGTCACCGTCTCGGGCGCCTCGCCCAGGGTGCGGCGCGTGACCGTGACCTCCTGACCGATGGCCGATGCGATTAGCGCCTCCTCTTCCAGTTCCGGCTCCTGCATGAGCCAGTGGGCAAGCCTGCGCAAAAGCTCGGCCTGCGGGCCGCCGCCTTCATAGCCGCGGTCCCACAGCCAGACATGATCCGACCCGAGAAGCGCGACGCGCCCCGCCTTGACCCGGTCGAGCAGGAGCAGGGGTTCCTCCCCGATACCGGTCATCACGACCTCCGCATCCGCGCCGGCCTCGACCTGCACCTGACGGAACCAGCGTCCCCAAGGGTCGCCGTCCACCCCGAAATCGGCCGGCAGGCCTTCGGTCACCGGGTGCTTTTCGCCGGTTTCCGATACCTGCGGCAGAAACCCGTCCTCCAGAACGATCGCCGTCGGCGCCCCCGGCAGGATCGGCGCGAGCGGAGAGCGATAGATGCTGTCCGCGCTGGCAAAGTCCGGCCCGGCGGCAACCAGCAGGGCACCGCCCTGATCGACGTAGTTGCGCACGTTTTCCAGATAGATGGAGGGCAGGATGCCGCGCCGCTGATAGCGGTCGAAGATGATGAGGTCGAATTCGTCGATCTTGTCGAAGAACAGCTCCCGCGTGGGAAAGGCGATGAGCGACAGTTCGGTCACCGGCACACCGTCCTGCTTGCCCGGCGGGCGCAAGATGGTGAAATGCACGAGGTCGACGGAGGAATCCGCCTTGAGCAGGTTGCGCCAGGTCCGCTGGCCGGGGTGCGGCTCTCCGCTGACGAGGAGAACCCGCAGACGGTCACGCACGCCGTTGATCTGTATGACTGCGGCATTGTTGCGGTCCGTCAGTTCATCCTCGGCTTCGGGGATGCGGAACTCGATGACGTTCAACCCGCCATGCGGCAGGGCAAGGGGCAGGTCCAGATCCTCGCCCACCGGGATCAGGTAGGCGCGTGGCTGCCCCCCATCGACGGAGATGAAGATCTCCGCCTCCTCCCCCATGTCGGCGGGAACGTCGCCCTGATCCTCGATCCGCAGGGTGATCGTGAAATCCTCGTCCAAGATGGCGAAGGCGGGGGCGTTCGACACGATCAGACGCCGATCCCAATCGCCCGTCCGGCCGGTCCGCAACAGGTGGAGCGGGGCGGGAAGATCGGGGACAAGATCGGCATCGTGAACCTGTCCGTCGCTCAGGATGACGGCACCGGCAACCCTGTCACGCGGCACCTCGGCCAGAAGTTCGGCCAGCGCGGTCATCACTTCGGTTCCCGCGTCGCCGTCCCCATCGCCCACGCGCGTGACACGGGTGTCGAGGCCGTCCGCGCGGGCCTGCGCCAACAGGTCGTCCAGCGCCTGCGCGGTCTGCGCGCCCCTGTCGGACAAGGCCTGAGACGCGCTTTCATCCACCGCGATCAGCAGGATGTCGGACAGCGGCTCGCGCTCCTCGGTCTGCAGGCTGGGGTTCGCCAGCGCCAGTGCCAGCGCCACGACGGATGCCGCACGCAGCCACCAGCCGGGCAGGCCCCGCGCCGCCGCCAGCAGGCACAGCGCCAGCGCGATGCCGGCCAGTGCGCCGATTGCCCAAAGGGGCAGCATGGGGTCGAAGATGATCTCGCGTGCCATCGCCTAGTTTCCCAACCTGTCCAGCAACGCAGGCACATGAACCTGGTCGGATTTGTAGTTGCCCGACAGCACATGCATCACGAGGTTCACGCCCCAGCGATAGGCGATCTCGCGCTGCTGCTCACCGGCGAAACCGCGCCCGACGGGCAACAGGGTCCGGCCCTGCGCATCCACCGCCCAGGCCGCGGCCCAATCGTTGGCGCCTATCACGATCGGTGTGACCCCGTCGTTGAGATTGCGGAACGGCATGCCCTCGACCTGTTCGACCTGCGGGCTCGCTTCGACCCAGACATCGCGGGAATTGTAGCGCCCCGGAAAATCCTGAAGCAGGTAGAAGCTGCGCGTCATGACGTGATCGGCGGGCAAGGGTTCCAGAGGCGGGATATCCAGCGGCGCGGCCAGATCGCGCAACCGGACCGATGCCGGGGACGAGGATCCGAACCCGCCGATATCGGCATCCCGGGTGTCGAACACGATCATGCCGCCCCCGCGCAGGTAGCGGTTCAGCTTGGCGTAGGCATCGTCCGAGGGGATCGGCTGCTGTTCGGAGACTGGCCAGTAAAGCAGCGGAAAGAACGCCAGTTCATCCTGTTCCAGATCGACACCCGTCGGCGGCGACGGCTCGACCGAGGTGCGGCGCGCCAGAACGTCCGACAGGCCGCGCAGACCCGCTTCGGACACGTCATCCATCCGCGTGTCGCCGGTCAGCACATAGGCCAGCGAAACCTCGGACGGGATCGGCCCTTCCTGTGCCGTGGCATCTTGCGGCGCACCCGTCATCAGCAACAGCGCAAGCCCCGCCGTGACGGTGCCCCGCCGCAGTCGCCCGCCCAACCACAAAGAGGCAAGGATATCGACCGTCAGCAGCGCAAGCGCGAGGGCCAGAAGATAGGGCATGAGGTTCGTCTCCGGCTGTCGGGCCAATCCTTCGACCGACGTGCCGGCGGGCCAAGACGCGGGCGCCAGCGTGGCCTCCGGCCCCAGAACGTTTACGGCCAGCGACTGCGACGGCCCGGCATAGACACCGGGGGGCAGATCGCCTGACAGGACCGGCTCGATCAGGTCGGCGCCATCGACCCCGGCCATCGCCCCGGCATCGCGCACGGTGCCGAACCCGTCCAGAACGACACGGGGGGCCCATGTCGTCCCCTCCAGATCTTCGGCACTCGGGGCGGCGGGGCGGGTCGATACGGCCATGCGCTCCAACATCTGGACGAACAGGCCCGACAAGGGCAGCGACGACCATTCCGCATTCGCGGTGACATGGAACAGGACGACCTGTCCCTGCCCAAGGGCCTTGCGGGTGACCAGCGGCGTGCCGTCCGCCAGGGCCGCGATCGACCGTTCGGCAAGCGTCGGATCGGGCTGGGCCATGACCTGACTGGTCACCGTGACCTCTTCGGGGACGGACAGGCCGAAGAACGGGCTGTCGGGACCGAAGGGGCGAAGGGCCTTCGGTTCGCCCCAGCTCAGCGCACCGCCGATGGTCCGTCCCCCACTGCGCAGACGGACGGGCATCAACGCCTCCTCCGTGTCGCGCGACAGGTCCGAGGCGGCGACCTGTGGCCCGGCGAACCGCAGCAGCAGGCCACCATCGCGCACCCATTCCCCGACCTGCTGCGCCTCGGACGGGGACAGGCGCGCCACGTCGGCGAAGACGAGGACATCGGGATCGGCGGGCAGGATCGTCGACAAGTCCCCCTCGATCAGGTCCGCCGTCGTCTCCAACGCGCGGCGCAGATAATAGAGAGGCGACAGCAGGTCCTGCGCCTCGTCACCTGCATCGGTCAGAAGCGCCACCTGACGGCGCGCAAGACTGTCATCGGTCACCGTCACCGCCCCGGCCGAACGGATGCCGGCGATCTCGAACCGCTGCACGCGGTTGCGCAGGTCAGGCGGCAAGGTCAGCGCCACTTCGCCCGTGTCCGCGCCGGACTCGAACCCGATGTCGGCGGTGGCCAATTGCGTCACGGCGCCGTTTGGTGCGGGGCCGATGACATTCACCGCCACACTGCGGGCCCCGCTGTCCCCCAACCGCAGGGCGCGCAGCGTGATTTCCCCATCGGCATAGGTCGCGGGCGTCAGGCCGATGACCGGGCGGTCCCCTTCGATGACACGCGCGGCAATGGCATCGCGACCCGGCCGGTCCAGACCATCGGAGACCCAGACGACCTCCGCGCCGCCGACATCCAGATCCGCCAGCGCGGCATAATCCGGCGCCCACGGCCGCGGCTCCAGTCCCGGAAGGCGTTCGATCCACGCATTCGCGGATTGATAGGGGATCTCCTCCGGCAGCGGGTCGGTCAGGGGCAGGACGGCGGCCACGCGTCCGGCGCGGGCGGCATCGCGCAAGACTTCCTCGACCCGTGCCATGCGGTCCGGCCAGTCGCGGGCCGAGGCCCAGCTTGCATCCATCACGATCAACAGCGGCCCGGATCCCGTGCCTGCGGCCCGCGGGTTCAGAACGGGGCCCGAAAATCCGATGATCGCGGCGGCCAGGGCGAAAATGCGCAGCAGCAGAAGCCACCATGGCGTCGTCGCCGTCTGGCTTTCATCATCCTGCAACCCCAGAAGCAGGACGATACCGGGAAACCGCCGCCGGATGGGCGCGGGCGGCACGGCGCGCAGCAGCCACCACAGGATCGGCAGGACGATCAGCGCGGTCAGCAGCAGCGGCGCCGTGAACGCAAGCGATGCGAGCAAACCGCTCATCTGCGTTTCTCCAACGCTGCATACAGGGGCAACAGGGCCGTCTCGGCAGGGCCGCCGGTATGATGCACCTGAAACCGCCACCCCGTGCGGGCACACAGATCACGCAAGGCCGCCCGCCGTTGGGCCAACCGGTCCAGATAAGCATCGCGCAGGCGGTCGGCTTTCAGGGTCTCGAACCGGACCGCGCCTGACATGGATTCGAACACCGTGCGCCCGTCATAGGGAAACGCCTCTTCGTCCGGGTCCAGAACCTGCACCAGAACCCCTGTCACCCCCCGGTCCGCGGCGCTGGTCAGGGCCTCCGTCAGGGGGGCGGGGTCGCCGAGGAAATCCGACAGGAACACGGCCCGCGCCCCCATCGGCATGACCTGCGGTCGGGGGCTTCCGTAATCCGTGACCCCATCACCATCCATCAGGGCACCTGCCATGCGGATCAGTTGCGCCCGGCCACCGCGTGGCGGTTCGGGCAGTTGGGCCAGACCCGTGCGCTCGCCGCCCTTGATCGCCAGAACGGCAAGGGCCAGCGCGAGGGTCTGCGCCCGGCGCAACTTGGACGGACGATCGCCCCCCGCAAACCGCATGGAGGCCGCGTCATCGACCCAGAGCATCAGCGACTGCGCCGCCTGCCACTCGGTTTCGCGGACGAAATGCCCGTCACCCCGCGCGGATTGCCGCCAATCGATGGCCCGTCGCGCATCGCCCGGCTGCGCCGCGCGATATTGCCAGAAGTTGTCTCCGGCACCGGCCCTTTTGCGCCCATGGTCCCCAAGCAGGATCGTGGCCGCCAACCGTTCGGCGGACATCAGAAGGCCGGGCAGACCGGCGGCGGCCTTTTCGGACCGCGCACGCAGACTGGCAGGGGTATGGAGCGTCGCCTCCAAATCAGGCGGCCCGGTTGACGGACATGACGCGGCCCGCGACCTCTGCGATCACGTCATCCAGCACGACACCCTCGGCACGGGCGGCAAACGACAGGGCCATGCGGTGCGACAGGACAGGCCCGGCCAAACGGGCCACGTCCTCGACATCCGGTGCCAGACGCCCCTCCAGCAGGGCCTGCGCACGTGCGAGGAGCATCAGGGCCTGCGCCGCGCGCGGACCGGGCCCCCAGGCGACATGGCGGCGCACCGCGTCGGGCGCCGCCTCGTCGTCCGGGCGACAGGCCCGCACGAGGTCGAGGATCCTGTCCACCACCCCGTCCCCCACAGGCATCCGCCGCACGACGGCCTGCGCGGCGATCAGACCCTCGGCGTCGAACACGCGGCGCGCCGTGCCCTCGGTCGCGCCCGTGGTCGCCAGCATGATGTCCCGTTCCGTCGCGCGGTCCGGGTATTCGACGTCGATCTTGACAAGGAACCGGTCCAGCTGCGCCTCCGGCAGGGGATATGTCCCCTCCTGCTCGATCGGGTTCTGGGTGGCGAGGACATGGAACGGCGCGGGCAGTTTGCGGGTCTGACCTGCGACCGTCACCTCGCGTTCCTGCATGGCCTGCAACAGGGCCGACTGCGTACGCGGAGAGGCCCGGTTGATCTCGTCCGCCATCAGCAGCTGGGCAAAGATCGGCCCTTCGATGTAGCGAAAGGCCCGGCTTCCGTCCGAGGCGGTTTCGAGGACTTCCGACCCGAGGATGTCCGAGGGCATCAGGTCCGGCGTGAACTGGATCCGGTTGCCGTCAAGCCCCATGACCGTGGACAGGGTTTCGACCAGCAGGGTCTTTCCAAGACCCGGCAGGCCCATCAACAGGGCGTGGCCGCCGGACAGCATCGCCGCAAGCGCCAGTTCGACCACCCGATCCTGCCCGATCACCCGCGTCGCGATTTCGGACCGCGCCTGCCCCAGCCGCGCGCCAAGCGTTTCGATCTCGTTCAAGAGGTCGCCCGACCCATTTGCGTTTTCCATGGTTGCATCGCTCCTGCCCGGCTTATCTTGTTTCATAGATATGGCTGACGGACCAAAGGGCAAAGAGCAATGAGCGAACACCATCGAGTGATCCCATCGGCGACCTCTCTCCTGACGGCGGCGAAAAATGCCGCAAAGGAAGGCAGACGCGGGGCGCCCCCGGTGCATCTTTGGAACCCGCCCTACTGCGGTGAAATCGACATCGTGATCAAGCGCGACGGGACATGGTTCCACGAAGGCACCCCCATCGGGCGACCGGGTTTGGTGCGGCTCTTTGCCTCCATTCTCAAGCGGGAGGGGGACCGGACCTACCTTGTCACGCCGGTCGAGAAGGTCGGCATCACGGTCGAGGACGCGCCCTTCGTGGCCGTGGATTTCGAGGCGACCGATGACGCCATCACGTTCGAGACGAATGTCGGCGATACCGTCACCGCAGGCCCGGACCACCCCATCCGCGTCGCCCTGTCCGAGGACGGAGAGCCGTCGCCCTACGTCATGGTGCGCGCAGGGTTGGAGGCGCTGATCGACCGCAAGTCGTTCTATCGCCTCGTCGAGATCGGCGAGGAACACGACGGACAATTCGGGGTCCGCTCCGGCGGGGCGTTCTTTGCCATGATCGACGCATCGGCCCTGCGCTAGGGCCCGTGCGCGGGGGACGGGACATCTGTGCAGGTCGGAGGCTTTTCCGGGCCAGCCGTAGCTGCCAAACATGCACCGCGACAAATGCCCGAGGTTTCCCATGCTGCCTGCCCGTTTCGCCCCCATCCTGTTCGGCCTGATCCTGTCGGGCCTGATGTCCGCAATCGTGTCGGCGATCGCGACGTTTCGCACCCTTGGCCTGTCCGACGGCGTCGGCGCCATCTGGGCCGTCAGCTGGATCAGCAGCTGGATCGTGGCCTTTCCGACCGTCCTGCTGGTGGGGCCACTGACACGTCGTGTTGTCGCGAAACTGGTGCGCCCCGACTGATCAGGAGGCCGGCACCGGGGGCCAGGGGCGTTCGCCCTCGGCCAGGATCCAGGCCGCGACCCAAGGCTCAAGCTCGGGCGTGGGCGCGTCCCAGCCCAGCGCGGCCAGCACCTGTTCCGGTGGCACCGTGCCCTTGGGCGAGGTGACCGCGGTGCGCAACAACGCCTGGCTGGTGCAGGTGCCGCGCACCCACATGGATTGCACGATATAGATGAACCGCGCGTCCCAGCCAACGCAGCGCGTGCGCATTTCGATCCGCTGGAATGCCGTCACCCGCTTGCGATAGCGCACGCTGCACCCGGCGACCGCGAGGCCCCAACCCTGCTTGCCCAGCGCCGTCATCAGGCCCATGCGCGCGCCTGCCCCGAACCGGCCCAGATCGTACAGCGTCAGGGTGCGACCGTTGTTGAGCTCGAAGAAACCATCGAGATCCCAGGGCAGGCAGAGGTGATGACTGACATGCTCCTCCGTGACGCCCATGGTCGGTGCGCGACGGTTTCGGAGCAGCTGCAGCAGAAGGCGTATGAACGGATACATGCCTGCTGCGTGATCCTGCACCACCCCGACGTCAAGTTGAACGGAGCGTCAGCTTGCCCCCGTGCCAACGGATGCCTAAGTCAGGGGCACAATAGCCAGAGGTCCGTCAATGCAATCGCTGTTCCAGATCATCATGTTCGCGCTGTCCATCGCGCAGACGATCATCCTGATCCACATCATCATGTCGTGGCTGATCAATTTCGGCGTGCTGAATCTGGGGCAGCCGTTGGTCGCCCAGATCTGGGATGGCCTGAACCGTCTGGTCGAACCCGTCTACGCCCCCATCCGCCGGGCCCTGCCGAACATGGGGGGGCTGGATCTTGCGCCGCTGGTCGTGATCTTCGGTATCTTCGCCCTGCGCACGATCCTGATCAACAACGCCGCGGCCTTCTACTGATCCTTGCGGGCATGCCGATCGACGGGCACCGCAACGCCCGTCGATGAAGGGATCAGCCGTTCTCGGACCGCTCGATGCAGACGCCGCAATTGGCGTGCGGCTCCAACTTGTGTTCCTGAAACGCGATCCCCGCGAGGATCGACAGGACCACGAGGGCCAGACGAAGATTGTTGCCGATGGATAGGGTCATCGCATTCTCCTGCGCTGCCATCTGAACTGTTCGGTTCAGCATGATGCAAGACCGACCCCCTTGCAAATCACGCCGTCGTGACAGGCTGTGCCCCGACGCTTCGAAAAAACTTTTCCAAAACTGAAACTCTCGCTGCGCAGTGTTCGTGCCTTCCGCACAATCAACCTGATCAGGGAGATCACAGATGGCCAATCCCGGCACGAATTTCGCATCCTTCGGCGCGTTCCTGAACGATGCAGACGACTTCTATGCAGTGAATTTCTCCGCCCTCAATTCTTCCGGTGTCGATGGCTCCGCGATCCTCGCGGTCGGTGACGCCGACGACGGCTCCCGCGTTCTGAACATCTCGCTGTCTGCCGAAGGCCTGGCACCCAGCATCCAGCATGCCCAGCACATTCACGGCCTGTTCGACGATGACGGCAATCCGGCCGATGCGACCACGCCCACGATCCTCGACGACGCCGATCTGGACGGAATGGTCGAAGTGATCGAAGGCTTCGGCAAATATGGCGACATCATCCTGACCCTGCTGGGGTCCGATGGTGCCCTGCCCTTCGCGGATGCAAACGGCGACCTTGCGTTCTTCGCGTCCTATGATCTTGGAAACGACGATCTGTTCTTCAGCCCCTTCGGCAACGATTACACCTCCGAGGACCTGATGCCGCTGACCTTGCGCGAGATCGTGCTGCACGGCGTCGAAGTCCCGACCGGGATCGGTGCCGGGACTGATGGTGAAGTCGACGGCACGCAGTCCGGCGTCGTTCCGATCCTGCCTGCGGCCGCAGGCGAGATCGAGGCCATCGACCGGACCGAGGCCTTTGACATCCTTGACGATCAGTTCGACATGTCCAGCATCACGACGGCCCTGACCCGTGGCGACGACACGTTCGACGGCGGCGCGGGCGATGACCGCATCTATGGCGGACCGGGTGACGATACCCTGCTGGGCGGCGCGAACGACGACACGGTCGAAGGCGGCGCAGGCAGCGATGTCGTTTCGGGCGGCACCGGAAACGACCGGATCGACGGCGGTGCGCGTGATACCAACGCCGAGAACGCGGCGGACGCCAAGGCGGCAGGGTCGCTGACCATCGACGACTACGACAATGCCTATGCCGGTGGTGCCGGTGACGACACCATCAACGGCGGCGCAGGCGATGACATCATCACCGGCGACGACGAAAGCCGCGTGGCCACCGCCACGGGCGAGACGTTCGATGCCATGGCCGACGGGTCCGACATGATCTTTGGCGGGGCTGGCAACGACGAGATCCACGTCGGATCCTGGGCCGATGGCGACGACGGCTTCGAAAACACCCACACCGGCATGATGGACGATTTTGCCAATGGCCAGGATGGCAATGACATCCTGATCGGTGACGGCGGGAACGACACCCTGCTGGGTGAGGCCGGGGCCGATACCATCGTCGCCGGGGGTGGTGCGGATGCCGTCTCGGGTGGCGCGGGCAACGACCTGATCAACGCAGGGTCGGACACGGACAACGCCGAGAACGCGGCGGACGCCAAGGCAGCCGGATCGCTGAGCATCGACGACTACGACAACGCCTATGCCGGTGGTGCTGGTGACGACACCATCAACGGCGGCGCAGGCGATGACATCATCACCGGCGACGACGAAAGCCGCGTCGCGACCGCCACCGGCGAGACGTTCGATCCCATGGCCGACGGGTCCGACATGATCTTCGGCGGGGCTGGCAACGACGAGATCCACGTCGGATCCTGGGCCGATGGCGACGACGGCTTCGGCAACACCCATACCGGCAGCGGCGCGGACTTCGCCTCGGGCGGTGACGGCAACGACATCCTGATCGGGGACAGCGGTACCGACACCCTGCGCGGCGACGCGGGCGACGACACCATCAAGGCCGGTGGCGGCGCGGACTTCGTCGACGGTGGCACGGGTGACGACGACCTCGACGCCGGTGACGGCTTCGACATCGTGTATGGCGGCGCAGGTGATGACACCGTCGCAGGTGGCGCAGGTGGCGATACCCTCGTGGGTCAGGACGGCGACGACGTTCTGTCCGGCGGGTCCAGCGGCGACCTGCTGGTCGGCGGTGCCGGGGATGATTTCATCAACGGTGGCTTCGGCAATGACCGGATCAATACCGGATCGGGCGCCGACAAGGTGTTCCACGCCGGGGTCGAAGGTCATGGTACGGACTTCGTACAGGACTTCGACGGCGCCTCCGACACCTTCGTCTTCGGTGGTGATGCAACGGCCACGGCGGATGACTTCCTCGTGCAATACGCCATGACCGCGAATGCCGGGGATGCCGGAATCGAAGAAGCCTTCGTGACCTACGAGCCGACGGGCCAGATCCTCTGGGCGCTGATCGACGGCGCGGATCAGACGCAGATCAACGTCACCGTCGCGGGCGAGACGTTCGACCTGCTGGCATGATCCATCGGTCATGATGCCACTCGCGCCGCCCCTGACACCGGGGGCGGCGCTTTTTTGTGGGGTCTCAGGCAAGGCAGATACAACCCGCCGGACCGATTGGTCTGGACCTCGCGGCCCATGATGCCCGAGAATGCGCCAAGGCCACGCGGTCTGTTTCCGGGCTTGGGTTTGCTGATGAGGATTATCGGGTGGACAGCATCGCAGGACCTACGATGCGACATGGCGCAGGCTTTCCGCCGTCGTCCCGATTTCGAAGTGACGGCCGGACCGGTCCATACGGATGACGAACGCGCCCCAAGCTCTGACCGGAGGATGCAGACCATTCCCCGGACCGGAATGACGGCGCCGAAAGTCCACTCCTATCTGAGCCATGTGATCGACCCCGCGGCCACCGGATTGCCCGATCACGCGTGCGAAGACGCCGTCCACCTTCACCTGATCCACCACCCGGCCCGCATCCTCCAGATCCTTGACACCGACCGGGTCGGAGGGGCGAAAACCGGTTTGATACTCGGGATGCAGGCCACGCTTCATGACAGGTTCGGGGGCATCGTGATCGACATGGAGGATCTGACAGTCGCCCCTTGCGCAATTCTTCGAAACCTTTGCCGCGAACTGGGCCTTTCCTGGGCCGACGAGATGCTGTGGCCCAGCCGCGAAGGATCGCGTGATGCGCAATCCCCTGCCCCGGGCCTGCAACAGGCAGGTATGCTGCGCGCTGCGCTACCCTTCTACAGGGCCTTGAAATCCCGCGCCCTTACCGCCTAGCCCTGCGCGCCATTGCGGACCGGAACAGGGGCCTGCGGATTTCGCGCGTCAATTTCGACCAGAGCTTGCGATCGGATTTCTGGATCGTTGTCGATCCGCCCGCGCCCGATACCTCCGACACGCCGGAAGGATAGACCGACGTGACGTGAACGCCCGTGACCCAATGCATCTGCAGGAACACGTCGACAGGCCGGTCGAACGTAGTGGATGCCTCAAGCAGCCGCTCGCACGCCGAACGCGAATAGATGCTGCAGGTCGTCCTCAGCGGTGGCAGGTCCTGCTTTCGCAATTCCAGCCCCGCCTTGCTGGCGATCACGACACCAGACTGGGGCCCACGGGTCTGCAGTTGGATCGCGCCGTCGCCGGGATGCGCTTCGACGAGTTCGAGGGCGCGGACGAACGTGTCGGGCACGAGGGCGGCGTCGTCTTCGACGACAAGCCCCGCATCCCACCCTTCGGCCAGTATGCGTGCCCATGCGGCGCGATGGCTCAGAAAACAGGCGACCTCCGCCGGCAACAGCGCGAAGGGATAGCGCGGGGCAAGACGCAGGTCCGGATCATACGCGGCCAGCATATCCGCATCCGCCGCCCGACCATCGACCGCATCGAGAACCACCAAGGGCACGGGGCAATCTGCCAGCAGGCGGTCCACACCCGGCCGCCGGCCCGCAGCACGTGCAAGATGGATGATCAGCCCGCCTTCGACCTTCATGATGCCTCTCCATCCCAGAGCATATCGTAGACGGCACCGATTCCCGCCACCTCGCGGTCGATCCCATAGGACGCGACGGCGCGCGCGCGGGCCGCACGGGCCATCAGATCCCCCGCCGCCAGAAGGGCCGCGACCTGCGCCGCTGCCGCCGGGGCCACATCCCCGTCGTTCGCAATGACAAGACCCGCGTCGCGCCCGGCGAACGCCTGAAAATGCCCGGTATCGGTCGCGACGAACGGGACGCCCGAAGCCATCGCCTCCAGTGGTGTCATGCCGTACCCTTCATAGCGGGGCAGCGCGACAAGCCCGGACAGCGCACGCATCAGCGCCGGCATCCTGTCGGCGGCGATCTCGCCCGGAAACAGCAGCCGGTCGGCCAACCCTGCGGCCTCCGCCTTGGCGCGCAAGCCCGCCTCGAAGGCAGAATGGCTTCGCCCGGCTCGCCCGATCACCAGCGCGGTGAGGTCCGGGCGATCCGGCAGCAGGCGCAGCATCGTCTCGACGAAACGGTCGGTGCCCTTCTCGGGCCGGATGCGCCCGATACAGGCCACGCCGACACGGCCCGGAAAACCCGTCGCGGCCCAGGCGGCCTCGCGGTCCGTCGCAGGGCACCATCGGTCGACATCGACACCATGGGGCACGACCGCGCGGACATGCGGCACGTATGTCGCTGCCTCCGCCGTCGTGGCGATCACGGCGTCCATGCGCGAGATCAGCCAGCGGGGATAGGCCGAATGCCGCCGCTGCGCCGCCGAGGTGAACACCAGCCGGATCGGCAGGCGCAGCACGTCGCGCGCCCAGATGCCGGCCCGCATCTCGGGGTTGCGGCGGACGTGCCAGATCGTGAAGGGTCGCGCACCGGGATCGCGCGACAGGGCACGGGCCCCCGCGACGGTGACGGGATCGGGGCACCCCGGCAGGGGATGACCGGCCAGCGCCATGTCATACAGTTCCGCCTGTCCGCGCACGACCCCGGCCGCCGTCGCGGAGACGCCGGTGAAATTGGGGTTCAGGTTGGTGACGATCAGATCGGCCATGCGCCTGCTATGGTCTTTGACGCGGGGCTTTGGCAAGAACCGGGAATGATCACGCAACGCCTCTTCGGGGGTCTGGGCAACCAGATGTTCCAATACGCCACGGGCCGCGCGGTGGCGGCAGCGCGGGGTGTGCCCCTGGCCCTCGACACGCGCGATACGGATCGGCGGGGCGGGCACAACCGGTTTGCCCTGCACCGTTACGCCATCGACGTGGCGTCCGACCCGGCCTTGCCGCCCGACCGCAAGGGTCGACCGCTGCGCTATGCCGCGTGGCGGGCGATGGGTGGCCGCCTGCTGCGCGAGGCGGGTCTGGGCTTCGATCCGCGCGTGATGCAGGCCCCGGACGGCAGCTACCTGCACGGCTATTTCCAGTCGGAGCGGTATTTCGCAGGCATCGCCGACACCATCCGCCGCGACCTGACCCTGACTGAGCCGCTGTCATTCGAAAGCGCCGCATGGCAGGCCCGTATCGCGCAGGACCCGCTGGCCGTATCCCTGCATGTGCGGCGGGGCGATTACCTGTCGGCGGGCAACCATGGCACCTGCGACGCGGCCTATTATGCCCGCGCGCTGCAAGCGGTGACCGATCGGATGGGCGCGCGCCCGCGCCTCTATGCGTTTTCCGACGATCCCGATTGGGTGCGTGATCACCTGCACCTGGATGCGGAAATGGCCGTCGTCGGCCACAACGGCCCGGACGCGGGGCACGAAGACCTGGCCCTGATGTCGACCTGCCGCCATCATATCGTGGCCAATTCCACCTTCAGCTGGTGGGGCGCTTGGCTGAACCCACGCCCGGACAAGGTGGTTGCCGCCCCCGCTGTCTGGTTTGCCGCCCTGGCACAGACCAACCACGACATCCTGCCCGACAGCTGGATCGCCGTCTGATCGACGCCGCGCCGTCGGGACTTTGGCCCCGGACCAGCCAAGGCATCTCAGGCCAAAGGCACGGCTGTCAGAGGGCGCGATATTCCTTCACCGTGCGTGCGATGCCTTCGGCCAGCGGGATGGACGGGCACCAGCCCATCGCCGTCAGCCGCCCGCTGTCCATCAGCTTGCGCGGGGTGCCGTCAGGTTTGGACGGGTCGGTCAGGACGTCACCGGCAAAGCCCGTCGCCGTGGCCACCATGCGGGCCAGATCGAGGATCGACACCTCCTGCCCCGAGCCGATGTTGACGTGCTGCGCCCCTGAATAGTGTTGCATCAGGAAGACCAACGCGTCGGCACAATCGTCGGCATGCATGAATTCGCGCAGGGGCGACCCGGTGCCCCAGATGGTCACGTCCGCCGCCCCCTCGGTCACCGCCGCATCGAACCGGCGGATCAGGGCGGGCAGGACGTGGCTGTTGGTCGGGTGATAATTGTCGCCTGTCCCGTAAAGGTTGGTGGGCATGGCCGAGATGAAATCGGCCCCGTGCTGCTTGCGATAGGCTTCGCACAGCTTGATGCCCGCGATCTTGGCCACGGCATACCACTCGTTCGTCGGCTCCAACGGTCCGGTCAGCAGCGCATCCTCGGGAATCGGCTGCGGGGCGAGGCGTGGATAGATGCAGGAGGACCCGAGAAACATCAGCTTTTCGACGCCCACCTGATGCGCGGCGTGGATGACGTTCGCCTCGATCATCAGGTTCAGGTAAAGAAAATCCGCCGGATAGGTATCGTTGGCCATGATCCCGCCGACATGCGCCGCCGCAAGGAACGCCGCATCGGGGCGGTTGGCGGCGAACCAGTCGCGGACCTGTGTCTGATCGGTCAGGTCCATCTGGTCGCGCGTAGCTGTCAGCACCTCGCATCCCTCGGGGGCCAGACGCCGCTGGATCGCCGATCCGACCATGCCCCGGTGCCCGGCCACGAACACGCGTTTGCCCGACAGGTCGTAGTCAGCCATGCGCGGCCTCCCGGTTGGACTTTTCGATCCGGGCTTCGGCCAGATCGGCCTCGGCCATTTCCTGCACCAGCGTCTCGAACGGGGTCGTGGGGGTCCAGCCCAGCTTCTCGCGGGCCTTGGCGGCGTCACCCAGCAATGTCTCGACCTCGGCGGGGCGGAAATAGCGCGGATCGACCGCAACGATCACGTTGCCATCCGCGTCGCGACCGACCTCGTCCAGCCCCTCGCCCTCGAAGGTGACCTGCATGTCCAGTGCGGCGCAGGCGGCACGGACGAAATCCCGCACGGAATACTGGACGCCGGTGGCGATGACGAAATCCTCGGGCGTGTCCTGTTGCAGCATCAGCCACATCATCTCGACGTAGTCGCGCGCATGGCCCCAGTCGCGCAGCGCGTCCATGTTGCCCAGCTTGAGCACACCGCCGGTGCCCAGCTTGATGCGGGCCAGCGCGCGGGTGATCTTGCGCGTCACGAAGGTTTCCCCGCGCAGGGGGCTTTCGTGGTTGAACAGGATGCCGTTGCAGGCAAACAGGTCATAGGCCTCGCGGTAGTTCACCGTGATCCAATAGGCATAGAGTTTGGCCACCGCGTAGGGCGATCGTGGGTAGAACGGGGTCGCCTCCGTCTGCGGCGTCTGCTGCACGAGGCCGTAAAGCTCGGATGTGGAAGCCTGATAGAACTTCGTCGGCAGATCCAGGAACCGGATCGCCTCCAACAGTCGCAGAGGGCCGAGAGCGTCGGAATTGGCGGTGTATTCCGGTTCCTCGAAGCTGACGGCGACGTGGGATTGCGCGGCAAGGTTATAGACCTCGTCCGGGCGCACGGCAGACAGGATGCGGGTCAGGGACGAAGAATCCGTCATGTCGCCATGGTGCAGGACAAAGCGCCCCTCCTGCCCCGGAGGGCCGTCGAAGAGGTGGTCGATACGTGCGGTATTGAACAGCGAGGTGCGGCGCTTGATGCCGTGCACCTCGTACCCCTTGTCCAGCAGAAGCTCCGACAGATAGGCGCCGTCCTGGCCTGTGATCCCGGTGATGAGGGCCTTTTTCATTGGCTTTCCTTCTGCTTGTTGCGGCGCCGTCTGCGGGCGGATTTCAACTCGTCGTTCCATTGCACCAAACGGTCCATCCGCAGCTCGATCTTCGGATCGAGACGCAGGAGCGAGGCGCGCAGGGCCCATTGGCCCAGACTGCCGCGCGTGCCCGGCTCCGGCCAGAGGGAGCGTTCGGAGCGGATCAGGCGGCGGCGGCCCGAGGGGTCGGCGACGGGGCGGTCGAACGCGAAACGCGCCGCGCGGGCCAGCAGGTTCGCCTGATTCCAGTCGTGCAGCAGACGCTTGCGCGCCTCGGCGATTGCGGGCAGCGCGGATTGCCAGCGGTTCGAGGTGATGTCGTCCACCATCTGCTGTGCCGCGACCTTGGGTTGCGTCAGATCGATGGGGCGCAACGCGTCGGCCGGCACGTAATCCTGCGGATTGGTGCATCCGGCATAGAACGGGAAGGTCCAGCACAGCAGGGGATCGGACAGCTTTTCGGTCCATGTGTCGGCCCCGCCCGTGTTCTCCAGCGCGAGGTGATACTTGTAGGGCAACAGCGCCTCGGCCTTGTCGCCGATGCTGCGTGTGCCGCGCCCGAACAGGTCGAGCCGGTCGGGGATCAGCTGCTTGAGTTCGTCGAGGAACACGAGGCGCTGCTTGTGATAGCTGGTGAAGTTCTTGTCCGAGGTCACGACCGAAATGCGGTCCAGCTTGCCCTGCGGCACCTCCAGTGTGTTCAGCCAATCGTAGCCGCGGATCTCGCCAAAGCCGCCTTCGGGGGGGAAATCGATGCCCGCGAACCAGCATTGGCCATGGTTCTCGCGCCAGATCTCCGTATCCAGCGGCCGGTCGCCGGGCAGGATGACAAGGCCGAATTGTTCCAGAAAACGGCGCGCATAGGGGTGGATGACCTCCGGCTCACCGGCAAGGAAGACGGTCCGCTCCTTGGGCAGATGCGTCGGGATGGAATAGCTGGCCCGGATATGAACGATCAGCACATCGGCATCGGGCGCGACGTCCTTGCCAAAGGTGAAGGTGACGCCACCCCATTCGGGGATCGTGCCGGGAAACTGCTTGGAGAACAGGGCTTCCGGGTAGGTGCCGAAGATATGGGCCCTGATCGGGGGCGTCGGTGCGGTGGGCTGTGCCAATGTCACCCCTCCTTCCTGAATTGCAGATCGTGGAGTTGGGCATAGGCGCCACCCTGCGCCATGAGGTCTTCGTGCGTGCCGCGTTCGACGATCTGCCCCTGATCGAGGACGAGGATCTGGTCCGCCTCCCGGATCGTCGACAGGCGGTGCGCGATCACGAGGGTGGTGCGATCGGCGGCCAGACGGCTCAGCGCGTCCTGGACAAGGCGTTCGGACCGGGTGTCCAACGCACTGGTCGCTTCATCCAGCAGCAGGATCGGCGTATCGCGCAGCAGGGCCCGCGCGATGGCGATCCGCTGGCGCTGTCCGCCCGAAAGGTTGGCGCCGCGCGGGCCTGCCGGGCTGTCCAGACCGGCGGGAAGGTCGGCGACGAATTCGCTGACATGTGCCGCATCCATGGCCGCCCGCAGATCGCCGTCCGCCACGTCCCGTCCGAGCGTGAGGTTTTCGCGCAGGGTCTCATCGAACAGCAGGGTTTCCTGACTGACGACGGAAAACAGTCCGCGCAGATCCGACAGGCTCCAATCCGATGTCTCGGCCCCGCCGATCGTCACCCGCCCGCTGGACGGATCGACAAGCCGGGTGAGGACGTTGAAAACGGTCGACTTGCCCGCCCCGGACAGGCCGACAAGGGCGGTGGTCGTGCCCTGCGGCACTTCGAAGGACACGCCGCGCAGAACCGGGGTATCGCCGTAGGACAGGCTGACATCGTCGAACACGATGGTGCTGGTTTTCGGTCGGGCGGCGGATGGGGTGGCAGGCTCCAGAATCGTGGGAACGGTGTCGCGCAGCGCGTAGATCCGGTCGAGCGATGCCATCATCGTCTGCCAGTTCGCCGCGATCCCGGCCAGACGGCGCAGCGGCTGAAACGCAAGCGACATGGCGGTGAAGAACGACATGAACTCGCCAATGGTCTTTTCCCCGGCGATGATCTGCGGCCCGCCATACATCAGCACCGCCAGAAAGCCGAAGCCCACGGCAAAATCGACCAGCGCGGGCACGGTCGCCTGCCCCGCCTGCGTGCGCACCGTGGCGCGCACCATCTCCTCGGTGGCGAGGCGAAAACGCCCTTCCTGATAGCTTTCCATCGCGTTCAGCTTGATGGGCGTGATGCCATGGAAAATCTCGTCGAGGCGCGTGGTGCGGCGACCGGCAATGTCGCGCAGGGCAACGGATTTGCGGCGGATGTAACGCTGCACGACCAGACTGGGCAGGACCAGCAGCGGCGCACCGATGATCGCGACGACCGTCCAGATCGGATCGACAAGGATCGCCACCACCATCAGCGAGACGAGCCCGACCGCATCGCGCCCCGCCGACGTCAGGATGCCTGTCCAGATGTTCTGGATCGCCTGCACATCGCCTTGCACCCGCTCGATCAGCTGACCGGGTGCCGTGCGCCCGAAATAGGCGCTGTCGAGGCGCAGGACGTGGGACAGCAGATCCTGTTGCAGGCGCGACGAGGCGATGAAGGACACGCGCGCCATGATGATCCGCTGCGCCACCCCGGCCACCCCGCGCAGCACGAACAGCCCGAAGATCGCAAGTCCGACCCAGACGATCAGGTCCGCACGTCCGGCGACGAAAACCACGTCGAACATCGGTTCCAACATGTAGGACAGCGCACCGACCGTGCTGCCTTCGACCGCCATCAACAGAACGGCGGCAAGGATCCACCATGCGTGGCGGCGCAGATAGCCGGTCCACAGACGGGCAAAGGGATGGGCGGTTGGGGTCAATCGGTGCCTCGGACGCTTTGCAGCGGCTTAACGCATGGCGGGACGGCCCGGCAATGGCTAGGCTCTGTCACGTTGCACGTCGCGGCGATGGGCGGGCGGACCTGGCCGCGCATCTAGGTCCGGCGAAATGGCTCGGGGATGAAAGATGTATACCTCGGACAGCCTGTTCACCTTGACGCCGCTTCAGATCGTCGGCGTTCTTTTCCTGTCGGGGGTGATGTGGCTGGGTGCGGTCCGGCTGCTCCGATCAGGGCCGGGGCGCCTCAGGCGGACAGGGCTGGCGATTGTCCTGTTCCACGGCTTCGTCTGGCTGTCGCCGCAGGTCTACTACCTGTTCTATTGGGCGACGTTCGACGGGCTGCCGATGCAATGGGTCATCCGCGCGCCGCCGTCGCCGGGGCACCTGCTGCGCCTGTTGACCTTTACCGAAGAGGCATCGCTGTCCCGTCACGGTCAGGGGCTTTTCGGCTGGTCCCTGCTGTTGCT
This sequence comes from Jannaschia sp. 2305UL9-9, assembly GCF_041403465.1. NCBI lineage: Bacteria > Pseudomonadati > Pseudomonadota > Alphaproteobacteria > Rhodobacterales > Roseobacteraceae > Jannaschia > Jannaschia sp. 2305UL9-9. The sequence goes on from NZ_JBGEHM010000002.1 coordinate 102,545, forward strand.
GGCGCTGCGTTCGTCCGGATCAGGCGTCAGGCCATAGGGCGCGGCAAGGGCCCAGACGTGATCGGGCACCATGTGGCGCATCCGGTTCGGCATGGCCCGTCGTAGGTGCAGGATCGTCTCGACCGCCTTCATCTCGACCCGCGCACGGGCGAACTCCATCCCCCGTGGCCCGATGCGCGGCTGCAGCCAGGCCACCACCGGGCGCAGCCAGTCCGGCATCCGCCGCAATGGCAGGCCGCCGGCGGCGCGCGCGGTATTGGCGGCGAACCCCTTGACCGCCGCCGCGCGTTTCCCCCCCGACGTCTGGGGCGCCAAGACGATGCGATCGCCAAGCCCGGTCAGCATCTCCTCCCCGCGCGCGTTGCGCACGATCAGCCATTGCTGCCCGTCGCCGCCCATGTAGCCGACGGTGATATCGGCCAGGCGATTGGTGTAATCCGTGCAGGTCCGACAGGTCATCGGAAAGAAATCGGGCGGCAGGTCCGACAACGGCAGCTTCAGAAACGGGATCAGGCGCACGGCGCCATCGTCGAAGCGCATCTCGACGCGGTAATCGGCCCGAAACTCCAGATAGGTCACCCGCTCCGGCGTGTCCGTCAGACGGGCAAGGAAGGCATGGAAGTTCTCAGTCGTGGTATTGTCGCTGCACGGGGTGCCGATGACATACAGCCGGTCGAGGCCGAGGTCCGCCTCGATGGCGCGCAGTGCATGGACCTGACAGGGAATGCCGATCAGGGCGATGCGGGTGTGTCCCTGCGCCATCGCAGGCTCCAACAGTGCGAGGATGGGGGCATAGCCCATCCGCATACCCCGCACCTGCGCCATGTCCGCGGGGTCGGTCACGATGACGGGCACGGGGCGGAACGGATCATCCGGGGCCGGCGCAAGCGTCAGGACCGCCGTGACCGTCCCCCGTTCGAGCAGGTCCGCCGCGAGAGCAGTGGTGATCCCTGTCCATTGTGCCCCCGGGGCGGGCGGTGTCAGGACGGCGCGATGCATCGCGATGTGATGGCCGAAATGCGCATCCTGCGACGGTGCGCCATGCACCGCGTCTTCGGACGCGGGATAATCGGGGACGGTGAACTGACAGGCCGTGCCGCACCGCGGGGCCAGCGCCATCCGCGACAGGCCACAATCGGTGCACATCGCCCCACGGGGCGCGGCGGGTGAAAGGGCGGGCGCGGTCAGGGACAGGCTGTCAGGCATGATTGACACTTAGGATGGGTCGTCCCGACCTGTCCAGCCTTGCGCCATCGCGTCCCCCGTGTCACCGACAGCGCCGGAGGAAGACATCATGAACGCCGGAATAGCCATTCTGACGCTGGCCTATGTGCTCAGCCAGTTCTACCGCGCGTTCCTTGCCGTTCTGGCGCCGGACCTGACGGCGGACCTCGGCATCACGCCTGCGGAGCTGAGCCGCGCTTCCGGCATCTGGTTCTTGGTGTTCGCCGCCATGCAGATCCCCGTGGGCCTGTCGCTGGACCGGATCGGGCCGCGCAGGACGGCGGCGATCCTGCTGGGTGTCGCGGGGGGCGGTGGCGCCGCGCTCTTTGCGGTGGCGACCGCAGGGTGGCAGGTCTCCGTGGCCATGGGGTTGATCGGGGCCGGATGTTCGCCCGTTCTGATGGCAAGCTACTTCATCTTCGCGCGACAGTTCCGGCCTGCCGTGTTCGCCACGCTGGCCGGTGTGCTGATCGGGGTCGGCAGCCTTGGCAATATCGCCGCCTCCGTCCCCCTTGGCTGGGCGGCCGAAATCCTGGGATGGCGCGGGGCGATGCAGGCCCTGGCGGGCCTGACGGTTGCCACGGCCGTCGGGTGCTGGTGCCTCGTGCGCGACCCGGAGGAGATTGCCGGCGGCCCGCGCGGATCGCTGCTCGATGTTCTGCGCATTCCGGCCATCTGGGCAATCCTGCCCATGCTGTTCGTGAACTATGCCCCCGCCGCCGGTCTGCGCGGTCTTTGGGCCGGGCCCTACGTGGCTGATGTCTACGACGCGCGGTTCGTCGGGGCCGTCACCCTTGCCATGGGGCTTGCCATGATCGCGGGCAACTTTGCCTATGGGCCGGCCGACCGCATCTTCGGCACGCGCAAATGGGTGGTGATGGGCGGCAACCTGATCGGCGCGGCGATCTGCGGCGTGCTCTGGCTGATCCCGGTGCCGGGCCTCTGGATGGCAACCGGCCTGCTGGCGGCGGTCGGCTTCTTCGGGGCGAGCTATGCGCTCTGCGTGGCACATGGGCGGGCATTCTTTCCGCAGCACCTCGTCGGGCGGGGCGTGACGCTGCTCAACCTGTTCTCCATCGGCGGGGTCGGCGTCATGCAGTTCGCCACCGGCCCGATCTTCGTGGCCGCTGGGGGTGGCGTGGCGGGGTATCAGGCGCTGTTCGGGGTGTTCGCCCTCGTGTTGCTGGCGGGCTGCGCGATCTATGCCCTTGCCCCCGACAACACCGACTGATGCCGCAGGCGTGCCCGGGGCGCGAGGCCCGGCGCGCGCGGCCGCCCCGGCCCGATCACATCGCCCGGAATGTCACGTATCACCAATCGTGACGTCCACGGACCTTTACGCGCCCGCCCCGCGCGTATACGCGACAGGCGTTTCCCAACCCAGGAGTATATCGAGATGGGCTACAAGGTCGTCGTTTGCGGCGCCACGGGAAACGTGGGCCGCGAAATGTTGAATATCCTCGCCGAGCGCGAGTTCCCCGTGGATGAGATTACGGTGCTTGCGTCACGTCGCAGCCTTGGCACCGAAGTCAGCTTCGGCGACAAGACCCTGAAGACCAAGGATCTCGAAACCTTCGATTTCACCGGACAGGACATCGCGTTCTTTGCCATCGGATCGGATGCCACCAAGAAGTTCGCGCCGATCGCCGCCAAGGCAGGTTGCGTGGTCATCGACAACTCCTCGCTCTATCGCTACGACGCGGATGTCCCGCTTGTCGTGCCCGAAGTGAACCCGGAGGCCGTCGACGGGTATTTCAAGAAGAACATCATCGCGAACCCGAACTGTTCGACCGCGCAGATGGTCGTGGCGCTCAAGCCGCTGCACGACCGCGCGCGCATCAAGCGGGTGGTGGTCAGCACGTATCAGTCCGTCTCCGGCACCGGCAAGGACGCCATTGACGAACTGTGGGACCAGACCAAGGGCATGTATGTGCCGGGTCAGGAGAAGGAACCGAAGGTCTATCCCAAGCAGATCGCCTTCAACGTCATCCCGCATATCGACGTGTTCATGGACAGCGGCGACACCAAGGAAGAATGGAAGATGGTCGCCGAGACCAAGAAGATCGTGGACCCGAAGATCAAGGTGACCGCCACCTGCGTGCGCGTGCCCGTGTTCGTCGGCCATTCCGAGGCGATCAACATCGAGTTCGAGGATTTCCTCGACGAGGACGAGGCCCGCGACATCCTGCGCACGGCGCCCGGCATCCTTGTCGTCGACAAGCGTGAGGACGGCGGCTACGTGACGCCGGTCGAATGCGTCGGCGATTTCGCGACCTTCGTATCCCGCATCCGTCAGGACAGCACGATCGAGAATGGCCTGAACATGTGGGTCGTCTCGGACAACCTGCGCAAGGGTGCCGCGCTGAACGCCGTTCAGATCGCGGAAACCCTGGTCGAGCGCGTTCTGTCCAAGGCCTGATCCTTTTCGCGGCGCAAGGGGCGCCGCGCCCCGACGATGACCGCCGCCACCGATGTGGCGGCGGTTTTTGTTTGTCGGGGCATGCGTGGGCAAACCGACGTGGCCCCCGGATCCATGGGCCCGACTGCCACTATCCACCCGCCGCCATCTGTCCACCGGCGGTGCCTTGCTTATGCGATGGCGGGGGTGCGGCGACGGGGCTGACTTGCCATGTCCCTCGTGAAAGACTGCGCAGAAACCGATCTTTGCAGGGACAATTCATGCGCCGTATCCTCTTTCTGACGACCTGTCTGTCCGCACCATTCGCAGGACAGGCGGCCGATTTCCCGACCCGTGCCCCCGTCCAGACGGCGGTTGTCTATCTGCAAGGGGCCGAGATCACCCGCAGCGCCATCGAGGAGGTTCCGGCCGGACGCCACCGCCTGCTGGTCCCCGTCCCGAGCGACCGGCAGGCCCCGTCCCGGATCGAACTGCGCGGTGCCACGCTGGGCACGGTCGAGATCCTGCCGGATGCGGTGACAGACGGGCGCCCCTACCTCAGCCCAAATCAGCAACAGGCGCTAGCCGCGCTGGAGGCCGCGGAAGATGCCACGCACCGGGCCGAAGACGCGCGCCTGCGGGCCGCCGCCGCCATGAAAGCGGCCGATGACAGGCTGGCTTTCCTGCGATCGGTCACCGGGGCATCGCTGACCACCCTCGACCCGGACCAGATCACGGCAACGGCCACCGCGGTGTCAGACGGCACACAGGCGGCGGAGATCATCCGTGCGGATGCCCGCGCCGACCTGCGTGCGGCAGAACAGGCCCGCGATGCCGCGAACCGGGTGCTGGAACAGGCGAAACGCGACCTGGCCGCAAGCGGCGCCGATCTTGGCCCGATCACCCTGATGGCGGTCGAGATCGTGGCCGAGGATGCCGGCCCTGTCGACCTGACCCTGACCTCCTTCGCGGCGAACGCGGGCTGGTCGCCCGTCTATGACATCCATCTGGATGCCGACGAGAAGGTGACTCTGACCCGAAAGGCGACCGTTTGGCAACGGACAGGCATGACCCTGTCGGAGGTGGACCTGACATTGTCGACGGCCGATCCCTTTGCCCAGGCCGGGCCAAGCTTCGTCGGACCCGACCGCGCAAGGGTGGTCGAACCCCAGCCGCGCGTCAGCGTTCAGTCAGACACCTTCGCGATGGACACCGCGACGGGCCGGGCCGCCCCCGCGCCTGCCATCGAAAGCGCCGCCCGGCTCGAGCCGCAGTTCGATGGTCCCGTCGTGACTTATGTCTACCCCACGGCCGTTACGGTGCCCGAAGGCGGCGGACAGGTCACGCTGTCGCTCGGGGATGTGACGCTCGACGCGCGGGTCTTCAACCGCGCCGCGCCGCGCCTCGACGAAACGGCCTTCCTGATGGCCGATGTCACGAACACCAGCGGGGAACCCATTCTACCCGGCACCGCCACCCTGTTCCGCGAGGATGCCCGCGTGGGCGAAACCGCCCTGCCGCTGCTGGCCGCCGGGGGCGAGACCGAGCTGGCCTTTGGCGCACAGCAGCATCTGCGGCTGGAATTCGTGCTGCTGGACAATGCCACCGGGGACCGCGGCGTCTTCGTCACCTCCGGCACACGAGAACAGGAAATGATCTTCCGGCTGCGCAATCTGTCCGACAGCCCCGAAACCGTCGAGACGCGGTTCGCCCTGCCCTTCTCGGAGGAAGAAGACCTCGACATCCGCGTCCGCGCCACCCCGCCCCCCGACCGCCGGGATGTCGACGACCTGCGCGGCGTGTCTGAATGGGACATCACGCTGGACGGCGGCGCCGAGGCGGCGGTCCGCATCGGCGTGGATCTGGAATGGCCGGAAGATGAAACCCTGATCTGGCGCCCCTAGGGCGCCGCACATGACGGCCCCGGCGCGGCACCCGCCGGGGCGTCAGAACCGTTCGGCGCGCAGAACCTGACAATCGACCACGGACACGACACCGATATGCCGCTCGACCACGTCGAAGGCGGCATCGAGCAGAGTGTCGAGCGCTTCGGCCCGCACGATGCAGACCACCGCCTTCATGCCGCCCGCGCGGCTGATGTCACCGGACCGGGACCATTGACCCGACCGTCCCGAACCGCCCTGCACGGGCAGGACGGTAAAGCCGGTTACCCCGGCCTTGACCAAGGCGTCCGTCAGGCGACGCTCCATCATCGCCTCGATGATGATCTCGACTCGTTTGGCGGGATGGGTCTGCATGGATCAGCCTCCGGTCAGGAACCGGGACACGCCGAGATAGATCGGCAGGCCCAGCGTCAGGTTGAAGGGGAATGTCACCCCCAGGGACAGGGTCAGATAGATCGAGGGGTTCGCCTCGGGCAGGGCGACGCGCATGGCCGCAGGCACGGCAATATAGGAAGACGACGCCCCCAGCACCATGAACAGCATCACCGACCCGGTGCCGAGGCCCAGCATGAGCCCCGCCGCCGCCCCCGCCATCGACCCGACAAGCGGCATGACGATACCGAAGGCCAGCAGGCCGGGGCGCAGCACGCCGCGCGCCTGTCGCAGGCCCCGCCCGGCCACCAGCCCCATGTCCAGAAGGAACAGGCACAAGACACCCTGGAACGGCGAGACGATGAAGGACGCGATGCGGTCGAGGCCATCCTGCCCCGTGATCCATCCGATCGCGAAGCTGCCCACCAGAAGGACGATGGAGCCGTTGAGCAGGATCTCGCGCCAGAGGTCCGCATCCATCGACCGGCCATCGCCGCTGCGCGCGACCAGCCACAGGGCCGACAGGATCGCGGGCGCCTCCATCACCGCGGCGACCGCCACCATCCACCCGTCCGAGGCGATACCCGCCGTCTGCAGCACCGATGTGCCCGCCACGAAGGTCACGATGGAAATCGATCCGTAGTGCGCGGCCACCGCGGCCGCATCGAGGGGGGACAGGCGCGTCAGAACACGCAACAGACCGAAGGCCGCGAACGGCAGCGCAAAGGACAAGACGGCCCCGGCCAGCAGGGCCCCGACCAGCCGCGCATCCAGCCCGGCGACATTGACGGCCACCCCCCCTTTGAAGCCGATGGCAAACAGAAGGTAGATCGACATCCCCTTTGCCACGGCCTCGGGAATGGTCAGTTCCGATCGCGCCAGCGCCGCCGCAAGGCCAAGCGCGAAGGACAGGATGATCGGTGACAGAAGGTTGCCAAGGGCAAGGTCGATCAGGTCCATCTCATCCCCTCATGTTGGTGTGGTCTGTCCACGTCGCGGCAAACGGCCCGCCCGTTGCGGTCACAGCGGCAGGAAACGGTCGCTGGCCGCGTCGTAGATCTCCAGTTCGCCCTGCGTGATGTCGTTCCACAGGCCATGCAATGCGAGGTCGCCGCTCTCGACGGCGGCGGCGACGAAAGGAAACGTCATCAGGTTGTCGAGCGAGATCAGGACCGCCTGCTTTTCCAGTGCTTCCAGCCGGGTGGCTTCGTCCTCCAGGTGGCGCACGCTTTCCCAGCCGGGGCGCAGCATGTCCATCCAACGACCGACGAAGCTGTCCTCGCGCTCCAGATCGGGGGCGTGGCCCGAACACATCTCCTCGCAGCCGCGCACACCGCCGCATTGGGAATGGCCCAGAACGATGATCTGCGCGACCCGCAAGGATTGCACCGCGTATTCGATCGCGGCCGAGGTGCCGTGCTTCAGGCCATCCGGCTCATGCGGGGGGACGAGGTTGGCGATGTTGCGGTGAATGAAGAATTCACCCTGCTCGGCCCCGAAGATCGACGTGACATGCACGCGGCTGTCACAACAGCTGATCACCATGGCGCGCGGACGCTGACCATCCTGGGCCAACCGGCGATACCACGCGGCATTCTCGGCGAATGTCGTCGCTTTCCAGCCGTGATAGCGCTGAATCAGCGATTTCGGCAACGGCTTGACCTGTCTCATTCGCCCATTCTCCATCGGATCCAGCGTCCTTGTATGGAATGCCTTTAGTCAATTCGAGCGGTTTCTGCCGATCGTCGCCGGCGGCGTGTCACGGTTTTGCCCCGAATGGACGGGAAACCGTGGATCAGGCCGTGGGGGCTGTAACAGGACCAAGGTGCAAGATGACCCATACCGTGACGACGCTGACACCAATCATGCTCGAGGAACTCGTGGAGTTCGACCACGACGTTCTGGCCGATCTGTGCGCCCGACACGGTCACCGGACAGAAATCGTGATCGCCACCAGCCTGTCGCAGATCGAACAACTGCTGTCGCTGGCCAGGCTGCAGCTTGCCGGATCCCATGACACTGGCCTGATCCGGACCTGCTCCGACCTGATCGCGCTGGCGCAGACCATCGGCATGCGCACGCTGGAACGGGCGGCGGTCGGCGTGCTGGATTGCATCGATGCCGGTGACGCCACTGCCCTGCCGGCCTGCGCTCAGCGGATGCTGCGCCTGGGCGAGCCTGAAACCATTGCCCAATGGACGGTGCGCCACGATACGGTCGCATAGCACCGCGCGCGCACTGCGGCCTTGCGGCGACGGTCTGGGGGACTAGTGTGTCGGGCGCTGCCCCGTTCCAGACCCGAGTGACCGCATGACTGCCACCTTCGCCGCCCCAGACGCCAACGCCACACCGATCCGTCTGGTCCCCGCGGCTGATTTCGAAAGCTGGCTGGCACGACAGGACGACCCCGTTCGCGATTGGGTCACCGCCAATCAGTTCACCGGCAAGGCCGGACAGATCCTGCGCATGCCCGCACCCGACATGTCCATTGCCCGTGTCCTGTTCGGCTGGGGCACCCCGGATGACCACCGGCGAAACCGTTTCCTGCTGGCGCGGGCCGCCGCCGGACTGGGCCCCGGCACTTACGCCCTGGATGGTGATCTGTCCGACGACGCACAGGAAGAGGCGGCCCTTGCCTGGCTGCTTGCCGGATACCGTTTCACCAGATACGCCGGATCGGGCGCTGATGCGCCGCGCCTGCGGGTGCCGCGGGGCGTGGACGCCGCCCGACTGGAGGCCATCGCCGCGGGCGAGGCCCTGACGCGCGATCTGATCAATACGCCCGCCGCCGACATGGGCCCCGACGAGCTGGAGGCCGCGACACGCGCGCTCGCCTCGCGGCATGGGGCCGACATCAACGTGAACACCGGCGATGCGCTGCTTGATGGGAACTTTCCCATGATCCACGCGGTCGGCCGGGCGGCGACACGCGCGCCGCGCCTGATCGACATGACATGGGGCAACAGCGGTCCGACCCTGACCCTCGTGGGCAAGGGCGTCTGCTTCGACACCGGTGGCCTGAACCTCAAGCCCGGCGCCTCCATGGGCCTGATGAAGAAGGACATGGGCGGGGCGGCGACCGTGCTGGGCCTTGCGTCGATGATCATGGCGCTGGACCTGCCCCTGCGCCTGCGCGTCCTGATCCCGGCCGTCGAGAACGCCGTGGCGGGCAATGCCTTTCGCCCCGGCGACATCCTGACCGCGCGCAACGGCCTGACGGTCGAGATCAACAACACCGACGCCGAGGGGCGGCTGGTGCTTGCGGATGCTCTGGCCCTTGCGGACGAGACGCCCGCCGACCTGACGGTCTGCATGGCGACCCTGACCGGGGCCGCGCGGGTCGCCGTTGGGCCGGATCTTGCCCCCTTCTACACCGATGACGACGCGCTTGCGCTTGCCCTGTCGCAGGCCGGCAAGCGTGTGCGCGACCCGCTCTGGCGGATGCCGCTGCACCGCCCCTACGAGACGATGATCGAGCCGGGCATTGCGGACCTCGACAATGCGCCGGGTGGCGGATTCGCAGGGTCGGTGACGGCGGCGCTGTTCCTCGACCGGTTCGTGACCAAGTCCCGCTTCGTCCATTTCGACATCTACGGCTGGAACCCGACCGCACAGCCGGCCCGCCCCAAGGGCGGTGTCGGCATGGGTGCGCGCGCCATTCTGGATGCGCTGCCGGGGATCCTGCCGTCATGAGCGCGCTCGACCCGCGGATGACGCCCGCCAACGGCTATGCCGCCGCGCATGAGTTGCGCGGCATCGTCGAGGCGACGCGCTATGTCAAAGGGACCATCCGCACGGTGCAGCAACCGCTGGTCAACATGTCGGACGCACCCCGCGGCGACAGGTCCAGCCAGTTGCTGTTCGGAGAAGCCTTCCGCGTCATCGACGAGCGCGACGGATATGCCTTCGGGCAATCCCTGCGCGACGGCTATTGCGGCTATGTGCTGTCCGCCGCCCTGTCCCGGCAGGACGCGGCCACCCATTGGGTCGCCGCCCCGGCCACGCACCTCTATCCCAAGGCGCGCCTCAAGGCCCCGCCGGAAGTGGCGATTTTCTTCGGCAGCCACGTGCGCGTCACCTCCGACCTCGGCGATTTCCAGAAGGTCTCGACCGGTCACTTCATCCCGACACAGCACCTGCAACGCCTGCGCGCGCGGTTTTCCGACCCGGTGGGCGTCGCCGACATGTTCCTTGGCACGCCCTATCTGTGGGGTGGATGCTCTCGCTGGGGTATCGACTGTTCCGGGCTGGTGCAGCAGGCCCTGAACGCCTGCGGGATCGACTGCCCCCGTGACAGCGATCAGCAGGCGGGCCTCGGCCGTGCCCTGCACCAGGGGGAGCCGTTGCAGCGTGGCGATCTGGTGTTCTGGAAAGGTCACGTCGGCATGATGTCGTCGGACACGATGCTGCTGCATGCGAACGCGCATCACATGGCCGTCGCCTACGAACCTCTCAACGAAGCGCGCCAGAGAATTGCGGCAAGTGCCGATGGCGCCTCCGGCCTCAGCGGCGAGATCACAGCCCGCCGACGCCTTGCCTGACCCGGCTAGTCGACCGCGCGGATCAGCTTGCGCTCCAGCACGCGCAGCACCGTCTTCAGATCGTGACCACGGCGCAAGATCCGTCCGTCCATCCCGATGACGGAATACATGCCTTGTTTGGCCGCCATCTTCGGGCGTTTCTCGATCCGGTACATCGGCTGTTCGGCGGTGCGGCGGAACACGGAAAAGACCGCCACTTCCCGCAGGGCCGAGATACCGTAGTCGCGCCATTCGCCGGCCGCGACGAAGCGGCCATACAGCGACAGGATGACCGAAAGTTCGGTTCGGTGAAAATTGACCTGTTCGGGGGCGGCCTGCGTGGGAACCGGAATATGAGCTGTCATGCAGATACAGTTACGCGGCATCCGGCCCGGATCAAGCGCAAGGCCGCGACAATCCGCGTTAACCCCGCCATATTCCCGCCGTGAAATGACCCGCGCCCGGGCACGCCGCGACCCGAGAATCGCCCAGCCACACCGTCATACCGTCCCCAGTAGGAGCGAAAGCTCATGATCCCCGGCCCGGCGTTTTCTAGCCCCCACCCAGTGCGCCGAGCCGGGGACACTACGAGAGACCCTGCCAGGTTTCGACTATTAGATCGGCCCCGTTCTTCCGGACGGGGCCTTTCGTTTTCCGGTCGCAGGATCAGGCCCGGACCAGCTTTTCGTAAGCCTGCGACATGTCGCGGGTCAGGGCGCCAACCTCGAAGTTGTAATCCCCGATCTGCCCCACCGGCGTCACCTCGGCCGCCGTCCCGGTCAGCCAGCACTGCTCGAAGCCCTCAAGCTCTTCGGGCATGATGTGGCGCACGTGGACCTTGACCTGTCGTTCCTCGAGCATGCCGAGGACGGTTTGCCGCGTGATCCCGTTCAGGAAGCAATCGGGATCGGGGGTATGCACCTCGCCGTCCTTGACGAAGAAGATGTTCGCGCCCGTCGCCTCGGCCACGTAGCCACGATAATCGAACATCATCGCATCGGAACAGCCCTTTGCCTCGGCGGCGTGCTTGGACATGGTGCAGATCATGTAGAGGCCCGCGGCCTTGGCATGGCTTGGCGCGGTCTCGGGCGACGGCCGCTTCCACTTGGCAATGTCGAGCTTGGCGCCACGCGTCTTGGCATCGCCGTAGTAGTTGCCCCAGGCCCAGGTCGCCACGGCCATCCGAACCGGGTTGCGCGCGCTGCTGACGCCCATGTCCTCGCCCGCACCGCGCCAGGCCAGAACACGCACATAGGCATCTTCAAGGCCGTTGGCGCGCATCGTCTCGTACTTGGCGGCCTCGATCTCGTCGACCGTCCAAGGGATCTCCATGTCCAGCTGACGACCGCTTTCGATCAGGCGTTCGGAATGACGGCGCGATTCAAAGATCTTGCCGTTGTAGGCCCGCTCCCCTTCGAAGACGGCACTGGCATAATGCATCGCATGGGTCAGCAGATGCACATTCGCATCCCCCCAATCGACCAGCTTGCCATCCATCCATATCTTGCCCGTCAGATCCGCATAGGAACCAGCCATCGCACCCTCCATCCCATTCGTTTCGCAAACTTACGCGGTTGAGACATAATATTGCGTGAAAATCGAATTTTGGCTATCAATGCGGTCTTGGAATGTCAATAAGGCTGACGTAGTTTCCAGCCACACGGAAAAAGAGGCCTCGATGGCGGACGACAGAAGCGACAGCGACATCCTGCTTTTCCTGACTGACGAACAGTTGCGACGCGCGATCGAGGCCATGTTCTTCGCCTATCGCGGATTCACCGCCGATCCTGACCGGATCCTTGCGGACATGGATTACGGGCGTGCGCATCACCGGGCCATCCATTTCATTCAGCGGTCGCCCGGCACCACGGTCAACAACCTGCTGACCATCCTGGGCGTCACCAAGCAATCCCTGAACCGCGTTCTGCGCACCCTCGTGGCCGACGATCTGGTCGAGGCGCGTGTGGGCACCCGTGACCGGCGCGAACGTCACCTGTATCTGACGGAAAAGGGCGCCGCCCTCGAGGCGGAGTTGTCGATTGCCCAGCGCAGCCGGATGCGCGCCGCCTTCCGCGAGGCCGGGCCCGAGGCGGTCGCTGGATTTCGCAACGTCCTTGAGCATATGATGGACCCGGAACTGCGCCGTGTCTTCGCAGCCGTCAGGGAAGGCGAAAAATGATCCCCGAAGCCCCCGTCCCGGCGCCGAACCATCAGGCGCATGTCCTGCTGGTCGATGACGACGAGCGTATTCGCGCCCTGTTGCAAAAATTTCTGGTCCGCAACGGATACCTGACGACCGTCGCCCGCGATGCCGATCATGCGCGGCGGCTGCTGGCCGGTCTTGATTTCGATATCGCGATCCTCGACGTGATGATGCCGGGCGACAACGGCTATGTGCTGTGCGCCGAAATCCGGGAGGCGCGGGACATGCCGGTCCTTCTGCTGACGGCGCGGAGCGAAACCTCCGACCGGATCACGGGGCTGGAAGCGGGGGCCGACGACTACCTTTCGAAACCCTTCGAGCCCAAAGAGCTGTTGCTGCGCCTCAAGGCGATCCTGCGGCGGGCCCCCCTGGGGTCGGGCGGCGCGATGCCGAAGATGCTGCAACTGGGGGCCATCCGCTATGACCTCGAACGCGGAGAGCTGTGGCAGGGGCAGGATCCGGTGCGCCTGACCGCGACCGAGAACACCCTGATGCGGATCTTTGCGGGCACCCCGCACGAAGCCGTCAGCCGCACCACCCTGGTCGAGCGGTTGGGACGGGACGGCAACCAGACGAACGAACGGGCCGTCGATGTGCAGATCACGCGCCTGCGCCGCAAGCTGGAAGCGGACCCGAAACAGCCCCGCTACCTGCAAACGGTGCGCGGCGAAGGCTACATGCTGGCCCCCGATTGAGAGCGCCGGGGCTCTGCCCCGGACCCCGAGGTATTTCTGGCCAGAGGAAGGTGGGGACAATGACCCTTCTGATTACCCATCACGACGCATTGAAACACGAAAACCCGCCCGGGCATCCCGAACAGGTAGCGCGCCTGCGCAGGATCCTCGATGCGCTGGAGGGCATGCCACTCGACCGGCAAGAGGCGGTCGAGGCGACGGATGCCCACCTGCTGCGATGCCATCCGCAAGCCTATCTGGACCGGATTGCGGGCGCCGTTCCCGAAGAGGGATGGTCGCAGCTCGATGCCGACACGTTCCTGTCGCCCGGAACCTGGCGTGCCGCGCGGCTTGGCGCCGGGGCGGCGGTTCAGGCGGTGGACGCCGTCCTGTCCGGGGCGGCACCCAATGCCTTCGTCGTCATGCGCCCGCCCGGTCACCACGCGGAGCGGGAAACGCCGATGGGGTTCTGCACCCTCGGCAATGTCGCCATCGCCGCCAGACATGCGCTGGAAAGTCACGGCCTGTCGCGCATCGGGATCGTCGACTTCGACGTCCATCACGGCAACGGCACGCAGGACCTTTTGTGGGACGAGGCGCGCGTGCTGTTCTACTCCACCCATCAGATGCCGCTCTGGCCGGGCAGCGGCGCCCCCTCCGAGACGGGCGCAAGCGGAAACATCTGCAACATTCCACTTGCACCGGCCTCGGACGGAGCGGCGTTTCGCGATGCGATGCGGGACAGGATCCTGCCGGGCCTCGACGCGTTTGCCCCGGATCTGCTTCTGATCTCGGCCGGTTTCGACGCCCACCGGGATGATCCGCTGGCGCAGTTGAACTGGGAGACGGACGACTATGTCTGGGCGACCGAAAAGCTGTGCGATGTTGCCGACCGCCATTGCGGCGGGCGGGTGGTGTCATGCCTCGAAGGCGGCTATGACCTCGACGCGCTGGCCCGATCCGTGGCCGCGCATGTGGACGTTCTGAGGAGGCGTGGCGATGAGTGACGATGTGAAGACCCTGAGCTTCGAGCAGGCCATTTCCGAGTTGGAGCAGGTCGTGAACCGGCTCGATTCCGGCGATGTGCCGCTGGACGAATCCATCAAGCTGTATGAACGCGGCGCCGCGCTGAAGGCCCATTGCGAGGCCAAGCTGACCGAGGCGGATGCCAAGGTTCGCCAGATCACGCTGGATGCCAAGGGCCAGCCGACCGGGACGACCACGCCCGAGGGGATGTGAGCTTCGCCGCGGATCTGTCCCGCGCACAGGCAGAGGTTCAGGACGCGCTCGACGCCATTCTCGGGGCATTCGACGACGACCCGGTGGCCGAGGCGATGCGCTATGCCACCCGTGGTGGAAAACGCCTGCGCGCTTTCCTCGCATTGCAGGCGGCCGATCTGTTCGACGTGCCCCGCGACCAATCCCTGCGCGTTGCCGTCGCGATCGAATGCATGCACGCCTATTCCCTGATCCACGACGATCTGCCCTGCATGGATGACGATGACCTGCGGCGCGGCCAGCCGACCGTCCACCGCAAGTGGGACGAGGCAACCGCCGTGCTGGCGGGCGATGCGCTGCAGACACTGGCGTTCGAGATATTGGCGGACCCGGAAACCCACCCCGATGCGGATGTGCGCGCCGAACTTGTCCTGAGCCTGGCCCGGGCATCGGGTGCGGCCGGAATGGTGCGGGGCCAGGCGATGGATATCGCGGCCGAGACCGCCACTGCGCCGCTGACACTGGACCAGATTTCCGAGTTGCAGCGCCTCAAGACCGGGCGCCTTCTGGAATGGCCGTGTCGTGCGGGCGCCTTGCTGGGACGGGCGGATCCGGCACCGCTGATCGACTATGCCGCCAGACTGGGCCTTGCGTTCCAGATCGCCGACGACCTTCTGGACGTGGAAGGGGACGCCGAAAAGGCGGGCAAGGCCCTGCGCAAGGACGCCGAGGCCGGCAAGGCGACCTTCGTGTCCCTGCTCGGGGCCGAGGCGGCGCGCGCGCAGGCGACCGCACTGGTGGAACAGGCAGAACTGTCACTTTTGCCTTACAGTCCAAATGCCGCTACCCTTGTCCACGTAGCCCGCTACGTGGTGACTCGCGACAGGTGAGATGAGATGACCGACCAACCCTCGACCCCTCTGCTGAACCGGATTGCCGGACCCGCCGACCTGCGCGCCCTGTCCGATCTGGACCTTGGCCGTGTTGCGGATGAATTGCGCACCGAGACCATCCACGCGGTCAGCCAGACAGGCGGGCATCTTGGCGCGGGCCTCGGCGTTGTAGAGCTGACGGTGGCCTTGCACGCGGTGTTCAATACACCGCGCGACAAGCTGATCTGGGATGTCTCGCACCAATGTTATCCGCACAAGATCATCACGGGTCGTCGCGACCGCATGTCCAGCATCCGGCAGAAGGACGGCCTGTCGGGTTTCACCAAGCGGACCGAGAGCCCCTATGACCCGTTCGGCGCGGCCCATTCCTCGACCTCGATCAGCGCGGCGCTCGGCTTTGCCATGGGCCGGGAACTGGGTGCGGACGACGTTGGCGACGCCATTGCAGTGATCGGGGATGGCGCCCTGTCGGGCGGCATGGCCTATGAGGCACTGAACCACGCGGGCCACCTCAAGAAGCGGTTGATCGTCGTTCTGAACGACAACGAAATGTCGATTGCGCCGCCGGTCGGGGCGATGTCGTCCTATCTGTCGCGGCTGTATGCCGGTGCGCCATTCCAGGAATTCAAGGCCGCCGCCAAGGGCGCCGTCGGCCTTTTGCCGCCACCATTCCAGGAAGGCGCGCGCCGGGCGAAGGAAATGCTGAAGGGCATGACCGTCGGCGGCACCCTGTTCGAGGAACTCGGGTTCTCCTACGTCGGGCCCATCGACGGGCACGACATGGATCAGCTGTTGCAGGTCCTGCGCACGGTGAAGGTGCGCGCGACCGGTCCGATCCTGATCCACGCCATCACCCAGAAGGGCAAGGGGTTCCGCCCCGCCGAAGGGCGCGTCGACAAGGGGCACGCCACGGCCAAGTTCGATGTCGTCACGGGCGAACAGAAGAAGGCCCCTTCCAATGCGCCATCCTACACCAAGGTCTTCGCCCAGAACCTGATCAAGGAAGCGGCGGACGACGATCGCATCGTGGCGATCACCGCCGCGATGCCGGACGGCACGGGCCTCAACCTGTTTGCGGAGCGGTTCCCCGCGCGCTGTTTCGACGTGGGCATCGCCGAACAGCATGGCGTGACCTTCTGTGCGGGACTTGCCGCATCGGGGATGAAGCCGTTCTGCACCATCTATTCGACGTTCCTGCAACGCGGATACGATCAGGTTGTCCATGATGTCGCCCTGCAGAACCTGCCGGTGCGCTTTGCCATCGACCGTGCCGGATTGGTCGGGGCCGACGGGGCCACGCACGCCGGCAGCTTCGATATCGCCTATCTTGCGAACCTGCCGAACTTTACCGTCATGGCCGCCGCCGACGAGGCGGAGCTCTGCCACATGGTCGCGACGGCGGCGCGCCATGACAGCGGGCCCATCGCCTTCCGCTTCCCCCGTGGGGAAGGGGTCGGATGCGAGATGCCGGAACGTGGCACTCCGCTGGAAATCGGCAAGGGCCGCATCGTGCACGAGGGTGAGCGTATCGCGATCCTGTCTTTCGGCGCCCGTCTGGTGGAAATCGAGCAGGCCCGCGAAAGCCTGATTGCCCGTGGCATCACGCCGACGGTCGCGGACGCGCGGTTCGCGAAACCGCTCGACCGGGATTTGATCCTGGACCTTGCCGCCCGGCATGAGGCCCTGATCACGATCGAGGAAGGCGTCGTTGGCGGCTTTGGCAGCCACGTGGCGCATCTATTGGCCGAAGAGGGCTGTTTCGACACCGGCCTGCGATATCGTTCCATGGTGCTGCCCGATGCCTTCATCGATCAGGCAGGGCCGCGCGACATGTATGCGGAAGCAGGCTTGAACGCCGAAGACATCGAAACGCGGGTTCTGTCCCTTCTCGATATCGAGGTGATCGGCAAACGCGCCTGATGGTGCGTTTCGAAACCTTGCCGTCATTCGCCATGAAAAAGGCGGGCCCGAAGGCCCGCCCTGTTTCTCTTCCGATCTGAAATAAGATCAGGGAGTGGTCGTCGTCGTGGTCGTCGTGGTCGTCGTGGTGCCGCTGGAACCACCGCCGAGAGCTGCGACGAGCAGCAGGCCGCCAAGGCCGATGGCCAGTGCGGTCGCTTCGTCGATGTTCGGGCCGACGAGAACGGTGGTCTGCGATGCCGGCGCGGCGGTGACGCAAGCGTCGGCGTCGGGGTTCGCGTCGCAGTCAACTGCGGCTTGAGCGAAGGACGCCATGGGGGCGACCGCGAGAAGCGCGGCTGCCGCAGGGGCAATCAGGTTCTTCATAAGAGTAATCTCCATCGAGTGTGCACAGTCATTGTCCTAAGCCATGCCCCGTACCTGTTCAAGATTTCCTGCCCTTTCGAACCGTCAACGTCGCATTTGCAGCGGCTTCCCGCTCAAAATGTTGCTGCAGTGCAGCACGACGAGCCACTCAATCGCGCAACAGTGAAATCTCGACCTGCCCGAAGGTCTCCGTCACCTGCTCCAACGCGCGGCGGACGGTGCCCGACGAATCGACCCAATACCGGTTGACGAAGGGTGCGCCCGATCCCTCGCAAACCTCATCGTAGATGGTCGTGCCATGACGGGCCCCATAGAAATCAAGCGTTTCCCGGCCGACCGGGATCACCCGGCAGAGGTAGCGCATGGCAACAACCTGATCCTGACCATTCAGGACACGATTGACCCGCAGGACGTCTTCGCCACCACCTTGGCGCAAAGCCTGCGACAGACCCGCGACATCAGCTGTCAAGAGATCGAAGCCGAGGCCCCGCGTGCCGACGAGGATCCCGTTACGCCGCAGAAACGCACCGCTCCCGCTGTCGCGCCATTGTTCGGTGCCGAAATTGACCGCCGTCGGGATCATCGTGAACGCGGTGTTCGCCTCCTGCAGGACAACCAGCAGGACGGGCGTCGAGGATCCGTTCAGCAATTCGGGCGTCAGAACCTGACGGGCATCCGGCGTCGCCGGAGCACTGGCCCGCCCCGGAATGATCGACAACAACCGCACCGCGGCAAGCTTGGCCACACCGCCATCCGACTGTTGTTCAACGTTGGTGCCACCGCTGCACGCCGCAACCAGAGCGATGGACAGGGCAAGACAGACCGGGCGGGCGATACGCATCAGCATGGTCATCTCCAGAACCGTCCCCATTGTTCGCCCAGTTGCGGATCCGACAGATCGCGCACCTGTGGATAGAGGCGATGCCGCAGATTCAACCGTGCCCCGCCATCCCGCTGAATCGGCTTGATCTCGACGCCCGCGCGATCGCGCGATGGACGCCCGGTCAGCCAGCTGACCGGCAGGCTCAGAAAGATGCCCTTGTCGAAACTGCCTTCCCCGAAATCTTCGGCACTGACGTTCGTCATGGTGGCAAAGGCGCCGACCTGCCAGCCATTCGAAAACTCGCGCGTCAGGCGATAGGTCGCCCCGCGATCGCCTGCCAGATACTGACCGACGTCGACCTGGCTGAAGAACCGATTTCCGTGGTCGTAGTAGGCGGACACGAAGGCGGTGGTGGCGTCGAGATCCTGAAACCCGAGCAATCCATCGAAATCACGCTGCCGGACCTGATTGACCTCCAGCCCGATCGCCAGGGGCGAGGCGACGGGTTTCCAAAGCAGTTCGGCGGAGACACCGCCGAACTGGTCCTCCAACAGGCCTGCGGAGGTCCGGGCATACAGGTCCTTGCCCGGCCGGAAGAAATATTCCGCCGTCAGGTAGGGAATGAACGGATCGTTGGTTTTCAGGAACTCGGGCGTATCCGTCCGGACGCGGGGCAGGACCGAATTGCTCGGACGGTTGGATTCGTCCCGGTTTCCGACGATACGCTGACGCAGGGCGCCTTCGACCACCATGCCGCGCACGGGCTCCCAGCTGGCGGACAGTTCCGCCCCGATGTCATAGCGCAGCGGATCGTCGGGATCGAAGAGGGAGTAGCCGAAGTAGGGCCCGAGGTTCCAGTTGAAGCGCGGATAGGCGTCTTCCGTATAGCGGCGTCCCTGATCCCGCACCGTGACCGCATCCACGAGGCCCGCAACCGCCAGCACCTCGGCTGCGCCATTCGGGCTGTTTTCCAAGGCTTCGATGTCACTGCGCCGCAGAACCACGGCCCCCCCGGCAAGGCTGGTCGCCGTCTCGGGGATCAGGACGAACGTCTCGACCGAAGCGGGCACGATCGCCGACATGGCGCGCACCGCCCGGCCCATCGCCTGCGCCTGCGATATGTAGGTCGGGTTCCGGAAACGGACCTCTGCCCGATCCGCGGACAGGTCATAGCCGATCAGTTCAAGGCCTGCTTCGGTCATCAGCGCATCAAGCGTGGTGCCGACGGCCGTCTCGACCGCCTCGTTTCCAACCCAGACCGTGGTCCAGGCCTCGGGGATGTCGCTGCGCGCGGGGCGGACGGTCACGGGGCGTGGCGCCGGGTCGCGGCCGCTGCCCTGCGGGGGCCGCTTTGGGTTCACCCCGAATTGCAGATTCAGTCCGACCTCGCTGCCACCGAGGACATAGGCACCGACGTTGATGCCATCGTTGACCCTGTATTCGACACCGAAATTCAAAGGGGTCTTCCGGGTGAAGATGCCGCGCGCCTCCTCCTCGAGATAGGCATCCGACGAATATTCCGCCTTCAGCGTCCAACGGTCCGTCGGCCGGTACTCGACGCCCGCGAACAAGGCCGCGTCCCCGCGGAACCATTGTCCCGTCGAAAACTCCCCCCCGGAGGAGCCGGGCACGAAACCCGGACGCGTGTCGAACCGGTCGCTGATCGCGCTCAGCGGGTTCGAAAAGCTGCCGTTGGTGCCAAGCCGACCCCAGCCGATGCCCCCGGTAACCGTCAGCTGGTCGTTGATGGTTTTCGTTGCGACAAGGTATTCGCCGCTGTAGATGCCGGTGCCCCCGAAATCCTGCAATCCGACCGTGACCGCCGGCATCAGGCGGCCTTCGCGGAACAACTGGTAGCGGAAGTCGAAGCTGCGATCATAGGTCCGGATGAACCCGGAACCGACGGGCAGGAAATCCGGCAGGGTCGCATACCGGAAGACGCCCTGGATACGGGGTGTCAGCTGAAACGACAGCTGCGTCCGCGCGACCCCGTTCGACAGGATGGCAACGCTGGTCACCAACTCTCCATCGGGCTGCATCCGGGCGGACGGCATGTCGATCAGGCCGGGCACGCCATAGGAACTGGTCGACAGGCTCTGCTCCTGAGCCGAGGCAGCCGAGGCGGCGCTCAGCGCAACCGACGCGGCACCGATAAGGGCAGTTGTCCGAAATGCTCGCATCACACAGGTCCTTGCCGGCCTTTGGGTCGCCCAAGTTATCACGGCGACTGCGTGGTTATGGAAGCTGTCTGCCCCAGATGGCATCCGCACTGTCTTGATTCTGCAACGCAGGCAGGGCTACCCCCGCTGCACCCGACGTCCCCAACCAGCGGATACCGACCTGATGGCACGCCCCGAACCTGCAGACACCCACGGGGCGGGCCCCCGCCTTGCCCTCACGGGGGGAACGGGCCGTGTCGCGACCCTTCTGCGCCCTTTCCTGGACCCCGCCGTGACGTGGCTCGACCGTGGCAGCGATCTGTCCCGCATGGCAGGCTGCGACGCGGTCATCTGTCTCGCCGGGGTGACAAAAGGCGATGCGGCCGCCCTGGCCGACAATACGAAGGTGGCGATCGACGCCTTGGACGCGGCGCAGGCGGCAGGCGTGGGCCATGTCCTGCTGATGTCCTCCGCCGCGATCTATGGGCGGGCCGAGGGCCTGCTGACCGCAGACCGACGAGCCACACCAGCCGCCCCCTACGGCGTCGCCAAAGCCGCGATGGAGGCTGCCGCGAAGGACTGGGCCGACGCGCATCCGACAGGACCACGGGTGACGATCCTGCGGCTAGGCAACGTCGCGGGCGCCGACGCCCTGCTTGGCAACCTGTCAGCCGA
The DNA here is from genome assembly GCF_041403465.1 of Jannaschia sp. 2305UL9-9. Classification (NCBI taxonomy): domain Bacteria; kingdom Pseudomonadati; phylum Pseudomonadota; class Alphaproteobacteria; order Rhodobacterales; family Roseobacteraceae; genus Jannaschia; species Jannaschia sp. 2305UL9-9. Next base: position 123,894 of record NZ_JBGEHM010000002.1, read on the forward strand.
CCGCAAGCCTGACCTGCATGTCTGGCCCGATGGCAGATCCCCCCGGCGCAGCTATATCGGGCCGCGCAGCCTTGCCCATGTCCTGAACGGTCTTGCCGGGCGCGATGACCTGCCCCCCATCCTCAATGTCGGGACACGGCATCCCGTCGAAATGGCGGACCTGCTGCGCGCAGCACAGCGGGCCTGGACACCGGTTGCCGCCCCGCCCGACGCCATTGCCGAAGTGCGCCTCGACACCGCGCCCCTGAACACGCGGCTGCCTCTGCCGTCAGGTGCCGAAACCGCGGAAGGCATGGTCGCCGAATGGCAGGAGGCCTGCGCATGACACCCGGCAAGCGCCTGTTCGACATCCTCTTTTCCATCTACCTGATGATGTTCCTCGCGCCGGTCATCATCGTCGTGACGTGGAAGGTCTGGCGTCAGAAGGACGGCCCGATCTTCTATGGTTCGGAACGGATGAAGACCCCGACGCAGGGGTTCACCCTTTGGAAGTTCCGCACGATGGCGCCCGATCCGAACGACACCGGCGTCACCGGCGCCGACAAGGTCGACCGCATCACGCCCTTGGGGGCGGCGCTGCGCAAACGTCGTCTGGATGAATTGCCGCAGCTCTGGAACATCCTGCGCGGCGACGTCAGCTTCGTGGGACCGCGCCCCCCCCTGCGCCGCTACGTCGAAATGTATCCCGAAATCTACGATCAGGTCCTGCAGTCCCGCCCCGGCGTCACCGGCCTCGCCAGCCTGATCTACGCCCCGCACGAGGAACGCATCCTTTCGGCCTGCACCACGCCCGAGGCGACCGAAGCCACCTACACCCGCATCTGCATCCCGCGAAAGGCCGCGCTCGACCTGCTCTATCAACGCAATCGGACGTTCTGGATGGACATCAAGCTGATCTCCTGGACGACGGGCAAGTTCCTGCCCCGCCGCATTCGCCCCGACCGCAAGGGGCGCCCCCTCTGACGCCCCGCGACCATCCTTCTTCCTGGTAGAAATACTCCGGGGTCCGGGGCAGCGCCCCGGCGCCCTGCCCCGGGCACTCAGCTACGCGGCTTGTCGGACAACCTTGCCTCGATCGCCTTCAACCGATCCATGACCTCGTCACGGTAGGCATCCGTTGCGGCGTTCGATTCCTCGGCATGCGCATCCTGCATGCTGTTCACGATCAGACCCACCAGCAGGTTCACGACGGCAAAGGTCGTGACCATGATGAAGGGCACGAAGAATGCCCAGGCAAAGGGGAAGACCTCCATCACCGGGCGCACGATGCCCATCGACCAGGATTCCAGCGTCATGATCTGGAACAGCGAATACGCGGAGGAGCCGAGATCCCCGAACCATTCGGGAAAGGCCTGTCCGAACAGTTTCGTGGCCATCACGGCAGCGATGTAGAAGATGATCCCCATCAGCAGAAAGACGCTGCCCATTCCCGGCAGGGCGGTCACGAACCCTTCGACCACGCGCCGTAGGCGTGGGAACACCGATACGATCCGCAAGACCCGCAGGATGCGCAGCGCGCGCAGGACGCTGAACGGTCCGGCATTCGGCACGAGGGCAATGCCCACGATCACGAAATCGAACAGGTTCCAGCCTTGCGTCCAGAACCGCCGTCCCTGCGCGATCATCTTCAACACCAATTCGACCACGAAAACGGCAAGACAGGCGCTGTCGAGCGCCGTCAGAAGGGGGCCGAACCGCGCCATGACCGGTGGGACGGTTTCCAGCCCCAAGACGATGGCGTTGATCAGGATGACGCCGATGATGACGTTCGACACGGCAGGGCGGGCAAGAAAGGCGGCAAGCTTGGCGCGGGTCATGATCTCTCGAAGGATGTGACGAGTTCGATGTGTGGCGACCAGCGGAACTGATCGACCACGGTCACCGGTCCCATGCGCCACCCGGCCCCGGTCAGCAAGGCCGCGTCGCGCGCGAAGGTAACGGGATTGCAACTGACGAAGGCGATCCGCGACAGGGCAGAGCGCGCCAATTCGGCCACCTGTGCCTGCGCCCCGGCGCGGGGCGGGTCGATCACGGCCGCGTCGAAGCGGGCCAGATCCTGCACCAGCAGCGGGTTGCGGAACAGATCGCGCACCTCGGCGGTCACCGCCTTCAGGCCCATGGCCGTCCGCGCACCGTCCTGCAACGCGGCGATCAGGGGACGCTCGCCCTCGACCGCATGGACCGGCACGTCCTCGGCCACCGGAAAGGTAAAGGTCCCGCAGCCTGCAAACAGGTCGACGACCCGGTGCGTCCCGGCAAGCGTCGTGTGCACATGGTCGACCAGCGCCGCCTCGCCCTGCGCGGTGGCCTGCAGGAACGCGGCGGGCGGCGGCACCACGCGGGCGCGGCCCATCGCCTGCCACGGCGGCGTCTGCTGCAAGGCCGCTTCGCCGTTCCACGTGATCCGGGCAAAGGTCGCACCGAACGGCGCAATGGCCACCATGGCCTGCCGGTCGAAATCTCGCGCACCCTCGATCGCAAGGTCGATGCCTGCGGGCCCTTGGGTGACGTGCAGGGTCACATCGCTGCCCCGCGTCGCCGCGAGGCGTGTCACCTCTTCCAGCGCGGGCAGGACGGCGACAAGATCCGGATGCAGGACCTTGCAATCGGGCACCCCCACGACATCCGACGATCCGCGCAGGTGGAAACCGACGACCGCGCCCTTCTTGGTCTTGTGCCCCGACAGGGCGGCGCGACGTCGGCTGTGCGGCGGCGAGGTCTCGATCCCCGCGATTGCGACATCCAGTCCCGCACGGGTCAGCGTCTCGCGCACGATCCCGACCTTCCAGTCGGCCACGAAGCTGCCGGAGGCATGTTGCACCGCGCAACTGCCACAGCGCCGGTAATGCGGACAGGGTGCGGCCACCCTGTCGACGCTCGGGGTGACGATCTTCGGCTCCGGCAGCCTGTCACCCTGCACCGCGCCGGTGACGACCTCACCGGGCAGGGTGCGGGGCACGAACAGGGGACCGGGGGCCACGCCATCGCCGTGAATGCCCAACCGTTCGATCACGTGGGATGTTGCCTCTTCGGTCATTCCGCCGCCACCTCGTCCACCCCGATGAACCCGCCCGATTGCCGGTCCCAATAGCGCGCGTAGGTGCCGCGCATGGCCAGCAGGTCGGCATGTGTCCCCTGCTCGACGATGGCGCCGTCCTCCATCACGATGATGCGGTCCATGCGGGCGATGGTCGACAGGCGGTGGGCGATGGCGATGACGGTCTTGCCCTCCATCACGCGTTCCAGTGCCAGCTGGATCGCGGCCTCGACCTCCGAGTCCAGCGCGCTCGTCGCCTCGTCCAGCACCAGAACCGGCGCATCCTTGAGGATCGCCCGCGCAAGGGCGATGCGCTGTCGCTGACCACCGGACAGCTTGACGCCCCGCTCGCCCAGGAACGCTTCGTATCCCGTGTTGCCCTTGTGATCGCGAAGGCCGGTTATGAACTCGTGCGCCTCGGCCCGCCGGGCGGCGTCCTCGACCTCCGCCTGCGTGGCGTCGGGGCGACCGTACAGGATGTTGTCGCGGGCGGAGCGGTTGAACATCGCCGTCTCCTGCGTGACCATGCCGATCTGGCGGCGCAGGCTGTCCTGCGTCAGGTCGCGGATGTCGCGGCCGTCCAGCGTTATGCGCCCCTTCTCGGGATCGTAGAGCCGCAGCAACAGCGCCACGAGCGTCGATTTCCCCGCGCCGGACGCACCGACCACGCCCAGTTTCTCGCCCGCTGCCAAAGTCAGGTCCATGTCGCGGATGCCGCCTTCGTTCCGCCCGTAGGTGAAGGTCACGCCTTCGATCCCGAGGCGCCCCTCTGCCCGCGCAACCTCCTGCGCATCCGGCGCATCGGTCAGGGTCCATCGCGCGGTCAGGGTGTTCATCCCGTCCTCGATCTCGCCGACGTCGGCATACATCGACATCAGGGTAAAGCTGACCCAGCCGGTCATCTGCGCGATGCGGATGGAAATGGCCCCCGCCGTGGCGATCGAGCCCGGCGTCGCCTGTCCCGCCTGCCACAAGAGGATCCCACCGCCGATCAGAAGGACGGGCAACAGGCCCGCGACCGCCATCAAGGCGAACCGGAACGTGGTCGAGACATAGCCGAAGTCGATCGCCCGTTCGCGGAAGTTGGACATCGCATCCAGCGCCGCGCGATCCTCGTGATCGGCATGACCGAACAGCTTGACGGTCTTGATGTTGGTGATCGTGTCGACGACCTGTCCCGTGACCATCGCCCGCGCGGCCGCCCGCGCCTTGGACCGCTTGCGGATATGCGGCATGAAGCCCCGGATCAGGGCAACATAGCCCAGCATCCATACCGTCAGTGCAAGCGCGATGCGCCAGTCTATGGCAAGCAGCAGCACAGCGGACCCGACGAGGGACGACGCCGCAAAGGCGATCACGTTGATCGTTTCACTGGTGACGGAGGTCATTGCCCGTGCCGTCTGCATCTGCTTGGTGGCAATGCGTCCGGCGAAATCGTTGTCGAAGAACGTCACCGCCTGGCCCAGCGTCCAACGGTGCAGGCGCGATTGCACGAGCGGATAGACCGACGGCTGCACCGAGATGCCGTTGAAGGCCGCCGACCCGCCGAAGATCAGCGGGCGCAGCACGATGTAGAACGCCACGAACCCCGCAAGCAGCAGGGCATTCGCCGCCAGATACCCTTCGGCGTCGCCCAGCACGCTGTCGACCACGGCGCCCAGAAGGAAGGCGGTGATCACTTCGCAGACGCCCGCCGCTGCGCTGACTGCGAACGCCAGCCAGAGAACGGGCCAACTGCCATCGAGGCACCAGCGCATGAAGGCCAGCAAGGTGTTCGGAGGCGCACGGTCCGCCGGCTCGAAGGGCCGGATCAGGTTCGCCAGACGCGCAAGGATCATTCAGCCGCCTCCGTGTTGATGAAGCCACCCGATTGACGCGCCCAGAACGCCGCATAAAGGCCCCCGCGCGCCAACAGGGCGTCATGCGTCCCCTCTTCGATCACGCGGCCCTCGTCCACCACAAGAATCCGGTCCATCGCCGCGATCGTGGACAGGCGGTGGGCGATGGCGATGACGGTCTTGCCCTCCATCATGCCGTAGAGCGTGTCCTGGATGGCGGCTTCGACCTCGGAATCGAGGGCAGATGTTGCCTCGTCCAGAACCAGAAGTGGCGCGTCCTTGAGGATCACGCGGGCAAGGGCGATGCGCTGTCGCTGTCCACCCGACAGCTTGACGCCCCGTTCCCCGACCTGTGCGTCGTATCCACCCCGGCCCTCGGGGTCTTCCAGTGCCATCACGAAATCATGGGCCTGCGCCTTGCGGGCGGCGGCATGAACCTCCTCATCGGTGGCGTCGGCCCGGCCATAGCGTATGTTTTCGGCCACGGACCGGTGCAACAGGGACGATTCCTGCTGAACCATCCCGATGGCATGACGCAGAGAGGCCTGTGTGACGTCGCGCACGTCCTGTCCGTCGATCTCGATCCGGCCCTGTTCAGGGTCGTAGAACCGCAGCAGCAGTTTGACCAAGGTGGATTTTCCGGCCCCGGATCGCCCGATGACGCCGACCTTTTCGCCCGGCGCAACGCGCACCGTAAGGTCCGTCACGCCCCCCTTGGTGCCGCCGTAATGATGCGTCACGCCGTCGAACAGGATCGCCCCGTCGGTCAGGGCCAGCGGCGCGGCATTTTCCAAATCGCGCAGGTGGATGGGCTGGGCGATGGTTTCCATTCCTTCCTCCACCACGCCGAGCGAGCGGAAGAAGGACGTCAGCGCCCACATGATCCAACCGGTCATCGCATTCAACCGCAGGACAAGCGCGGTCGCGGCGGCGACAACCCCGACGGATGCCGTACCGTTCACCCACAGCATGATGCCCCAGCCGACGACACCGACGATCAGCAACCCGTTCAGCACCACCAGCGCGATGTCCATCAGCGTGAAGATGCGCATCTCGGCGGCAAAGGTCCGGCGCGTCGTCTCGATCGCGTCGCGGGCATAGGCCAGTTCCCGCCCCTCGTGCGCGAACAGTTTGACGGAATGGATGTTCGTATAGGCGTCGACCACCCGGCCCGTGGTCATCGACCGCGCGTCGCTGCTGGCCTTGGAGGCGGGGCCGACACGCTTGACCGTCCAGCCTACCAGACAGCCATAGAGCACCACCCAGACCGCAAGCGGGATCAACAGGCGCGGATCGGCCCCGAACAGCAGGATCCCTGCGCCGACCAGATAGGCCAGCGCGAAGGTGATCGCGTCGAACACCTGAAACACGGCCTCGCCCGCCGCGGGCGGGGCCTGCATGATGCGGTTGGCGATGCGGCCCGCGAAGTCGTTCTCGAACCAGCCGACGGATTGTCGCAGAACATGCTTGTGGGCACGCCACCGCATCAGGGTGCCGTAATTCGGCAGGATCGCATTGTTCAGAAGCAGCACATCCAAGGCCTGCAACGCGGGCCGCACCATCAGGATGAACACCGCCACGATCAGCAGTTCGACACCATTGTCGGCCAGGAACGCCGTCGGCTCCGCGTTGGAAAGGATATCGACCAGTCGTCCCATGTAGGAAATCAGCCAGATTTCCACCGCTGCGGTGATCAGCGACATCACGCCGGCAAAGGCGAAGACCTTGGCGAAGGGGCGCGAATACTCGACCAGAAACGGCCACAGCCGCGACGGGGGGGTGTCGTCCTCCGGGTGATCCGCATAGGGATCGACCAGATTCTCAAATGTTCTGAACATGAGGGGGCCTTTGCTCTACCCTCGGCATATAACCTGTCAGGCCAGAAAAACCATCATCCCGGATGCAGCCAGTGCCAACGCCATCACGGTCGTGAAGATGCGCCACGCCAATGGTGTGGTCAGCAGATAGGCCAGCAAGGTTCCCGCGAATGTCCAGAACAGGCAGACGAACAGGTTGATGCCGCTGAACGCACTTGCGATGCGAAGCGCCTCCAGATGGGCAGGCAGACCACTGGCATAGCCCGATGCGGCCGCCAGCGCGACGATCCAGATCTTGGGGTTCACCCACTGGAACAACACCGCCTCGACAAAGGTGAATGGTCGGTCGCGCCCGTCGGCCTGCGCGCCCCTGCTGCGCAGCAGCTTCCACGCCATCCACAGGATCCACGCGACCGCCAGCACCTGCAACGCAAGCTTGAGCGCCGGGATCGCCAGCAGCAGCGCCCCGATCCCCACCGCCGTCAGGGCCGACGTGACCCCCACCCCGATCGCAACGCCCAGCACATGCGGCAATGTCGGCCGAAAACCGAAGCGTGCGCCCGACGCGGTCAACAGGATGACATTCGGTCCGGGCGTGAACAGCCCGGCGAACACGAACAGATAAAGGGGATCGATCATCGCGACTTGGTGGCGGCTGCAACGGGCCAAGGCAAGGGCGGTGTGCGGCGCGGCGGCACAGCCCCGCGCACCTCAGCTCAGTGCGATCTGGCGCAGCTCTGCAAACCCGAGCGTGCCGCCACTGCTGCGCCACGCAAGGCGCGCCCGACGCAGCGCCGCCCCGAGGGCCGGACCGGACAGATCCGGCATGAGATCCGCCGCCTGCAGGGGAAACTGCGCCGCCGCCCCGGCCTGCGCCTGTCTGATCGCCGCGGGGTCGGCCGCTTGCCCTATAAGCGCGGCGCGGACCTGAACGGCATCCGTGCCCCGATCGCTCAGCATATCGCCCAAGGCGAACGGTCCCTCGCCCCCGCGCGCGGCCTGCGACAGATCCTGCAACGCGCGCGCCTCGGCCTTCGACAGACGCCAACCCGAGGCATCCCCCCCAAGCGTCGCGAGGCGCGCGATCCAGTCCCCCCCGGTGGCCGCGACCAAGGGCGCCAGGCCATCCGTCTGCGCCCCCGGCAACACGCGCGCCAGCACCCCGGCCTGTGCCATCGCGGCAACGGCGGGTGCCGGGTCCGGGGCAGACAGCAGCTTGCGCATCTCCTGTCCGATGCGTTCCGCGCTGATCCGGTCCAACCCGTCCGCCTGTGCCGCGCAGGCCGCAAGGCCCTCGGCATCAAGGCCCAAACCCGGGTCGCCATACCAGGCCGTAAACCGGAAGAAGCGCAGGATGCGCAGGTAATCCTCGGCAATCCGTGCCTCTGGCAGTCCGATGAAGCGGACATGCCGCGCGATCAGATCGGGCAGACCGTTCAAGGGGTCGACGACCTGTCCCCCCGCATCGGCGTAAAGCGCGTTCATCGTGAAGTCGCGGCGTGCCGCATCCTCGGCCACATCACGCGAAAACGCCACGGTCGCATGGCGCCCGTCGGTGGTCACGTCACGGCGAAAGGTGGTCACCTCGTGCGGAATGCCGTCCGCGATGACGGTCACGGTGCCGTGGTCGATACCGGTCGGCACCGGTTTCAACCCGGCGGCCTTGGACAAGGCGATTACCTCATCGGGGGTGGCATCCGTCGCGATGTCGATGTCCGCCACGGACGCGCCCAGCATCGCATTGCGCACACAGCCGCCGACGGCCAGGGCGCGATACCCGCCACCCGACAACATCGCCATGACCGCCTGCGTGGTCGCGGCGGTCAGCCATTCACCCGTTACCTGCACCGTCCTGCCCCGTTCGTCCCGCCAATCCGCGCAGGATACGCGCCGTCGCGCCCCAGATGTAATAGGGTCCGTAAGGCACCGCATAGTAGCTGCGCCATTGCCCACGCCACCGCCGCCGTTCGATCGCGAAATGGGACGGCGACAGGACGTGATCGGCCGGCACGGTAAACACCTCTTCGACCTCTCCCGCTTCGGGCACCGCATCGAAAGGCGGCAGGACGGCCAGCACGGGCGTCACGGTGAACCCCGTGACCGTCTCATGACTGGGAAGCTGGCCCAGGATGCGCGTCCGGTGTTCCGGCAGGCCGACCTCCTCGCGCGCTTCGCGCAGGGCGGCCTGTTCGGCGGTTTCCCCCTCTTCCAGCTTGCCGCCGGGAAAGGCGATCTGGCCGGGGTGATGGCGCAGGCGGGATGACCGCTTGGTCAACAACAGGCGCAGACCGGAATCCGTCTCGACGAAAGGGACCAGAACCGCGGCGTCCCGCAGGATGCGCCCGCGCGGCAGAACCACATCCGGGTTCAGATCGAAATCCGAAGAGGCGGCGCCGGAAATCTCCAGCGCCGCCGCAAGCAGGTCAGGCGTCATCGCCGCTCTTTTCCGCCTCGAAACCAAGGGTGGCCGGGTCGAAGGTGTAATGCGCGCCGCAGAACTGGCAATCGGCGGTCACGGTGCCCTCGTCCGTGGTCATGTGCCCGATGTCGCGTGCCGAATAGATCGACAGCGATTGCCGCACCTTGTCGGCGGAACACGAACACCCGAACCGGACCGGCTGCGGCTCGAACACCCGCGGACCCTCTTCGTGGAACAGACGCACGAGCAGTTCGGTCGGCGCCACGCTTGGCCCGATCAGCTCCAGCTCCTCGGTGGTGTCCAGCAGCAGGTTGGCCCGGCGCCAGTTCTCGCCGTCATCCCCATCCAGAACGTCCGAGGCCGTCAGCAGGCCGCTTTCACCCGTGGCCCCTTCCTTCGCGAAGGGCGAAGCCTTGGGCATATGTTGCAGCATCACGCCACCGGCACGCCACGCCTCGGGACCGCCGGGCGTCGACGACCGGCCGTAGGCCAGCGCAAATCGTGTCGGCAGCTGCTCGGACTGGGCGAAATAGGTCTCGGCACAGGACGACAGGCTGCCACCGGCAATCGGCGTGATGCCTTGATAGGGCGTCGTTCCCTGGCCCTGATCGATCAGCAGGGCAAAATACCCCTTGCCGATCAGACCGAACGGCTCCGCCCCTTCCGATACCTCTTGTTGCAGGCGATCGGCGTCGAAACTGGCATAGCCGCGGATCCGCGCGGGCGCGCCTTCCTTGGTGGGACCGTAGTAATCGGTCGCGATCAGACGCGCAGGTCCGTCGCCGCGCACCTGCAACGACAACTTCCACCGAAGGTCGATCGTCTGGCCAATCAGCGCGGTCAGCAGGCACATCTCGGCCACCAGCGCTTCGATCGCGGGTGGATAGTCGTGTTGCGACAGGACCTGCTCCAACACACCATCGAGGCGCGCGACACGCCCCCGGATGTCGGCGGCATCAAGTTGAAAGGGCAGAACTGTATCGTCCCACAGAAGGGTCGTGGCATCGGTCATGGCGGGATTTCCCTGCTTTCCGGCAGCGTACCGGTTTGGCATATGAGGCAGGCATATAGGCGGGGCTGTCCCGTCCTCCAACCCCTACCCTTGGCCCGGAGGCCCCGATGATCCCGCGCGTTGGTACCCCTCCCCTGCCCGAAACGTCCTATCGCCTGCGGCCGGGCGCCTATGCCGTCATCCTGCGAGGCGGACAGGTTTTGCTGACACGGCAACAGCTTGAGACCCATTCCGAGGTTCAGCTGCCGGGCGGCGGCATCGATCCGGGCGAGGCCCCGATCCCCGCGCTGCATCGCGAGATTCTCGAAGAAACCGGATACACCTGCCGCGTTTCGCACCGGATCGGGGCCTATCGCCGGTTCGTCTGGATGGCCGAATACGGGTTTCATGCGGAAAAGCTGTGCGTTTTCTACCTCGCGAAAGCCGGCCTGCACACGGGGCCGGCACAGGAATTCGGGCACACCGCCCTGTGGCTGTCGCCGCAGGAGGCATTGGCGAATCTGTCCAATCGGCATGATCGACCGGTCCTTGCGCGGGCGCTGACACTTGCGCAAAACGGTCAGCGACCGCGGAAGGGCCGCGCACCCTCCTAGCCCGCCGCTGCCCTATGCGGCACGGATCTGCGCCGGGACGGCGGGCGCAAAGCGCAGCAGGATCATCGAGATATCATCCTCGAAACCCTGGATGCCCGTGTGCTCCGCCAGACCGATCTCGATGCGGTCGGCGGCGCTTTCCGGGTCCGTATCGCCTTGCGCGACAAGGTTCATCAAGCCCTCCTCCTCCAGCATGTCGCCCCATGTGTTCATGCATTCCGTCAACCCGTCGGAATAGGCCAGCAGGACATCCCCTTCGGACAGATGCGTCGTAGCCACCTCGAACTGCGCATCCGGGAGCAGGCCAACGGGCGGCCCCCCCTGTCCGATACGCTCCACCCCGTCATTCGCGCGGCAGACGATGGGATGCGGATGCCCCGCCTGGCAGAAGCGAACGGCCCCGGTAGACAGGTTCACATAGGCCAGGACGGCGGTGAAATAGATGTCGCTCGTGAACTCGCGCAGCATGTCGTCGTTGAGACGTTCCATCACCTTTTCCGGCGAGAGCGCATCGCCCCCGCAGGCAGGAAAGGCGATGTTGCGTCCGGGGATCCGGTCGGAAAACTGTTCCGCCAACCGCCCCGTCAGAAGGGCCGATGCAATGCCATGCCCGGACACATCGATGGAATAGAGCGCGATTTCATCGTCCGATACCCTGAAGTATCCGACAAGATCGCCGCCGATCTGTTCGCACGTCAGCAACCGCAGGGATATGTCGCTGCCGCCCGCGCGGTGGCGCCGCGGAGGCAGGAAGGCGCGTTGCAGATTGCGCGCCTCGGCAAGGTCGCGATTCGTCGCTTCCTGCAGCGATTGCAACTCGGCGAGGGTTGTCTGCACCTCGTGATTGCGATGCACCAGAACCTCGTTCATGTGCAGGATGCGCCGCCCCGTCTTGATGCGCGCGCGCAGTTCGGACATGTCGACAGGCCGCGTCACGAAGTCGTCCGCGCCCGCCTCGAGGCCCAATGTCTTGGCCCCGATGTCCGTACGCGAAGTCAGCAGGATGAAATAGGCGAAATTGTCCCCCCGCAGACTGCGAAAGGCACGACAGAACTCCGGCCCGTCCATGCCGGGCATCTGCCAGTCGCTGATGACGATGCGGATCTGCGAGCCCGCGTCGCTGTCGCAAAGCATCAGCGCCTCTTCGGCAGTCGCGGCGGTCATGACCCGCAGACCCCAACGCGTCAGCACCGCAGACAGCAGCTGCCGCTGCGCCGCGCTGTCATCCACGATCAGAACGCAGATTTCCTGCGCCTTGATCGTGGGCGCAGGCAGCGGGTCGAGGTGTGCGGCCATGGATCCTACCGGAAAGACAAGTGCCGCCGATATGGGGGTGGCCCCGTTAACAAGTCATGAAGGGCCGAATTGCGGCTGTTGCGACCACCGCCGTTTACGATCCATTCAGAACTGCCGTGGCAAGCTGAAGACATGATGGATACAGCGCGCATCGAGGAATTGAGACAGGAGATCGGAGAAGACGATCTGTCGCTCGTTCTCGGCATCTTCGCGGCCGAGGCGGAGGAGGTGATCGCCCGCATCGGTGCCGGCCTGTCCGAAGCCGAACTTGGGCAGGCTGTCCACTTCCTGCGCAGCAGCGCGCTCAACATCGGGTTCACGGCATTGGCGGATCAAGCCGACTCTGCGGTCAGATTGTCCGAACAGGCCCAGAGCATCGCCCGCGACCTGCAAGACACGTTGAATGTTTCCATGCAGCAGCTTGGCTTGGCCCCACCGATCGCCCCTTCGTGCGAGGATCCTGCGTCGGCCGCCTAGATCACCAATTCGCCCAGCATCGGATCCTCGGTCAGATCGCGCCAGGCAAATCCGCGCGCCTGCATCTTGTCCTCCAGCACGGCAAAGGCATCCGGGCTTGCGGTTTCGATCCCGATCAGGACCGTTCCGAAATTGCGTGTGGATTTCTTGAGATACTCGAACCGGGCAATATCATCGTCCGGTCCGAGGATTTCCAGAAAATCGCGCAGCGCGCCGGGACGCTGCGGCATGCGCAGGACGAAATACTTCTTCGTCCCCGCATAGCGCATGGCCCGTTCCTTGACGTCGGGCAGCCGTTCGAAATCGAAATTGCCGCCGGTGGTCACGCAGACAACCCGCCGACCGGCGATCTCTGGGCCGAGGTCGCGCAGGGCATCGACCGACAGCGCCCCCGCCGGTTCCAGTACGATCCCTTCGGTATTCAGCAATTCCTGTATCGTGATGCAGACCCGGTTTTCGGGCACGCGCAGCACATGCTGTGGCGGAACCTGCCGCAGGATGTCGAAGGGACGCGCCCCGATGCGCGCCACGGCTGCACCGTCCACGAAGGTGTCGAGACGGTCGAGTGTCACCGGTTTGCCTGCCGCAAGGGCCGCAGCAAGGCTGGCCCCGCCCATCGGCTCGACGAAGCGCATTTCCGGCACCGTTCCCCGCGCCCTGAGATATGACAGCATCCCCGCCGACAGACCGCCACCGCCGACAGGCAGGACCACCATGTCGGGCAGGTCCCCCATCTGCGCGCACATCTCGACGGCGACCGACGCCTGCCCCTCGATCACGTCCGCATCGTCGAAGGGGGACAGGAACGTCGCCCCCGCCTCCGTGCACCACGTCTGCGCGGCCTTCAGCGTGTCATCGAAGAAATCCCCGACAAGGCGGATTTCGACCCGGTCCCCGCCGAACAGGCGCGTCTTGTCGACCTTCTGCCCCGGCGTGGTCACCGGCATGAAGATCACGCCGTCCACGCCTAGGTGACGGCACATCCAGGCGACGCCCTGCGCATGGTTGCCCGCCGAGGCACAGGCCACGCGCCCGCCGCCCAGCTTGCGCATGGCGTTGAAGGCCCCGCGCAACTTGTAGGATCGGACCGGCGTCAGATCCTCGCGCTTGAGCCAGATATCAGCGCCATAGCGGTCCGACAGATAGTCGTTGCGCAGAAGCGGGGTCTCGGGAAAGACGTCGCGCATGGCGACGGTCGCGACCTCGGCAGCGGCGACGATATCACTCAACGGGACGCCCCTCGACCACGTGGCCATAGAGCGCGGTCAAGGTCGACACACCCAGCATCAGGCCGATCCACCCGACGACGCCCTGATAGACGATGCTGATCATTCCGACGGTCCCGTCGAGCATCGCCGGCACCTGCAGCAGCAGTGAAAACCCGACCGTCAGCAGCGCAAGGACGAGCACCGTTTCGGTGTGGCCCTTGGTGGCTTCCATCCCCTCGCCCAAGGTCATCTTCCTGCCGATTGCCCCGGCTGGCAGGACCACGGCCAGCCGGTAGAAAACGATCATTCCGATGAACAGCGAGACGGCCCCGACAAGCAGGGTCCCCCCGGGCAGGGCCAGCGTCAGGAAGCCCAGCGGGATCGATATGCCGACGATGGCGACCCCGACCAGCAGGCCGATCAGCAGGGAACGCCCGAGATACCCCAGCATCGCGCCCCCGTTGACAGGCGGGACCCAACCGGCGGGCCGTTCCGACAACAGGACGTAGCGGTGCCATGCGACAGCCACCCAGAGGGACACGACGAGGTTCAGCACAACCGTCAGCAGGGTCGCCCCCGCAGCCCCGCCCGACAGTGTCATGCCATCGGTCACCGATTGCGGATCCAGCGTCGACGGATAGGCCCCGGCCACCCACACCGAAAGGACGATCACCGCCCCATACGGCAGGGCCGACACGCGCAGCGCATCGCCAAGATTATCCAGCAGCAGGGTCAGAGCCCTGACAAAAAGCTTCCAGCCCAGCATCGCCGCCTCCGAAGGTTCCGCCCCCGGAGGTAAGCGCCGGGCCCCGCCTCGTCAACGCGCCCGCCGGAAGTATGGAACAATAGTGCCCCCGGCCGCGTTGAATAATGCAGCCAACCTGCAACCATTGGAGACGACATGCTTCGCACGACCTTGCTCATGGCCGCCATGGCCCTGCCCCATGCGGCCCTTGCCGATGCGCACAGCGACAGCCCGCTGGCCGACGTATCGCTGGAATACGGTGAGACCTACATGGCCACCACATTGATCGGCACGCGCGTTCACGCGACCGAAGACGACATCGACCCCATGGTCCAACTGCCCGGCGGCACCGTCGCCGAGTGGGACGACATCGGCGAGATCGGCGACCTGATCATCGGCGTTGACGGCACATTGCAGGCCGTCGTCGTGGACGTCGGCGGGTTCCTCGGCATCGGAGAACGCGAAGTCGCCCTGAAATGGTCTGCCCTGCGCGGCGTGCGCGAGGACGATGACCCGGACGAGTATTTCCTAGGCGTGACGATGCCCGAAGGCATGCTCGAGAACGCCCCCGAGCTGGAGCGCGAAGACCCGGACGGCATGCGTTGACACGACCGGGGCGCCCCGCAACGGGGGCGTCCCACCTTGCGGCCTCCTGCGAATGCGCCTACGCCCACGGGCAAACATTCGGAGAGACAAGATGGACGCGCCCAAGAAAGTCGTGCTCGCCTATTCCGGCGGCCTGGACACCTCGATCATCCTCAAGTGGCTTCAGACGGAATACGGCTGCGAAGTCGTGACCTTCACCGCCGACCTCGGCCAGGGCGAGGAGTTGGAGCCCGCCCGCAAGAAGGCCGAGATGATGGGCGCCGCCTCGATCCATATCGAGGATCTGCGCGAGGAATTCGTCCGCGACTTCGTCTTCCCGATGTTCCGCGCAAATGCCCTGTACGAAGGCCTCTACCTTCTGGGCACCTCGATCGCGCGGCCCCTGATTTCCAAGCGCCTCGTGGAAATCGCCGCCGCCGAAGGTGCCGATGCCGTGGCCCATGGCGCGACCGGCAAGGGCAATGACCAGGTCCGGTTCGAACTGGCCGCCTATGCCCTGAACCCCGACATCAAGGTCATCGCGCCCTGGCGCCTGTGGGATCTGACCTCCCGCACGAAGCTGATCGAATTCGCCGAACAGCACCAGATCCCCGTCGCCAAGGACAAGCGCGGCGAAGCGCCCTTCTCGGTCGATGCGAACCTTCTGCACACCTCCTCCGAAGGCAAGGTGCTGGAGGATCCGGCCGAGGAAGCGCCTGATTACGTCCTGCAACGCACCACCCGTCCCGAGGATGCCCCCGACACCCCCGAGATGGTCGAGATCACCTTCAAGGCAGGTGACCCGGTCGCCATCAACGGCGTCGACATGACCCCCGCCGAGATCCTGACCAAGCTGAACGAGCTGGGCGGCAAGCACGGCTGCGGCATCCTCGACCTGGTCGAAAACCGCTTCGTCGGCATGAAGTCTCGCGGCATCTACGAGACACCCGGCGGCACCCTCCTGCTTGAGGCGCACCGCGGCATCGAACAGATCACGCTGGACGCCGGTGCAGGTCACCTCAAGGACAGCATCATGCCCCGCTACGCGGAGCTGATCTACAACGGCTTCTGGTTCAGCCCCGAACGCGAGATGCTGCAGGCGCTGATCGACAAGTCGCAGGAGCACGTCTCGGGCACCGTTCGCCTCAAGCTTTACAAGGGCAGCGCGCGCACCGTGGCCCGCTGGTCGGACCATTCGCTCTACTCCGAGGCGCATGTCACCTTCGAGGAGGACGCCGGCGCCTACGACCAACGCGACGCCAAGGGGTTCATCCACCTCAACGCCCTGCGCCTGAAGCTGGTCGCCAACCGCAACAAGCGGATCAAGGGCTGACCCCTTGACCCAGGCCCCCCGTATCGCCCTGACCTTCGCCGTCGGTGCGGCGGGGGCCTTGGTGTTCCAATACGCGGGCCTGCCCCTGCCCTTTCTGCTGGGGCCGATGCTGGCCTGCCTCGTGGCGGCCCTGCTGGGTATGCAACTGGCGACCTGGACGCCCCTGACCGACACGATGCGCACGATCCTCGGGGTCGCGGTCGGCACGGCGATCACCCCGGCGGTGATGGGGCGCATGGGCGAGATGGCCCTGTCGCTGGCCCTCGTGCCGCTGTTCCTGCTGGTCTGCGGTGTTGCGGGCTATCCGTTCCTGCGCCGCGTCGCGGGCTTTGACGCGCCGACCGCCTTCTATTCGGCCATGCCCGGCGGATTGCAGGACATGCTCCTTTTCGGAGAGGAGGCGGGCGGCGATCCGCGCGCCATGTCCCTGCTGCACGCGACGCGCATCCTGCTGATCGTGACGATCCTGCCACTGATCCTGTGGCTGTGGTGGGGCATCGACCTGACCGCCCCGCCGGGCGCACCCGCCGCCTCGCTGCCGGTGTGGGAAATGGCGCTGATGGCCGTCGCGGGCATCGCCGGATGGCGCATCGCCAAGCGGGTGGGGATGTTCGGCGCCTCGATCCTCGGGCCGCTGATCCTCGCCGCCATACTCAGCCTCACGGGCGTCATCACCCACCGCCCCCCGGCCGAGGCGATCATGGCGGCGCAGTTCTTCATCGGCATGGTCGTCGGCGTCAAATACACCGGCATCACACTGGCCGAGGTGCGGCGCATCCTGACGGCAGGGCTGGGGCACGCCGCGATCCTCGGCGTCATTGCCGCCATCTTCGCCGAAATCGCCGTCTGGTTCGGCCTTGCCCCCCCGCTCGAGGCGATCCTCGCCTTCGCACCCGGCGGACAGGCCGAGATGGCCGTCCTCGCCATCGTGGCGGGCGCGGACCTTGCCTATATCATCACCCACCACGTGCTGCGTATCGTGATCGTCATCGTCGGGGCGCCCCTCGTCTTCCGCTTCCTGCGCTGATCCGTCACCGTCCCGTGATTTGGCCCCGTCGCCGTCCTGTCCTAGGTATCGGTCAAGCCGAGAGGGATTGGCCCCTCCGCATCGATCAGACCGGAGCCGTTTCATGAAGACATTCGCCATCGCCGCCGCCTTTCTGTGCCTGACGACGCAGGCCCAGGCACAGCAGCAGACTGCCCTCGTGGCGGGTGGCTGTTTCTGGTGCGTCGAAGCCGACTTCGAATCGGTCGACGGTGTCGGGGACGCCATCTCGGGCTTTACCGGCGGCACCACGGAAGACCCGGTCTACCGCCGCTCGGGCGATCATATCGAGGCGGTGCAGATCCCGTTCGATCCGGCCCAGGTCTCCTACCGCAGGTTGATGGACCTGTTCTTCCGTTCCATCGATCCGCTCGACGCCGGGGGGCAATTCTGCGACCGTGGCCTTGAATACACGACGGCCATCTGGGTCGACGGCCCGGAACAACGCGCCGCGGCCGAGGCCGCGAAGGCCGCCGCTGAGGCCGAGTTGGGGCAGACGATCGTCACCCCCATCTACGACGCGGGGGTCTTCTATCCGGTCGATGACTACCATCAGGATTACTACAAATCGGACGACCGGCTTGGCGTGACCTCGGTCGGCGTGTTCGTGACCAAGGCCGACGCCTACAAACGCTATCGCAATGGATGCGGTCGCGACGCCCGCGTGCAGGCAATCTGGGGCGACGCCGCCCCCTTCGTGAAATAGGCGGTCTGCCCGACGCAGATCATGCGGCCCGCTACCGTCGATTGCGCCATCCCCGACGCCCATGCGGCGTGGGGGAATGAAAGTCGGCGGGGCGTTTGGACACCCATTTGACGAATTTCGCCAACCGAGGATGAGAGCGCAGCGCTTCGGGCGTGTTCCAGAGGCGCGCCAGCTCCGCCTCGGAGGCGGTGACGTGGATCTCGTTGTGACAGATCTGATGCATCAGGACCGTCGGCCCGCCCTTGCCGCCCCGCAACTTCGGCACGAGATGATGCAGGCTCTGCGGTGTGCCCGGCAGGATGGGGCGCAGGCACAGGGCGCAAAGGGGGTGGTCGGGAGTCTCGCTGTCTGACATGCCCGAAGGATGGATCAGTCAGTCCCCAAATCAACCGTCGCCGTGATCGGCGCAGGGCCGGCCGGCCTGATGGCGGCCGAGGCAGCATCGATGGCGGGCGCCCGCGTCACGATCTACGACCAGATGCCGAGCCCCGCGCGCAAGTTCCTGATGGCGGGAAAATCCGGACTGAACATCACGCATACGGACCCGGACGTCACCGCGCCCTATGATTGCCCCCGCCTGCAACCCATGATCGCCGCCTTCGGACCGAAAGCGATCCGCGACTGGATGCACGATCTGGATCAGCCGTCCTTTGTCGGGTCGACCGGACGGGTTTTCCCCGAAGCGATGAAGGCCTCGCCGCTGCTGCGTGCATGGTTGTCACGGCTGGACGCGGCGGGCGTGACGTTGATCCGCCGGGCACGTTGGTGCGGATGGGACGGCGCGGACCTGATGTTTGCCGATGGCACCCGCACCGCACCCGATGCGACCGTCCTGGCGATGGGCGGCGCATCCTGGCGGCGGCTTGGGTCGGACGGCGCCTGGGCCGCACGGATGCCGGAACTGACGACGCCGTTCCGCCCATCGAACGTGGGCTTCGTTGTTTGGTGGTCCGACCACATGACCCGCCATTTCGGCACCCCCCTCAAGAACGCGGGCCTGATCGTCGGCGGCCATGCACACAGGGGGGAGGTGGTGATCTCCGCCTCGGGGATCGAAGGCGGGGGCCTGTATCCCCTGACGCCCGCGCTGCGCGATGGCGCACCCCTCGCGCTGGACCTGAAGCCGGACCTGTCGGTGGAGGAGATCCGCGAACGCCTTGCGGGTCAGAAAAAACAGAGCCTGCCCAATACCCTGCGGCGTGCCCTGCGATTCACGCCGCTTCAGGTGGCCCTGTTGCAGGAATTCGGCCGCCCCCTGCCGGACGATCTTGCACCGCTGATCAAGCATCTGCCCGTGCCCCTGTCAGGCCCGCGCGACATCGATCAGGCGATCTCTACGGCTGGTGGCCTCAGGTGGGACACGGTCGACGACGACCTGATGCTGCACGACCGTCCCGGCACCTTTGCCGCCGGCGAGATGCTGGACTGGGAGGCGCCGACGGGCGGTTGGCTGCTGACGGCGTGCCTTGCCACCGGGCGTTGGGCCGGCAAGGCAGCCGCGGCCTACAGCGCGCGGTAGCCCGCCATCCATCCCAGCGTCGCATCCGTATCGCCGCCGGGTTTGTATTCCGCACCGAACGGTGCGTCCCAACCCAATGCGGGCAGCAGCCGGTCGAAGGCGATCTCTCCCTCATCGGGTCGCCCGCGCGCAGGCACGCCCGCGAACTGGACGTGGCCGACGATGTCCTTCAATCCGGTGAACAGGCGCGTCAGATCGCCTTCCATGATCTGAGCGTGGTAGCAGTCGAACATCAGTTTCAGGTTCGGGCGGTCCACGGCGGCGATGATCTCGGCGGCCTGACCGGTCGTGGTCAGGAAATAGCCCGGCGCATCGAAGCGGTTGAGCGGTTCAATCAGGATCGTCAGGTCCGGCGCGGCATCACAGGCATGGGTCAGTGCCGCGCGGAACACGGCATCCGCGTCGCGGCCTTCGGCGAACCCGGCCATGACATGCACCGCCCCTGCGTCGATGGCACGGGCATAGGCGATCGCCTCATCGATGGAGGCGCGGGCCGCGTCCTCCTGCCCCGGTATGGCACAAAGGCCGTTCGTCTCGCCCTTGCGGGTATTCAACCCAAGGCACGGCAGCCCTGTCTCGGCCAGGGCGGCCTGCACATCGGCGACGGGCGTGTCATAGGGCCAGTGCATCTCGACCGCGTCGAATCCTGCCGCCTTTGCTGCGCGGATCGCATCGGGAAGGGACCGATCAGCCCAGAGAAATCCAAGGTTCGCCGATAGCTTCATCCGTCCCACTCCACATCGAATTGCGTCACCAACCGGGAAACCTGTTCCCCGGTCAAACCACGCGGGCCCAACCCTCGCGTCATCAGCGTCAGCTGGGCGGTGGCCTCCAACTCCTCGATGGCGTTGCAGGCGGCCTCCACGTCCTTGCCCGCCACGACCGGCCCGTGATTGGCCAGCATCACCGCGCTGCGCTTGCCCGCCAGACCGCGCACCGCCTGACCCATCGCCGGATCGCCCGGCATGAAATACGGCAGCAGGGTCACGCGACCCAGCTGCATCACGGCATAGGGCGTCAGGGGCGGCAGGAAATCCTCGCCCGGTTCGCTGATGAGGGACAGCGCAACGGAATGGCACGCATGCAGGTGCACCACCGCGCCCGCCGCGCGCGTGTCGTAGAACGCCGTATGCAGCGGCATCTCCTTGGTCGGCTTGTCGCCGCCGACGTGCCGGCCATCGGCGTCGAACCGGGCCAGGCGGGCCGGATCCAGACGCCCGAACGAGGTGCCTGTCGGCGACACCAGCAGCCCCCCGTCCTCGCATCTGGCGGAAATGTTGCCCGTCGATCCATGCGTCAGCCCCCGCTCATAGAGGGACCGGGCCATCATGCAGATCTGTTCGCGCAGCTGAGCTTCAGTCATGGGCCACCGCCCGGCGGAACGCCGGTCGCGATCGCATCAGGGTCATATGCGCCCGCAGCCCGTCCGGCAGATCGAACCTGAGCCCAGCCGCCCAACCGCAACAATGGCTGAGCAGGAAATCGGGGATCACCGGGTCTGCCCCCGTCAGATACGGACCGTCGCCCAGAAGATCCGCGATCGCGGCCGCGTTCCTGTCCCATTGCCAACGCAGGCTGTCCTTCACGGCCGCCACGCGCTGCGCCTCCGGCAGGATGAAGGAATGCTTGGCATAGTCCCACAGGACGGCGTCCAGCATCTCGTTGATGGAGTTGGTCAGACCGTCCTGCACGCCCCGCGCATAGCTGCCGGCGGGATGGGTGAACCGCCCTGCCCGGTCGGCCAGCAGTGTCATCTGCGCGACCGAGTCAAAGACCGGCCCCTCAGGCGTGACCAGAACCGGCACCTTGCCCAAGGCGGAGACGGCAAAGGCCTCGGGCGATCGGGGGGCCGTCGTGATCCACTCGAACGACGCTTCCAGTTCCTCGAGCAGCCAGAGTGGCCGCATCGCCCGACTTTTGACCTGTCCGTACAACTTGTACATTTGCGGGCTCCCTGGATCTTCGTTCCGTATTCCGGGCGCCTTCAGCTGCGCGCCATCATCGCAAGCCGGATAAGCGCCCGTTCCATGACGGCCATCTGAGGGGCCCGCGACGCGGAACGCAAGGTCAGGTCGGTATCCATCAGCAAAGCCAGCGCCTGTTCCAGCTTGCGTGCGCCCCAGCCCCGCACCTGCCTTTCCATTGCATCGCGGCGCGGACCATACACCGGCGGGCGCAATCCGCCGACCCCGCCGGCCACGGCCGCTGCGTGCAGCTGCTGGAAGTGGCGTGTCGTGAAAATGACAAGGGTGACCGCGGCCACCCCCTGCCCGCCCAGACGCTGCATCAGGGGTCCAATCGCCCCGGCATTGCCATCGGCGGCGGCGGCGATCACCTGATCCGTCTCGGCGTCGATGGTGGCGGGCGCCATCAGGGTGACATCATCGGCCGCAACCTCAGCCCCGTTGGCGTAGAGGGCCAGCTTGGTCAGCGTCTGGCGAAAATCCCCCGGATCGAGCTCCTGCGCGAGGGCCTCTATCCCGCGCCGGGCTTCGGTGCTCAGCGACAGGGATTCGGCGGCAATGGCGGCGTCGATCTCCTCGCGACCCATAGGCTCATCATACAGGCCGACGGCCACGGCCTTCGCATGTGCCTCGAAGGCCTTGCGCAGCTTGGACGTCTTCTTGAAAGCGCCCCCCGTGACGACAAGCGTCGCATCCCCCGGCGTCCATGCGTCGAGGGCCGAGATCACGGGCTTGGCCTGCAACTCCGTCACACCGTCGACGAACACGACACGCGGACCGGGAAAGAAGCCCACGGATTTCAGGGCATCGGTGACGGCCGTCGGGTCCGATTTCGCCTCCTGCCCCGACAGGCGGGTCAGACGCATTTCCTCCTCCGCACCGGGACCGACAAGGTTCGCGATCAATTCCTGCCGCTTCAACGCGACCCGCATGGCATCGGCGCCATAGATCAGCGCGGCGGCCGTGCCCGGATCGGGTTTGGCGAAGAACCGCGTGGCCTGCGCCCCGCGCAGATTCATAGGGACGCGGCCTCGGACAAAAGCCGTGTCACGATCGCATCGGCCATGATCACGGCCAGGCGGCGGTTCGCGTCACGCTCCGACTCGAGGGTCGAGATCGTGGAACCGGTGGCCGAATAGCTGGTGAAATTCACCTCGCGCCCGGACAGGACGACATCGTCGCTGCCCAGTGCCGTCAACGTCCAGACAAGCGTGCCTTCGATGTTGAAACGCGTGATGTTGTTGGACCCGTCGATGGCAAGGTCCACCTCCTCGGTCACGAAAGTATACGACAGGTCATATCGCACCGCGGTCGGCAGGCCGAGGCGATCCTCGAACCGCGTGACGAAGGCAAAACCGAAATCGGTATCCGGGTCCATCACCCGCACGGCCCCGCGCAGGGCCGCGCCGCCACCGTCCGGCCCGTAGACGGGCGTGAACCCGCAGGCCGCCAGCGTCGCCGCGGCCCCCGTCAGGACAAGGCGTCTAGACCACGACATTCACGATCCTGCCCGGCACCACGATCAGCTTCTTGGGCGCCGCCCCGTCCAGCAGGCGCGCGACAGTGGCATCGGCCAGCACCAGCGCCTCGATTTCCGGTTTGGGCATGTCCTTTGGGACCGTGATCTCGGACTTCTTCTTGCCGTTGATCTGGATCGGCAGGGTAACGGTGTCGTCCACCAGCAGGGCCGGATCGGCCACGGGCCAGGGCGCGTTCACCACGAAGCCCTCGCCACCCATCATCTGCCAGATCTCTTCTGCCAGATGGGGGGTCATCGGCGCCATCAGCTGTGCCAGAACACGCATTGCGGCGCGGCGCGCATCGGCACCGGCGTCCGATTTGTGCAGCGTGTTGGTGAACTCGTAGAGCTTCGCGACCGACTTGTTGAAGGCGAAGCCCTCGACACCGTCGGTGACCTCCTGAATGGCGCGCGCGGTCGCCTTTTCGAGCGCGGCATCGTCGCCGTTCGCGGGCCGGTCGGCGCGTTCGATATCGCGGGCCAGACGGTGGACACGGGCAAGGTGCTTGGCCGTCGCCTCGGCACCCGAGGCCGTCCATTCCACGTCACGCTCCGGCGGGCTGTCGGACAGGACGAACCAGCGTGCGGTGTCTGCGCCATAGGTGGCGATGATGTCCATCGGGTCCACGACGTTCTTCTTGGACTTCGACATCTTGACCGGAGGCGTGATGGTGATCGCCTCACCGGTGGCGCGCACCGTCTTCGTCTCGAGGTCCACGTCCTCGGGCAGGTGATAGACCGGGCGGCCCTTGTCGTCGGTGGTCGAATAGATCGCGTGCGTGACCATGCCTTGCGTGAACAGCGCGTCGAAGGGTTCCTCGGTGCCCTGCGGCAGGTGCCCGGTCTTGCCCATCGCGCGGGCGAAGAAGCGCGAATACAGCAAATGCAGGATCGCGTGCTCCACCCCCCCGATGTACTGATCGACGTTCATCCAGTAGGCGGCGTCGTCGATGTCGGTCGGCGTGTCCGCGCGGGGTGCCGTGAAACGGGCGTAATACCACGAGCTGTCGACGAAGGTGTCCATCGTGTCGGTCTCGCGCCGCGCGGGCTTGCCGCACTTCGGACAGGCCGTGTCGCGCCAAGTCGGGTGCCGGTCCAGCGGGTTGCCGGGCACATCGAAGGTGACGTCGTCGGGCAACTTCACCGGCAGGTTTTCCTTGGCCTCGGGGACCACGCCGCAGGCCTCGCAATGCACGACGGGAATGGGACAGCCCCAGTAGCGTTGCCGCGACAGGCCCCAGTCGCGCAGGCGATACTGCGTCTTGCCGGTACCGATACCCTTCGCCTCGGCCCAGTCGATGGTGGCGTCGATCGCCTCCTGCCCCGTGGCCTCGGTGATGCCGGCGGGCTGATCGATCCAGCGGACCTTTTCGGTCTTGGGCGGCACGAAGGCGGTATCGGTCACGCGGGTGTCGTCGTCCAGCCCCACGAATGTGTCGGTGACGGACAGGTCGTATTTGCGCGCGAAATCGAGGTCGCGCTGATCGTGGGCGGGGCAGCCGAAGATCGCGCCGGTGCCGTAATCCATCAGGACGAAGTTCGCGACCCAGACCGGCAAGGTGCCGCCCAGCGGGTTGTCGACTGTCAGACCGGTGTCGAAGCCACGCTTCTCGGCCTTTTCCAGGGCTTCCTCGGTGGTGCCGCCCTTGCGGACGTCCACGGCGAAGGCGGCCAGATCGGAGTTTTCGGCGGCCAGCGCCTTGGCCAGCGGATGCTCCGGCGCGATGGCAATGAAGGAAGCACCGCGCAGGGTGTCGGGGCGGGTGGTATAGATGTCGATGCCGTCATGACCATGTGCAGGCGCGGTCAGGGCGAAGGTCATCTGCAACCCGCGCGACTTGCCGATCCAGTTTTCCTGCATCAGGCGGACCTTTTCGGGCCAATGCTCCAACCCCTTGAGGCCTTCCAGCAAATCCTCGGCCATGTCGCTGATGGCGAAGGCCCATTGCGTCAGTTCGCGGCGCTCCACCTCCGCGCCGGAGCGCCAGCCCTTGCCGTCGATCACCTGTTCGTTGGCCAGAACCGTCATGTCGACCGGGTCCCAGTTGACGATGGCCGGCTTGCGGTAAACCAGCCCGGCCTCCAGCATGTCGAGGAACAGCGCCTGCTGCTGGCCGTAGTATTCGGGATCGCAGGTGGCGAATTCGCGCGACCAGTCGATCGACAGGCCCAGCGGCTTCATCTGGCCGCGCATCACGTCGATGTTGTCATAGGTCCACTGCTTGGGGTGCCCGCCGCTCGCCATGGCGGCGTTCTCGGCGGGCATCCCGAAGGCATCCCACCCCATCGGGTGCAGTACGCTGAACCCGCATGACATCTTGTAGCGCGCGATGACGTCGCCCATCGTGTAGTTGCGCACGTGGCCGATATGGATGCGCCCCGACGGATAGGGAAACATCTCGAGCACGTAGTACTTGGGGCTGTCCGACCGCTTGGCGCGAAACAGGTCGGCCTCATCCCAGGCCTTCTGCCATTTCGGTTCGGTATCGGCGGCGTCGTAACGGCTCATGTCATGTCCCGGCGTGGTCTGTGGCCGCCGGGATGGGCCCGAACGGCAATATGGAGTGTCTGCTGATCAGCGCTGGCTGTCGCCGATGCGCAATTGACGCGCGCGTGTCAGGATCGCGTCTTCGATGGCGCGCTGTGTCTCGCGGCTTGCGGTGCCGCCCCGGGTGCGCAGGGCAACGTTCAGCGACCGGGCATCCAAGGCAGGGTCCTTGATGAACACGGTCGCCTGATAGGCACGCCCGCCGCCCGGAGGTATGCCGTATCCGAACTGGATCACGCCCGAGAACGGATCGGCGTTCTGCACCGGCATGAAGGACAGCACGTCGAGCGAGGCCGCCCAGAGGTACTTGTTGACCTCCAGCGTGGTATTCGGGTCATCCACGTTCTGGAACAGGTCGAAGAACGAGGAGGTGTTGGAATTCGCGCGACGGTCGCGGGCAATCGTGGCGGGGTTCACCTGGGCGTCGATCTGTTCCTGCCGCGTCTTGCCGAAGAAGGTGCCGTCGCCCGAACAGGAGGCGAGGACGCCCAGTGCCAAGATCGCCGCGATGGCGCGAAGTCCCGTCCCTGCCCGCATGTCCACACTCCCTCTATATACTGTCGCCCGCATGTGCTGGCCCTGCCTATCCCAAGCCCTGCCCGCGTCACAAGGCCCACCGTGCCCCGCGCACCACGTCCCGCCCGCCCTTTTCCACAGGCGTGGCGGCAACACAGTGAGGCGCGAACGGGGCAGCCATGACCCCACTGTGGCAAGAGTGCACCGCTGATGGGGCGAAAACCGGGGGAGGGGCGGGGCCTTTCTTGCGACACCACGCCCAATGAGTGAAACGACTTCCACGCCCTCTGCGATTCCCGTGGGGGACACGATCTTCGAAACACGAGGGAAAACCATGAAATCCATTCTCTTCGCATCTACCGCTCTGGTTGCCTTCGCTGGCGCCGCTGCGGCACAAGGCGTCGCCCTGTCCGGTTCGGCCGAAATGGGCATCATCAACGCCGACGCCGGCGCAAGTGACAACCCGACCGGTGGCGACACCGAGTTCCACACGGACATCGACGTCACGTTCACCATGTCCGGTGAAACCGACAATGGCCTGACCTTCGGTGCCACCGTTGATCTGGACGAGTCGAACGACAACGACGCGTTCAACTCGCGCACGCAGGGCGGTGAGACGATCTTCATCTCCGGCAACTTCGGCACGCTGACCATGGGCGACACCGACGGTGCGTTCGACTGGGCGATGACGGAAGTCAACTTCAACTCCGGTTCGATCAACGACGACGAAACCACCCACGCTGGTTTCTCGGGCAACTCCGGCCTCGACGGCACCTACGACGGTCAGATCGCGCGTTACGACTACGCAATCGGCGGTCTGGGCTTCGCGATCTCCGCTGAGCTGGACGACACCGACTCGGCTGCCAACGACGAAGTTCTCGGCCTTGGTTTCACCTACGGCATCGACCTCGGTGGCACGACCGTCAACCTCGGCCTGGGTTACCAGACCACGCAGGTTGCCAACGTCGACCGTGACATCGTCGGTGTGTCCGCGAACGCTTCGTTCGGTTCCATCACCGCCGGCATCAACTACTCGCAGCTGGAAATCGGCGCTGCCGAAGTTGACCACGTTGCAGTTGGCCTCGGCTACTCCTCGGGCCCGCTGTCGCTGAACATCAACTACGGTGACTACGACCGTGGCGCGGCTGCTCTCGATTCCGACGGCTTCGGTCTGTCCGCAGGTTACGACCTGGGTGGCGGCGCCGCGATCCAGTTCGGCTACGGCACGGGTGAAGTCGGCAACGCCGGTTCCAACTCGTCCTACTCGCTGGGTGTGAGCATGTCCTTCTAATCCAACCGGATTAGTCTGATACGAGAGAGCGGGCCTTGTGCCCGCTCTTTTCGTTTGGGCATAACGTGGCGACCCCAGCGCCCGAGGCCCGTCCCATGTCCCTGACCGCCATCACCGACCGCATCGCCGCCGCCTGCGCCGCCGCCGGGCGCGCGCCGGACAGTGTCCGCCTGATCGCCGTCTCGAAGGTGCAGCCCCCCGAACGTGTCGAAGCCGTGATTGCCGCCGGCCACCGCTGTTTCGGCGAAAACCGCGTGCAGGAAGCGCAGGGCAAGTGGCCCGCATGGCAGAATGCGACGCCCGGGATCGAACTTCACCTGCTCGGCCCGCTGCAATCCAACAAGGTGCGCCCGGCGGTAGAACTGTTCGACGCGATCCATTCCCTCGACCGCCTGAAACTGGCGCAGCGTATTGCCGACCTCGCGCAGCAGGTCGGCCGCGCGCCGGGCCTGTTCGTCCAGGTGAACACGGGGGACGAGACGCAGAAAGCCGGCATCTCGGCGAATGAGGTCGATGCCTTCGTGCGGGACGTCACCGCGCTGGATCTGCCGGTGGCGGGGTTGATGTGCATCCCACCGGCCGATCAGGACCCCGTCCCCCATTTCGACCTGCTGGCCGACCTTGCCGCGCGCAACGGCCTGACCGGCCTCAGCATGGGGATGAGCGCGGATTTCGAGGCCGCGATCGCCCGCGGCGCGACCCATGTGCGCGTCGGCTCCGCCATCTTCGGGGCGCGGGTGCCCGGCTAGGTCACGATCAGGCGTGTGCCGAAGGTGATGCGCCGCGCGATCCAGCGCAGGTGCACGGGGTCGAACGCCACGCACCCTTCGGTCGGAAAACCGGGCCTGCGCCAACGGTGCAGGAAAATCGCCGACCCCGCCCCCCGTTCCGCACGGGGCCAGTTCCAGTCGGTCAGGATCACGAGGTCGTACAAGGGATCTGCCCGCGCCAACCGCTCCGCCGAGGCCGCGAACGGCGCGCGCACCATCAAATTGTAGTCCTCATGCGCCGGATCATCGCACCAAAGGTCGCCGGGTCGGATCGGCACCGCCCAATCCGCAGGGCGCGCCATCCGGTCCGGACGATACAGCATCCCCACGATCCGGTGAACGCCGCGCGGCGTCGCGCCGTCGCCTTCGCGCTTGTCGCGCCGAACGCCACCGCGCCCAATCGTGCACGGAAAATCTCGCCCCATGAAACGCACGCCCAAAGACGTCACGACGAGATCCGTCTTCTTCCTGGTGCAAATACTCCCGCCGGAGGCTCCGCCATTGGCACTCATCGCAGGTGCCCGCTCTTGTCGCGTTTGACATCCAGATAGGCCGCGTTGTCCGGCCCGCGTCCGACGTGCAACGGCACGCGTTCGGCGACCTCGATCCCTTGCGCCATCATCATCGCGATCTTGCGCGGATTGTTCGTCATCAGGCGGATGCGCCCGATGCCAAGACGGCGCAGCAACGACGCACCCAGCCTGAAATCGCGTTCGTCATCCTCGAACCCGAGGCGGTGATTGGCCTGAACCGTGTCGAACCCCTGATCCTGAAGGTCATAGGCCCGCATCTTGTTGGCAAGCCCGATGCCGCGCCCCTCCTGGTTGAGATACAGAAGGATGCCCGCACCTTCGGCCCCCATCGTGTTCAGCGCTGCATGCAGCTGCGGACCGCAATCGCATTTGAGACTGCCGAGGACGTCACCGGTGAAACAGGCCGAGTGCAGGCGCACGAGAACGGGTCCGGTGCGATCAGGCGTGCCGATCTCGACGGCATAATGTTCCTCACCGCCGCCATCCTCGCGATAGACATGCAGGCGCCCCGTCTTCGATGCCGCGATCGGCAGGCGGGCAGAGGCGACATCCCGCGGCAGGCCGGCCGCCGTGTCGATGTCCGCGGGCAGCCGCGTCAGGCCGTCGGGGGCCGTGCCCTCCACACCGACCACCGCAGGCAGGACCTGTGCTGCCTTGCTGAGCGCGATACCGGTGCGCCACGCACTGCTGTCCCCGCCCCGCATCGTTGTGAACGGTCCCTTCATCGGCATGCGCAGGTCATCGGCCGGATCGGCCAGCGCGCGTATCCATTCAAGATCCGCCGTATCCGGCAGGACGACGCGCGCGATGTCGCCGTCGTAGGCCCGCGCCTTCAGGGTTTCGGCCCGTCGCCCGGTGATCGCCACGGCAACCGGGCCAAGCGCGCGCAGGTCGGACAGTCGATCCGCGGTCAACGTTTCCGCCGCCGCCAGAATCATCGGTCCAACGACCACCGGAACCCCGACACGCAGGTCGGCACGGGCACGGGCGATCAATTCAGGGATCGTGGGCTGCAACATCGGGACAGGCCTTGAAACAATCGGGTGGGGTCGCGCCCCGTCCCGGCACACATATGTAACATTTGCCGGTTTGGCGACACGTCGCCGTGAACCGGGCGTGAGATCTGCGCGGAACGCTTGGCCCGGGGGGTGTCATGCGGCACCAATGGGGGCAGACAAGTATCGGAGCACGACAATGGCCAACCTCAAGAAGATCCTGCTGGTGGATGACGACGACGATCTGCGCGACGCCCTTGCCGAACAATTGGTCATGACCGAGGATTTCGACGTTTTCGAAGCCGACTCCGGTGCCACGGGCATGAGCCGGGCCAAGGAACAGATCTATGACCTGATCGTCCTCGATGTCGGCCTGCCGGATACGGACGGTCGCGAGTTGTGCCGCCTGATGCGCAAGTCCGGTGTCAAATGCCCGATCGTCATGCTGACCGGTCACGATACGGATGCCGACACGATCCTCGGCCTCGACGCCGGGGCCAACGACTACATCCCGAAACCCTTCAAGTTTCCCGTCCTTCTGGCCCGCATCCGCGCCCAGTTGCGCCAGCACGAACAATCCGAGGACGCGGTGTTCCAGCTTGGGCCGTATACCTTCAAGCCGGCGATGAAGATGCTGATCACCGAAGATGACAAGAAGATCCGCCTGACGGAGAAAGAGACCAATATCCTCAAGTTCCTGTATCGGTCCAATGACGGCACGGTCGCCCGTGATGTCCTGCTGCACGAGGTCTGGGGCTACAATGCCGGGGTCACCACCCACACGCTGGAGACGCATATCTATCGCCTGCGTCAGAAGATCGAGCCCGATCCGTCGAACGCGCGGTTGCTGGTCACCGAAAGCGGTGGCTACCGCCTGATGGGCTGATCAGGGAACCGGCGGCGTGATTCAGAGGCCACAGCCACGGAAGAATCGCGCCGCCGCCGCCATCTGACCTTACGGCAACCTGATTTGCCGTCTAATGTCGGGCCAACCGGAGCATCCCCGGACGATTGGATGCAACCTCCCTGTTGGACTGGGCCGGACACGCGCGTCCGGCCATTTTTTTGGTTGCCTGTCAGTCGGACGGGCCGTCCGAATCGCGGTTGGCCAGCCGCGAGAACGCGGGCGAGGTGCGCAACAGCGCGACATATCGGCTGCGTGCCGCACGCGGGACCGGGGCGCGGGACAGCATCTGGATGATCGTCATCGCCGCCATCGCCCCGTGCACGGTGCTTGTATAGGCAAACAGGGCCGATGGTCCGAAGGTCTGCATCAGGGCGGCCGCCCCGAGCGGCCCGAGGATCGCACCCACGGCGTAAAAGAACATCAGGCCTGCAGCGATCATCACGAAATCGCCTTGCGGCCCGGCCCGGTCGTTGGCCTGCGCCGCCGCCAGTGAAAAGAGGGGCATCGCGAAGGCCCCGAAGGCAAAGGCCCCGACGAATATCAGGTTCGGCGTGGTGACCGCATTCAGGAATACGCCTGCCGCGACCGCCCCGAGAGTCGCCAGCAGAAGCGCGAGACGCCGGTCCACCCGGTCCGAAAACATGCCGAGCGGCAGTTGCAGCAAAGCCCCCCCGACGATGCCCGCATTCATGAACAAGGCGACCTGCCCGGTGTTGAACCCGACCTCGACGCCGTAGACGGGGCCGATCATGCGAAAGGCGCTGGTCGTCAGGCCGATGCTGAGCGCACCAAGACAGGCGACCGGCGACAGGAGGAAGACCTTGCGCGGCTCGAACCGGAACTGCGCCGGCGGCGTGGGGCGCGAGGTATTGGTCAGCGCCACAGGCAGAAGCGACAATCCGAACAGGATCGCCGCGACCGAGAACAGCTCGAACCCCGCGATGGACCACAGCGGGAGGAGAAACTGCCCCCCCGTTACCGACGTCAGGTCGACGACACGATAAAGCGACAGGATGCGCGCGCGCTCCGCCGGGGCCGACGCCTGGTTCAGCCAGCTTTCGATGACAACGAACACGCCCGAGAAGCAGAACCCCATCGCAAGGCGAATGCCGCCCCAGACCCAGGGATCGACGGTCAGCACCATCAACAGCGTGCCGACCCCCGCGACCGATGCGAGGGCGGCGAAGACGCGCACATGCCCCACTGCACGGATCAGGCGCGGCGCATGGAAACAGGAGGTCAGGAAGCCGATGAAGTAACCGGCGGAAATCAGGCCGATGGTGAAGGTCGAGAATCCCTCCTCGACCCCGCGCAATGACACGAGCGTGCCAAGCACGCCATTCCCCGCAAGCAACAGCGCCGCCGCAAGCAGCAGGGGCACGAGGGCACGCAGGTTGGTGGTCATTCTGACGGGTCCGAAAGTGGCATGACACCCGCACCCCTGCGCCTTGTCTGCCCGCGATGCAAAGAGAAAAGCCGGACGCAGGTCCCGCGCCACGAATTGGCCACCCGGCGCAGGATGTTTGCCCCCCGCGATCAGCATCCTGTGATACGTTGCGATGAAAGGACGAAAGGCCGTGCAAGGGTAGACAGCCCCCCGAGACGCCCGACCGGGCCGGCAGGTTGGCCGTCGTGCAGGCCGTCCTGATCAAACGACACGGGATGTGGCAGCCGTTTCACGGACGTGTGGTTCGGCACCCGTAACGCGCAACATCGCCCCTTATCCGTGGTTCCGTTTTCTGCACTCGCCGATGGTCTGGCAGCGATCTGATTACTGTATCTTCAGGGCGAGCTGCCGGCCTGTCAGGCGATCTTGCTTTATGTCGTCTATGACGTATCAACCACGGTGTTCGAAGCGGACCTGCGACGCGTCCTGACGGTCTATGCCATCCGGGGCGCGATTGCCCTCTGCGCCCTGTCCGTCGCGGCCCTGCGCCTGAAAGGATGGGGCACATGGCGGTCATCTCGTCGAAAATACCCACCCCTCCGGGGCAGAGACCCGGCGCGCACCATGCTATGCAGCCGCGACTCAGCCCTGGAACGGACCGCCTTCATGCCCTTTACCCTTGCCACCTGGAACATCAACTCCGTCCGCCTGCGCGAAGACCTCGTGCTGCGCTTCCTGCGCGACGCGGGCCCGGATGTCCTGTGCCTGCAGGAATGCAAGAGCCCGGTGGACAGGATCCCGCGCGAGGCCTTCACCGCGCTGGGCTATCCACACATGGTTGCGCGGGGGCAGAAGGGTTACAACGGCGTCGCGATCCTGTCGAAATTGCCTATGGAGGAAGCGGGCGCCGAAGATTTCGCCGGGCTGGGCCATGCACGCCATATCGCGGGACGGCTGGAAAACGGCGTCACGATCCACAATCACTACGTCCCCGCCGGGGGTGACAAGCCGGACCGCGCCATCAATGACAAGTTCGGGCAGAAGCTGGATTACCTGACCGACATGCGCGACGCCTTTCACAAGGCGGCCCCCCAGCGCGCGATCCTTGTCGGCGACCTCAACATCGCGCCCCGTGAGGACGACGTCTGGGACCACAAGAAGCTGCTCAAGGTCGTCAGCCATACGCCTGTCGAGGTCGAGCATCTGGCCCAGGTGCAGGATGCAGGCGGCTGGGTCGACGTCACCCGGCAGGATATCCCCGAGGGTCGGCTGTATTCGTGGTGGTCGTATCGGTCGCCGGATTGGGATGCGGCGGACAAGGGGCGTCGGCTCGACCACGTCTGGGCCACTGGCGATATCGCCACCGCCGCCCATTCCAGCCGGGTTCTGCGCCATGTCCGCGGGTGGGAAGGCCCGTCCGATCATGCCCCGGTCCTTGCGACCTTCGACCTGTGACGGCGGCCACGTTCCACGCCTTGCTTGTGATGCGCCACCAACGCCCCTAGATCACATCCCGACACATCAGACGGAGCCACCCCCATGCTCGAATTCGGCCAGACCCCCGCCGCCGGCCCCGATGCCGGCCTGATTTCCGACGTGACCGAAGCCACCTTCATGGCCGACGTCGTCGAGGCCAGCCAGACCGTCCCCGTGATCGTCGATTTCTGGGCACCCTGGTGCGGTCCGTGCAAGACCCTCGGCCCACAGCTGGAGGCCGCCGTGACCGCCGCGGGTGGCAAGGTGAAGATGGCCAAGGTCGACGTCGATCAGAACCAGCAGATCGCAGCCCAGCTGCGGATCCAGTCGATCCCGACCGTCTATGCCTTCTGGCAGGGACAGCCCGTGGACGGCTTTCAGGGTGCGGTCAGTGCGGCCGAGGTCAAGGATTTCGTCACGCGGACAGCGGCGCTCAACACCTCCGAGGCCGATGGCCTTGCCGAAGCCGTTGCGGCCGCCGAGGAAATGCTGGAGGCCGGCGCGGCCGTCGATGCCGCACAGACCTTCGCCGCGGTTCTGGGGGAAGAGCCCGAGAACGCCGCCGCATACGGTGGCCTTGTCCGCGCGCATGTCGCCTTGGAAGAGTTGGACCAGGCCGAGGATCTGCTTGGCGCCGCACCGACCGCCATCGCCACCTCGTCCGAGGTGGAGGCCGCGCGCGCGCAGGTCGCCTTGGCACGCCAGGCCGCCGATGCTGGCCCCGTCGCGGACCTGACACAGGCGGTCGAGGCGAACCCCGACGACCATCAGGCACGGTTCGATCTGGCCGCGGCCCTTTTGGCCAATGGCGACAGTCAGGGCGCTGTCGATCACCTGCTGGAAATCTTCCGCCGCGACCGGGACTGGAACGACGGGGCGGCGCGCACCCAGCTGTTCACGATCTTCGATGCGGCGGGCCCGAAGGACCCGGTCACCCTTGCGGGGCGGCGCAAGCTGTCGTCGATGATCTTTGCCTGATCGCCTTTTGTCGGCCTGCCCCTTTGCCTGTGGCCGGGGCGGGCTAAGTCGCCTGACATGATCAGACCGAATGACCTCCCCGCGACGATCCCCGTGTTCCCGTTGCCCGGCGCGCTGCTTCTGCCGCGCGCGCGGCTGCCGCTACACATCTTCGAGCCGCGCTACCTGCAGATGATCGACGATACGCTGAAGACGGAGCATCGGATGATCGGCATGGTCCAGCCCCGCGCCCAGCCGGGCAAGGATGGGCGCACGCTGCAATCGATCGGATGTGCCGGCCGGATCACGCAGCTGTCCGAGACCGAGGATCGCCGCTACATGATCACGCTTGCGGGTATCTCCCGGTATCGGATCACGCGCGAGGTGACGGGGTTCCTGCCCTATGTCTCTGCCGACGTGTCATGGGACGGGTTCGAACGTGACCTTGGCAAGCCGGAACTGGACACGGGATTCGACCGCCCCGCGTTCCTCGACCTTCTGCACCGCTATTTCGAAAGCCAGGACCTGTCGACCGACTGGGACAGCCTGAAGGACGCGGACGAGGAGTTGCTGCTCAACTCCCTGTCGATGCTTTGCCCGTTCGATACCGAGGAGAAGCAGGCGTTGCTGGAGGCGCCGAGCCTTACGACACGCCGCGAAACGGTCGTGACCCTGATGGAATTCGCCTTGCGCGGCGGATCGGGCGATGAGGTGGTGCAATGACCGACCCGACAACCGGACCGGAACACGATCGCAAGATGCTCGAGGCGCTCGTCTGCCCCCAGACACGCGGCCCCCTGACATATGACGCCAGCGCACAGGAGCTGGTGTCGAAGTCCGCCGGCCTTGCCTATCCCATTCGGGGGGGCATCCCGATCATGCTGATCGATGAGGCGCGCCGCCTCGACTGACGCGGCACCGCCCGTCAGGGGCGCATCAGCGCGGGCAAGTCGCCGGTCAGGCCCGCCGCCTCGCGGATGAAGGCACGGCGCGCCGGCGGCATCGCGGAGATTGCGCCCATGCCGAGGTCCCGGCCCAGCCTGAGCAGCGGGTTGTCGTTCGAAAACAGTCGATTGACCGCATCGGTGGCCAACCCCATCGCGGTCGTGTCGAACCGGCGCCACCGCTGATACCGGGCGAGGACATCGCTTGCCCCGATGTCTTCGCCCCGCTTGCGGGCATCCGACACGACGTCCGCAAGGGCGGCGATATCCTTGAACCCGAGGTTCAGGCCCTGACCCGCGATCGGGTGAATGCCATGTGCCGCATCGCCGACAAGTGCCACGCGCGGTGCAACGAAGGCCTGCGCCAGCGACAGGACCAGCGGATAGGTATGGCGCGCGCCGGTCAGGGTCAGCGCGCCAAGGAACGATCCGAACCGGGGGCGCAGAACCTCCAGATACCCGGCATCCGAAAGGGCGTTCAGTTCGGTCGCGGTGTCGGCGGTTTCCGTCCAGACGATGCTGGATCGGTTGCCGCGCAACGGCAGGATGGCAAGCGGACCGGCAGGCATGAAGAACTGATGCGCGATACCGCCGTGGTCCCGCGCATGTTCGACCGCACAGACCAGCGCCGTCTGCGCATAATCGGTCCCGACGCGCCCGATCCCTGCACGGGTGGCCACGCCGCTGGCCCGCCCGTCACAGCCCAGCAGAAGGGACGCGGTGATCGTCTCGCCCCCGGCAAGGGTGACCGTGACATGCCCCGGTGTCGTATCCTGAGCGGTCACCGTGCAATCGTAGCGCAGGGTGATGTTCGGCGCGGCGTCACAGGCGGCCAGCAGGACGGGGCGCAGGTGACGATCCTCGATCATCTGGCCCATGAACGGCTCTCCGATCTCTTCGGCATCGAAAGCGAGGTGGAGCGGAGAGGCCCCTTCCCCGGCGCGCCCGTCACTTGCGCGAATGCCCCGGATCGGCTGTGCCCCGTCCTTCAGGTGATCCCACAGGGACAAGGCCCGCAGCATCCGGATCGACCCCAGCGCGACCGCATAGCTGCGCCCGTCGAAACCATCCTCGTCGAAGGTGGCGCGGGGACGCGCGTCCAGCACGACACATCGCAGGCCGACGCGGGCGAGGGCAAGGGCGGCAAGGGGGCCGTTCAACCCGCCGCCGACGATCAAGACATCCGTATCCATGCGCTTGGATATGCCGCGTCGCGGGCCATTGTCCAACCGTGCGACAGGGCATAGCGTGGCCCGCGACGATTTGGCGAGGGTGCGCAGGATGAAAGACTGGTTGTGGATGAGCGGCGGAAACCTCGGACGGGGGATCGCGGCGGGTGATATCGACCCCGAGGCGCTGTGCGAGACCTATCTGTCCGCCATGGCCGACAGTCCGCATCAAGACCGCATCTACGCCCGCACCACGCCCGACCGCGCCCGCGCCGAAGCCGCCGCCGCCGCCGAGCGGGCGCGTCAGGGCCTGCGGCGCGGTCCGCTGGACGGCGTCCCGATCAGTTGGAAAGACCTGTTCGACAGCGCGGGTGTGGCAACCGAGGCCGGCAGCCGCCTGCTGGAGGGACGCGTACCCCAGGACGACGCCGCCGTCCTGTCGGCGGCCACCCATGGCGGGGCCGTCTGTCTGGGCAAGACGCATATGAGCGAACTTGCGTTTTCCGGCCTCGGGTTGAACCCGATGACCGCCACGCCGCCCTGCGTGAACGATGCGGATGCCGTGCCCGGCGGCTCCTCCTCGGGTGCGGCGGCGTCCGTGGCGTTCGGATTGGCCCCCATCGCGATCGGTTCCGACACGGGCGGGTCGGTGCGCAACCCGGCGGCGTGGAACGACCTCGTCGGTCTCAAGACCACGTTGGGGCGCTTGCCCGATGCCGGAACGGTGCCATTGGTGGCCAGTTTCGACACCATCGGTCCGCTGTGTCGCACGGTCGAGGACGCGGCCCTGTCCCTCGCGCTGATGAGCGGCACGAAAGCGGCCGATCTGACGGGCGACACCCTTTCGGGCAAGCGCCTGCTGGTTCTGGCGGATTATGCCGACAGCAGCCGGGATGCCCCCCGCGCGGCATTCCATCATGCGATCGAGCGGTTCGAGGACGCGGGCGCCACGGTCACGCGCGACAGCCTGCCTTCGGTCGAGGCCGCGATGGCGCTCACGCCGCTCCTGTTCACGCCCGAGGCCTATGGCACGTGGCGCGATGCGATCGAAGCCGCGCCGCATCTGATGTTCGACCGCATTCTGGAACGCTTCCGCAGCGGCCGTGACGCCCTTGGCCATGACGTCATGGCGGCCCGTCGTGCAAGGGACGCGGCACAGGCCGAATATCTGGCCGCGACGGCCGGATATGATGCGGTGCTTTTGCCGACATCGGCCATCCTTCCGCCGAATGCCCGGCGGTTGCAGGAGGACGAGGAATATTACGTCACCGAGAACCTGATGGCGCTGCGCAACACGCGGGTCGGAAACATGCTGGGCCTTTGCGGCCTGACCCTGCCCACCGGCGTGCCATCCTGCGGTGTCATGGCCCTTGCCCCGCCGATGACGGAGGAGCGTCTGCTGCGACTGGGCGCAGCCATGGAAGAGGCGCTGAGCTGAGCCGCGGGGCGGCGGCACGCATCAGGCAATTATGTCAAAAGTTTGACGATCCGCCCCGACGGGCGCGAAAGCCACACTCGGCAGAGCGGGTTCGCCTTTTCGTTGGACCACCCTGACGGCGCTGCGCTATCGTCCCGAAAACGGAGCCGTCAGAGCATCCGGTATCGAGGCGACAGACATGAATTCTCCACAGCGGTTCGCAGAACTGCCCGAATATGCGTTCCCGCGTTTGCGGACGCTGCTGGGCGATCTTGCCCCCGGTCATGATGCACCGGTCGAAATGACCATCGGCGATCCGCGCCATGCCCCGCCGGCCTTCGTGGCCGAGGTCATCGCGGCGCATTCCGCCGGGTTCATGGGATACCCGCCCAACGATGGCGCACCCGCCCTGTTGCAGGCCTGCGCAGGTTGGCTGTCGCGGCGGTTCGGGTATTCGGCCGATCCGGCGACGGAAATCCTTGCGTTGAACGGCACGCGCGAGGGGCTCTACAATGCCTCCATGGCGCTGTGCCCCGAGGTCAAGAACGGCCAGCGCCCCGCGATCCTGATGCCTAACCCGTTCTATCAGGTCTATGCCGTGTCGTCCCTGTCGGTCGGGGCCGAGCCGGTCTACGTGAACGCGACCGAGGCCAGCGGGCACCTGCCGGATTTCGCGGCGCTGGATCCTGCGCTGCTTGACCGGACGGCCGTGGTCTACGTCTGTTCGCCGGCCAACCCGCAGGGGGCGACGGCATCCATGGCCTATTGGTCGGATTTGCTGGCCTTGGCCGACAAGCATGATTTCGTGATCTTCGCCGACGAATGCTACGCCGAGATCTATCGCGGCGACGCGCCCACGGGCGTTCTGGAGGCCGTGCGCGAAACCGGCGCTGACCCCGATCGCGTCGTTACCTTTCAGTCGCTGTCGAAACGGTCGAACCTTGCCGGTCTGCGGTCCGGGTTCGCCGCATCGGGGCCGGGCAACATCGCCCGGATGAAGCAATTGCGCGCCTATGCCGGTGCGCCCCTGTCCCTGCCCCTGCAGATGGCCGCCGCCGCCGCGTGGGACGACGAGGCCCATGTCGTCGCCAACCGCGCGCTCTATGCGGCGAAGTTCGAAGCCGCCGAACAGATCCTCGGCGGGATCGATGGCGTCGGCATTCCCGACGCCGGGTTCTTTTTGTGGTTGCCGGTCGAGGATGGCGAGGCGGCGACCCTGCGCCTCTGGGGGGAAGTCGGGGTCAAGGTCCTGCCGGGGGCCTACCTTGCGCGCGACACACCCGCCGGGAACCCCGGCACACCTTATGTCCGGGCGGCCCTGGTCGCGCCGCTGGACGACACCGTCGCAGGCCTGACGCGCCTGCGTGACTGCATCTACACATAAGGAGACCATGTAGACATGGCGTATCAGGTCAGACAGCGCGATCCCCTTCTCGACAGCTCGATCCAGATCACACTGGCCCGTCGCGGGCGCGAGGGTCTGGGCGTTCTGATGGTCCTGATCGGACTGGTCCTGACCGTGATGCTGGCCAGCTACCACCCCGACGACCCCAACTGGCTGGCCGCGACCGATGCCGCGCCGCGCAACTGGCTGGGCGTGTTCGGGGCGACCATGGCCGCACCGCTCTATCTTGTTCTGGGCTACGGCAGTTTCGGCCTGGCGATCGGATTGATCGCCTGGGGCGTGCGTTTTGCTACCCATCAGGGGTCGGAACTGGCGCTGCCACGCGCTTTGTTCGTAGCGGGCTGGGTGCTGGTCCTGTCGCTGTTCTGCACCTCCATGACGCCGGGCGCGGACTGGTCCCACGATTTCGGGCTTGGCGGGTTGTTCGGCGACACGATGATGGGCGCCCTGCTGCAGATCCTGCCGATCCATGCGGCTGCCGGGCTCAAGGTTCTGTCGCTGCTGCTGCTCGGCGCGGTCGTGCTGTCCGGCGCCTGGGTCCTCGGGTTTCAACGCGACGACATGATGCGCGGTGGCGTGTTCCTTCTGAACGGGTTCGGCAATGCCTGGTACCTTGCGCGCCTGATGACCGGTCACGCCGCCCGTGGCACCGCACGCACGGCGGCCACCCTGCGCGAACGCCGCGCGCAGGCCCCGCAGCCGGTGGCCGAGGATGATCTGCCCGAAGAGCCCCTGTTCGAACAGGAAGACAATGGCGCCAAGCGCGGCCTCATGTCCTGGCTGCCGCTGACCCGCACGCCCGCCCCCGCGCCCGACCACATGGCCGAGCCGTCGTTCCACCATGATGCCCCCCGGCCCGCGCAAGGCGACGACCGGGTTCAGGCCCGCATCGCCAGTGCCGTGCGCACCCGCGTGCGCCGTGCCAACATCACGCAGGCCCTTCAGACTCCGGCCAAGGCCACCCCCACCGCCGACACCGCCCCCCTTGCACGGGCAGAGCCGACGCTGGCCGCGACCACCCCGGTTGCCAAGCGCGCCGAACCGCCGCTCAGCGCCTCCTTCGTGCCGCCGGCCCCTGCCCCGCTGTCCGACGTGTCCGCGGATATCCCCGACACGTTCGACGATGACAGCTATGCGCCGATCGATCCCCTGATCGAGGATCCGCGGGCCACGTCGCCGGAACCGGCCCCCGCCCCCGCGGCCCCCGTCATTCCGGTCGCCCCCAAGACCCTGAACCGCAAGGTCGTGCAGCAACCCGCGAAACCGGCTGCGCCATCGCGCCAGGCACAGGCCGAGGCCCAGCCCGCGTTGCAGTTCGAGGACGCCTCCTCCGACTACGAGATGCCGCCGCTCGGCCTGCTGGCCGACCCGTCGACCGTCGAACGCCATGTCCTGTCCGACGAGGCGCTGGAAGAGAACGCCCGCATGCTTGAGGCCGTGCTGGACGATTATGGCGTGAAGGGGGAAATCACCTCCGTCCGGCCCGGCCCGGTCGTCACGATGTATGAGCTGGAGCCTGCCCCCGGCCTGAAGGCATCGCGCGTGATCGGCCTTGCCGACGACATCGCACGGTCCATGTCGGCCCTGTCGGCCCGTGTCTCGACCGTGCCGGGGCGCACGGTGATCGGGATCGAATTGCCGAACGAGCGTCGCGAGAAGGTCGTGCTGCGCGAGATCCTGTCGGCCCGCGATTTCGGCGATTCGTCGATGGCCCTGCCCCTCGCGCTCGGCAAGGACATCGGCGGCGCGCCGATCGTCGCGAACCTAGCCAAGATGCCCCACCTCCTGATCGCGGGCACCACGGGGTCGGGCAAATCGGTGGCGATCAACACGATGATCCTGTCGCTGCTCTACAAGCTGCCGCCCGAAGACTGCCGGATGATCATGATCGACCCCAAGATGCTGGAACTCAGCGTCTATGACGGCATCCCGCACCTGCTGTCGCCTGTCGTCACCGACCCGAAAAAGGCGGTCGTCGCCCTGAAGTGGGTCGTGGGCGAGATGGAGGAACGCTATCGCAAGATGTCCAAGATGGGCGTGCGCAACATCGACGGCTACAACGGCCGGGTTAAGGATGCGCTCGACAAGGGCGAGATGTTCAGCCGCACCGTGCAGACCGGCTTCGACGACGAGACGGGTGATCCCGTGTTCGAGACCGAGGAAAGCACGCCCGAGAAGATGCCCTACATCGTCATCATCGTCGATGAGATGGCCGACCTGATGATGGTCGCCGGCAAGGAGATCGAGGCCTGCATCCAGCGGCTGGCGCAGATGGCACGGGCCTCGGGCATCCACCTCGTCATGGCGACGCAGCGTCCGTCGGTCGACGTGATCACGGGGACGATCAAGGCGAACTTCCCGACGCGGATCTCCTTCCACGTCACCTCCAAGATCGACAGCCGCACGATCCTGGGCGAAATGGGCGCCGAGCAGCTGCTGGGCATGGGCGACATGCTCTACATGGCCGGCGGCTCCAAGATCACTCGTATCCACGGCCCCTTCTGTTCCGACGAGGAAGTCGAGGAAATCGTCAATCACCTCAAGTCGTTCGGTCCGCCCGACTATGCGGCCAGCGTGCTGGACGGACCCGATGGCGACAAATCCTCGGACATCGACGCGGTTCTGGGCCTGACCGGTGGCAACACCGGCGGCGAGGATGCCCTCTATGATCAGGCGGTTCAGATCGTCGCCCGCGACCGCAAATGCTCGACCTCCTACATCCAGCGCAAGCTGGGCATCGGCTACAACAAGGCTGCGCGCCTTGTGGAGCAGATGGAGGACAACGGCGTCGTCGGGGCCTCGAACCAGGTCGGCAAGCGCGAGATCCTGGTTCGCGATCCGGCCGACGGCTAGGATGATGCCCGTGTTCACAACATCGTGCGCGCGGGTCGCCTGACAGGGTGGAATGGCTATCTTGACGGTCTGTCCAAACATCGAAGGACCGTCATGATCCGCCCCACCCGCCGAAACCTGCTGACCATTGGCGCAGCCGCGCTTGCCGTTCCCGCCATATTGCGGCCCGCCCGGGCCCAGGGCCTTGCCCCCACACCGACCATGCGCGGCGGGGCCAACAACTACCGCCCCGGCGCGCCCGTCGTGTCGCGGATCGGAGGCGGCGGATTCCTCATGACGGGCACCGTGCGTCGCGCCGGCGATGGCGCCCCCCTGCCCGGCCGCCGCATCCAGATCTGGGCCCACACCACCGAGGGGCATGAGCGGGACGCGCGCAGCCATGGCGCCACCCTGACAGACGCAGAGGGACGCTTTGCCCTGGACATGCCGCAGATCGTGCCCGCCTTCGGGCAACCGCATGGCCACCTTGCATATGATTCCGACCACGATGACGGCGGGTTTCAGACCGTGTTCCTGCGCCCGATCATGGCCAGCGCCTCGGATACATCGCTTGCGGTGGGTTTCGTTCTTCAACCTGCGTGACAAGGGGATGACCTTGCGCGCCGGTGCGATCTGGACCGCGCTGATCCTGTTGATCGGCTGGCCCCTTGCCGTGGCCGCGACAAGCCCCCTTCTGGCATGGCGTGGCCCCGTCTATGTCCTTGCGGGGCTGGCCGGGGTTGCCGCGCTGGCATTGCTGCCGGTGCAGCCGCTGCTGATCCGCGGCACCTTGCCCGGCCTCGGCGACGCGGCTGGGCGGAGGGTGCATCGGGGCGTCGGGCTGACGCTTGTCTTCTTGATCGTGGTCCATGTCGCGGGGCTCTGGATCACCTCGCCGCCCGACGTGATCGATGCGCTTGCCTTTCGGTCCCCGACCCCCTTCGCGGCATGGGGCGTAATCGCCATGTGGTCCGCCTTTGCCGCCGCCGCGCTTGCCGCGTTGCGCCGTCCCCTGCACCTCAAACCGGCGATCTGGCGTGCAGCGCATACCGCGTTGGCCGCAATCGTCGTGATCGGCACGATCGTCCACGCCGTCCTGATTGAAGGGACGATGGGAACCCTGTCCAAGACGGTGCTCTGCGGCGCCATTCTTGCGGTCTTCGCGGTGACCCTGAAGGAACGGCGCGTCTGGGTGCCGTTGCTCCGACGCTGGCGATAACCCGCTTTCATCGCCTGACGCGCGCCCGTCATCGCATAGCGGACGAGACTTCGCGAAACCTCACCCCTATATGACACCCAAATGTTCACGATCGGAGCCGCCATGCGCATCCTGACCCTTACCGCGACCCTGATCGCCCTTGCCCTGCCGGCACGGGCCGAAATCGCCGTCGGCGAGATAAGCGCCTACCTCAACAGCTTCCGCACCGCGCGGGCGGAGTTCACGCAGATCAATTCCGACGGCTCGATCTCGACTGGGGATCTGGCCCTTCGGCGCCCCGGACGGGCGCGCTTCGACTACGACGCGCCCAACAAGTCGCTCGTCATCGCGGGTGGCAGCCAGGTCGCCATCTTCGACCCGGTGTCGAATGGCCCGCCCGAGCAATACCCGCTGTCGCAGACACCCCTGTCCCTGATCCTTGCCGATACGGTCGACCTCGGGCGGTCCGGCATGTTGGTGCGGCATGGGGGCGACGCGACGCAGACCGCCGTGACCCTGCAAGACCCGGAGCATCCGGAGTACGGCAACATCCAGCTTGTCTTCACGCCCGCCCCGGTCACGTTGCGCCAATGGGTGATCACCGACGACAGTGGCGCGCAGACCACCGTGATCCTTGGCGACATGCGCACGGACGTCAGCGTCGCAGCCGGGTTGTTCAGCATCCCGCAGGAAATTCAGCGCCGCGGCCTGTCGGAGTAAGTCGTCAAGGTCACACCCGGCCGCGCTTCAGGGCACCATTGCCTTGATCGCGGCGACATGGGCGGCCTGGCCCACGGCCAGATCGCGCGCGGCGGCCAGCGGATCGTCAGTGACGCGGTCCACCAGTCCAAAGGCCAGCGCCTCCTGCGCCGACAGGCGCGCGCCTGCCGCAAGGATCAGCTTGGCGCGCGCGGGTCCGACCAACCGGGCCAGCCGCGCCGGATCGGATGGCTGCGGCAGATACCCCAGCTTGGCGACCGGATAGAAGAACGACGCGCCCGGCACCGACAGGCGGATGTCGCAGGCCAGCGCCA
This sequence comes from Jannaschia sp. 2305UL9-9, assembly GCF_041403465.1. NCBI lineage: Bacteria > Pseudomonadati > Pseudomonadota > Alphaproteobacteria > Rhodobacterales > Roseobacteraceae > Jannaschia > Jannaschia sp. 2305UL9-9. Next base: position 168,386 of record NZ_JBGEHM010000002.1, read on the forward strand.
TGCCGAAGGCCCCGCCCGCCAGCGTGCCGTTCAGGGCGGCCACGGACAGGCAGGGGATCGCGGCGATGGCGCCGGACAGACGTTCCCACAAGGGCGAGGTGGCGAGGCCCGCGCGCGCTTCCCCGAGGTCGGCGCCCGCACTGAACACCTTGTCCCCCGCCCCGGTCAGGATCAGCAGGGCGGTGGTATCGTCCACCATCTCGACGTGATCGGCCAGCGTGGCCAGCATATCCGCGGTCAGGGAATTGGCTTTGTCCGCCCGGTCGATCGTCAACGTCAGGACATCGCCATCCCGGTCGGACCGGATCATGCGGTCAGGCCGATCCGGGCGCGCAACGCCTCATCGCGCAGGCTCAACTCCGTTCCGCGCAGATCGTCGGCGGCGGGATCGCACATCCAGACCAGCGCCTTGGCGGGCCATTCCGGGGGAATGTGATCCTCCCACTCCAACTGCGCGACGGGTCCCACGCCCGAGGCCTTGATGTCGCGCTGCATCTGGGTGGCGACGGTGCCGGGTGACAGGCCCATGATGCGCAGGGTATCCCCGTGCTCCGCGTGCGCGGCCTCGGACAGCATCTTCGCCGCCGCCTTGGAGGTGCAATAGGCCGACCAGCCCGGCAGCGCGCGATGCGCGGCCCCGGACGAAATGGTGATGATCGTCCCCGCCCCCTGCGCCTGCATGATCGGAACGGCCGCGCGCATTCCGTAGTAGACCCCCTTCAGGTTGACGTCGATCACGCGGGTCCAGTCATCGGGGTCGGTTTCGGCCAATCCCCCGATCGGTTCGATCAAGCCAGCGTTTCCCACCACGACATCCAGCGATCCGAAGGTATCCACGGTTGCCTGCACGGCGCGGGCCATTTCAGGCCAGTTCGCCACGTCGCATGGAATGGCCAGCGCCTTTTCCCCGATCTCTCCGGCAAGGTCCGCAATTTCGCCGGTCGACCGCGCCAGCAGGGCGACATTCGCCCCCGCACTGGCAAAGGCACGGGCGGCGGCGGCCCCGATCCCGCGGGATGCGCCGGTGATCAGGACGGTTCTGGATGTCAGGTCTGTCATGTCTGCCTCCTGTTGACCCGGATGATGGGGTCGGAAATGGTAGGTCCAAGCATTCGATACAGAAAGGTTGACCATGCCGAAACACGCGATTTCAGCGGGCGTCGCACTTGCGTTCTGTGCAACCCCCGTTCTTGCAGACCTGACGGCGCCGCAGGTCTGGGCCGACTGGCAGCGCGGCTACGGCGCGCTTGGCAGCACTGTCTCGGCCGCGTCCGAAACCTACGAAGACGGCACGCTGACCCTGACGGACATCGTCGCCACCGCGACCCTTGGCGAGGTCGACACGATTTCGACCTACAGCGGGCTGACCCTTGTGGAGCAACCGGACGGCAGCGTGCGGATCGAGATCCCCGCGCGGCTTGACATCACGTCGGCCACGACCGTCATGAACACCGAACAGACCCAGACCCTCGCGCTGGAGACGACCGGCTGGGACGCCGTCGTGCGCGAAGACGGGGCAGGCCGCGTCTACGACATCTCGGCCGCGACGCTTGCCTATGTCTTCGACGGCATGACCGGCGGTTCGGGCAACGAGGGTGAGGACGTGACCGGCCGGATGACCCTGTCCAACATGGCGACGACCTACACGAACGTGGCGTCGGGGGACGTTCTGGCCACCGATCAGACGCTGTCGGCCGATGGCGCGGTCATCACCGCCGCATCCCCGGACGCCGGGTTCGAGATGACCTATACCCTCGATGCGATCGCATCGGTCTTTGCCGGCACGATCGATCTGGCGGCCACGCCCGTGACGCCCACCCTGTCGTCCATGGGCCTTCTGCTGAGCGGGGATGCCACCCACGAAGGCAGCACGCTGGCCGTCACCGCCGCATCGGACAGCGGCCCGGTGTCGATCAACGGCACCTCGGGCGGCGGACGGATCGGCATCGACATCAGCGAGGACACCCTTGGCTATACCCTCGGATCGACCGATGCGCAGATGACCCTGACGTTGTCGGCCTTTCCCGTGCCGCTGAACCTGACGATGTCCGAGTTGTCGACCGGACTCGCCCTGCCGCTTGGCGTCTCGGACGAGCCGAAGCCCTATGCCCTGTCCCTCGCCTGGCGGGACGTGGCGATCGATGATGCGATCTGGGGCATGTTCGACCCGACCGGACAATTGCCGCGCGATCCCGCCACGATCCTTCTGAACGTATCGGGCACTGCCCTGATGAAGGCGGATATCTTCGGCGGCGATCCGGCGGCCATGGCGGCGATGAACGGGGCGCCGGGTGAATTGCGGACGCTGGACCTGACACAGCTGAACATCGCGCTGGCCGGGGCCATGTTGCAGGGCAACGGCATGCTGGAATTCCCGACGCCCGGCCCGGTCCCGCAACCGGTCGGCACGCTGAACCTGTCGCTCGACGGGGGGCTTGCGCTGGCCGACAAGCTGGTCGCACTGGGTTTCCTGCCCGCCGAACAGGTCGCCTTTGCAAAGGGGATGGCCGGTGTCGTCGCGCGCCCCGTGGGCGAGGATCAGCTGGAGTCCGAGATCGTCTTCACCCCCGATGGCGGCATCACGGCGAACGGCCTTCCTCTGCAATGACACGCCGCTGACCACGATAGGGGGCGTGGCACATGGCGCCCCCTTTCCCCGGAACAAAGCCAGCGTGGTCGCGCGAACCGCCCATGACCACCACCGCCCGCCCCTGCCCGGCGACCGGTGCGGCGGCGGTTTGCGGCCGCGATCATACAAGGGACCTGCGCCGCCGGGGTTGAGACCGGGCGTGCGCAGGGCTACCTGCCACACGTCCCAACAGCGCGAGCCTCCGATGTCCCAGCCCCCCGATCTGTCCCACCTCACCGACGCCCTGCTTCATACCGCGACCCGCGCGGGGGCCGAGGCGGCGGATGCGCTGGCCATCGACGGCACATCCCTGTCGGTCGACGTCCTGCGTGGAAAACTGGAACAGGCGGAACGTTCGGAAGGCATCGAGATCGGCCTGCGCGTCCTGATCGGAAAGCGGCAGGCCTGCGTCTCGGCCAGCGACATTCGACCCGACACCATGGCGCAGATGGCCGAACGGGCCGTCGCGATGGCCCGCGAAGCGCCCGAAGACCCCCACATCGGCCTGGCCGATCCCGACCAGCTGGCCCGCGACTGGGACGTGGCGCGGCTCGACCTTGCCGACGCGGCAGAAGCCCCCACCCCCGCCGAGTTGCAGGACATGGCCGCACGGGCCGAGGCGGCGGCGCTGGCGGTGGACGGCATCGCGCAGGTCGGCTCCGCCGGTGCAGGCCACGGCGACCGCCGCATCCATCTGGCGGCGACGAACGGGTTCTCGGGGGGGTATCGGCGCACCGGAACCTCGCTGTCCTGCGTGGCGATCACCGGGACGGGCACCGGGATGGAGCGCGACTACTACGGCGACAGCCGCATCCATGCCAGCGACATGGACAGCCCCGAAACCGTGGGGCGCATCGCCGCCGAACGGACCGTGGCGCGGCGTGGCGCGACCAAACCGCCGACCGGCGCCTATCCCGTCCTCTATGACGAGCGCGTGTCGGGAATGCTGATCGGCCACCTGCTGGGCGCCATCAACGGCGGATCGGTGGCGCGCGGCGCGACCTTCCTGCGGGATGCCCTGGGTCAGGCCGTGCTGCCCCGCGGCCTGACCCTGACCGAGGATCCGGCGATGCCGCGCATCTCGGGCAGCCGTCCGTTCGACGGCGAAGGCCTGCCGGTGCGGACCCGCGACCTCGTGGCCGACGGCGTGCTGACCGGCTGGGTCCTCGATCTGGCCACGGGGCGCAAGCTGGGCATGCCGTCGACGGGCAACGGCGCGCGCGGCACCTCGGCCCCGCCCTCCCCCTCGGTTGGCAACGTGCGCCTGACCCAAGGTGCGGCCAGCCGCGAGGATCTTCTGGCGCAGATGGGCACCGGGCTGCTCATCACCTCGATGATCGGATCGTCGATCAATGCGACCACGGGCGATTATTCGCGCGGGGCCTCCGGCTTCTGGGTGGAGAACGGCGAAATCATCCGTCCCGTCAACGAATGCACCGTTGCAGGAAACCTGCGCGAGATGCTGATGTCGATCGTCCCCGCGAACGACGCGCGGCTGCATGTCGGGCGACAGGTGCCGTCGCTTCTGGTCGAAGGATTGACGATTGCCGGCGGCTGACGCGGCGGCGGATCGCGACCTGCTGATCGATGCGGCGCGCGAGGCAGGCTGCATCGCGCGCCGGCATTTCGGTCAGGGGCCCGAGGTCTGGGACAAGGGCGACGGACAGGGCCCGGTAACGGCCGCCGATCTGGAAATCGACGCCATGCTGCGCGAGATGCTGATGGCGGCGCGGCCCGACTACGGCTGGCTGTCGGAAGAAAGCGCCGATACCCCCTTTCGTCACGGCCCGCGGCGCACCTTCATCGTCGACCCGATCGACGGAACCCGCGCCTTTATCGCGGGCGAGGATTCGTTCAGCCATTCGCTGGCCATCGTGGACGATGGCGAACCCTTTGCGGCGGCCGTGCATCTGCCGATGAAGGACCGCCTGTATGCGGCCGCGCGCGATCTCGGCGCCACGCGTGATGGTGCCCCCATCACACCGTCGGGGCGCATCGACCTGACGGGGGCCGTCGTTCTGGGCGCGCGCCCGAATTTCGACGCCCGCCACTGGAAGGGCGGCTCGCCCCCGGTCGAACAGCGGTTCATATCATCGCTGGCCTTTCGAATGGCGCTTGCAGCCGAAGGGGCGTTCGATGCGATGATCACCCTGCGGGACGCTTGGGAATGGGACATCGCGGCCGGTGCCCTGCTGGTGACCGAAGCGGGCGGTCTGGCCCAGACGCGGCGCGGTGGGGACCTGCGCTTCAACAATGCCCACCCACAGGTCGATGGCGTCGTCGCAGGAACAGCAGCCGTGCAATCGGCGTTGATACAGCGGTTGGCCTGAGCGACGCATACGTGACCCGTTCACCCTGACATCAGTTCCCGCTAGAGGGGAACAGGACAACGCCCAACCCCAACAGGAGGACCTCATGGTTCAACGCCTTCACCTCGTCTTCGGCGGCGAGCTGGTCAATCCCAGCTCCACCCAGTTTGCCGATGTCTCCAAGATCGATATCGTCGGCATGTATCCCGACTACGCCACCGCCTATGACGCATGGAAAGGTGCGGCCCAGCGGACCGTCGACGACGCCCACGCGCGGTATTTCATCGCCCATCTGCACCGTCTGCGCGACGAAGAGACGGCGGCCTCGCCAACCGAAGAGCTGGGCTGACGCATATGCCCCGTTCGGTTCTGCTGGCGGCCTATCTTGCCTGGTCCAACCGGGCCGAACGCTATGGCACCCGCAAGCTGCAGCAGCGTCTGGACGCCGGCAAGGAAGACGCCGAACGTCTTGGCGAACGCAGGGGCATACCGTCGATCGACAGGCCGGATGGCCCGCTGATCTGGTTCCATGCCGCCAGTGTGGGCGAGAGCGTCTCGCTTCTGGAGATGATCCGCCGCATGGGAGAGGAGCGACCGGACGTGTCGTTCCTCATCACCTCCGGGACGATCACCAGCGCGGAAATCCTTGCCTCGCGCCTGCCGCCGCGATCCTTTCACCAGTATGTGCCCTTGGATGTGCGGCCTTGGGTGCGACGGTTTCTCGATCATTGGGCACCCGACCTGATCGTGTTGGCCGAGGCCGAGATCTGGCCCGCCCTGTTGCACGAGGCGTCGCTGCGCGACATCCCCGTGGCCCTGATCAACGCGCGCATGACGGCGGCGGCGCACCGTAAATGGCGCCGCTTCGCCCGTGGGGCCGCGCGATCGCTTCTGCATCGCATCGCCCATGTGCAGGCACAGGAGGGGGAGACAGCGGGACGCCTGATGTCGCTGGGCCTGCCACCCGAGAGGCTGGAGGTTACGGGCACCCTCAAGGAAGGATCGAAGGCCTTGCCGCATGATGAGGCCGAGCGCGTCGCACTGGCCCGTGCGCTGCAGGGGCGGCCCTGCTGGCTTGCGGCATCGACCCACGAGGGGGAGGAGGCCGGCGCCGCCGAGGCCCATGCCCAGGCCCGCCGGTCGTGGCAGAAGCTGTTGCTGGTGATCGCGCCCCGCCACCCCGACCGCGGGGACGAGATCGTCAGCGGTCTGCGGCTGGATGGCTGGCGGGTGGCGCAACGGTCGGCGGATGAACCGATCACGACCGAAACCGAAATCTATGTCGCCGACACGGTCGGAGAGATGGGTCTGTGGTTCCGCCTGTGCCCGGTGTCGTTCATGGGCGGATCGCTCGTCCCCATCGGCGGGCACAACCCGTTCGAACCTGCGGCCCTTGGCAGTGCCATCCTGCACGGCCCCCACGTCGAGAATTTCGCCGATATCTTTGCACGCCTCACCAATGGCAACGCGACCTGCGAGGTCAGCGACTGGGCCGACCTGGGCAGGACGCTGGCCCATGTGCTGGAACCGGACGAGGCCGCGCGCATGGCCCACGCCGCGTGGGAGGTATGCTCGTCTGGTGCGGATGTGACCGAAAAGGCCATGGACCTGCTGTTTGCGATGCTGGACGGCGTAGACTGATGCGCGCGCCGGGGTTCTGGTCCGATCGTCCGGGTGTTCTGTCGACCCTTCTGTCCCCATTGGGGGCGATCTATGGCGCGGCCACGGCGCGCCGGGTCGCGCGCCCCGGCACGCGCGTCGATGTGCCGGTGATCTGCGTCGGAAACCTGACGGCGGGGGGCACGGGCAAGACGCCGACCGTCATGGCCCTGGTGGAGCGCCTGATCGCGCGGGGCGTGACACCACATATCGTGTCGCGTGGTTACGGTGGCTCGCAGGAAGGGCCCCTGCGCGTCGATCCGGCCCGGCATGGGGCCGCCGATGTCGGGGATGAGCCGCTACTTCTGTCGGCTTTCGCGCCGACATGGGTCGCGCGGGACAGGTTGGCCGGAGCACAGGCCGCGATATCCGACGGGGCAAGGGCGATCGTTCTGGACGACGGCTTTCAGAACCCGGCCCTCGTCAAGGACCTGTCGATCGTGGTGGTCGATGCCGGTGCGGGTTTCGGCAATGGCCGCGTCATCCCGTCCGGCCCCCTGCGAGAGCCTGTCCGGGTGGGTCTGGCCCGTGCGGACCTGACCCTGTCGATCGGCAATCCGCAGCAGCAGGCCCACCTGACCCTGCCCGAGCCGCCCCCCCGGATCCGCGGGCACCTGGCCCCGCTTGCGACGGGCATGCCGTGGAAGGACTTGCCGGTCTTTGCTTTTGCGGGGATCGGTCGGCCGGAAAAGTTCTTCGATACCCTGCGCGATCTGGGCGTCGACCTGAAGGGCACCGAGGCGCTGGCCGATCATCAGCCGCTGACGCCTGCGTTGCTGCACCGTCTGGGCGACCGCGCCGCGCGCCTGTCCGCACAACCCGTCACGACGGAAAAGGACGCGGTGCGTTTGCCCGCGTCCCTCAGGGGTCGTGTCATGACGGTGCCCGTCCGCCTGCAACTGGACGATTGGGGGCCGCTGGACGCGGCCCTCGACAGGATCGGGCTCTAGCTTGCCGCGTCGTCGACGAGGCGGCCGATCTGCGACAGGCTCATGTTGCCGGAATGCATCTCACCGTTGATCAGGAAGGACGGCGTGGACCGCACGCCATCGCGCTCGGCGTTCATCTGATACCAGGCATACAGACCCTCGGCCTGCGCGGCATCCTGGAAGCAGGCGTCGACTTCGGCCTGTTCCAACCCGGCCTGCAGGCCGACACGCTTGAGGCTTTCGGCGACGGCGGCCGGATCACCCTGACGGGCCCATTCGCCCTGCGACTGATACAGAAGCTCCGACACCCCGAAGAAGCGATCCGGCCCGGCACACCGGGCAACCATCGACGCCCAGAGGCCGTAGCGATCGAAATACACCTCGCGGTAGATGAAATGCACCTTGCCGGTGTCGATGTAGTCGGCCTTGAACGCCTTGAAGGTGTCGGAATGGAAATCCGCGCAATGCGGGCAGGTGAAGCTTGCGTATTCCACGACCGTCACCGGCGCGTTCGGATCACCCAGCGTCATGTCCGGGACCGCCGCCTGAGCCCGGGCCGGCGATGTGACGGTGAGGCCCAGACCACCAAGGGCGGTGCCTGCGGCAACGAGGGAAAGAAGGTTACGACGGCTCAGCATGTAGGTCTCCGACTGCTCAATGGCGTTGTTTCGATATGATGTTTGTCGCCAGCCGTTCAAGCGACTGGCGCAATCCGGCGTCACCGACGGCCTTGGTGGTCTCGCGCGCTTCCGCCACGATTTCGGGGGGCGGCGCGGCGGGCGCGCGTTTGGGGCGGGGGGCGAATTCGGCCTGACCTTCGGCAAAGCCGATGGGCGCGGTCTGGGTGATGGCGATGCGGCTGATCGCCTTGTAGCCGTAGCAGGCGTTCACCCGCTCCTCCAGCTTGGGCAATTGCATCTGCAGCATCTGTGCCTGCGCGCCCGTCGTCAGAACCGTCAAGACGGCCCCGAAACTGTCCTGCCCATGGCCACCCCGCCCGGCACGCCCACGCGGGTAGCCGACCTTGACCGGTCGGCAGATGGCCGCAATCTCGGGCCCTGCGATTTCGGCCCAATGGGTCAGAAGGCGGGATTCGGAAAAGCCACGTTTCTCGCTCAACCGCTTGATATCGCGGTCGACGAGGGCCGACACGCGGCGGGGGCCTTTGCGGAACGTCGCCATTCGGGGCTTCCTTCAATCCTTGGGTCACTCTACATCACGCGCTGCTGCGGGGAACAAGGAAGGCTTCACGGATGCGTGACACGCTGAGCGATGCGCTACTGTCGTGGTATGATGCGAATGCCCGCGTCATGCCGTGGCGCGTCTCGCCCGCCGACCGGCGTGCCGGGGTGCGTCCGGACCCCTATCGCGTCTGGCTGTCCGAGGTGATGCTGCAGCAGACAACCGTCGCCGCCGTGCGCGCCTATCATGAGCGGTTTACGGCGCGCTGGCCCACCGTGCAGGCGCTGGCCGCCGCCGAGGACGCGGAGGTCATGGGGGAATGGGCGGGCCTCGGGTACTACGCCCGCGCCCGGAACCTGTTGAAATGCGCGCGGGCCGTGGCCGAACTTGGCGCCTTTCCCGATACGGAGGAGGGCCTGCTGGCCTTGCCCGGCATCGGCCCCTACACCGCCGCCGCCGTTGCCGCGATCGCCTTCGACCGCCCCGCAACCGTGGTGGACGGCAACGTGGAGCGCGTGATGTCGCGCCTGCATCACATCGAGACGCCCCTGCCCGCCGCCAAGCCCGAGATCCGGGCGGTGGCCGAGACGCTGACCCCGAGCGCGCGGCCCGGCGACTATGCGCAGGCGGTCATGGATCTGGGCGCCACCGTCTGCACCCCGCGCAAACCCTTGTGCATGCTGTGCCCGTGGCGGGACGGCTGCGCAGCGCGGCTGGCCGGCGTGGCCGAGACCCTGCCCCGCAAGATGCCGAAAAAGGTCAAACCGGTGCGGCGCGGCATCCTGTATGTCGCCCGCCGCGGGGACCTGTGGCTGCTGGAACAGCGACCCGACAGCGGCCTTTTGGGCGGGATGCTGGCCTTTCCGACCTCCGACTGGGGCGACGACCCGAAACCCGCGCCCCCCGCGCTGGCCGATTGGAAAGACGCGGGCGAGGTGCGACATACCTTCACCCATTTCCACCTGATCCTGCGCGTGATGCTGTCCGAGGCGCCCGGCCCGCCGTCACGCGGAGAGTTCGCGCCGCTGGACCCCGGCACCCTTCCGACGGTGTTTCGCAAGGCGCATACGCTGGTGACGCAAGGTCGCAGCAGCAAACGTTGAGCGGTGCGCCCCGCGGCTGCTAGGGTGCCGCGAACCGAATGGGGCTACGCTCATATGACCACCCACACCCTGCCAGATGCCACCGTCCGCAGCCCTTTGCGCGCGCTGCCGTTCTGGTCCTCCCTGACGATGATCCCCGTGATCTGGCTGAGCGCGGTTCTGGGCGGATGGTGGGTGCTGCTGGTGCCGCTTTATGCCTGGGGCACCTATTCGCTGCTCGATGCCCTCGCCGGGCTGGAGGAAGGCAATGCCGACCCGTTGATGGAGCGGTCGGGCCTTGGCTGGTATCGCGCGATCACCTTGATCTGGGCGCCGGTCCAAGGGGCGACCCTGTTCGGCCTGATCTTCTACGTCACCCGCGCCGACCACCTCGGGCCGTGGGAAGCACTGGGCCTGTTCTTCGGGATGGGCGTCGTGTCGGGGACCATCGGCATCAACTATGCACACGAACTGATGCACCAGAAACCACGGCTCGACCGCTGGCTGGCCGATCTGCTGCTGGCGATGGTTCTCTACTCGCACTTCCGGTCCGAACACCTGCTGGTACATCACCGCTATGTCGCGACACCCCGCGACCCGGTGACCGCGCGCTATAACGAAGGGTTTCATCGCTTCTATCCGCGCGTGCTGCGCGAATGCTGGCACTCCGCTTGGAATGCCGAAGCCGCGATGCTGGCGCGCAAGGGCCTGACGCTATGGCATCGCAGCAATCCGTTCTGGCGCTACTGGGCCTTGCAGGCGGGGTTTGCCGCGCTGGCGCTGATGCTGGGGGGCTGGGGCGGGCTGGCCCTGTTCGCCGTGCAGGCGGGCGTCGCCGTCTGGCAGTTGGAGCTTGTGAACTATGTCGAGCACTATGGCCTGACGCGCCGGCACCTTGGCGATGGCAAGTATGAACCTGTGCGGCCGCATCACTCGTGGAATTCCGCGCAGAAGGCGTCCAACTGGCTGCTGATCAACCTGCAACGGCATTCGGACCACCATTACAAGCCCGACAGGCCCTTTCCCCTGTTGCAGACCTACGAGGCGGACGAGGCGCCGCAACTGCCCGCCGGATACCCGGTGATGACGGCGGCGGCGATGGTGCCCCCGATCTGGCGGCGGATGATGAACCCGCGCGTGCGGGAGTGGCGGCGGACATGGTATCCGGACATCACCGACTGGTCGGCCTACAAGGCGGCGAGCAATCCGCTACCCCGTTGACCGCTGCCGGATCAGCCGCAGGACGTAGTATCCGACGGCAAGCGCCAGCAGCACCCAGAGGATAGGATCGAGATAATCCGCCACCCGGTCATACTGCGATTGCAGCGTATAGCCGAGGATTGCCAGAAACGCCGTCCAGATCGCCGTGCCCGCCGTTGTGGCGATCAGGAACGGCAGGAATGCCATCCGCGCGACCCCGGCCGGGACGGAAATCATGGACCGGGGACCGGGCAGCATCCGCGCGAGGAACACCGCCCAGAGGCCGCGCCTGCGGAACCATTCGCCGGTCTTGTCGATGTCCTTGGGCGAGATGGTGAACCAGCGACCGTATTTGCCCGCCAACTTGCGGAGGCGGCGTTCCCCGATGCGCATACCCACCCAATACCAGAAGATCGCCCCGAGCGTGGCCCCGAGGGTGCCCACGATGATCACGAGCGGCAGGCGGAACGTCCCCTCGGCCGCAAGGAACCCCGCGAGGGGGACGACCACCTCCGATGGAATCGGAGGGAAGACCGTTTCGAGAAACATGAGCCAGCCGAAGGCGAGGTAGCCGCCGCGTGCGAGGAGAGAGGCGATCCAGTCAAACATCGGTCAGCCCTTTTGCGAGCGAGGGAGGGGGCGCCGCCCCCGGCCCTACGGGCCCCCCCGAGGTATTTTCAGCCAGAGGAAGGGGCGGGAAAATGGTTAACGGGCGATAAAGCCTAGAGGCCCTTTCGAAGGGCGTCGAAGGCGCGCAGCTCGGCGACAAGGTCCGCCATGCGGTCGATCGGGATCATGTTGGGGCCGTCCGACGGGGCATTGTCGGGGTCTTCGTGCGTTTCGATGAACAGCGCACTGATGCCCACGGCACAGGCCGCTCGGGCCAGCACGGGGGCGAATTCGCGTTGCCCGCCGGAGGTTCCCCCCTGCCCGCCGGGTTGCTGCACCGAGTGGGTGGCATCGAAGACAACCGGGTAGCCCGTCGCATCCATCGTGGGCAGGCCGCGAAAATCGCTGACGAGGGTATTGTAGCCGAAGCTTGTCCCACGATCACAGAGCAGGATGTTCTCATTGCCCGTGCTGGCGACCTTGGCGGCGACGTTGGGCATGTCCCACGGGGCAAGAAACTGCCCCTTCTTGATGTTGATCGTCCGGCCGGTGCGCCCGGCAGCCAGAAGAAGATCGGTCTGTCGCGACAGGAAGGCGGGGATCTGGAGGATATCGCAGACCTCGCCCGCGGGGGCGCAATGGCCCGGCTCATGCACATCCGTCAGGACGGGACAGCCGAATTCGCGGCGGATTTCGTCGAGAATCCGCAGGCCTTCCTCCATGCCCAGACCACGCTCGGTGCCGAGGGAGGAACGGTTGGCCTTGTCATAGCTGGCCTTGAACACGAAGCGCGTGCCCGTCGGAGCGCAGGCCTCGGCGATGCGCGTGGCCATCATGCGGGCGTGGTCGTGGCTTTCCAACTGGCACGGACCGGTGATCAGGGCGAAGGGTTCCGCCCCGCCGACCGGGATGCCGCTGACGTCGATCACCTTGGATTTGAGGGGGTCCATCACGCGGCTCCTAACACGGCTTCGATACGGGGGACGTCGGCGGGGTTGTTCAACTCCCAGAACAGGCGGCCCCGGGCGTCGACCTCGACGCAGGCGAGGGTCGCGCCGTTCTCGAGGAAGCGAAGCTGTTCGAGACCCTCGCGTTGTTCAAGCACGCCCTCGGGCCATGACATGTAGGCGCGCAGCGCATCTGGGCGGTACGCATAGACGCCGACGTGGTGAAACACGGGAATCGGGTCGGGCAGCTTGCCGGGATCGATGTAGGGGATCACTTCCTTGGAGAAGTAGAGCCCATGCATCTGGCGATCGAAGACAGCCGTCGTCCCGCCGACACGGCCATTGCGGCGGTCTTCGGTAAACATCTCGTAGGTCTGCCGGTCGCAGCGCAGGACCGGCGTGGCGACCTGAGCGTTCGGATCGGTCGCCATGCGGTCGATCAGCGCCTCGATGAACCAAGGCGGGGTCAGCGGCGCATCGCCCTGCAGGTTGACGACGAGATCGGCGTCGATCTGGGCCAAAGCCTCGGCGCAGCGTTCGGTGCCGTTGCGGGCGGCTGACGACGTCATCAGGACGGAGGCGCCGAAGGCCCGCGCCGCCTCGGCGATGCGTTCATCATCTGTCGCGACATGGATCGCGTGGTCGCCGGACACCGTCTGCGCCGCCTCCCACGTCATCTGTATCAGCGTCTTCGTCGTGCCGTCCGCCTGACGCAATGCGGCCAGCGGCTTGCCGGGATAGCGGCTGGAGGCATAGCGCGCCGGGATGAGGATTGCCGTCTTCATGTCAGACCCCTTGTCATGCGACGCCCGCGCGCAGCAGATCATGAATGTGCAGGACACCGACCGGGGTGTGCCCCTCGCAGACGATCGTGACGTTCAGCTTGCGCGCGTTCAGAACCGCCAATGCCTTGGCCGCGAGCATGTCGGGCGGCACCGTCAGGGGGTTGCGCGTGGCGACATCGCCCGCCGAACGCCCCATAAGGTCGGCCATGTTGCGGCGCAAGTCGCCGTCAGTGATGACGCCTGTCAACGCGCCGCCGGATACGATGGCCGCGATGCCAAAGCCCGCCGATGTCATGGTCAGCAATACCTCCGACATCGGTGTCTCGGCGCTGACTTGCGGAACGTCGGTGTGCATCAGGCGGGACACTTTCGCCATCTGCGCCCCCAGTTTGCCACCGGGGTGGAAGACGCCGAAATCTTCGGCCCGAAAACCGCGCTTGCGCAGCAGGGCCACCGCAAGGGCATCCCCCAGCGCGAGGGTCATCGTCGTGGACGTCGTCGGCACCACGCCAAGGCCGCAGGCCTCGGGCAGGGCGGGGATCAGCAGGTGGTGATCGGCCGCACGCATCAGAGTGCTTTCGGGGCGTGAGGACAGGCCCACAAGAGGCACCGAGAACCGCCGCGTATGTTCGATCATGTCGCGCAGTTCCGCCGCCTCGCCGGAATTGGACAGCATCAGGACGACATCGTCATGCCCGATCATGCCCATGTCGCCATGGCTGGCTTCGGCGGGATGCACGAACAGGGCCGGCGTCCCCGTCGATGCCAGCGTCGCCGCGATCTTGCGCGCGATATGGCCCGATTTGCCAATGCCGGTCACGATGACCCGCCCGCTTGCCCCCTTGATCAGGTCGACGACCGCGTCGAAGTCGGCCGGAATTGCGTTCGCAAGCGCGTTCAGCGCCGCGGCCTCGGTCAGCAGAACCTCTCGGCCGCTTTGTGATGCGTCATCCGTCATGGTTTCGGCAGATAGGCGGCTGGACGCCTTCGCGCAACTGTCGTGCCGATCACATGATGATCCGTTTGTCCGCCGGGACCATGTCGTTGATCTGCGCAATGTGCTGCGGCAGGCAAACGTTCAGGAAATCATAGGTCTCGACGACATGTTTGCGCGCGGCACGTCCGAGATGGGCAAACCGCGCCGGATCGGACAGAACGGCGGAAACCTTGTCGGCCAGCCCCTGAGGGTCGAAGAAATCGGTCAGCAGACCCGTTTCCCCATCCGTGATCGCCTCGCGCACCGGGGCGACGTCGCTGGCCACGATGGTCGCCTGCATGGCCATTGATTCCAGCAACGACCACGACAGTACGAAAGGCATGGTCAGGTAGATGTGGCACCGGCTGATCTGAATGATCTTCTGGAAATCGTTGTAGGGCACCTGGCCCAGGAAATGCGTCCGGTCCCAGTCGATCAGATGACCGACCTCGGCCTCCATCTCGGCACGGAAACCGCCCTCTGATTCGCTTTTCTTGCCGTATGACGTATCGTTGCCCCCGACGATCAGGACGCGGGCATTCGGACGCGCGGCCTGTATCTTCGGCAGCGCCCTCATGAACAGGTGAAAGCCACGCGTGCGTTCCATGTTGCGCGCGACATAGGTGAAGATCTCGTCGTCGCGGGTGATCCGGCCGATGCGGCCCAGTTGCAGCGAGACGTCTGCCTTGGGCTTGAGCTTGTCGGTGCGGATACCGTCGTGACAGACATACAGTTTGTCGTGGAAGGTTTCGGGAAAGCAATCCCGTTGCCAACGGGTCGGGCAAAGGCCGCGGTCCACGACATTGATGTTCGTGTAGGGCACCGCATTGCGCGCCTGCAGCAGGAAAGGCGCGGTTTCGTTGGCGGGGTCCTCCGGGTCGAACCCGACCGGGCCACCCTTCTCAAGGTAGAAATATTCGAAGAACCCGAGGATCGGAACATCCGGGTATATGTGCTTCATGAACAGCAGCTCACCCCAGCCCGTATGGCCAAGGATGATGTCCGGCACGAAACCGCGTTCCTTCAATCCGCGCGCGGCCAGTGCCGCACCATAGCCCATGCCGGCCGCCTCTTCCCACACGCGCGACAGGCCGTAGGCGTCCTTCGCAGGCGTGTGATGGGGCTTGTACACGACCTTGGTGACCCCCGGCGTGTCGGGGTAATTGCGGCGCTGCGTCAGGAATACGATCTGATGCCCGCCCCGCTCGACCAGCCAGTCCAGCAATTCGCGATACTGGCCCGGCATGTTCTGATGAACGATCAGGAAATTCATGTGACCCTCGTCTCGTGGTGCTGCGCCGAGGGCAGGCAATTGCCCTGACGGTTGTCGGAGCGATCACCGGCAGCGGGGCCGGACGATGCCCCATCCTCATGGGTTTTGGCCGAATGTAATGGGTGGCCACGCTTACCGTGCAAGCAGGAACCCCGACTGCACCAGCATCTTGTCGATAAAATGGTGGCGATGACAGAGATCTGCCGCCGCTTTGCCGACATGCCGGAATACAGGGGATCCACCGCACTCAACCGACAGGGCGCCCATGGTTCGGGTCACATTTCCTGTGGCGGTGCTTCACCAAACGGACGCACCTGCCGGGAGTGCCCTTCGCACCGCCACCCTCCCAAGGGCAATGCGAAGTCACGCATACGTTATCGCGCTTTTTTCGGTTTGCCCAGTCTTTCGCCACACAGAAGTCCTGCCTGCCTATTCCGACGCCGCAATGGTCAGATCTATATCGGAAAGACCGTCGATTCTGCCTACAAGATGATCGCCCGGCGCCACCGCGCCAACCCCGGCGGGCGTCCCCGTCATGACGATATCGCCGGGCGCGAGATGATAGAGTCGGGACAGATCGACCACGACGTCGACGACCGAGTGAATCATGTCCCCAAGCACCGCATCCTGGCGGCGTTCGCCGTTCACATCGAGGCGAATGGCCAGATCCGCGAGGTCACCGACGGCGTCCGCGCGCGTCAGCGCGCCGAGAATGGCGGATTGCTCGAAATCCTTGGCGGTATCCCACGGCCGCCGCTTTGCCTTGGACGCGCCCTGAAGGTCGCGGCGCGTCATGTCGAGACCGCACCCGAAGCCGAAGATGCCCGCCTGCGCCTCCTCGCGCGATGCGCGAAACAGGGGTGTGCCGATCGCGAAGACCAGCTCCATCTCATGATGGTAGTCTTCTGTCCCCGGCGGATAGGGGATCGTCGCGCCGGATTGCACGATATGGCGCGGGGACTTGGTGAAGTAGAATGGCGCCTCGCGGTCGACCTCGTTTCCCATTTCGGCCGCATGCGCCGCATAGTTGCGCCCGACGCAGAAGATCCGCGCGACGGGATAGGAAGCGTCCTCACCGACGACGGGCAAGGTCGGGACGGGGGCCAGGTCAAACAGGGGGGACATTCGGAACCTCGCAGGTAGGGAAAGGGTGAGTCTTCGCAATCATGCCCCAAGGGGCCGCCCGGTGCAGTCCCGTTTTCACGGCCGTCGACCGCCACGGGTCACACGGGCCGGGTTCCGATGTTGGCGGCTTTCGGCGGGATGGTCTCGAAGCTGTCCAACCGGCGCGCGATGATGTCGAGAACCTGTGTCCGGTCGCCCGCCGCCAGCCCCGCGCGCAGCGCCCGCAGGGTGCTGGCCATCTCGATCTCGGAAAGCGATGCCTCGCGGACGCGGAAAATCTTGCGGTGGGCCGTCGGCTTTTCGGAGCCGTCGAGGAACAGCTCCTCCTCGAGCTTTTCGCCCTGGCTGAGACCGGTGAACACGATCTCGATGTCGCCATCGGGGTTGTCCTCGGACTTGACGGAGTAGCCCGTCGCTTCGATGGCCTGAACCGCGAGGTCGAAGATTCGCACGGGCTCGCCCATGTCGAGCAGGAAAACCTCACCACCTTCGGCAAGGGCCCCCGCTTTCAGGACAAGGCGCGCCGCCTCCTGAATGGTCATGAAAAAGCGGGTCACGTGCGGATGCGTGACCGTGACGGGCCCGCCCTTCTGAATCTGGTCATGGAAGATGGGCACAACCGACCCGGAGGACCCGAGGACATTGCCGAAACGCACCATCGAGAAGATGGGCGCCCCGTTCTCGGGAACACGAGAGGCGAGATCCTGAATGACCATTTCGGCAAAACGCTTGGAGGCCCCCATGACCCCCTTGGGCCGGACCGCCTTGTCGGAGGAAATCAGGGTGAACCGTTCCACACCCGCCGCGATGGCCGCCGTGGCAAGGGTATGCGTGCCCAGAACGTTGTTCGCCATCCCGGCGAGCGGGTTCTGCTGCACGAGGGAGACGTGCTTGTAGGCGGCGGCATGCAGAACGACCTGAACACCGTGTTCCGACAGGACGTGGCGCACCTGTCGCGCATCGGTGACGGACCCCAGCACGAGCACGAGTTCCACGCCGGCGTCCCGCGCAAGCGTGCGCAGCGATGTTTCCACGTTGAACAGGGCCAGTTCGCTCAACTCGAACATCACCAGACGGCGGGGCCGACATTCGATCAGCTGCCGGCAAAGCTCGGACCCGATCGAACCGCCCGCGCCGGAGACGAGAACGGATTTGCCGGTATAATGCTCCGACCCCTTGCCCAGCGGTGTTTCCACTTCGGCACGGCCAAGGAACATCTGCGGATTCACGGTCCGCAGCTTGTCGATCAGAGCTTCCTGTCCGATCAACTGACTGAAGGACGGCAGCATCTGCACTTCCAGCCCCATCTTCTGCAGGCGCCGCGCGATCTGCGCCTGCTTGGGCGGGCTGAGCGAGGGCATGGCCAGCAGAACGCGGTCAATGTCCCGCTTCTCCACGATTTCGCGGATCCTGACGGGGGTAAGCACCGGCAGGCCCGCTATGGTCAGGCCCTGGATTGCCCGGTTGTCATCGACAAAGGCGACGGGGTCGATGTCCTGGTGTGCCTTGAAGGCCTGCACCAGCTGCATGCCCGTGGTCCCGGCCCCGTAGATGAGGACACGGCAGACTTCGTCACCCCGCCGGTAGATCGCGAGGACGATCTGCAACAGGACGACGCGCGCGATCGTCATGAACAGGAACACGCTGATCCCGAACATCAGGTGAAACGGCACCGGCAGACGATAGCCGAGCAGGATCGCCAACAGCATGGAGCCCGCGGCGAGGAAGGTCGCCATGGACGCGACACGCCCGAGGGCCGAGGCGTCGAAATCGGCCAACCGCATGTTCGGAATGTTCAGCAGGATCAGAAGCGCGACGCCGAGTATGCTTACGTAGGGCAGGCCCACGACCAGAACGGTCGACACGTCGAGCGTCCCCTCCGGCAGCGGTTGAACCACCAGAGTGAACAGCAGCGCACCGCAGATCAGAAGCAGATCGAGAAACAGAAAGACATATGATTTCTGGCGCCTGTCCAGAAACTTGATGATCTTGAGAAGGGCTTTCATTCGCTCGACCCTTTGCGAAAAATCGGATGCCGGGTCCGGGCGGAAACGCGAAATCGTGGGAACCGGGCAGATCCATCGAACCTGCCGAAGCGACCGACAACAAAAGTCATGCCCACCCCCCGGTTCCGGCAACTTGAAATGTAGTCTGTAGCTACCTCATGCTGCACCGCAGCACAACATTCCTGCGGCGCCCTCAGACGGATAGGCAGCTTCCCGCCTTCTACCCGATGCCACCTCGCAACAACAGAGGCTCGCGCAAGATGCTCTGCGTTGACGGCAACGGCCGCAAATGTAACCTCCTCACGCGGGTCGGGATATTGCCCCTGCCAGAACGATTGGACCGTCTGAGGAGGCGCGAGCTGACATGAGCACCTTGCTTCGACTACTACTCGTCATCGCTGGTATCAGCCTGATCACGGGCTGCACCCTGCCCCGTGGAAGCGCCGGTCAATCCGAACTTCTCAGGGGTCAGGACTCCGATATAGCCGAGTTCGCGGTCTATCCCGTCACCCGTGCCTTCCTGCCGTCGGTTCAGCAATGGCCGCTGGTCGGAGAGGAGCATCTGAGCTGGGTATCCGCCAGTGCAGGATCGAATGGACAGCTGATCCGGGCAGGCGACAACCTCGACGTGGTCATCTGGGACAACAGCGAGAATTCGCTGCTGACGACACAAGGCTCTCGCCAGGTGGAGCTTCAGGGCGTGCGCGTCTCACCCGGTGGTTCGATCTTCCTGCCATATCTCGGCGACGTGCGCGTCGCCGGGCTCAGCCCCGATCGGGCGCGCAACCGCGTGCAGGAAGCGCTGGTGCCGATCGCCCCGTCGGCGCAGGTGCAGATCAGCCTGACGGAAGGACGCGGAAACTCCGTCGACCTCGTCGGGGGTGTCGGCGCGCCCGGCAGCTATCCCATGCCTGACCGGAATTATACCGTGCTCAGCCTGATCGCGGCGGGCGGCGGCGTGTCACAGGGGCTGACCAATCCGCAGATCCGGCTCAAGCGGGGCGGTCGTCTCTATGGCACCTCGATCGATCGCCTATATAGCGAGCCGCGTCTCGACACCCTTCTGACCGGTGGCGATCAGGTCATCGTTCAGGAAGACGACCGGTATTTCCTGTCCGTCGGCGCCGCCGGGACCGAAGCCCTGCACCCGTTTACCAAGGATGTCGTCACGGCGATGGACGCCATATCCATCATCGGCGGCATCAGCGATTCACGCGCCAATCCTCAGGGCATCCTGATCTTGCGGGAATATCCCACCTCCGCACTCAGCGCCGGGGTGAGGGGTCCGCGCAATCAGCGCGTCGTCTTCACCCTTGATCTGACTTCGGCGGACGGCGTGTTTTCGGCCCGGAACATGCGGATCGCCCCCGGCGACCTGATCTATGTCACCGAAAGTCCGGTCGTCGCGACCCGCACGGTGTTCAGCATCATCGGCTCCGCCTTCGGCCTCGTGGCAGCCGTGCCGGGCGACTGATCTACGACGGAACGTCGGGCAGCATCTGCCCGACCTCGGCCCATGACTGTCAGTCGTCGAACCTGAGGGTGTCCGTTCGGGTCTGCGCGATCCGGTCGAGGGACCGCACCAACTGCTCGGAGATACCCGGCTCCGACAGGGCGTGGCCGGCAAACGGGATCATGTGCAGCGTCGCCGCATCCAATGCACTGGCCAGAAGCTGGGCCGACAGGGGCGGACATATCATGTCATAGCGCCCCTGCACGATGACGGTCGGGACGCCGGTCAGCCGGTGCAGGTTCTGTCGGATCCAGCCGTCGTGCTCCAGAAAACCGGCATTGCTGAAATAATGATTCTCCAGCCGCGCGAAGGCGCGGGCGTATTCGCCATTGGGCTCTCCGCTCTGGCCCTGACTGCGCACGGAGGCGAGCGCGTTCTCCCAGGAGGCCCATGCGCGGGCGTAGCGGACCTGTTCATGCGCGGGGGTATCGAACAGGCGGCGCTTGTACGCCGCGATCAGGTCGTCATGCTCCTCCGGCGGAATGAGGCTGGTGAACCGATTCCACTGATCCGGCCAGAATTGGCCCGCGCCACCGCCGTAGAACCAGTTCAGCTCCCGCTGCTCCATCAGGAAGACACCGCGCAGGATCAGGCGGGCCGTCCGGTCCGGATGGGTGATTCCGTAGATCAGGGAAAGGGTCGCCCCCCAACTGCCCCCGAAAACGGCCCAACGGTCGATCGCCAGCAGATTGCGGATATGCTCGATATCCGCGACGAGGTGCCATGTCGTGTTGTCGCGCACGCTGGCATGGGGGCGGGACCGGCCACAGCCGCGCTGATCGAACAGTACCACGCGGTAGATTGCCGGATCGAAGAAACGCCGCATCATCGGGCTGCACCCGCCACCCGGCCCCCCGTGCAGGACGACGACCGGCAACCCATCGGGATTGCCGCATTGCTCGACATACAACCGATGCCCATCGCCCACGTCGACCATGCGCTGATCGAAGGGGTCGATCGGGGGATACAGTGCCGCAGCCGGGCCTTGTGACGTATTTCTATCCATCGTCGACCTATATAGGTCAGACAGCGCGCCGCACCATGGATATCGGACGAAAGGATCAATCCAATGACCACCACCATCGACGACGCAGAAATCGCGAAGTTCCAGGCCATGGCCGCCGAGTGGTGGGACCCGGAAGGCAAGTTCAAGCCGTTGCACATGCTGAACCCGTGCAGGCTGGACTACATCACACGACAGATCGCGGGCGAGTTCGACCGGGACCTGTCGACCAACGCGCCATTCGCCGGACTGCGTATCCTCGATATCGGTTGCGGCGGTGGCCTTCTGTCGGAACCGATGGCCCGTCTGGGCGCGACCGTGGTCGGCGTCGATGCGGCGGAACGCAATATCCCGGTGGCCCAGGCCCACGCCGCCCAGTCCGGCCTGGAGATCGACTATCGCCATACGTCCGCCGAGGCGCTTCTGGAAACCGACGAGGCACCGTTCGACGTCGTCCTGAACATGGAAGTCGTCGAACATGTCTCCGACCCGCTCGCCTATCTGACGGCCTGTCAGCGCCTCTTGCGTCCCGGAGGCCTGATGATCTGCTCGACGATCAACCGGAACCCAAAATCCTACCTGATGGCGATCATCGGCGCAGAGCACGTCATGCGCTGGCTGCCGAAGGGGACCCACGAATGGTCCAAGTTCATCACCCCGGACGAATTGTTCGCGTTGATCGAACAGGCGGGGCTGCGCCCCGAGGATCGCATGGGCTTCGTCTTCAACCCGGTCCTGTGGTCATGGAAATTGTCCGACCGGGACCTGTCCGTGAATTACGTGACGGCCAGCGTCAAACCGGCCTGAACACACCGGTCAGAGATGTTCCTTGACGCCGTAGCGGGCGAGGAACGTCTCGACCGCGCCTTCGATGACGCGTGTCTTTTCGGCTTCGGACACGGATTTCCGGATCCCGAACATCAACTCCGAAAACAGCGTCGCCTTGCACAGCTCGCTGAACTGATCCGCGGCCAGCGCAAGATCGTCGATGACAAGCTCGCCATCGGCGACGGCTTCGCGCAGATACTCGACCATCTTGGCGCGGAACAGCTTGGGGCCCGTTTCGTAGAACTCCCGGCCCAGTTCCGGAAAGCGATCGGATTCGGCGACACAGATGCGAAAGATCGACTGACCGAAGGACGACAGGAAGAACGACAACATCCGGTCGGCGGCGGTGCACAGCACCTCTCGCGGGTTGGCGTCGACGGTCAGGATCGTGTCCGCCTCCTCGATCTGAAGGCTGCATTCCGCCTTGGCAACTTCCATGAACAACAGGCGTTTGTCCGCGAAATAGCTGTAGAGGGTGGCCTTGGACACGCCGGCGGCGCGCGCGATCGCATCGACGCTGGCGCCTTCGTAGCCATCGGACATGAACACGGTCCGGGCCCCGTCGAGGACCTGGTCGAACTTCCGGCCCTTCTTGATCGGCATCACGTCATTCATCCCGCACCCCTCTGCGCCCGAAATATAGGCTGAGGCGCCAGCGGCACAAGCATCACGTAAAGGACGCCCGACGGAATCGACGCGGGCCACCCGTGGGAGGGGCGGGCGCCCGCGCGATCCGTCGATAATGGGCGAACGGCTCAGTTGCCGGAACCCATGATCGTGGCAATGGACGAGAGGCTGACGGTGCCACAGGCATCGCCGGAGATCCCGGCAGACAGCTCCAGCTGGGTGCAGGTCCCATCGGCGCTCAGACCGGAGCGGCCGGACCGAACGACGGGGGCATCCACGCGGGTCCAGCCATCGTCGTCGATGTCGACGGTCATCGTGGCGGCGGCGGGGGCGTCGACGAAACGCCAACCGTCATCGTCGATGTCGATGTTCTGAGCGAGAGCCGGCATGGCAACGAGCGAGGCGGTCAGGGCGGCGAAGATAATCTTGGTCATGGCGTGCGGTCTCCGTATCATTTTGAACCGAACCGTTCAGTTCATAATCTGCTAAATACATCATCAGTAGCGCCACGCAATACATAAACTGAACCGTTTGGTTCACTTTTCCGTGCTTGCGTTCACGCATCGCCCGCGATCATGTTTTCGGCATGCTGACCCGGTTCGCCTTCCGTCGCCGTTTCCGCGATCTTTCCGAACAGGAAGTGCTGGCACTCGCCATCTCGGCCGAGGAGGACGATGCCCGCATCTATCGCACCTACGCCGAACATCTGCGGGCCGAGTATCCGGACACCGCAAAGGTGTTCGACACCATGGCCGAGGAGGAAGACAGCCATCGCAGGCGGCTGATCGACCTGCATGCGGACCGGTTCGGCCGGGTCATTCCCCTGATCCGGCGGGAGCACGTGGCCGGTTATCACGCACGTCGCCCGATCTGGCTGATCGAAAGCCTCGGGCTGGATCGCATAAGGGCCGAGGCCGCCGCGATGGAACGCGATGCGCATGCGTTCTACATGCGTGCCGCACAGGCGACATCCGATGCCGCAACGCGCAAGGTGCTGGGGGATCTGGCGGCCGCCGAGGCCGGGCACGAACGCCGCGCCGATGAAATGACGGCCGGGTTGGACGACACCGCGCGCACCCGCGAGGCGGACCACGCCAAGCGACAGTTCATCCTCGTCTGGGTGCAACCGGGCCTCGCGGGTCTGATGGACGGCTCCGTCTCGACCCTCGCCCCGATCTTTGCCGCGGCCTTTGCCACGGGGGACACGTGGACGACATTCGTCGTGGGTCTTGCGGCCTCGGTCGGCGCGGGTATCTCGATGGGCTTTACCGAAGCGGCATCGGATGACGGCCAGCTGTCCGGGCGCGGCTCTCCGATCAAGCGCGGCTTCGCCTCGGGGATCATGACGACCGTGGGCGGGCTGGGCCATGCCCTGCCCTATCTGATCCCGGATTTCACCTTGGCAACGACAATCGCGATCGGCGTCGTGTTCGTCGAACTCTGGGCCATCGCGTGGATTCAGAACCGCTGGATGGAAACGCCCTTCTGGCGCGCCGCCCTGCAGGTCGTGGCAGGTGGCGCACTGGTCCTTGCCGCGGGCATCCTGATCGGATCCGGGTGACGCCGCAGCAGCGGCCATTCCGCCGCATCGCACCCCGCCCCCGGCTGGACAGGACCACGGCGGCCACGCCTTGTGCGCCAGTGCCGCTAGACACCCCCCGCGCCGAGGGATAGCGATGCAGCCATGCTGGCGATCTTCCTGAAAACCGTCCCCTTCTTCGCCTTGATCGGCCTCGGCTATTTCGCGGGACGCACGAAATTCTTCAACGAGGAAGCCACCGCCTACCTGACGAAGTTCGTGTTCTACTTCGCGTTGTCGGCGCTGTTGTTCAATTTCGCGGCCAATCTGACCCTGGCAGAGATCTTCGACGGACGGTTCATCATCGCCTACCTCTGGGGGTGCGGCATCGTCTATCTGATCGCAACCGCGGTTGGGTTCCTGCGCGGCCTGACCGTCGCGGAATCCGCGGTCGAGGCGCAGGTCGCGACCATCGGCAACGTCGGCTTTCTCGGGATACCGATGTTCGTCCTGATCCTTGGGCCCGAAAGCGCGGGACCGATGCTGATGATCCTGGCGACCGACCTGATCGTCTTTTCGTCGCTGATCGTGATCCTGATCACCGGGTCACGCGAAGGTCGCATCACGATGCGGACGCTGCGCACCGTGGGCCTTGGCCTCGTAAAGAACCCCATGATCGTCTCGATCACCCTTGGCATTGCGTGGTCCTCGACAGGCCGGACCCTCTGGACGCCCGTCAACGAATTCCTGACGATCCTCGGGGCCGCCGCCACGCCCGGGGCCCTGTTCGCCATCGGGGCATCGCTTGCGGGCAAGACGGCCGAGCGGTTGTCGATCGCGGGCTGGCTGACCTTCTGCAAGCTCGTCATCCATCCCGTCGCGGTCGGCATCTCTGCGATCTACATCTTTCCCGTCGCGGACCCCTTTGCCGTGACCGTCATGGTCTCGGCGGCGGCCATGCCCGTGGCGGGCAATGTCTACATGCTGGCGCAGCACTATGGCGTGGCCCCCCAACGGGTCAGCGCCGCCATCCTCGTATCGACGGCCGTGTCCATCGTGACCCTGTCGGCGGTCATTTCCCTGTTCACCGGAGGATCCTGAATGAAGACCCTGTCCGAAAATCGCTGCTTTGGTGGCACCCAGGGCGTCTATGCCCATGCCTCCGACGCGACGGGAACCGAAATGACCTTCGGCCTGTTCCTGCCCCCTGACCCCACGGGCGCGGTGCTGTGGTATCTGTCCGGCCTGACCTGCACGCATGAAAATGCCATGACCAAGGCGGGCCTTCAGGTCTGGGCGGCCGAGGCGGGCCTGACCGTGGTTTTCCCCGACACGTCCCCGCGCGGCGACGCCGTCGCGGACGACGACAATTACGACATGGGCCAAGGGGCGGGCTTCTACGTCGATGCGGATGAGGCACCGTGGGCACCGCATTTCCGCATGGAACGCTACATCACCAACGATCTGCCCGAAACGGTGTTTGCCGCCTTCGACCTCGATGACACGCGACAGGCGATCACAGGGCATTCCATGGGCGGGCACGGGGCGCTGACCCTGGCGTTGAAGCATCCGGGCCAATATCGCAGCGTCTCGGCCTTTGCGCCGATCTGCAATCCGTCGGCCAGCGATTGGGGCACCCCCCAATTGACGGCCTATACCGGCGATCCCGCCGCCCACGATGCAACGCACCTTCTGGCGGGGGGCGCCACCCTGCCGCCCTGCCTGATCGATACGGGCACCGCGGATCAGTTCTACGACAAGCTGGGCACCGCCGCCTTCGCGGGGGCCGTCGCCGAACACCGGGCCGAGGCACAGATCCGCCTGCAAAAAGGATACGATCACAGCTATTTCTTCGTCTCGACCTTCGTGCCGGATCACGTGGCCTTCCATGCGGACCATCTGGCATGAGCGCCCCCCGTGCAGTCGTCTTCGACATCGGCAACGTCCTGATCGAATGGCAGCCAGAGCGCTTCTTCGATGCCGAAGTCGGTGAGGCCCGCCGCCGCGCCATGTTCGAAGCCGTCGACCTGCATGCGATGAACGACCGCGTGGACATGGGCGAGAGCTTTCGCGATGTCGTCTACGCCGAGGCGGAGGCCACGCCCGAGTTCGCTGCCGAAATCCGGATGTGGCACGATCGCTGGCTGGATCTGGCGACACCGCGCATCGACCATTCGATCCGCCTTCTGCGGGCCCTGCGCGCCAAGCGGGTGCCGGTCTTTGCGCTGACCAATTTCGGGGTCGAGACGTTTGCCCTTGCCAGAACCCGGTATGAATTTCTGGACGAGTTCGACAAGGCCTTCGTCTCGGGCCACATGAAGGTCATCAAACCCGCCGCCCGCATTTACGAAATGCTGGAAGACGCGACCGGCCTGAAGGGTGGCGACCTGATCTTTGCCGACGACCGGGCGGACAACATCGCCGCCGCCGATGCACGCGGATGGCGAACGCACCTGTTCGCCGAACCGCAGGGATGGGCCGACAGGCTGGTTGCCGAAGGCCTTCTGTCGCCGGAGGAGGCGGGCTAGAGGATCCCTTCGGACCGGAACGACAGTTCCCGCGCCTTGCCGATGATCAGATGGTCATGCAGCACGATGCCCAGGACCTTGGACGCGTCCCGGATCGCGTAGGTCATGGTGATATCGGCCTCCGACGGGGTCGGATCGCCGGACGGGTGGTTGTGCACGAGGATCAGCGCCGAGGCATTGAGTTCGAGCGCGCGCTTCATCACTTCGCGCGGATAGACCGGAACATGGTCGACGGTTCCCTCAGCCAGCTGCTCATCCGCGATGAGAACGTTCTTGCGGTCGAGGTACAGGGTGCGGAACTGCTCCACCTCCTGATGGGACATGGCGGTCTGAAGATAGTCGAGCAGGGCGTCCCACGACGACAGGACGGGCCGCCCGATCACCTTGGCGCGTGCCATGCGGTGCCCCACGGCCTCCATGATCTTGATCTGCTCCACGACTGCCGGCCCTGCGCCCTTGACCTCGGACAGGCGCGCCGTGGGGGCGGCCATCACGCGGTTCAGATCGCCGAACGCAGCCAGCAGGCGCTTGGCCAGCGGCTTGGTATCGCCGCGCGGCAGGGCCCGGAACAGGATCATTTCCAGCAATTCGTAGTCCGGCATGGCGGTTGCACCGCCCGTCATGAACCGGTGCCGCAGGCGGGCGCGGTGGTCCAGCCGGTGATCCCTGTTTCCCACCATCAGGTCGGGATCGTTCGCCGAAGGCGGCGGCACGGGTGCATCGACCGGGGCACGCGTGAACAGGTCTATGGCCGAGGCTTCGGCAAAGCTGGACTGTGGGCGGGGGTCATGGGGCGGCTGGGTCATGCCGCCCACTTCGGACAAAAATGGTTAAGAAAGCCTGAAGGCCCTCAACCCGGCGCGCGACTAGCCATAGGTCGGGTGAAACTTGCCCGCCGGTGACAGGGTGAAGATCTCGGCCCCGGTGGCGGTCACACCGATCGAATGCTCGAACTGCGCCGACAGCGATTTGTCGCGTGTCACGGCGGTCCAGTCGTCGGCCAGAACCTTGGTCTCGGGACGGCCGAGGTTGACCATCGGTTCGATGGTGAAGAACATCCCCTCCTCCAGTACGGCGGCGGTTCCGGGACGACCATAGTGCAGAACATTGGGCGGCGCATGAAAGACACGGCCCAGACCGTGCCCGCAGAAATCGCGCACCACCGACATGCGATGCGCCTCGACATAGGCCTGAATCGCAAAACCGATGTCGCCGAAGGTATTGCCCGGCTTGACCGCCTCGATCCCCTTCATAAGGGCATCGTGCGTGACCTGGATCAGCCGTTCCGTCTTGCGCGACAGGCTGCCGGCCACATACATCCGCGAGGTGTCGCCAAACCAGCCGTCGACGATCACGGTGACATCTATGTTCAGGATATCGCCGTTCTTGAGAACCTTGTCGCCGGGGATGCCGTGGCAGACGACATGGTTCACGCTGATGCAGCTTGCGTGCTGATACCCCTTGTAGCCGATGGTGGCAGACTTGGCGCCCGCCTCCTCGACCCATGTGGTGATCAGATCGTTCAGGGCACCGGTCGTCGCACCGGGCACGACATGTTCGGCGATACGGTCGAGGATCTCGGCGGCCAGTCTGCCCGCCGCGTGCATACCCGCGAAATCCGCGTCCTCATGGATGCGAATTCCGTCACGGGTCAATCGGCCACGATGTTCGTCCAAGGTCTCGCCTCCGCTCTCACTTGATCGTCACATAGGATATCGCGGCGCGACTATCCACCCGCCAGCGGCAGAGGGGGGCCGGCCCAGACACCTTCGGTGGTTATTCGCGTGGACAGGCAGATGACCTCGACACCGGCGGCACGCGCCTTTTCGAAGGCGGCCGCATAGCCGGGGTCCAGATCCGCGGCCATCGCCAGCCGCCCGCAATCCGTACGCTGCACCAGATACAGCATGACGGCGCGGTGTCCTCGCGCGACCATCTTCGACAGATCCACCAGATGCCTCGCCCCCCGCAGCGTCACGCAATCGGGGAACTCGGCAAGATCGCCTGTCCGCCGCAGATGGACGTTCTTCACCTCGACGTAGGCGTCGGGCAGGCCCGCCTCGGTCAGCAGGAAGTCGACGCGGCTCCGGTCGCCATACTTCACCTCGGGCCGGACCCCGCCATAGGCCTCCAGCCCCGGCACGTCCCGCGCGCGCAAGGCCTCCCCCACCACGCGGTTGGGCACGGCGGTGTCGATGCCCGCCATGTGCCCGCCGGGCAATTCGCTGAGGCGCCATCCGAATTTCAGCTTCTTGCGGGGGTCGTCGTTCGGCTCCAGCCAGATGCGGCTGCCGGGGCTGTTCAGACCCAGCATGGCACCGGGGTTGGGGCAGTGGGCCGTCACCTCGCGCCCGTCATCCAGAACGGCATCCGCAAGGAACCGCTTGTAGCGACGCACGAGGGTGGCGGGGATCAGGGGCGTGGCAAAGCGCATGACCGGCATATACGCGCGGTTCCCGCGGACGACCATGACCGGCGTGCTGGCACAGCCCCCACCGGCGCCCTATACCCTTGTGGACACGCAGTCCCCCCGGAGCCCCAGATGACAGACCCCACCGACACCATGCCCACCGCAGCCATGCTCGTCATCGGGGATGAAATCCTGTCAGGACGCACGCGCGACGCCAACATGCATCACCTAGCCGGTGCCCTGACCGAAGCCGGGATCACCCTGTCGGAGGTCCGCATCGTCAGCGACGATCACGATGCCATCGTGGCCGCGGTGCGCGCCCTGTCGGATAAGTGGGACACGGTGTTCACCTCCGGTGGCATCGGGCCGACCCACGACGACATCACGGCGGATGCCATCGGTGCGGCCTTTGGCGTCACGGTGGATGTGCGCGACGATGCGCGCGCCCTGCTGCAGGCCCATTACGACCGGCAGGGGTCGGACCTGAACGCCGCACGGCTGCGCATGGCGCGGATCCCGGATGGCGCGACGCTGATCGAAAACCCCGTGTCCATCGCACCGGGTTTCACACTGGGCAACGTCCACGTCATGGCGGGTGTGCCCAAGGTATTCCAGGCCATGGTGGCCAGCGTTCTGCCGACCCTGACGGGGGGTGTGCCGCTGACCTCCACCTCGACCCGCATCGACAAGGGCGAAGGCGACATTGCCGGCCCTCTGGGCGATCTGGCGGCACAATTCCCGGACCTGTCCATGGGATCCTATCCGTTCCAGAAGGACGGCAAGTTCGGCGCGAACATCGTGATACGCGGGCAGGACCCGGACCGCGTCGCAACCGCGACCGCACAGCTCGAGACACTGTTCCCATGACCCTGCCGGGCGCCGAACGTATCCAGGCGGCCATCCGCGTCACCTGGCCGCCTTCGGCGCTGCTCCACTCCGGCCCCTTCGATCTGCCGGCCGAGACGTCGGGCAGCCGCCGCGCCACCTCGGCCCGTTTGCGCCCCGGTGCGACGGCGACCGTCGCCGATATCGCAGCGGTCGAGGCTCTGCGCCCCGGCACGATCTTCGGCACGACGGATGGGGTGGAGGATGATCTGGCCCGAACGCTTGCCGCCGAAGGCTATCGCGACGAGGGGATATCGGACCTGATGGCCGGCCCCGTCGCGCCCCTCGTCGGCGATCTTCCAAGGGTCAGCGGCTTTGCCCATTGGCCCCCCCTCGCGATCTGCGACGCCCTGTGGGAGGCGCATGGAAACCCGCCCCCCCGCCGTGTCCCGATGCATCTGGCCCCCGAGCCGCGCACCGCGATCCTGCTGCGGGCCAATGACCGGGCGGCAGGCGCCCTGTTCGTCGGCATCCACGATGGCCTTGCCGTGCTGCACATGGTGCTGACCCTTCCGGCGCATCGCCGTCAGGGCGTGGGCCTTCTGGGGATCCGCCACGCCGCGAACTGGGCGCGGGACCATGGCGCGGACCACATCGTCCTGCCGGTCGAGGCGGACAACATCGCCGCCACGACGCTTTACGCACGGGCGGGACTCGTCCGGCAGGGCGGATACCGCTATTGGAGAAGACAATGACAGATCGCCCGACCGCCCTCGACCTGCCACAGATGGACCCGCTGCCCGATGCGACGCAGCGCTATTTCGACATCTGCGTCGAAAAGCTGGGCTTCGTGCCGAATGTCCTGCGCGCCTATGCCTTCGACGTCGACAAGCTGAACGCCTTTACCGCCATGTACAACGATCTGATGCTGGCGCCGTCGGGCCTGTCCAAGCTGGAGCGCGAGATGATCGCCGTCGCGGTCAGCGCGGAAAATCGGTGCTTCTATTGCCTCGTGGCCCATGGCGCCGCCGTGCGCGCCCTGTCGGGGGACCCGGCACTGGGCGAGATGATTGCCATGAATTACCGCGTGGCTCCCCTGACCGACCGACAGAAGGCAATGCTCGATTTTGCCGTCCTGATGACCCGGGCCTCGGCCACGATCAAGGAGGCGGATCGCGCCACCCTGCGCAGTCATGGCCTGTCGGAGCGGGATATCTTCGATCTTGCCTCGGTCGCGGGGTTCTTCAACATGTCGAACCGCGTCGCTTCGGCCATCGCGATGACGCCGAACCCCGAATACCACGGTCAGGCGCGGTGAACCGGGCGGTGGCAGGTCTGGCCCTTGCCGGGGTCGTGGCGACCGGCCCCATGGGGACCGCACCCGCCACCGCCGCCGAACTGACCCTGCCGGCCCCCGCCACCCTGACCCATGTCGACACCCGCCCCTTGGCCACCCATCGCGTCGCGACGGGACCCTGGGCGCAAACCACACCGTTCGAGGCGGTCGAGGGCGCCGTGCAACGCCAGGTCTGGCAGTTGTCGGCACCGGACATGACGCCTTTGCAGATCCTCGCCCCCCTGCGCGAACAGCTGGTCGCGGACGGCTACGAGGTGCTGTTGGATTGCGAGACGCGGGGGTGCGGTGGCTATGACTTCCGCTTCGACATCGACGTGACCGCAGCGCCCGAAATGTTCGTCGACCTTGCCGCCTATCGATACCTGTCGGTCCGCAAGGACGATGCCTGGGTCGACCTTGTCGTCAGCACATCAGCCGGCATCGGTTATGTCCAGCAGACGACCGTCGCACCGGAGGGCAGCCTTGCCCCCGTCACCAAGAGCGCGTCGAACCCGACGCCGACCCCGATGATCACCCCGGTGGCAGAGGGGGACATTCTTGCCGCACTGACGACGACCGGCCGGGCCGTCCTCGCGGATCTGGAATTCGACACGGGGTCCACGACGCTGACACGGTCGGATTACGCGTCGCTGTCGGTCCTTGCCGACTTCCTCGAGGCGAACCCACGGGTCACCATCGCGCTGGTCGGCCATACGGATGCCGAAGGCGGGGCGGCCGGAAACATGGCCATCTCGCGCAGCCGTGCCGACAGCGCGCGCGCCCTGCTGACCGGCACCCACGGAATTGCCGCAAACCGGGTGGAAACTCACGGCGTCGGCTTTTTTGCCCCCCTTGCGCGCAATGACACGCTGGACGGACGGGAAGTGAACCGCCGGGTCGAGGTGGTGATCACCTCCACGGAGTAGGCCTGAACGCAAGACGCCCCCGGACCATGAAAACCGGGGGCGCCCTGCGGAAAGAGGGGGGGGGGGGCCTACCAGTCCCCGGCGCCCTTGTCGCGAAAGCTCTCGACAAGGAAATCGATGAAGGCGCGCACCTTTGGCTGCGTATAGCGGCCGGGCGGATAGACCGCGTAGATGCCCTGGGTCTCGGGGGACATGCCTTCGATCGCGGGCACGAGGCGTCCGTCCTTGAGCGCTTCGGCATAGAGGAACGACGGCAGGAACGCGATGCCGAGGCCATTGCAGGCGGCATTCAACAAGGATTGCCCGTCATTCACCGTCAACCAACCGGCGGACCGCACCTGACGCTTTTCGCCAGACGGCGCCGTCAGCTTCCAGACCGATCCGTTGGCCTGGTTCGAATAATGCAGCAGCTTGTGCTCGTTCAGGTCATCGATCCGCTGGGGGCGGCCGTATTCCTCGAGGTATTCGGGCGAGGCGATCATCATCTTCTGCGTCTCGGCCAGTTTGCGTGCGCGGAGCGAGCTGTCCTCGAGCTCACCGATGCGGACGGCAAGATCGAACCCTTCGGAGATCAGCTCCACGAAGCGGTTGTTGAGCACCATGTTGACCGTGATGTCGGGGTATTCATGCAGGAAGGACCCAAGGATCGGCGACAGGTGATTGACCCCGAAATCCGTCGCCACCGACACGCGCAATACGCCGGATGGTGCCGATTGCATGGCCGTAACCAAGGCGTCCGCCTCGCCTGCATCGTTCAGGACCCGACGGGCACGGTCGTAATAGGCGAGACCGATCTCCGTCGGGCTGACCCGACGTGTCGTCCGGTTCAGAAGACGGGCCCCGAGGCGCGTTTCGAGCGAGGAGACATGCTTGGATACCGCCGACTTCGAGATGCCGAGCTTCTTGGCGGCATCGGTGAACCCGCCCTGGTCGACGACCGTGGCGAAGGCTTCCATTTCCGAGAGACGATCCATTGGGGGCAGACCCTTGCACTGTTAAACTGTTGCAAGGTTGATGCCCGCGGAATGCGGCAAGACCGTGCCCCACCTGCGCCAATGCCGGGTTCGTTTCTGGATTAGACTGGGGCGGGAAACAGGGAAACAGTTAAGGTTTTCGCCGTTTCCCCCCGATACCGATTGCCCTTCAAAGCGTCGCGGCCAGCCGCGCGCCCTGGTCGATGGCGCGCTTGGCATCCAGTTCGGCGGCCACATCCGCGCCACCGATGACGTGACAGGCAACGCCCGCTTCGGTCAGGGCATCGGCCAGCGTCCGGTCCGGCAATTGTCCCGCGCACAGAACCACCGTGTCGCATGCGACAAGGGTCGGACGCTCCCGCGCCTCGCCGAAACTTATCTGCAACCCTTCGGGTGTGATGCGCTCGTAATTCACCCCGGGCACCATCCTGACGCCCTTCATCTGAAGGCCTGCACGGTGAATCCAGCCGGTCGTCTTGCCCAGACGCTTGCCGACCTTTTCGGCCTTGCGCTGAAGCAGGGTCACCTCGCGCGATGCGGGTTCCGGCTGCGGGCCTTCCGGGTCGATACCGCCGCGGTGCGCACCGGGATCGGCCACGCCCCATTCGGCCAGCCAGGCCTCCACGTCCTCGGTGGTGGAGGGACCGTCGCCATGGGCCAGATAGTCGGCGGTATCGAACCCGATCCCCCCGGCCCCCACGATGGCGACACGCTTGCCGACCTTGGCCCCGCCGCGCAGAACATCGATGTAGTCGACCACGTTCGGTCCGTCCTGCCCGGCGATCCCCGGATCGCGCGGCATGACGCCGGTGGCGATCACGATTTCATCGGCCCCCGACAGGTCGTCGACAGACGGGGCCACGCCAAGGCGCAGATCGATCGAGGGGTGGTCGACCATTCGCGTCATCCAGTCGACGAGGCCCACGAACTCCTCCTTGCCGGGAATGACCTTGGCCATGTTCAACTGACCGCCGACCGCGTCGGCCTTGTCCCACAGGGTGACGCGGTGTCCGCGTTCGGCGGCGATCATCGCGACGGTCGCCCCAGCCGCCCCGGCGCCGACCACGGCGATATGGCGCGGCGTGTCGGCGGGGGCATAGGACAGCTCCGTCTCGTGACAGGCGCGCGGGTTCACGAGGCAGCTGCTGATCTTGCCGCTGAAGGTGTGGTCCAGACAGGCCTGGTTGCAGGCGATGCAGGGCGCGATATCCGCCGCGCGCCCCTCGGCGGCCTTTCGGACGAAATCCGCATCCGCAAGGAAGGGGCGGGCCATCGACACCATGTCGGCGCAGCCATCGGCAAGCACCGCCTCGGCCACCTCGGGGGTGTTGATGCGGTTCGACGTGATGATCGGGATGGACACTTCCCCCATCAGCTTACTGGTAACCCAGGTAAAGGCGCGGCGCGGCACGCTGGTGGCGATGGTCGGGATCCGCGCCTCGTGCCAGCCGATCCCGGTGTTCAGAATGTTGGCGCCCGCCGCCTCGATCTGGCGGGCAAGGCTCACGACTTCCTCCCATGTCTGGCCCTTGGGGATCAGGTCGATCATGGACAGCCGGTAGATGACGATGAAATCCTCGCCGACCGCCGCGCGCACCCGGCGCACGACCTCTACCGGCAATCTCTGACGGTTTTCGACGCTGCCGCCCCAGCGGTCCGTGCGGCGGTTGGTGTGTTCGACCAGAAACTGGTTCAGGAAATAGCCTTCGGATCCCATCACCTCGACGCCATCGTAGCCCGCCTCGCGGGCCCGTACGGCGGCGGTCACGATATCGGCGATCTGTTTCTCGATCCCCTCCTCGTCCAGCTCCTTGGGTGCGAAGGGCGAGATGGGGGACTTGATCGGGCTGGGTGCCACGCATTCGGGCCCGTAGGCATAGCGTCCCGCGTGCAGGATCTGCATCGCGATCCTGCCGCCCGCATCATGCACCCGGTCGGTGACGATGCGGTGGTTGGCGATGTCGTCGGGGGTGAACAGACCTGCCGCGCCGGGAAAGACACCGCCTTCGCGGTTGGGCGCCATGCCCCCCGTGACCATCAGGCCGACACCTCCGGCGGCACGTTCCGCATAGAAGGTGGCCACGCGGTTCCAGTCCTTCGTCTCCTCCAGCCCGGTGTGCATGGACCCCATCAGCACCCGGTTCTTGAGGGTCGTGAACCCGAGGTCGAGGGGCGCAAGCAGGTGCGGATAATCGGTCATGGCAAATCCTCCTGCCCGACTTCCTGCCCAGACGCGGGGCGCATGTCACGCAGGAACGCTGCGTCAGAATGCCGTTCGCGCCCGATGGGGGCGGATGCGCGAGGCACGCGCGGGGGGTTACAGGTCGGCGCGCGGCCGCCGGGTCACCGTCAGATCCTCGATCCGGATCGACGTATCCCCACGAGGATCGAAGGTCAGGTCGACCCACGCGCCTTCAAGGCGCGCCGGCTTGACATGCAGGAACCCAAGATCGAACTCGGCAAGGACGGGCGTCGTCGGGTCCACCGACGGCGCGACCCCCGTGACAAGCTGGTCGACGTTCGGCCCCTGCCGGATGTTCAGCCGGGCAAACATCGGACCCGGATGCGGCACGAGCATCCGCAAGGTAAGGATAACGACGTGATGGCGCCGCAGGGTCATGGCCCCGTCGGCCGGCAGGTCGAGCGCCAGCGACAGAAAGCTGCCGTCGAATGCACCGACCCGCAAAGTGATCGCATGGGGCACGTCGCCCGCCGCCTGTGACAGCGACAGATCCGCATGATCGCAATCGTGGTGCAATGCGACGCCGACGCCCAATCGGGTGCCCGGCGCGACATGATCGATCGTCGATGGCGTCATGCCCGCCGCCCACGGGGCGGGGCGCCATGCCCAGTCGCATTGCGCCGGACGGTCGATGCCTTCCTGACCGACCTCGGGGGTGGCAACCGCCGCCTGTTGGCGGCGGCGCAGTCGTTCGATCAGACGGGGGGGCATCGAGGCCCCCTACAGGTCCATGTAGATATGCTCTTCGGACTTGGCGCCGGGGTGGGTGCAGGCCCCGTACTTGGCCGAACCGACAAGCTGTGCGAACTTCCACAGGGCACCCGACGCGTAGATCGTCTTGCGGGGGCCTTTCCAATCGGCCTTGCGGGCCTCCAGCTCCTCATCGGTCAGGTCGACCGACAGCGTGCCCTCGATGGCGTTGATGGTGATGACATCGCCATTCCGCAGCAGGGCGATGGGCCCACCGTGCGCGGCCTCCGGGCCGACATGTCCGACGCAGAACCCGCGCGTGGCCCCCGAGAACCGCCCGTCGGTGATCAGGGCGACCTTCTTGCCCATGCCCTGACCGGACAGGGCGGCGGTGGTGGCCAGCATTTCGCGCATACCCGGCCCGCCTGCGGGGCCCTCGTTGCGGATGACGAGGACTTCGCCTTCCTCGTACTGGCGCGCCTTGACGGCCTCGAAGGCCTCTTCCTCGCACTCGAACACCCGCGCGGGGCCGGTGAACAGCTGATGCTGCGCCTCGATGCCCGCGACCTTGACGATGGCACCGTCGGGGCAGACGTTGCCCTTCAGGCCGACAACACCGCCCGTCTTGGTGATGGGGGTATCGACCGGATAGATGACACGACCGTCGGCTTCACCCTTGATCCGGTCCAGCTCCTCGCCCATCTCGCGGCCGGTGGCGGTCATGCAATCCTCGTGGATCAGGCCCGCGCGGCGCAGCTCCTTCATCACGACGGGCACGCCGCCCGCCTCGTAGAGGTCCTTTGCAACATACTGACCGCCGGGCTTCAGGTCGACGAAATAGGGCGTATCGCGGAAGATGTCGCAGACGTCGCCCAGATCGAAATCGATCCCGGCCTCGTGCGCGATGGCGGGCAGGTGCAGACCGGCGTTGGTCGACCCGCCGGTGCAGGCCACGACGCGGGCCGCGTTTTCCAGCGACTTGCGCGTGACCACGTCGCGGGCGCGGATGTTCCTTTCGAGCAGGTTCATCACCGCCTGACCGGAGGCGATGGAATACTGGTCGCGGCTTTCGTAGGGCGCAGGCGCGCCGGAGGAATTCATCAGCGCAAGACCGATTGCCTCGGACACGCAGGCCATCGTGTTTGCGGTGAACTGACCGCCGCAGGCCCCCGCGGAGGGACAGGCGACGCGCTCCAGGATCTCGAGCTCCGCATCGGACATGTTGCCGGCCTGGTGCTGACCCACGGCCTCGAAGACATCCTGGACGGTCACGTCCTTGCCGTTCAACCGGCCCGGCAGGATCGAGCCGCCGTAGATGAACACCGACGGGGTGTTCAGACGCACCATGGCCATCATCATGCCCGGCAGCGACTTGTCGCACCCCGCCAGACCGACCAGCGCGTCATAGCAGTGGCCACGCATCGTCAACTCGACCGTGTCGGCAATCGCCTCGCGCGAGGCGAGCGAGGAGCGCATGCCTTCGTGGCCCATGGCGATGCCGTCGGTGACGGTGATGGTCGTGAATTCGCGCGGCGTGCCGTTGCCCTGCTTGACGCCCAGCTTGACGGCCTGTGCCTGACGGTTCAGCGAGATGTTGCAGGGGGCCGCCTCGTTCCAGCAGGTGGCGACGCCGACCCATGGCTGATGGATCTCATCCTCGCCCAGACCCATGGCGTAGAAGTAACTGCGATGAGGCGCGCGCGCGGGCCCTTCGGTCACATGGCGGCTTGGCAGCTTGGATTTGTCCGTAGGCGTCTTGAGCATGATGTCCTCCTGTCCGTCCCGGTCGGGGATAGAGAAGGCCGCAATTACAGACAAGCGCGATTGCCGCGCGGGACGGCCCCCGCTAAGGTCCGAACAAAACATATCGAGGGCATCGAGCATGTGGACCCCCGAATTCCAGAGTTTCGTGGCCCCCGCGCGCGCGAAACCGCAGGTCTGGCGCCTGCTTCTCGGCATTGTCACTGTGCTGGGCGTCTACATGCTTGGCATCATCGCGATCCTTCTGGCGGTCTGGGCCCTGGCGGGCAACGCGGGCCTGACCGGCTGGATGCAGCGCATCGCCCTGGCCGACACCCCAACCGCGGTCCTGCTGATGCTGGCTACCTTCACAGGCATGGCCGCCGGCTGTGGCCTCGCCGTGCGGGCATGGCACGGGCGGGCGGCATCGACGTTGTCGGGCGCCGGAACCGCCCGCGGCTTTGCCGTCGCGGGGATCATCGCGGCCGTGGTATTTATCATGACCATGGTGATCCTGCCCGCGCCCTTCACGCTGATCCGCAACACGCCCGCCGACCTGTTCCTGTCCTTTCTGCCGCTCGCGATCCTCGGCCTGCTGGTGCAGACGGGGGCGGAGGAGGTGCTGTTCCGGGGATATCTGCAACAACAGGTCGCGGCGCGGTTCGATCACCCGTTCGTCTGGATGGTGCTGCCTGCCTGTCTTTTCGGCATGCTGCATCTCGACCCCGCGACCGCCGGGCCGAATGCGTGGCTTCTGGTGGCTGCGGCGACCCTGTTCGGCCTTGTTGCCGCCGACCTGACCCGGGTGACCGGGTCGATCGGCGCCGCCTGGGGCATGCATTTCGTCAACAACGCCTTTGCCGTCCTGATCGTGGCGCTGGACGGGTCGCTTTCGGGTCTGTCGTGGTGGAAGACACCGTTCACCGCCACGAACACCGACATTCTGCGACCGCTCATCGCGCAGGACCTGATCACCACGATCATCATCTGGGCCGCGATCCGGCTCTGGCTTGCCAGACGGACGGGCCGGGCCGCCGCGAATTGATCGGGCGTTGCGTCAATTGCATTCCGCGCGCGTGACGCATATCTCGCCCCAATGACCCCCTGCCGAGGAGAGCCGCGATGAACTGGATCTCGAACTACGTCCGACCCACCATCAACTCGCTGTTTTCCCGGCGCGAGGTGCCGGAGAACCTGTGGACCAAGTGCGATGAGTGCAGCACGATGCTGTTCCACAGGGAATTGAGCGACAACCTGCAGGTCTGCACGAACTGCGGCCACCACATGAACATCACGCCGCGCGAGCGGTTCAAGGCGCTGTTCGACGGCGGTATCTTCACGCCCGTGTCCGTGCCTGCCCCGATCGAGGATCCGCTGAAGTTTCGCGATCAGAAACGGTATCCCGACCGCCTGAAGGCCGCCCAGAAGGCCAGCGGCGAAGCCGAGGCGATGCTGGTGGCCGAGGGCGAGGTCCACAAGACCCCCATCGTCGCCGCCGCACAGGATTTCAGCTTCATGGCCGGATCCATGGGGATGTACGTCGGCAACGCGATCATCGCCGCCGCCGAACGCGCGGTCGAACTGAACCGGCCGCTGGTCCTGTTCTCCGCCGCCGGTGGCGCCCGCATGCAGGAAGGGATCCTGTCCCTGATGCAGATGCCGCGCACGACGGTCGCGGTCGAAATGCTCAAGGAAGCGGGGCTGCCATATATCGTGGTGCTGACCCATCCGACGACGGGCGGGGTCACCGCCTCCTATGCGATGCTGGGCGACGTCCATATCGCGGAGCCGAATGCCCTTATCTGCTTTGCTGGCCCCCGCGTCATCGAACAGACCATCCGGGAAACACTGCCCGAAGGGTTCCAGCGTGCCGAATACCTGCTGGATCACGGAATGCTCGACCGCGTCACGCCGCGCGGACAGCACCGGGACGAGATCGCGACGATCCTGCGGATGCTGACCGGCAAGGGCCCTGTCGTGCACGGGGACCTGCCGCGCCCGATCGAGACGACGGTTCCCGACGCGGCACCGGCCGAGGCGCCCCTGCCCGTTGCGGAGCCTGACCCGATCGTCGAATCCGACGCCCCCAGCACCCCGTCGGACCCGTCAAAGTGACCGATACTTCCGATGTCGTCCTCGATCGGTTGATGACATTGCATCCCAAGGTCATCGACCTTGTCCTCGACCGGGTGCACCGCCTGCTGGAGGTGTTGGACCACCCGGAAACGCGGCTGCCTCCGGTGATCCATATCGCGGGCACCAATGGCAAGGGATCGACCCTTGCGATGCTGCGCGCGGGGCTGGAGGGGGCAGGCGATCGCTGTCATGCCTATACCTCGCCGCATCTGGCGCGGTTCCATGAGCGCATCCGTCTGGCCGGGACCCTGATCTCCGAAGATCGGCTGTCGGACCTGCTGGCCGAATGCGAAGCCGCCAATGGCGGCGCGCCGATCACCTATTTCGAGATCACGACCGTTGCGGCCCTTCTGGCGTTTTCGCGCACGCCCGCTGACTGGACCTTGCTGGAGGTCGGGCTGGGCGGGCGGCTGGATGCGACCAACGTGGTCAACCCGGCGCTGACCGTCATCACTCCGGTATCGATGGACCACGAGGGGTTCCTCGGGGATACGATCGAAAAGATCGCCGCCGAAAAGGCCGGCATCCTGAAGCCCGGCGTGCCCTGTATCGTCGGCCCGCAGGACGACGCCGCGCTGGACGTGATCGAGTATCGCGCCGCCCGCCTGAATGCTCCGCTGCACATCCACGGGCAGCACTGGCATGTATCCGAGGAAAACGGCGCGCTGGTGTTCCAGGACGAAAACGGTCTGATGGATCTGCCGCCACCCCGCCTGATCGGGGCCCACCAGATCCAGAATGCCGGCATGGCGGTGGCCGCCCTGCGCCTTCTGGATCGCGCGCAAGGCGCCCCCGCGGCGATGCGCGATGCGACGTGGCCCGCGCGGATGCAGCGCCTGTCCCACGGTCCGCTGGTCGAGGCTGCGGGCACCTGCGAGCTGTGGCTTGACGGGGGGCACAACCCCGCCGCAGGCGCAGCCCTGGCCGAGGCCCTGACCCGCCTGCCGCCGCGCCCCCTGCACCTGATCTGCGGGATGCTGAACACCAAGGACGCTGCCGGATACATGCGCCCCCTTGCGGCGCAGGCGACGCATCTGCACGCCGTCTCCATCCCCGGCGAGGCGAATACCCTGTCGGCCGCCGAAACGCGCGCCGCGGCGGAACGCGCAGGTCTGACAGCGACCGAGGACCGGTCCGTCGCCGAGGCCATTGCCCGCATCGTCGCCACCGAACCGGATGCCCGGATCCTGATCTGCGGATCGCTGTATCTGGCAGGGCGCGTCCTGCGCGATAACGGCTGATCGTCACGACTGCCTGTTGCACCGCGATCAAGGCGCGCTCAATAGTTCCCCATGTTGACGCGCACCCTTCTGCTCCTGCTGGCGACGACCTGTCCTGCGCAGGCCATCACGCACACCTTCTGCTGGCGCGGCGCCGATGGGTATCGCATCGAGGGCTACATTTCGTACCCGGATACGGCACAGGGTTGGCTGATCACCGAAACCACGGTCAGCGGCTTTGGCATCACCGGATGGCGGCATGACGTCTATCTGGGACAATGGTCGCGCAAGGACGTGACGCCGGACACGTCATGGACGCTCCGCTTCGACAGCCGGACCCTGTCCTTTCCGATGGGCGGACACCGCGAGGACGGCACCTATCAGGCATGGAACGCCGGCGGCTTCGCGGATGATTGCGGCGATCCCGGCTTCGGCTTCAACGGGGGCAACCGGGCACAGGATGTCTGTGTCGACGGGGTGTTTATCGACGAAAGCGGGATCGACCCGGATACCCCGCTGTCGGTGTCGCCCGACCCGGACAACCCCTGCGGTCCGCTGCCGATGTCGGCCTTGCCCGAGGGGCGTCATTTCGGGTGACGCGGCCGCCGCCGGCCCCACCGCATCGCGTCAACCCTCGGCGCCCCACCCTTCGGCCTGCATTTCCCGCAGGCGGCTGGCCGTGCGTTCGAACTCGAACACATCCGGGCCGGACAGGTCCTCTGGCTCCGCCTCGGCGCTGACGATCAGTTTCACGCCCGCCTCGTACAGGGCATCGACAAGGGTCACAAAGCGTCGCGTCTCGTTTCCATGCGCCCTGTCCAGCCGCGGCACATCGGTCAGGATCAGGACACGCACCGCCTGCGCAAGGGCAAGATAATCGCCCGCCCCCAGTGGCCGCCCGCACAGTTGATCGAACGAGGCCCGCGCCACGCCCGAGGAAAAATCC
The DNA here is from genome assembly GCF_041403465.1 of Jannaschia sp. 2305UL9-9. Classification (NCBI taxonomy): domain Bacteria; kingdom Pseudomonadati; phylum Pseudomonadota; class Alphaproteobacteria; order Rhodobacterales; family Roseobacteraceae; genus Jannaschia; species Jannaschia sp. 2305UL9-9. The sequence goes on from NZ_JBGEHM010000002.1 coordinate 210,560, forward strand.
CGCAGCTGCAGATCGCGCCCCTTGATGCGCAGGGTCAGCCCCTCGCTGCGCCCTCCCGACAGCCGCGCCCAGACATCGTCGAGCGCACCGCCCCCGACGAAATACCGAGGCTCGCCCGACAGCCGGTCCTGACGGTAGTCACGGGGGCTGACGAGTTCATGAACCAGCATCCGATCCTTCAGCATGTCGATGAACGGCAGGAACAGGGCGCGGTTCAATCCGTCCTTGTACAGATCATCCGGCACCCGGTTCGACGTCGTGACGACGCGGACCCCGCCTGCGAACAGCTTTTCGAACAACCGCCCGACGATCATCGCATCGGTGATGTCCGTGATCTGCATCTCGTCGAAACACAGAACACGCACATCGGCGATGACCGCATCGGCAAAGGGGCCGAGGGCATCGACGGTTCCGGCCGTGCGCGCTTCGTGCATCGCCTCATGCGCCTGTTGCATGAAGGCGTGAAAGTGGACACGCCGCGACGGGACCGGTGATGCCTCGTGGAACAGATCCATCAACATGGACTTGCCGCGCCCGACACCGCCCCAGAGATAGCATCCCATGATCCCGTCCGGGGCCTTCCTGCGCCCGAACAGGCCCCGCTTCGGCGGCTGCTCCAACAGTTTGCGCACCTCCTCCAGCGGGTCGAGGGCGGCTTTCTGGGCGGGGTCCGGTGTCAGGGTGCCGTCGGCGACACGCGCGTCGTAAAGGTCATGCAGGGTCATGGGCAGCACCCTTCACGGCAGACGTCCCCAGTGGCAAGGGGGATGCGGAGGGGGACCGATCAAGAAAATGCATGGCTCGCCTCAGAAACGCTGAATTGACGCGGACAGGCGGATCGCCGCATCTGTCTGCATGACCCACAGCTCCCGTCTCGTGACACCCGTTCTCGTCTCCGGCTGCATCGTCCTGATGATCGGCTTTGCCATCCGCGCCAGCTATGGGGTGTTCCAGCTTCCCATCGCGACGGAGTTCGGCTGGCCCCGGGCGGAGTTCAGCCTTGCCATTGCGATTCAGAACCTGGCCTGGGGCATCGGACAGCCGATCTTCGGCGCCATCGCGGACCGCTTCGGGGATCGCAAGGCAATCATCGCGGGCGTGATCTGCTACGCTGCGGGTCTGCTGCTGTCGGCGGGGGCGGTCACGCCCTTCGGGCATCAGGCCCTGTCGATCCTCGTGGGCTTCGGCATCGCGGGGATGGGGTTCGGCGTAATCCTTGCCATCGTCGGGCGCGCCGCGTCGGACGAGAACCGCTCGATGGCACTGGGCATCGCGACGGCCGCCGGATCGCTGGGTCAGGTCTTTGGCGCGCCGGCGGCGGAATTCCTGCTGTCGATGTATTCATGGCAGGAGGTGTTCATGATCTTCGCCGGCGTCGTCGCCCTGTCGCTGTTCGCCCTGCCGATGATGCGGGCCCCTGCCGCCAGCAAAGCCGAACTGGAGGAGTCGATGGGCACGATCCTCGGCCGCGCTTTACGGGATCCCTCCTATGCGCTGATCTTCGTCGGGTTCTTTTCCTGCGGCTATCAGCTGGCCTTCATCACGGCGCATTTCCCCGCGCTGGTCACCGAAATGTGCGGCCCGATCGATCCCGGCAGCACCCTTCATTCCATGGGCATCACGACGACGTCGGCACTTGGCGCGGTGTCTATCTCGCTGATCGGGTTGGCAAATATCGCGGGCACGCTGTACGCCGGATGGCTGGGCAAGCGGTATTCACGCAAGTACCTGCTGGCCGGAATCTATCTTGGCCGAACCATCGTCGCCGCAGCCTTCATCATGATGCCGATCACCCCCCTGTCGGTCATCCTGTTCTCGGTCGCGATGGGGTCGCTCTGGCTGGCCACCGTGCCGCTGACCTCCGGCCTTGTCGCGCATATCTACGGTCTGCGCTACATGGGCACGCTCTATGGCCTCGTCTTCTTTTCGCATCAGCTGGGGTCGTTCATCGGCGTCTGGCTGGGCGGGTCGCTGTATGACAGCACCGGGTCCTATGTCGCGGTCTGGTGGGTCGGTGTCGGTGTCGGCCTGCTGTCGGCCATCGTCCACCTGCCGATCAACGAGGTGCCGCTGGGCAAGCGTCTTACGGGCGTGCGCATCGGGGCATAGGCGGCAGATCTTCGTGCCTGCCCTAGGGCGCGACACACCCACGAGCCAGGCATGAGAGCGCATCGGACCGGTTCCTTGGCGTGGATGGCAAGGCGAACCGGGGGCACGGCCCCGCCGTCAACCGATCACCCTCCGCGGTCCTTTCGAGGAACAGCAGATGCGCTCCGACGGGGATCTGACCGCACCAGGCGGCGACACAGGTCACATCGACCGTGACCGGCCCGGCATAGGCGTGGTCGAACCCGTTCCGCGTGGCGAGATGCCCCTCGAACGTCGCTTCAAGGCTATAGCCCACACGATGGTTCGGATTGTCCGGGGCGGCCGGAATCCGTTGGCCGGGCACCGGGGTCAGACGCCCGACTCCCATGACATAAGTCGCGTCGCTATCGTCAGCTGCGGCAAAGCTGGTCTGAACAGTCGGGCTCAGACAGGACAGGGCGGAGGCAGGCTGGGCGATGCCCGCGGCAAGCACCGCAAGCGCGAGATGGATACGGCTGGCGAAAGGGGCGGTCATGGCGCCTCCGGAGTTGGCGAAAGATCCCCTAACCCTGCCCTCCGGGGGGGCTGACAGGCAATAACAGCCGCTACAGCAACTCGAAATGGCCAAGGACGTGGTGGTAGATGTCCCGCTTGAACGGAACGATGCTGTCCAGAACCTGTTGCCCGGACATCCATGACCAGCGCGAGAATTCGCGCACGTGGTGGTCAAGGTCTACGGCGCTGTCGGGGCCGTCATACCGCATCAGGAACCAGTCCTGCATCTGCCCGCGGTAGCGTCCCTTCCACATCTTGCCGACCAGATCGGAAGGCAGATCGTAGGGCACCGCCTCTGGCAGGCGCGATACCAGCGTCACGGCAGAGGCGGGCAGGCCCGTCTCCTCCGTCAGCTCGCGAAAGGCGGCGTCCTGCGGATCTTCCCCCTTGTCGATCCCGCCCTGGGGCATCTGCCATGCACCGGGGAAATCCAGCCGCTCCCCCGCCCAGATCAACCCCGACGGATTGATCAGGCAGACGCCCGCACAGGGGCGATACGGCAGTGTGGCGATCTGATCAGGTGTCATGGGCATGTCCGCAGGCGGGCACGAAGGCCCGCCCGCCACTCCTTATTCGCCGCCAACGTCGATGGCGGACAGACCCTTGAGGATGTCGATGGCATAGGCCAGCTGGTAATCCTCGTCCCGCAGTTCGGCGGCCTTGACGGCGGCCTCCTGCTCCAGCCGGATCTGCTCCTGCTGGTCGTCGGTCAGGCTGTCGTTGTCGAGCGATCCGCGCAGGCTGGACTCGGAGCGGCGGGGACGTGCGGCGGTGTCCTCCTCCTCTCCCTCCAGCTCCGGCACGCGGGGGGGCTGAACCACGACGATGTCGGGCGAGATGCCGAGCGCCTGGATCGACCGACCCGACGGCGTGTAGTAGCGCGAGGTCGTCAGGCGGATCGCGCCATCGCCCTGCACCGGCATGATGGTCTGGACGCTGCCCTTGCCGAAGGATTTGGTGCCCACGACGACGGCGCGGCGGTGATCCTGCAGGGCGCCCGCAACGATCTCCGACGCGGAGGCGGAGCCGCCGTTGATCAGGACAACCATCGGCAGACCCTCGATCACGTCACCCGCGCTGGCGCCAAAGCGGTCGCCGTTGCCGGATTCACGCCCACGGGTCGAGACGATCTCTCCCTGTTCGAGGAACGCATCGGCCAGATCGACGCCGGCGTTGAGAAGGCCGCCGGGGTTGTTGCGCAGGTCGAGGACGATGCCGTTCACCTCGGACAGGCCGCCGACTTCTTCCAGCGTCGTCTCGAGACCGGACATCACATTGGGAATGGTCTGGTCGTTGAAGGTCGACACGCGGATGACGATGCTGTCGCCTTCCTGTCGCACGCGTGCGGCCGTCAGCTTGATGGTGTCGCGGGTGATCGCGATGTCCAGCGGCTCTTCCAGACCTTCGCGCACGACGGTCACGAGGATCTCGGACCCGATCGGACCGCGCATCAGTTCGACCGCTTCCTCCAGCGTCAGGCCCAGCAGGTTCTCACCGTCGACAGCGGTGATGAAGTCGCCCGCTTCGACACCGGCCTCGAAGGCGGGGGTGCCGTCCATGGGGGTGATGACCTTGACGTAGCCTTCCTCCTGCGTGACCTCGATGCCGAGGCCGCCGAATTCACCCCGCGTGTCGACCTGCATGTCCTCGAAGTCGCGCGGCGGCAGGTAGGACGAATGCGGGTCGAGCGAGGTCAGCATGCCGTTGATGGCCGCTTCGATCAGTTCGCCCTCGTCCACGTCCTCGACGTATTGGTTGCGAATGCGCTCGAATACGATGCCGAACAGGTCCAGTTGCTCGTAGACGTTGGATTCGCTGGCTTCCTGCGCCAGCAGCGGTCCCGCAACCTGGGTGGTGGCCACAATACCGGCGATGACACCGCCCGCGGCGGCCATGGCGAAATTTTTCATCTCTTTTTCCTACTCTTCGGCGAACCAGGCGATCGGGTCCACGGGCCTGCCGGCCTCTCTCACCTCTACATAAAGCGTTTCCGTTCGCGATGTGCCACCTCCTGCGGCGCTGTCGCGCAGGAAATCCACCGTGGTCGGCTGTGTCCCGCCCATCAGGCCCAAGGGGGCGCCAGCCACGACAACATCCCCAATCTCCACGTAAATCTCTGCGATACCGGCAAATATCATCATCACGCCTGACCGTGGCTCCTGAATAATCACGTTTCCGTAATCCAACAAGGGTCCGGCATATCGAATGGTGCCCGCCGCAGGGGCCGAAACCAGCGCACCCGGCGTGGCCGCCACCACAAGGCCCGGGCGCGCAATCCCGGCGGCGTCGGGCCGGTTGAACCCGCGCAGCACCGTGCCGGCCACGGGCAATGGCAAGGGCAGGTCCAGAATGGCCTGCCCCGCCGCCGCCGGCATCTGGCCCAGACCGTCCGCAAAGGCCTCCAGCGTATCGACGCGGTTCAGGAGCGCCGCGATCTGCGCGCTGTCCTCCGTCAGGCGGCGCGGCAGGTCCGTCCGGTCCGAAATCGCCTCGGACAGGGCAAGGCGCGCGGCCTGGATACCAAGCAACCCTTCCGCAAGGGATTGGGCGGCGGCTTCCTCCAGCAGGCGCAATTCCGTCAGGTCGGCAATGTCGCTGCGCAGGCCGTCTGCCTCCTGCTGAAGGGCGGGAGCGACCTGTCCCAGCATCATCGAGGCGCGCGCCGTGCCCAGCGCCCCGGAGGGATGCAGCAGCAGCAGGGGCGCGGGTGCGCGTTCGATGCTGGTCAACACGCCAAGCAACCGTGCGATCTCATCCTCGCGCGCATCCAGATCGGCGGACAACGCGCGTTCCCGTATGATGACCTGACGCAGACCGTCGCGCAGGGCGGCAAGACCCTCTTCGTAGGCGCGCACCACGGCCGTCAGGGCGCGGACCCGATCGCTGGCGTCGTCGGCGCGGTCCAGCTGTGTCGCGGCATCGGCCAGCAGGGCCGCCGCACGGCGGGCGGTCGCCCCCGCATCCTGTGCCCCGGCCATCCCGGCCACGGTCAGCCCGGCCGCAAGCAGCCATCCAAATGCGGCGCGTGCGGTCATGTGATGAGGGTCTGTCCCGTCATCTGCGGCGGCGGGGCGACGCCCATCAATTGCAACAGCGTGGGTGCAAGGTCGGCCAGACGCCCGTCGCGCAAGGTCGCGCCCTCGGGACCACCCAGCAGGATGACCGGAACCGGGTTCAGGGTGTGGGCGGTATGCGCCTTGCCGGTCTCCGGGTCGATCATCGTCTCGCAGTTTCCATGGTCGGCACAGACGATCATCGCACCATCCGTCCCGTCCAGCGCGGCCATCACCGCGCCAAGGCCCGCATCCACTGCCTCGCAGGCGGCGGAAGCGGCGCGCAGATCGCCGGTGTGGCCGACCATGTCGGGGTTGGCATAATTCACCACGATCAGGTCATAGCCCTTCTCGATGGCGGCCACGAAATGCTCCGTCACCTCGGCGGCCGACATCTCGGGTTGCAGGTCATAGGTGGCGACGTCGGGGGATTTCGGCATGTGGCGATCCTCGCCCGTCTCCGGATCCTCCTTGCCGCCATTCAGGAAGAAGGTGACATGCGGATACTTCTCGGTTTCGGCGAGGTGGAACTGGGTCAGGCCCTGTTCGGCAACCCAGTGACCCAGCGTGTTCTCGACCGTCTTCTTTGGGAAAACGGCGGTCATGAAGGCGTTGTGCTGCACCGAGTAGTCGACCATCCCCAGCATGTGCAGGTCGGGCCGGGCCGCGACGTCGAACCCGTCGAAATCGGGCGCGGCAAGGGCGGACAGGATCTCTCGCGCACGGTCGGCCCGGAAGTTCAGGCAGAAGACGCCGTCGCCGTCCTTCATCCCTTCGTAGTCGCCAAGAACCGTGGGCTGGATGAACTCATCGCTTTCGTCGCGGTCGCGCGCGGCCGTCACGGCGGCCTGCGGGTCGGTCGACACCTCGCCCTCGCCCCAGACCATCGCGGCCCATGCGCGCTGCACCCGGTCCCAGCGGTTGTCGCGGTCCATGGCAAAGTACCGCCCCGTCAGGGTGCCGACGGTGACACCATCGGGCAGTTCGGCCATCAGCGTGTCGACGAAACCTTCCGCGGAGCGTGGTGCCACGTCGCGCCCGTCGGTGATCGCATGCAGCACGACGGGAACATCGGCGGCGGCCACGGCACGGCAGGCGGCAAGAACATGCGCGATATGGCCATGCACCCCGCCGTCGGAGATGACACCGATCAGATGCGCGGTGCCACCCGTTTCGCGCAAGGTGCCGATCCAGTCGGTCAGCGCGGCTTCATCCTTGAAGGTGTCGGTTTCGATGGCGTGATCGATCAGGCCCAGATCCATGCGCACGACGCGTCCGGCGCCGATGTTCATGTGTCCCACCTCGGAATTGCCCATCTGCCCCTCGGGCAGGCCAACATCCGGGCCGAAGGTCGTCAGCGTGGCGTTCGGGCATTCCGCCATCAGCCGGTCGAAATTGGGGGTATGCGCGCAATCGGGCGCCGATTGCTCTGGCCGGTCCGAAATGCCCCAGCCGTCGAGGATGCACAGGATGACGGGTTTCTTGTTCATGTCTGACCTCCGAACGCGTTGCCCCCGTCTTAGGATGCGATCACGCCCGATGGTAGGGGGAGCCGGCAAGGATACTGGCCGCACGGTAGAGTTGTTCGGTCAGCATGACCCGCACCAGCATATGCGGCCAGACCATCGCCCCGAAACTGATCGCAAGGTCGGCCCGGTCACGCAGGGCCGCATCAAGGCCATCCGCCCCGCCGATCACGAAGGCGATGTCCCTTGCCTGATCCCGCCATGCGCCGAGGCGGCTGGCCAGATCGGGTGAGCTGAGCATCTGCCCCCGCTCGTCCAGCATGACGACAGCGGCCCCGTCCGGCAGGGCGCGGACAATGGCATCCGCCTCGGACAGGGCACCGCGGCCCTCGACCTCGGTCAAGGCAACCGGGGGCAGGCCCAGCCCGCGCCCCGTCTTGGCAAACCTGTCCAGATACGCGTCGACCAGTGTCTTTTCGGGCCCCTTGCGCAGGCGCCCGACGGCGATGAGCGTAATCTTCACCCTAGTGAGGCTGAGGTTCCGCGCCCGGATCCTGCCACATCTTTTCAAGTTGGTAGAATTCCCGAACTTCGGGGCGGAAGATGTGGACGATCACGTCACCCGCATCCAGCAGCACCCAGTCGCCTTGCGACTTGCCTTCTGTCCGGGCAGAACGTCCAAGAACGTCCTTGAGTTTTTCGGCCATCTTTTCGGCAATCGCCCCGACCTGACGGGTAGACCGACCAGAGCAGACGACCATCCAGTCGGCCACCGAGGATTTGCCGCGCAGATCGATCTGCACGATGTCCTCTGCTTTGTCGGCGTCCAGAGATGTCAGGATCAGGTCCAGAATCTCGTTCGTGCGCCCGGCCTGTCCGAGCGAAGTATCCTGGGCCCCTTGGCCCGTGATGGTGTCGGCAGCCAGCGTCCGATCCTCCGAAATGTGAGTGGGGCGCAAGGTGCGACCTCCGATTGGTAGTTTAGGGTATCATCAGGCGGTGCGTCCAGCAACGCCGCGAAAGGGCCAGATGGGGTCTGCGCCGGCTTACGTCAATCACCTGTGACACGGTGTTTGACATCCGGCTCGGGACAACATGGCAGGAACCCGCCAATCCGGGCCCGGACGAGGCGCGCGGTCGGTTGGGGCCGATCCGTGCCGGATGGGTGCGGCGGCTCCGGCGCGAACGATGAATCAATCCTCGCCATGTCCCGCCTGCGACGGGTCGTTCAGGTGGCGCACCTCACGCTGCGGGAAGGGGATGGAGATCCCATGCTCCTTGAAGCTGTCCCATAGGGCCAGAAAGACATTGCCGCGAATATTGGTCAGCCCCCCGGTGGGATCGCTGATCCAGAAGCGCAGGATGTAGTCGACCGAACTGTCCCCGAACCCGACGATGTGACAAACCGGCGATTTTATCGACAGAACCCGGTCCACGCTGCTTGCGGCCTCGACCGCGACGCGCCGCACGAGATGGGGGTCGTCGCCGTAGGCCGTGCCGAAATGGATGTCGAGGCGCACGAAACTGTTGGAATGGGACCAGTTCACCACCTGGCCCGTGATCAGATCCTCGTTCGGGATCAGGTATTCCTTGCCGTCCCGCGTCGTGATCGACACGTAGCGCGCGGTCAGCGAGTTGATCCAGCCGAATGTCTCGCCCAGCGAGATGACGTCCCCCGGCTTGATGGACTTGTCCAGCAGGATGATCACGCCGGACACGAGGTTCGACACCACCTTCTGCAGCCCGAAGCCCAGCCCGACGCCGATCGCGCCGGACAGGACGGCCAGCCCCGTCAGATCGAAGCCGACGGCCTTCAACCCGAGAAAGAACGCCCCGGCATAGAGGATCGCCTGCATCAACTTGATGACGAGCACCCGCATCGACGGGCTGATGTCCTCGTTCTTCTGAATGCGGGCGGCCGTGGTGGTAGACACGAAGCGCGCGCCCGCGAACAGGATGCCGATCACGACACAGGCCGTCAGAATGCCCAGAACCGACAGGCGGAACGCCCCGAAATCGACCGCCAGCGCATCGAGGGTGGCGCGGGTTTCATCCCAGATCCCGAGGTAGAAGACCGTCACATAGCCCCACAGGCCCCAGGTCACCAGTTTGCGCAGAAAGGGATTTCGCACGAAGCGGGCCACGAAACTGACCACCATCCACGCCGTGCCCATGGTCGCCGCAAGACCAACGAGGTAGCTGCGCGATGGCCAGGTCGTTTCCTGCATCGTCAGATAGACCGCCCAGGCGAGGGCGGCGAAGAAGATCAGGCCCAGCCGATTGCGCAGGATCACGAGCGCCCGCAACTGCCACTTTGGCCGCCCGGTCTGCGCGCGCATCCATTCTGTCATGCGGTCGGCCGCTATACGGCGCAACACCCACGCAAAGGCCATCAGGCCAAGAACGATCAGGACCTGCCACAACTTCCATCCCGGTTGCAGCATCTCGGTCGCATAGTTCGAGATCTGCGCCCAAATCAGCAGGAGCTCGTCGCGCAGCGGCAGACTTTCGAGAATATCCTCTTCCATTAAAAACTTATGGGATGGATTGCCTGCCGGACACAACAGCCGGACAGGGCCGCAACACCAATCGGCAAAGCGCAATCATGTCGCGCCAGGCGATTCTGCTGCGACAATGGCAGATCGGGCACAAGCCATTGCAAGGCCGGGCGGGACCTCAAGGCAAGAGACGGAATGCACGCCGACTCGCCTGCGGCGGGCGGGCAGAGAGCGTATTTCCGTTCTATTCGAGACATTTGCAGGATTCCCGAAATCGGAAAACATGGCCTTGGCCAGCAGCGGTCGGATTGACTCAAAGTTAATAAAGTCTTAAAAAAGCCTTATTCGGCAACCCGAAAGGACTTGGAACATGTCATTCATGAAGAAACTTGCAGTCGCCGCAGCATTGGCTGTCGCACTGCCGGCCATGGCCAGCGCCGCCACCACGGTCGCTCAAACCGCGACGGCCGATGGCTTCGACCTCACGTTCAGCTGGAACGGAACGCCCGCCTCTGCGGAAACGACGTTCATCGTGAACACTGCATTTGACTTCTCGTTGACGTCCTACAGCGGCACCGGCAGCGAACAGACCGGCTATTACCTCGACGGTCCGTTGGGGCGCCTGACCACGTCCACCACCGCATGTGACTCCGCGGTCTGGGGCAGCCCCGGAAATTGCGACCTGATCACGGCAAGCACTTCGTCTGGCGTCCTGTTCTCCGATCTGCAGGCCGGCACCTATGGCATCGGCTTCTTCGACAGCGCCTCGCCGGTGTCGGGCAGCCTGGCATTCAACGTCGCGGCAGTTCCGCTGCCGGCCGGTGCGGCCCTGCTGCTGACGGCCCTGGGCGGTCTGGGCCTGGCCCGTCGTCGCAAGAAGGCCGCCTGAGGCCCATACGGCCCCCGACAGGGGACCGGAACGGAACGGTGGGCCGCTTCGAGAAATCGAGGCGGCCCTTCACGTTTTGGTGCTGCCCCGCGGGTCTTGCGAAAGACAGCGCCGCTAATTAGACACCGCGCCATGCCACGCGTTCACGACCTGAGCGATCAAGACCTGCTGCCCTGGCGGTTCTTCGGGCGTGCCTACGAAGAGGCGGTTTGACGGCAGGTCTGCCCCCCTGCCCTGCTCTTCCACGAAGGATTTCACGACATGAACGCCAAGACACTCTACGACAAGATCTGGGACGCCCACCTGGCGCACGAAGCCGAGGACGGCACCTGCCTGCTGTATATCGACCGCCACCTGGTTCACGAAGTGACCAGCCCGCAGGCCTTCGAGGGCCTGCGCATGACGGGCCGCACCGTGCGCGCGCCCGACAAGACCATCGCCGTGCCCGACCACAACGTGCCGACCACGCTGGACCGTGCGAACGCCGCCACGATGACCGAGGACAGCCGCGTGCAGGTCGAGGCGCTGGACAAGAACGCCAAGGACTTCGGCATCCACTACTACCCAGTCTCCGACGTCCGGCAGGGCATCGTGCACATCGTCGGCCCCGAGCAGGGCTGGACCCTGCCCGGCATGACCGTCGTCTGCGGTGACAGCCACACGGCGACGCATGGTGCCTTCGGCGCGCTGGCCCACGGCATCGGCACCTCCGAGGTGGAGCATGTTCTGGCGACCCAGACCCTGATCCAGAAGAAATCCAAGAACATGAAGGTCGAGATCACCGGCAAGCTACGCCCCGGTGTGACGGCCAAGGACATCACCCTGTCCGTGATCGGCAAGACCGGCACCGCCGGTGGCACCGGCTATGTCATCGAATATTGCGGCGAAGCGATCCGCGACCTGTCGATGGAAGGTCGGATGACCGTTTGCAACATGGCGATCGAGGGGGGCGCGCGTGCCGGCCTGATCGCGCCGGACGAAAAGACCTTCGAGTACTGCAAAGGCCGCCCCCACGCGCCGAAGGGCGCCCAGTGGGAGGCCGCGCTGAACTGGTGGAAAACGCTCTATTCCGACGATGATGCCCATTGGGACATGGTCGTGACCATCGCCGCCGAGGATATCGCCCCGGTCGTGACATGGGGCACCTCGCCCGAGGATGTCCTGCCGATCACTGCGACCGTCCCCGACCCCGCCGACTTCAAGGGCGGCAAGGTCGACGCGGCCAAGCGGTCCCTCGACTACATGGGCCTGACATCGGGCACGCCCCTGTCGGAGGTCGCCATCGACACGGTGTTCATCGGTTCCTGCACCAATGGCCGGATCGAGGATCTGCGGGCTGCGGCCGCAATCCTGAAAGGCAAGAAGATCGCGGTGAAGCGGGCCATGGTCGTACCCGGTTCGGGCCTCGTGCGCGCCCAGGCCGAGGAAGAGGGCCTCGCTGACATCTTCAAGGAAGCGGGCTTCGAGTGGCGCATGGCCGGTTGTTCCATGTGTCTTGCCATGAACCCCGATCAGCTGGCCCCCGGCGAACGCTGTGCCGCGACGTCGAACCGCAACTTCGAAGGCCGTCAGGGCAAGGGCGGTCGCACGCACCTGATGTCGCCTGCGATGGCCGCCGCCGCCGCCGTCACGGGCCACTTGACGGATGTGCGCGACATGATGTGACGCGCAAGGTTCATCGCGTATCGACCACGACGGCCCCGCTTTTCGCGGGGCCGTTTGCGTTCGGAATATCCCCTTCGGCTATCCGCCCCGCAGGGCAAGGGTTCCGACACCCGCATCCCACGTCCACATCGGCCGCTCCGATCGCAATCTGACGCCGCCCAGCCAATCGTCGCGGCGCAGCAGGGTGAACGCGTCGCTGTCTCCGGACAGGATGGACCGACCCGCGTCCGTCAGGTTCAGCCGCTGTCCGGCAAAGGTTGCCGCATCCACGTCATCCATCGGCGGCGAGCGGAAGGGATGGGGCGCAGACCTCAACAGGCCCGCGTCGCACAGACGGCTCAGGACGGCATAGGTGGTCCAGTCCCCGATATAGAGCACCTCTTCCCTTTCCATATTTCGCACGAACAGGTCGTGGGGCCCGTGCACGCCCCCCGCCACCAGTGTCAGAAGCTGCCATTCGGTCCGGGTCAGGCCCGTTTGCCGGTCCGGGTAATCCTCCAGATGGCGCAGAAGGGCCGGCGCCAGAAACGGAAACACGGCAAGATCGCCCCTTGTGAACGCCAACAGATCGCGAGGGTCTGCCGATCGGAACGCGGCCCACCCCGATCGGGCAAGGTCCAGCATGTCGCCCGTTATCGCCTGTCGGTCATCATAAAGGGACGCCATCTGCGGCGCGCTCAGCTGTCCGATGCCCCGGAACGCTGCGACCCCCGGAAAGCGGTCGATACAGATCAATTCCAACCGGGTTGGAGGGGCCGCTGACAGATGGTCGAGAATCTGCAGGATCTGCAACTGGTCCAGCAGGTCATGTTCGAACCACAGGATGACATGATCCGCCCTGCCGATCCCCTGAACGATTGCATCCCGCGCCTCGAACTGGGCCTGTGCCGCGTCGTCCTGTGGACCGGCAAGATAGCGCGCGCGCAGCTTGCTGGCCTCTGGCAGGGGCAGACCGGCGGGAAAGGGGCCGTGGTGCATGGGGTCGCGCCACGGAAGGATCCTGTCGCACAGCCCCGTTTGACGCAGGATCCCGGCTGCGCCGTCGCCGTTCGTGATATGCAGATCGGCCATGCGCGCACCCCGATTACCCCGTTGCCGAGGGACGCTAGGCTGGCCGGGTCTGCTGCGTCAACGCATCCGGCGATATGGGGGCGCGCGGCCCCGGGGGACCACCGCGCCCCGTTCAGTCCCGGTGCGGGGCGGCGATCAGTTCGATGCCACGGCGATCGGCCGCAGCAGGCTGCCCAGAAGGATGTAGTCGCCCACGGCCTCGCAGGTCGGCATCGTCAGGGTGACGTCCTGCGTGATGGCGGCAATACCCGGACCCGTCTGGATGGTGCCGCCATAGACCGTCTTTTCGCAATTCGTTTCGGTCACGGCGGCCTCGATGCTCAGGTCGACGGACATGCCCGCAGGAACCGTATAGATCATCGCGGCACGGCTTTCATCGAGCGTGGGGTCGCCAACGGTCGTCAGAAAGCCCCCGTTCCCGCTCAGCGCGTGAGCAATCGTGCGATCCCCGGACGGGCCGACGTGCCCTTCCTCTCCGTAGGTGGCGTCGCCCTCGAAGGCATGCAGTTCAAGACCGGCGTCATCCTGCCAGAACAGGACGGCGCGATGGTAGCGGTCGAAATCGACCGTCTCCGACTGGATGACGACCGGATCCCGCGCTTCGACCAGAACGGCGACCGAAGGTGTATCGGACAGGGACGGCACCTCGACGGTCGCAAGACCCGCGTCATCCAGCGCGATGGCAACCTGAAGATCGTCCTGAATGATATCGACGCGAGCGCCGGCATCGCAGGGCGATGCGATTTCAAGGGCGATCGTCGCGGCGGCCAGTGGCATTGCCTGAACCGAAACGGCACAGGGCCCCTCGCCCGTGGTGGCCTGCGTCTCTCGGACATCAGTCAGCGTGCGAATGGACGGCGTTTCAAGGGCTGCGACGGCAATCGGTTCCTGCGGCGCAGACAGAACGGTTTCGGCGTCGGTGCCGGGGGTCGGCGTGCCCGTGGCGACCATCGCGGCAACCCCGGCCATCTGCGTGTCCGGACCGCGGGACGCCATCGCGGCATCCGTCACCTCGGACAGGCCGCGGGCGACGTCTGTCGGCCCGTTCTGCCCAAACAGGTTCCAAGCGACGACGGACCCCATCGCCAGCAATGTGATCATCGCCATCCGCCGACGCACGTCCGGCCTGCGAAAGCGCGCGGCCAGTTTACCCGTGATGGATTGCGGGGCCTTGGCGGCGGCCCGCTGTGCACGGCGCTTGGCTGCAGGCCCCATCGGGCGTTGGGCCTGATCTGCGGCTGTCTCGGATGCGTCACTCATTTCTACCGTCCTTGGGAACAGATCGTTTCCCGAGACGTGCCCCTGAAACAAGGCAAATCTTGGGAAGCGCCCTGCCGAGATACGGACGATTATGTGTAGAATTGGTTGATGCCCCCGCCGCCGAGGGCAAGGGCATCGTATCGGCGCGCCGGATCAGTAGGCGCCGTGACAGTGCTTGAACTTCTTGCCGGACCCACAAGGGCAAAGGTCGTTTCGACCCGGTGAGCCCCATGTCGTCGGATCATCCTCGACGAAGCCGGGCTTGCGGCCCGGCGCCTTCGCCGCATCGACCGTCTGCGCGCCCGCCGGTGCCTCGGACGATTCGGCAGGCGCCGGTTCCGCAGCGGCGGCAGCGGCGCGTTGCTGGGCGACCAACTGCTCCAGCATGGCCTTGCGCTCGTCCTCGGTCATGGGACGGATCTGCGACAGCTTCTTGGTCACGTCGGCCCGCAGGGAATCAAGCATCCCCTCGAATAACTGGAAACTCTCGGTCTTGTATTCGTTCAGCGGATCGCGCTGCGCGTAGCCCCGGAACCCCACGACCGAACGCAGATGCTCCAGCGTGAGCAGGTGTTCACGCCACTTGGCATCGATCGTCTGCAAAAGAACCTGCTTTTCGATCTGGCGCATCTGGTCTTCGCCGAAGGCCTCCGCCTTTTCCGCCATGCTCTTGTCGGAGGCCTCATAGAGACGCTCCCGCACGACTTCCTGATCGACACCGTCTTCGTCGGCCCAGGCAATGATCGGTTCGTCGAGGCCCAGCACCTCGATACAGGCGGCATAGAGGCCGGTCGCGTCCCATTGGTCGGCGTAGGATTTCGGCGGCATGTACTGATCGACCAGATCGTCGACGACCTGATGGCGCATGTCCTGCGCGATCTCGCCGATCTCGTCGGCCTCCATGATTTCAAGCCGCTGCTCGAACACCGCCTTGCGCTGATCGTTCATCACGTCGTCGAACTTGAGCAGCTGCTTGCGGATGTCGAAGTTGCGCCCCTCGACCTTGGCCTGCGCGCGCTCCAGCGACTTGTTCACCCAAGGGTGGATGATTGCCTCGCCTTCCTGCATGCCCAGGGTGTTGAGCACCTTCTCCAACCGTTCGGAGCCGAAGATCCGCATCAGGTCGTCATCCAGCGACAAGAAGAACACGGACCGCCCCGGATCGCCCTGACGGCCCGACCGGCCGCGGAGCTGATTGTCGATGCGGCGGCTTTCGTGGCGTTCGGTGGCCAGAACGAACAGGCCGCCGGCGTCCAGCACCTTCTGCTTGTCGGCGGCGACCTCCGCCTCAATCCGGGTGCGGACCTCGTCGGGGTCGGCGTCTGGCGTGGCGGCCAGCGCCTGCAACACCCGCATCTCGACGTTGCCGCCAAGCTGGATGTCGGTGCCGCGACCGGCCATGTTGGTTGCGATGGTGATCGTGCCGGGCTTGCCCGCATCCGCGATGATCTGCGCCTCCTGCTCGTGCAGGCGCGCGTTCAGGACGTTGTGCTCCATCCCTTCGGCCTTGAGCATCTGGGACAGCATCTCGGACTTCTCGATCGAGGTCGTGCCGACGAGGACGGGCTGGCCCTTGGCGTGTGCTTCCTTGATCTCGTTGACGACGGCGGCGTATTTTTCGGCCGCGGTGCGATAGACCTGATCGTGTTCGTCGGCGCGCGCGATGGGCCGGTTGGTCGGCACCTCGACCACGCCGAGGCCGTAGATGGAGCCGAATTCCTCCGCCTCGGTCGCCGCGGTGCCGGTCATGCCGGACAGGCGGTTGTAGAGACGGAAGTAGTTCTGGAACGTGACGGAGGCGAGGGTGACGTTCTCGGGCTTGATCGACACGCCTTCCTTGGCCTCGATCGCCTGGTGCAGACCATCCGACAGACGCCGTCCCGGCATCATGCGGCCCGAGAATTCGTCGATCAGGACAACCTCGTCGTCGCGCACGATGTAGTTCTGATCCCGGGCGAACAGCTTGTGGGCGCGCAGGCCCTGATTGACGTGGTGCACGACGGTGGTCGATTCGGGATCATAGAGCGACTGATCCTCCGGCAGGATGCCGGCCTGATGCAGGCGCATCTCCAGAAACTCGTTGCCTTCGTCGGTGAAGGTGACGGAACGCTGCTTTTCGTCCTTGGTGAAATGGTCGTCCTGGATCTCGGGGATCAGGCGGTCGATGGTCTGATAGAGTTCCGACCGGTCCTGCGACGGGCCGGAGATGATCAGCGGCGTGCGCGCTTCGTCGATCAGGATGGAATCGACCTCGTCCACGATGGCGAAGTTGTGCCCGCGTTGCATCATCTCGCTGGTGTTGGCGCGCATGTTGTCGCGCAGGTAGTCGAAGCCCAGCTCGTTGTTCGTCGCATAGGTCACATCGGCGGCATAGCCTGCACGCTTTTCATCGTCCGACTGCTGCGGGACGACGACACCGGTGGTCAGGCCCAGCGCGCCGAACACCTTGCCCATCCACTCCGCGTCGCGCCGCACGAGGTAGTCGTTGACGGTGACGACATGCACGCCCTTGCCGGACAGCGCATTCAGATAGGCCGGGAATGTCGCCACGAGGGTCTTGCCCTCGCCGGTCTTCATCTCGGCGATATTGCCCTGATGCAGGAAGATGCCGCCCAGAAGCTGCGTATCGAAGGCGCGCAGGCCCAGGGCGCGGCGCGCGGCCTCACGACAATTTGCAAAGGCCTCGGGCAGGAGGGCATCGAGGCTTTCGCCCTGAAGGGCGCGCTTGGCCAACGCCTCGGTCCGGTCCTTGATCCCCTCGTCCGACAGGGCCTGGAACTCCGGCTCCAATGCATTGATCTGAGCGACGATCTTGAGCGTCGATTTTACCTTTCGGTCATTCGGCGTGCCGAACACCTTCTTCGCGATACCACCAAGTCCAAGCATGTGCGTCCCTGCTTCGCGCCCTTGCCGACCGTGCCCCTGCCCCATATCAGTTCGGGAAAGACGGGTGGCGGCCAAGTGCGGGCGCGGTAAAAAATTGCCTCTAGCGCACTTAAGACCCGCCCCTATGGGTGTCAACGAACGCCCCCCGGGGGACGCAAGGATATGATCGGCAGGTTCTGCCGGAAAGGAACGACCTGATGAAACGACTTCTGACTGGTACGGCACTGGCGCTGGCGCTGGCTGCCCCTGCGGTTGCGCAGGATGCGACGACGGTGCTGGCCACCGTCAACGGCACCGACATCACGCTGGGCCACATGGTTGCGATGCGCGATCGCCTGCCCGAGCAGTATCAGCAACTGCCCGACGAGGTGCTGTATGACGGAATGCTGGAACAGTTGATCCAGCAGCAGGTCCTGGCCGATGCCGCCCGTGCCGACATGGCCCGCGCCGATGAGATCGGGCTGGAGAACGAGCAGCGCGCCTTCCTCGCCGGGCGCATCATCGACCGCGCCGCCGGGCAGGACATCGCCGACGAAGACCTGCAGGCCGCCTATGCGGAGACCTACGGTTCCGCCGAGCCGGAGACGGAGTGGAACGCCAGCCATATCCTCGTCGAAACCGAGGAAGAGGCCGCCGACCTGATTGCCCAGCTCGAGGACGGGGCCGATTTCGCCACCCTCGCGCAGGAACATTCGACAGGCCCCTCTGGCCCCGGCGGCGGGATGCTGGGCTGGTTCGGCACCGGCATGATGGTGCCCGAGTTCGAGACCGCCATCACCGAGCTTGAGACCGGCGCCGTCAGCGCGCCCGTGCAGACGCAGTTCGGCTGGCATGTCGTCAAGCTGAACGAGACGCGCACCAAGGACGCGCCGCCGCTGGACACCGTGCGTGCCGAACTGGAACAGACCCTGCGCGCAGGCGCCGTCGATGCCGAGGTGGAGCGTCTGACCGCAGAGGCCATGATCGAGCGATCCGACATCGCCCCCGATCCCGCGCTGATCCGCAACACCGACCTGTTGACGGAGTAGGCAATGGCAAAGGACGGAAAGGCGAAGAAAGCCGGCAAGAAGGCCAAGGACGATACGTCCGCCGCGAAGAAATCGCGGGACACCGGGGTGAAGAAGAAACACCTCAAGGCCCGCATCGCGGAGCTGGAGGCACAGTTGGCCGGCCCGAAGGGCCCGCTCGTCTCGCCTCTGGCGCCCGCCTTTCCGGACCTGCCTGCCATCGATGGCGTGCGCTTTGCGACCGCTCAGGCGGGCGTGAAATACAAGGGTCGCACCGACCTGATGCTGGTGGATCTGGCCCCCGGCACCGCGGTCGCCGGGGTGTTCACCCGGTCGGGCACGCGGTCTGCCTCGGTTCTGGATTGTCAGGAGAAACTCAAGGCCCCGCGCGCAAGCGGCGGTTGGGCCCTGCTGGTCAATTCGGGCAATTCAAACGCCTTTACCGGGGCCGCAGGTGTCGCATCGGTCGATGCGATCTGTCACGGGGTCAGCCAGGCTTTGGGCCTGCCACCCTCGCGCGTTCTGACGTCGTCGACGGGCGTCATCGGGCAACCGTTGCCGCACGACCGGATCGTGACGGCATTGGACGGCCTGTCCCAAGGGCTTTCGCCCGACGGGATGAAGGATGCGGCCCGTGCGATCATGACGACGGATACCTTCCCCAAGGGCGCGACCACGACCGTCGACCTCGACGGCACGACGGTCACGATCGCGGGCATCGCCAAGGGATCGGGGATGATCGCGCCCGACATGGCCACGATGCTGTCCTACGTCTTTACCGACGCGAAGATCACCGACCGCGCCTTGCAGGCCATGCTGTCCGACCTGACGAAGACGACGTTCAACGCCATCACGGTGGACAGCGACACTTCGACCTCCGACAGCCTCGTGGTTGCGGCGACGGGCAAGGCGGACCATCCGGAAATCACCAGCGCGCGCACCGTCGCGGGCAAGGCCTTCAAGGAGGCCCTGGGCGCCATCCTGCACGACCTTGCCCTGCAGATCGTCATGGACGGCGAAGGTGCGACCAAGCTCGTCGAGGTCTCCGTCACCGGGGCCGCCAATGCGCTGGATGCGCGGCGCGTCGCCTCGGCCATCGCCAACAGCCCCCTCGTCAAGACCGCCATCGCGGGCGAGGACCCGAATTGGGGCCGCGTCGTCATGGCCGTCGGAAAATCGGGGGCGCGGGCAGATCGCGACAAGCTGCGGATCACGTTCGGGGATATTCTGGTGGCCGAAAACGGGGCCGTCGCGGAAACCTACGCCGAGGAGGCGGGCGCCGCCTACATGACGCGGGACCGGATCACCCTGGGCGTCGACCTGGGCCTTGGCACTGCATCGGACAGGATGTGGACCTGCGACATGACCTACCGCTACATCGAGATCAATGCGGACTACCGATCGTGACGCGCGCCCGATGACCCGAATCGTCCTTGTGTCGGCGGTCGCGCTGATCGATCCGGAGGGACGCGTCCTTCTGGCGCAAAGGCCCGAGGGCAAGTCGATGGCCGGCCTTTGGGAGTTTCCGGGCGGCAAGGTCGAGGACGGAGAGACGCCGGAAGCCGCGTTAATTCGCGAATTGCACGAGGAATTGGGCATCGACACCTGGGCGTCCTGCCTTGCCCCGCTTACTTTTGCATCACATGCCTATGATACGTTCCATCTTCTCATGCCGCTCTTTGCGTGCAGAAAATGGAACGGACAGGTCACGGGCCGCGAAAACCAACGCCTGAAATGGGTCAAACCACTGGATTTGAAGAATTATCCGATGCCAGCGGCCGACATTCCTTTGGTCCCTATATTGCGGGATTGGTTGTAAGGAAGAAACAAAGTTCTGAAATCGCACGAAATTGATGCGGTTTTGACTAGGCAATGCCTAAGTGTCATCCTACCTTTATATTACACTCACACCCAGTCGGAGGATACTGGATGCTTAGGACTGTTACGATCGGGAACCACCTGTCGATTCAGGGGACCTTTGTCCAAATGCTCAAGAATGGCCTCGTAGAAGTCCGCGTCGGCACCCGCACCTATGCCGGGCGCCCCGTAAGCTGAGTTTTCAGACGTAAGATGATCTAGAAGAAACTGTGCACACCACCTGAAGGCGGGGCCGGCTCACTCACCGAGGCGTCCCGCCTTTTTTCGTGGCATCCTGCCGGTACCGGGGCCAGACCCGACCCCGGATCGTCATTCGGCAGCGGCGCGCTGATGCTGCGGCACGATCCACCCGGCGAGGTTCTCGATCACGATCTGCGACAGGGCATCCATATGCGCGTCGTCGTCGTTGAGGCACGGGATGTAGAGGAAATGCTCTCCGCCCGCCTCTTCGAAGCTTTCCTTGATCTCTTCGTTGATCTCTTCCAGCGTCTCGATGCAGTCGGCGGAAAAGGCGGGCGCGATGACGGCGATGTTCTTCTTGCCGTCTTCCTCGGCCAGACGCGCGACCTCCTCGACCGTATAGGGTTTCAACCACTCCTCGGGGCCGAACTTCGACTGGAAGGTCGTCTTGATCTGGCTCTCGTCCCAACCCAGACGCTCGCGCAGCAGGCGCGTCGTCTTCTGGCACTGACAATGGTAGGGATCGCCCTCCATCAGATAGCGCTTGGGCACCCCGTGGTAGGAGCAGCACAGGATCTCCGGCTTCACCTCGGCGGCGGCATAGGCCCGCTCGACGGACTGGGCCAGCGCCTCGATATAGCGCGGATCGTCGAAATAGGCGGGCACCGTGCGGACCGACGGCTGCCACTTCATCTTCATCAGCGTGCGAAAGAACTGATCATTGGCGGTGGCCGTCGTGGCACCCGCGTATTGGGGATAAAGCGGGAAGAACACGATCCGGGTGCAACCGGCCGCCTGCATCTGTTCGACCTTCGACTGCGTCGACGGGTTGCCGTAGCGCATGCAGTAATCGACCACGACGTTCTCGCCGAAGACCGCGCGCATCCGTTCGGCCATCTTGGCGGTCTGTGCCTTGGTGATCGTGGCCAGCGGCGATTCGCCCTGCGCCTCGTTCCAGATGGATTTGTAGGCAGCGCCCGACGAGAACGGCCGCTTTGTCAGGATGATGCCCTGCAACAGCGGCTGCCAGAGCCATGGGGAGTAATCGATGACACGGCGGTCCGACAGGAATTCGTTCAGATAGCGGCGCATGGAGCGGTAGTCATATCCGTCCGGCGTGCCGAGGTTGGCCAGCAGAACGCCGACCTTGCCCATCCGCACCTTGGGGTGATCGGCGGGGGCGTTCGGCAGCGGCGTGGCGTTCATCATGTTCATCGGTCTGGTCCCTGTTCCTTGACCCCCAGTGCGTCGGCCAGCCGGGCCTGCGCCGACCCGGGGCGCAAGGGCTTTGGCTGATCGTCGGACGGGGCCCAGCCCGTCAGGAAGATCATCTCGAATGTCGCGCGGATCCCGTCGCCGTCGGCGAAGGCATCCTGGTATATACGGGCGGCACGCGAAAACAGTTCACGCGACGATGGTTTTCTGTGCCGCATGGCAAGCGCGTTGGTCTCGCCCATGGCGCGCAGGTCCGCCATCAGGCGGTACATGTGGGCGTATCTGATGCGAAGCGGCAGGATGTCGGCCACCGGCAGGGCCAGTCCCGCACGTTGCAGAAGACCGCCCAGATCACGCACCTCGCCCATGGGGGCCACGCGCGGGGACAGCCCCCCGGCAACCTGCGCCTCTGCTTCGGCCAGTGCCGCGCGCAGCTCGGACAGGGTCTCACCCCCAAGGGTCACGCCGAGAAACAGGCCATCGGGGCGCAGCGCGCGGCGGCACTGGATCAGCTGTCCGACCGGATCGTCGGCCCAATGCAGGGCCATCGCATGAATGACAAGGTCATGTTGTCCCACGTCCAGATCCAGCGTCGGCGTGTCCGGAACGACTTTCGCAGATGGCAGCAAACCCCGCCACAGATCCGGCTGCCCCGTCACGATCGCAGGCGCGGTAAACGTTCTGTTAACGTCTTTCAGCCTCTCCTGCATCTCATCCAGCGCTTCCTCGTGCAGGAACCATGCGCTGCCGTCCGCGCGGGCACGATGGGCGGACAGGGCCGCGCGGTCTGTGAGGGTTGGTTGGGACATCGAAGGGGCATTTAGGGGATGAACCCGAAATTGCAAAGGGCAGGACGTGGCACCCTGCTGATGATGCGGGATGCGCTGTATCCGCAAACCTGTGTCCTGTGCGACGAACGGGTCGAGGACGAAAATGCGCTGTGCCCGGCCTGCTGGGCCGAGACGCCCTTCGTCACGGGCGCTGCCTGCGACATGTGCGGCGCGTCCCTGCCGGGCGCGTCGGATGGATCGGCGGACCGCTGCGACGATTGTCTCAGAACGCCGCGCCCGTGGGACGAGGGGCGCGCGGCGCTATCCTATGCGGGCGGTGGGCGGCGCATGGTCCTTGCACTGAAACATGGCGACCGGACCGAACTGGCCGAGGCCGCGGCGCGCTGGATCCTGCGCCGGTCGCGGACCCTGATCGGGCCCGAGACCGTCTTCGTCCCCGTTCCGATCCACCGATGGCGCCTTCTCAAACGCCGCTACAACCAGTCGGCCCTGATCTGCGCGGCACTGGCGCGCCTGACCGGTGGCACCTTCGCCCCCGAGGGCCTGACCCGCCTGCGCCAGACCCCCAGTCAGGATCGCAAGGGCACGGCCGATCGGTTCGCCAACCTCGAAGGGGCCATCGGGCGGATGCAGCCTGACCTTGCGGGACGGCATGTTGCGCTGGTCGACGACGTCATGACCTCGGGCGCGACCCTGACGGCCTGTGCCGAGGTCCTGCGACGTGGGGGAACCCCCCGGATCACGGTCCTGATGCTCGCGCGCGTTGCGAAAGACCCCTAGCGGGATATATGACAGGCGGAGCCATGCGAGGACCATCATGAAACCCGTCGAAATCTATACACAGCCGCTTTGCGGGTTCTGTACTGCCGCGATCCGCCTGCTGACCGAGAAGGGCGCCCAGATCACCGAGATCGATACCGCCCGTCAGCCCGGAAAGCGCGCCGAGATGATGCAACGCGCAAACGGACGCCGCACCACGCCACAGATCTTCGTCGGCGACACCCATGTCGGCGGGTGCGACGACCTCTTTGCCCTCGACCGGGCAGGCAAGCTCGACGCCCTGCTGCGCGCCTAGATGCGGGTCGGCCTGCTCCAACTGAATGTCGGGACGGATCCGCTCGTCAATCTGGAAACGACGCGCGGCCTGCTGGCCGAGGCCGTCGATCAGGGGGCGGATTTCATCCTGACACCCGAGGTCACGAATTGCCTGTCGTTCGACAGGCAATATCAGCGCGGCGTCCTGCGCCCCGAGGCGCAGGATCCGACCCTGCTGGCGATGCGCACGGCGGCGCGCGACCATGGCGTCTGGGTCCTGATCGGCAGTATCGCCCTGCGCACGGCCGATCCGCAGGGGCGTTTCGCGAACAGGTCCATCCTGATCGACCCGAACGGCGGGATTGTCGCGCGATACGACAAGATCCACATGTTCGACGTGAACGTCAGCGAGGCGGAGACTTTTCGCGAATCCAACGGCTACCGCCCCGGATCGCGGGCCTCCTTGGCTGATACGCCCTGGGGCAAGGTCGGCATGAGCATCTGCTATGACCTTCGCTTTCCGACGCTCTACCGCAGGCTCGCGCAGGCGGGGGCGACTTTCCTGACCATCCCGGCTGCGTTCACGGCCACGACGGGCGCCGCCCATTGGGAGGTTCTGTTGCGGGCCCGCGCCATCGAGACCGGCTGTTTCGTGCTGGCCCCCGGCCAGACGGGGACGCATGCCGTCACGGCGGACCGGACGCTGCAGACCCATGGCCATTCCATGGTCGTCGCCCCCTGGGGCGAAATCCTGCTGGATGCGGGGCATGAACCGGGGGCCTATGTCGTCGACATCGACCCGGACGAAAGCGCCCGCGCCCGTGCCCGCATTCCGGCATGGTCCGCCGAACCTGCCTGGTCCGGGCCATGAGCGGGGAAGAAGCCGACAAGCTGGCCGTGGCCCTGTTCAGCGAGATCCTGACCGCGGATCAGCTGATCCGCGCACGCCTGTCCCGCGCCCTGCCCAAGGGGATGGAACTGTCGCATTTTATCGTGCTGAACTATCTGGCCGAACATCAGGACGAACGGACACCGGCGGAACTGGCCCGCATCTTCCACGTGACCCGTGGGGCGATGACGAACACCCTGAACAAGCTGGAGTGGGCGGGGCATATCCACGTCCGCCCGGATTGGGACGATGCGCGGCGCAAACGGGTTTCGATTTCCGGGGCGGGCACGCGATCGCGCGATGCCGCGCTCAGTGCAATTCGTCCGATCATGGGCAGCGCGGTGCGCGACCTCGGCACGGATCGTGTCCGCGCCGCGATTCCCGTTCTGCGCGAGATGCGCGTGCGCTTCGCCAGTCTGGGGGACTGATGGCGCGGTCCGGGGGCAGCCTTCTCAGTCGATGCGCCGGACCATCATTTGCGTCCCTTCCATCCGCGTCTCCAGACGCTTGATGTCGGCGACAAGGTCGCTCAGCTTGCGCTTGCCATAGGTTCGCGTGTCGAAATCGGTGACTTCGGCCACGATCTGACTGCCCAGCGCGCCCAGCGCATACCAGTCATCGTCCTGATCCATACGCTCCATGGCGCGCAGGATCAGAGGCAGGGCATCCTGTGGCTGTTTCTTGCCCGGACGCGTCCCGGAGGCCTGCGTCGCGGGTTCGTCCATCAGGTTCTCGATGGTGATGAAGCGGTTGACGACCTTGCGCAGGCTTTCGGGGGCCTTGCTCTCGCCGATGCCGAACACCTCCAGCCCCTCCTCGCGGATGCGGGAGGCGAGGCGCGTGAAATCGCTGTCCGAGGAGACGAGGACGAAGGCGTCGAACCGGCCCGAATGCAGGATGTCCATCGCGTCGATCACGAGGCCGATGTCCGATGCATTCTTGCCCTTGGTGTTGGCGGTTTCCTGGTGCGCCACCAGACCCAGTTGCAGCACCTTGTCGGCCCAGCCGCGAAGATGCCCGCCGGACCAGTCGCCATAGACCCGGCGCAGGGCGGGTTCGCCCAGGCCCGTGATCTCCTTGATGATGGCCTCGGCGTACTTGGCCGGAATGTTGTCGGCGTCGATCAGGACGGCCAGCAGGGGACGGTCGCGTTGGGGCATTCGGTGGCTTCCTGAAACGGGTTCGCGTGCCCCCCACGCATAAGGCCGGGGGACACGCGATCACAAGGCGCGATACAGGATCAGGGCATCGACAGGGCCATCGACGGGATGGTCGAATGCCTCGGGAATCCGGCCGACGATGGAAAAACCGGCCCGCGTCCATGTGTCGATGGCGCGGGTGTTGTTGGCCACGACGAAGTTGAACACCATACCATGGAACCCGAGCGCCTTCGCCTCGGACAGCGCATGGGCCAGCATCGCGCGCGCAACGCCGCGCCCGCGCGCGGCGGGCGCCGTGACGAAACCACAGTTGCACAGGCGGGCACCCCCGCCCTTCTGGTTCTCGCGGATGTAGAACGTCCCGACGGGGACATCGTCCAGATGAACGATCCAGCAGCGTTCGGCAAACCAGTAGGCCAGCGCCCCGGCGCGATCTATGCCGCTGTCGACGGCATAGGTGTCGCCCGCGCGGAATACCGGCGCGAGCATGTCCCAGATGGCATCATCGGCCGCGCCGGGCGCGACCTCTTCGAAACGCAGGCTGGGGGTCAATAGAGGACGACGCTCCGAATGCTCTTGCCCGCATGCATCAGGTCGAAGCCCTTGTTGATGTCCGACAGGGGCATCGTATGCGTGATCATCGGATCGATCTCGATCTTGCCGTCCATGTACCAATCGACGATCTTCGGCACATCCGTCCGGCCACGCGCACCGCCGAACGCCGTCCCGCGCCAGACACGCCCGGTGACCAGCTGAAAGGGCCGGGTGGAGATTTCTGCACCCGCCGGGGCAACACCGATGATGACGGATTCGCCCCACCCCTTGTGCGCCGATTCCAGCGCCTGACGCATCACGGTCGTATTGCCCGTGGCATCGAAGGTGTAATCCGCGCCGCCCTTCGTCAGGTTGACCAGATAGGGAACGAGGTCGCCTTCGAACTCGGACGGGTTCACGAAATCGGTCATGCCGAAGCGCGTGGCCATTTCGATCTTGTCGGGGTTCAGGTCGACGCCGACGATCTGATCGGCACCGGCAAGCCGCAGCCCCTGAATGACGTTCAGACCGATCCCACCAAGGCCGAAGACGATGGCGCGGCTGCCGATCTCGACCTTGGCCGTATTGATGACGGCGCCGATGCCCGTCGTCACGCCGCAACCGATGTAGCAGATCTTGTCGAATGGCGCGTCCTCGCGGACCTTCGCGAGGGCGATTTCGGGCAAGACCGTGTGATTGGCGAAGGTCGAGCACCCCATGTAGTGCAGGATCGGATCCCCATCGAGCGTCGAGAACCGCGAGGTTCCGTCAGGCATCACACCGGCGCCCTGGGTGCTGCGGATCGACTGACACAGGTTCGTCTTCGGGTTCAGGCAGTATTCGCATTCCCGACATTCGGGCGTGTAGAGCGGGATGACGTGATCGCCGGGTTTCAGCGATGTCACGCCGGGACCGACCTCGACCACGACGCCGGCACCCTCGTGCCCGAGGATCGCGGGAAACGCCCCTTCCGGGTCCGCGCCCGAGCGGGTGAACTCGTCGGTATGGCAGATGCCCGTGGCCTTCATCTCGACCAGAACTTCGCCGGCACGGGGGCCATCGAGATTGACCTCCATCACTTCGAGTGGCTTGCCGGCCTGCAAGGCGACGGCGGCTTTGGTGCGCATGGGGGACCCTCCTGACTGTTGCACGGAGGGTGGCCCGTCCGGCTGTCGCGTGCAACCCGTGCGACGCACGTCGGTGCGGGCCGCCAACCCGCCGTCAGGCCGGGGCCCAGCGCCCGCCGATCAGGTCGTGCACGAAGGTCAATTTGTCCAGCACCGGCTGCGACAGCACGAAAGGATAGAAATCGCGGTTGCCCATCGACCGGTTCATCGCGTTCATCGCAACCGTCAGCGGCACCCAGTGGTCGATCAGTTCCTGAACGTCCGTCTGGTGATAAGGATCCTCCAGCTGCACCTGCGCAGGCGCGGTCGGGTCCATCGGGCGGGGGTTGATGCCATAGGCAAAGGCCGTCTCCAGCCCGCTGACCATGTGGAAGTAATGCGCCCATGTCTCGGCGAAATCCTCCCACGGGTGGGCGCTGGCGTATTCGCTGACGTAGGTGTTTTGCCAGTCGCGCGTGGGGCCCTTGGCGTAGTGACGGCGCAGCGCTTCGCCGTAGTCCTGCGTGTCATCGCCGAAACAGGCGCGACAGGCCGCCAGCGCCTCGGTATCAAGCACCATCTTGTCCCAGTAGTAATGCGCGACCTCGTGGCGGAAATGGCCAATCAGGGTGCGGTACGGCTCGCCCAGGGCCGTGCGGTTGCGTTCGCGGATGGCGTCGTCGGCCTCATCGATGTTGATGGTTACGCGCCCGTTGGCGTGCCCCGTCATGACCCGGCGGGCCTGTCCGTTCGGCAGGGTCTCATCCCCGAGCAGCTGAAAATGCAGGAAACCGTCGTCGCGGGCGCCGTCCGTATCCAGCGGCAGGTCGAACTTGATGAGGGAATAGAACAGCCGCCGCTTCGCCCGTTCCAACCGGCCCCACCGCAACAGGCGTGTCTGATCGGTGATGTCGGGGATTCGCGTCGTATGCTGACAACTCAGACACAGGTTGCCGGGTGCATCCGGCTCGCACAGCCAGTTGCAGCCGATCCGCCCCCGGTTCGCGCAGGTCTGCGCAACCGGTGCGCCCGCCGCCGGATCGTCGATACGGATGATCCTATCCGCCAGCGGGACATAGCCGAGGACCGCATCGCAGACGACGCAGGCGGTATTGTTGAAGTGAACCTGCGCGTTGCAGGTCGGGCAGGCGTATCGACGCATGGTTTCTTCGTCTTTCCGGCAAGGGACACCCGGGAATGCCCCGGTGGCCATTTTTGTTCCTATACGGCACCGGGCGCGCTTGCCATCGGCCCCATGCATCGGCGATGGCCGAACGCCACGCTTGCATCTGACGGCAAACTGGCCTATGTGCCCCTTCAACAGCGGCGGCCGAGCGGCCCCACCGGAAAGTTTAACGGGCCGCGGGCCCGTTTTTTTGTGTCCGCGTCCAGTTCAAGGAAAGTCATGTCCGACCTGATCGCAAAGACCGCCATGGACAAGCGCCTGGCCGAGATCGTCAGCCCCGTCATCGAGGACATGGGCTATGAACTCGTGCGCCTGCGTCTGATGACCGGCAAGAATGCCAACCTTCAGATCATGGCCGACCTGCCCGAGGGCGGGATCGAGGTCGATGCCCTGGCCGAGATTTCGACGGCGCTGTCCGCGACGCTGGATGTCGAGGACCCGATCGTCGAGGAATACACGCTGGAAGTCAGCAGCCCCGGCATCGACCGCCCCCTGACCCGCCTCAAGGATTTCGACGTCTGGGACGGCTACGAGGCGCGGGTCGAGACGACCGAGCTGATCGACGGACAGCGCCGCTTCAAGGGGTGGCTGCGCGGCACCGAGGGCGACGAGATCCTGATCGAGATCGAGCAGGGCAAGGAAACGCCGACCATCGGGCTGAAGTTCGAGTGGCTGAGCGATGCCAAGCTGATCCTCACGGACGGGTTGATCCGCGAAGTGCTGAAATCGCGCAAGGACAAGGGTCAGATCGATGAGACCCAATTCGACGAAGTAGAGACACTCATGGACGGTGAGGAAGACTGATATGGCCATCACATCCGCAAACCAGCTGGAGCTGTTGCAGATCGCCGACGCGGTAGCCCGCGAAAAGATGATCGACCCCGGTCTGGTGATCGAGGCGATGGAGGAATCCCTCGCCCGGGCCGCCAAGTCGCGCTACGGCTCCGAGATGGATATCCGCGTGTCGATCGACCGCAGGACCGGTCATGCGACCTTTACCCGTGTCCGCACGGTCGTTGAGGACGATCTGCTGGAGAACGAAAAGGCGGAATTCACCGTCGAGACGGCGAAACCCTACATGGACGACCCCAAGGTGGGTGACACCTTCGTCGAACAGGTTCCCGCCGTCGACATGGGCCGGATCGCCGCCCAGTCGGCCAAGCAGGTCATCCTGCAAAAGGTCCGCGAAGCCGAGCGGGATCGTCAGTACGAGGAATTCAAGGACCGCGCAGGCACGATCATCAACGGTCTCGTCAAGCGCGAGGAATATGGCAACATCATCGTCGACATCGGCGCCGGTGAGGCCGTTCTGCGCCGCAACGAGAAGATCGGCCGCGAATCCTATCGCCCGAACGACCGTATCCGCGTCTACATCAAGGACGTGCGCCGCGAAGTTCGTGGTCCGCAGATCTTCCTGTCGCGCACGGCGCCCGAGTTCATGGCCGAGCTGTTCAAGATGGAAGTGCCCGAGATCTACGACGGCGTCATCGAGATCAAGGCCGTCGCCCGTGACCCCGGAAGCCGCGCCAAGATCGCCGTCATCTCCTATGACAACAGCATCGACCCCGTCGGCGCCTGCGTCGGCATGCGCGGCAGCCGCGTTCAGGCCGTCGTCAACGAATTGCAGGGCGAGAAGATCGACATCATCCCATGGAACGAGGACGCGCCGACGTTCCTCGTGAACGCGTTGCAGCCCGCCGAGGTCAGCAAGGTCGTTCTGGACGAGGAAGCCGAGCGCATCGAGGTCGTCGTGCCCGAGGAGCAGTTGTCGCTGGCCATCGGCCGTCGCGGTCAGAACGTGCGCCTCGCATCCCAGCTGACCGGTCTGGATATCGACATCCTGACCGAGGAAGAGGAATCGAAGCGTCGTCAGGCCGAGTTCGAGGTGCGCACCAAGCTGTTCATGGAGGCGCTGGATCTGGATGAGTTCTTTGCCCAGCTTCTCGTCTCCGAAGGTTTCACCAATCTCGAAGAAGTCGCCTACGTCGAGGTCGACGAGCTTCTGGTGATCGACGGCGTCGACGAAAGCACCGCCGAGGAACTGCAGGCCCGTGCCCGCGACTACCTCGAAGCGCAGAACAAGAAGTCGATGGAGGCCGCCCGCGAGGCAGGCTTGCAGGATGACCTCGCCAACTTCGAGGGGCTGACACCCCAGATGCTCGAGGCGCTTACCGCCGACGGCGTCAAGACCCTCGAAGATTTCGCGACCTGCGCGGATTGGGAACTGGCCGGTGGCTGGACGACCGACGGCGGCGAGCGGATCAAGGATGACGGCCTGCTGGAAAAATTCGATGTCTCGCTCGAGGAAGCGCAGGACATGATCATGACCGCCCGGGTGATGCTGGGTTGGGTGACGCCCGAAGACGTTGTCGGCACCTCGGACGAGGATGCCGAGGACGCCGAGCCCGAGGAGGCCGGGGCGTGATCGCCCCGGATTGTTCCCCTGACGCGCGGCGGCAGAGATATACATCGCGACGAGCCTGATCGTCGCTGCATCGTAACCGGAGAGGTCGGCCCCAAGGGCGGATTGCTTCGATTTGTGGTTGGACCGGATGACAGGATCTATCCGGACGCGACCGGCAAGCTGCCGGGGCGGGGCATTTACGTGTCTGCCGACCGCGGGGTCTTGGAAAAGGCCATCGCAAAGCGCATGTTCAGCCGGGGCGCCAAGAAACCGGTGACCGTGCCGGACGACCTGATAGAACTGGTCGAGGCCGGCACGCTCAAACGCCTTCAGGACGCCATCGCCATGGCCCGCAAGTCGGGCAAGGCGCTGGCGGGCTACGAGAAGGTCAAGATCATGCTCGACCGGGGTGACGCCCGGGTTCTTCTCCAGGCCTGTGACGGGTCGGAACGGGGCAAGGGCAAACTATCGACACCGCAGGACGGCAAGTGGATCGGCTTTCTGACGGCGGACGAACTGGGCCTCGCCTTCGGGCGGGACCGCGTGATCCACGCTGCGGTGGCCGCTGGAACCTTGGCCAAACGTATTGTAGAGGAAGCCGCAAGGCTTCAGGGCATCAGACAGATTGATGGCGGCAAACCGGCCGCCAAGAAGGATATCGGGAACGCATGAGCGATCAGGACGGTAAAAAACCCCTCGGACTTTCGGGTGGCGCGCGTAGCGGCCAGGTAAAGCAGAGCTTTGCCCGAGGCCGCACGAAAAGCGTCGTGGTAGAAACCAAGCGCAAACGCGTGCAGGTGCCCAAGCCCAACGCGCAGTCGGCAGCCGCCGTCAACGCACAGGGCGGCAAGGCAGCCGGCACCACGGACGCGGAGATGGACCGTCGTCTGAAGGCATTGCAGGCCGCCAAGGCCCGCGAGGCCGAGGACGCCGAGCGCCGTGCCGCCGAAGAGCGGGAGCGCGAGGAAGCCCGGGCACGCCGTCGCGAAGAGATCGAGACGCGGGAGCGTGAGGAGAAGGAACGCGAAGAGCTCCTGCGCCAGAAGGCCGAGGAAGACGAGCGCCGTCAACGCGAAGCCCGCGAAGAGAAGGCCAAGCCGGCCGAGACTCCGGCAGCAGCCGCAGCGCCCGCCGCAGAGCGGACCCGCAACCTTGGCCCCGATGCGCGGCCGGGCGGCGGCAACGACGCCAAGCGCAAGCGCGAGGACGACTCCGGCAAGCCCAAGGGCGGTGGAGAGCGTCGCGGCGGCAAGCTGACCGTGAACCAGGCCCTGCGCGGTGGCGGCGAAGGGCGGCATCGCTCGCTCGCGTCCATGCGTCGCAAGCAGGAGCGACAGAAGCGCGGTGGCGGCACCGTCCAGCAGGAAAAGGTCATGCGGGAGGTCAAGCTGCCCGAGACGATCGTCGTCTCGGAACTGGCCAACCGGATGTCCGAACGTGTCGCAGCCGTCGTCAAGGCGCTGATGCAGAACGGGATGATGGTGACCCAGAACCAGGTTCTGGACGCCGATACCGCCGAGCTGATCATCGAGGAATTCGGCCACACCGT
The DNA here is from genome assembly GCF_041403465.1 of Jannaschia sp. 2305UL9-9. Taxonomy (NCBI): domain Bacteria; kingdom Pseudomonadati; phylum Pseudomonadota; class Alphaproteobacteria; order Rhodobacterales; family Roseobacteraceae; genus Jannaschia; species Jannaschia sp. 2305UL9-9. The sequence goes on from NZ_JBGEHM010000002.1 coordinate 242,925, forward strand.
CGTGCGCGTCTCGGATTCGGACGTGGAGCAGGTCATCGACGTGGTCGAGGACAAGCCCGAGGATCTGATCGACCGGGCCCCGGTCATCACGATCATGGGTCACGTCGACCACGGCAAGACGTCGCTTCTGGATGCGATCCGCAAGACCAAGGTCGTCTCCGGCGAGGCGGGCGGCATCACGCAGCACATCGGCGCCTATCAGGTCGAGACCGACGGCAAGAAGCTGTCGTTCCTCGATACGCCGGGTCACGCCGCCTTCACCTCGATGCGGTCGCGCGGTGCGCAGGTCACGGATATCGTGGTCCTCGTCGTCGCGGCGGACGACCAGGTGATGCCGCAGACGGTCGAGGCGATCAATCACGCCAAGGCCGCCGGTGTTCCCATGATCGTCGCGATCAACAAGATCGACACGCCGGGTGCCAACGCCCAGAAGGTCCGCACCGACCTGCTGCAGCACGAAGTCGTCGTCGAGGCGATGTCGGGCGACGTGCAGGACGTCGAGGTTTCGGCCAAGACGGGTCAGGGTCTGGATAAACTGCTCGAGGCAATCGCGCTTCAGGCGGAGATCCTGGAACTGAAGGCCAACCCCGACCGCGCCGCCCAAGGCGCCGTGATCGAGGCACAGCTGGACGTTGGCCGTGGCCCTGTCGCGACCGTTCTGATCCAGAACGGCACCCTGCGTCGTGGCGACATCTTCGTCGTAGGCGAGCAGTGGGGCAAGGTCCGTGCACTGGTCAACGATCAGGGCGAGCGCGTGAACGAAGCCGGCCCGTCCGTGCCGGTCGAGGTTCTTGGCCTCAACGGCACACCGGGTGCGGGCGACGTTCTGAACGTCGTCTCGACCGAGGCACAGGCCCGCGAAATCGCGGAATACCGCGAGAAGGCGGCCAAGGACAAACGCGCCGCTGCCGGTGCCGCCACGACGCTGGATCAGCTTCTGGCCAAGGCGCAGAGCGACAAGAATGTCTCCGAACTGCCGCTGCTGGTCAAAGCCGACGTGCAGGGGTCTGCCGAGGCGATCGTTCAGGCGATGGAAAAGATCGGCAACGAGGAGGTGCGCGTGCGCATCCTGCACTCGGGCGTCGGTGCCATCACCGAAAGCGACATCACCCTTGCCGAAGCCTCCGGCGCGCCGGTCATCGGCTTCAACGTCCGGGCCAACGCGCCTGCGCGTGCCGCGGCGAACCAGAAAGGTGTGGAGATCCGCTACTACTCGGTAATCTACGACCTTGTGGACGACGTGAAACAGGCGGCCTCGGGCCTTCTGTCCGCCGAGATCAAGGAAACCTTCATCGGTTATGCCGAAATCCGCGAAGTGTTCCGGGTCACTGGCGTCGGCAATGTCGCCGGTTGTCTCGTCACCGAGGGCGTCGCACGACGCTCGGCCGGTGTGCGCCTGCTGCGCGACGACGTGGTCATCCACGAAGGCACGCTCAAGACGCTCAAGCGCTTCAAGGACGAGGTCAAGGAAGTGCAGTCCGGCCAGGAATGCGGCATGGCGTTCGAGAACTACGACGACATTCGCAACGGCGATGTCATCGAGATCTTCACGCGCGAAGAGGTCGAGCGGACGCTCGACTGATCCCGCGCGGACCAGTCATCTGGTGTGCGACAGGAAAAGGGGCCCCGGCGGGGCCCCCTTCTCGTGTCTACCGTACGGGCCCATGGCCACGAGCGGGGTACGTGGCCTCGAAATTGGAGCGGGCGTGTCAGTGGTTCCGAGGCGTCATCCATGACAGCTCTCCAGCCGGGCAGCAGATCGAACGGGTCATTCCAGCCGATGCTGCGACCGGCATGAGAACCGGCCACGCGCGGCCTTTCTGTTCCTGCGCAGGACACCATGTGCCATGAATAGGCGTCTCCCCGCCTCCTCCCTGCAGAAGGCTGATCAGCAGGCAAAGGCGCTTCGGCTACCCTGACACAAGACGCATCAACCCCTAGGCGGCCCAGATCAGCGGATGCCGGGGCTATCGCCCCCTGCCCCACCACCAGATCACAGCGACCGCCCCACCGTGCCCACAAACGAAAAGGGCCGCTCCATAAGCGGAGCGGCCCCATTCACGATGTGCGTACGTGAAATGCCTCAGGCGGTTTCGCGAACGCCCTTCTTGCCCTTGACCGGCGCCCAGATGCGCTTGTTCGTCAGGTACAGCAGGACCGACAGGACAAACAGCATGATCACGGCGGTAAGACCCATCTGCTTGCGGGCTGCCAGCTTCGGCTCGGCCGTCCACATCAGGAACGCGGCGACGTCCTTGGCGGTCGATTCGATGTCGGTCGGCGATCCGTCATCGAAGGTCACGTCGTCGCCGTAGAGCACCGGGGCCATGGAAATCCAGCCGCCGGGGAAGGCCGTGTTCTCATACAGAACCGTGCCTGCCTGCTCCATTTCCTCGCCGGTGTAGCCGGTCAGAAGGGACGCGATATACTCGGGCCCGCCGCCGCCCTTGAGGAACTGGTTGATGCCGAGGTTGTAGGGCCCGTGGAACCCCGCACGTGCCTTGGCCATCACGGACAGGTCAGGCGCGCCCACGCCGTTGTTTTCCGGGAAGTGGTCCGTCGGCGTGGCGGTGCGGAAGTCGCCTTCGCCGGCATTCATCGTCGGGTCGAAGACTTCGAAGCCAGCCGTGTAGGCCTTCATCTGATCTTCGGTGAAGCCGACACCGCCTTCGTCTGCAAGCGTCCGGAACGGCACGAACTTCAACCCGTGACAGGCCGAGCAGATCTCCGTGTAGACCTTGAGACCACGCTGGAGCTGGTTCTGGTCATAGGTGCCGGTCAGGCCCTCGAACGGGAACTCGTAGTTCACGACGTGGCCGTCCGACCCGGCAGCGAAGGCTGCCGAAGTCGAGAGTGCCAGCACGGCAAGGGTCGTGGTGAGGATGCGTTTCATCTATCCCTCTCCTTATTCGGCCGGTGTCGGCGCGTGGGTGCCGTTGGCGGTCGTGCCGACCTTGCTGCCTCCGGACCCACCGTCGCCACCATCATAGTGGGAGGCAAAATCGGCCTCGATGGTTGCGGGACGGGCCAGCGGCTTTTCGATAACGCCCAGAAGCGGCAGGATCACCAGGAAATAGGCGAACCAGTAGGCCGATGCGATCAGCGACAGGGAGGCCCAGGGCTCCTCTGCGGGCATAGACCCGAGCCACATCAGGACGAAGAAGTCGAGGACCAGCAGGCCAAACCACCACTTGAACATCGGACGATACCGACCCGACCGCACCGACGACGTGTCGAGCCACGGGGCAAAGGCCATGACGGCGATCGCACCGAACATCGCGAGCACGCCGAAGAACTTCGCATCGACGATACCGCCGGTGATCCATTCCGCGATGATCACGACCCAGACGTCCGAGGTGAAGGCACGCAGGATCGCGTAGAACGGCAGGAAGTACCATTCGGGCACGATGTGCGCGGGCGTCACCAGCGGGTTCGCCTCGATGTAGTTATCGGCGTGGCCGAGGTAGTTCGGCATGAAGCCGACGATCGCGAAGAACACCAGCATGATCACGGCCAGCGCGTAGAGGTCCTTGATCACGAAGTAGGGCCAGAACGGCAGGGTGTCGGCCTTGGCTTCTGCCTTGGACGTGCGGCGGACCTCGACGCCGGTCGGGTTGTTGTTCCCGGTCGAGTGGAAGGACCAGATCTTGACGATCGACAGGCCGAGGATGAGGAACGGCATCAGGTAGTGCAGCGAGAAGAAGCGGTTCAGCGTCGCGTTGCCGACCGCCGGTCCGCCCAGCAACCATGCCTGCAGCGGCTCACCCACGAAGGGAATGGCGCCGAACAGGCCGGTGATCACGGTCGCACCCCAGAAGGACATCTGGCCCCACGGCAGCACGTAGCCCATGAAGGCGGTGCCCATCATCAGCAGGTAGATGATGATGCCGAGGATCCACGTGATTTCACGCGGCGCCTTGTAGGAGCCGTAATACAGGTTCCGGAAGATATGCGCATAAACGGCCACGAAGAACAGCGATGCGCCGTTGGCGTGGATGTAACGCAGGGCCCAGCCACCGTTCACGTTGCGCATGATATGCTCGACCGACGCAAAGGCCATGTCGGCGTGCGGCGTGTAGTGCATGACCAGAACGATACCGGTCACGATCTGCAGGACCAGCGTGAACGTCAGAACGATACCCCAGATCCACATCCAGTTGAGGTTCTTGGGGGTGGGAATCATCAAGGTGTTGTAGAGCAGGCCAATGATGGGAAGGCGGCTCTCGACCCACTTCTCACCTTTGGAACCGGGCTCGTAATGGTCGTGGGGAATGCCAGACATGGTCTTCTCTCCTCAGCCGAGCGTGATTGTTGAGCCGTCGAACACGGCAGGTGGGACGGGCAGGTTCGTCGGCGCCGGGCCGCGGCGAATCCGTCCGGCAGTGTCGTAATGCGATCCGTGGCAGGGGCAGAACCAGCCGCCGAAATCACCGGCGCCATCGCCCAGCGGAACGCAACCAAGGTGCGTGCAGACCCCCATCATGACCAGCCACTCGCCATCTTCGGACAGGGCGCGGTTCTCGTCGGTCGCGGGCGCCGCGCTGTCGATATTGGCGTTTGCGGCCAACGGGTCGGGCAGATCGGGCACGTCGACGGCACGACCGGCCTCGATCTCCTCGGGCGTGCGGCGACGGATGAACACCGGCTTGCCGAGCCACAGGGCGGTGATCTGCGTTCCCGGCTCGACACCGGACACGTCCACATCGATGGAGGCCAGGGCCTGCACATCCGCCGAGGGGTTCATCTGATTGACCAGAGGCCAGACCGCGGCACCCGTCACGACCACCCCTGCGCCAGCGGTGGCGTAGTAGAGAAAGTCGCGGCGCGTGCCCGAATGATCGTCTGCGTGTGACACGATAGGCATCTCCCGTATCGGTGGGGCGCAGGTGCCCCGTCCTTGAATCCGAACGGTCCGCCCCCTTGGGACAAACCATATCTGGCGCGTCTTATCGCATAGACGATGCAAAGTGCCAGCGGACATTCCACCGCAGGCGTCCGGGAATGACTGCACAGGTGCCGAAAAGACAACGCCAACGACGGCGCTGCGCCCGCTGTCCGGCGCGGCTGGGCGAACCCCGGTGGCCAGGGCAGCCCCGTTCGATCGCAATCCCCTTCCGGGCGCGGCACCCATATCCCCGGGCCACCGATTCGCCATCGGCCGCGCCTTCCCCTGACCACAGATACCCCGGGGGATCTTCAAGGGGGCCAGCGGCCCCCTTGAACGGGGGAGCACGAGGGGGCAGGCCCCCTCGTCCCTGCCCTAGAGGCCGGCGCGCATATCCCGGTGCGGAATTCCCGCATCGTCATACACCGGCCCGAACGCTTCGAATCCCAGTTTCTCGTAAAAGCCGATCACCTGCGTCTGTGCCCCGAGGATGACCCCCTCGACCCCCTGCGCGCGCAAATCGTCCATCACGTGGCGCATCAACGCCGCCCCGAGGCCGGTCCCCCGCGCGCGGCGCATGACGGCAACCCGCTGGATCTTGGCCAATGCCCCTTTCGGCCGAACCCGCAGGGTTGCGACCGGCCCAATGGCATCCGTCATCAGCCAGTGCTGGCAAATCGGATCATCCCCGTCGACTTCCTCGCCAGGGGGCACGCCCTGTTCCTCGATGAAGACCGCCGCACGGATTGCCAGAGACGCCGTCAGGTCCGTGACCCGTTCGATCCGCGTGGTCATGCGGCCGGTGGGGCCGTGGCGACCATCGAGGGGCGCGCAAGGAACGTCTCGGCCCAGGCGGCAAGTGCCGCGCGACCGGGACGCCAATCGCGGTCCGCGTGACGGAAATCAAGGTAACCCAGCGCACAGCCGACGGCGATCTGCGCCGCCGTGACGGGTCCCGCCAGCAAGGGCATCGACCGGGCCTCCAGCATGTCCAGCGACCGGGTCACCTTGACCCACTGGGCCTCCATCCACGGTTCATAATGATACTCGGGCGGACGCAGCCGACGCTCGTAGACGATACCCACGGCGGCTTCCATGATGGCGTTCGCGTTCGCCTCCAGCGCCAGAACATCCCACAACCGACCATCAGGATAGAGCCCGCCATCGACCTGCGCGTCGAGATAGCGGTTGATGACGCGGCTGTCATAGATCGCCGGGCCATCATCCCGGATCAGGGCCGGGATCTTGCCCGAGGGGTTGGCCGAATTGATCGCGTCGTCGCCCCCCATCGGACTGGCCGAGACGCCAACCACCTGCATGTCGGTCAAACCCAGTTCCAGCGCCATGACCTGACAGGTCCTGGCAAAGGGCGAGGCGGGCGAGCTGAGCAATTGCATCCGAGTCTCCGGGTATGTAGCGGCTGTTTTCGCGCGACATTGACCCCGGTTTCGCACGAACGCAATCGCCGTCCCGGGCGGGGGCCCGGGACGGCGACGCTCATCGTGGCAGACCATACGAGGGCGGCCTGCCACGGATGACCGGATATCACCGCGGGAGCAGCACACCTTCCGTCACGTGGATGACGCCGTTCGACTGCATCACGTCCGCGGTCGTCACCTGCCAGGCATTCCCGGATTCGTCGTAGACGAAGACCCGACCGGACGGGGTCATCTGAACCGACAGCGCGTCACCCGAAACGGTCTGCAGGTGATTGAACTCATCCCCCTGCAACCCACGGGTCAGATCCTCGGCCCGCAGTCGGCCCGGCACGACATGGGCCGTCAGCACCTTTTGCAGGGTCGCCTTGTTCTCCGGCATCAGCAACGTCTCGACCGTCCCTTCCGGCAGCGCGGCAAAGGCTTCGTCCGTGGGTGCGAACACGGTGAACGGCCCCTCGCCCTGCAACGTCTCGACCAGATCGGCGGCCTGAACGGCGGCGACCAGTGTCGTGTGGATGGGCGAGTTCACTGCGTTCGAGACGATATCGCGATCCATGTACATCACGGCCCCGCCGACCGTCGAATTCTCGCTTGTGGCTGCGGGTGCGGCGGCCTGCTCGGTCTCGGCGGCGGGCAGAAGCACGGTATCGATGACGTGGATGACGCCGTTCGACTGCACGACGTCGGCGACGGTCACGGTCGCAACGCGGCCGGTTTCATCCTCCAGCTTGATCATGTCGCCATCCATGTAGGCCTGCAACGTGCACCCCCCCACCGTCGGCACCGGATGGCGACCGTCGTCATCCGCAATCATGCCCTGGATCGCATCCGACAGCGCATTTGCCGCGACCACGTGGCAGGTCAGCACCTTCTGCAACTGTGCCTTGTTCTCGGGCATCAACAGGGTCTCGACCGTGCCGGCGGGCAGGGCGGCGAAGGCATCGTCCGTCGGCGCGAACACGGTGAACGGCCCCTCGCCCTGCAAGGTCTCGACAAGGTCGGCGGCCTGAACGGCGGCCACAAGCGTCGTGTGGATCGGGGAATTCATGGCATTCTGGATGATATCCATGTCGGTCATCATCGCGGCGCCGCCCACTTCGGGGTTGGGGGTCGCATGGGCATCGGCAAGGGCCAGCCCCGGCAGGGCAAGCGCCGCGGTCAGGGTCGTCGTCATCAGCAGGCTGCGCAGGTTGGTCATCACGTCTCTCCGATTGTTTGGTCCGACATCTTCGGTCGGTCCCAAACATCCACGACGAGATCGGAAGATAGTTTCGCCTGCGTGATCACGGCTGCGTGAAGTCACGCCTGCGCCGGATCGGATACGTTGCAACGGCGGCTTCGCGGAAATGAACAGGGTGCCATTCTTGTCCCCGGCCATTTGCGGGCGCAAGGTCCCGCCATGTCCGAAACCGCAGACCCCGCCCGTCCCGACCGCCCGACGTCCGCCATCGTCCTGCGCCTTTTCGCGGCCCTTTTCGCCACCGGCCTCGCCATCTGCGTCCATGGGGCCGCAGCCCACGCAGGCACCGGACAGATCGTGATGATGCGCGCGGCGCTTTCGATTCCGATCCTGCTCGTCTGGGCCTCGTTCACCGCCCCGCCGCGCGACTGGTTGCCACGGGCGCCACGCTCTCACCTGATGCGCGGCTTGGCGGGCGGCTCGACGATGGTCCTGAACTTCTACGCCCTTGGCCAACTGCCGGTCGCCCATGCCCAGACCATCTCCTACCTGGCGCCGGTCCTGTCGGTCCCGATGGCGGTCATCCTGCTGGGGGAACGCCTGTCGGTGCGCGCGGTCTTCTCCGTGGCCCTGGGGTTCGCGGGAATGCTGGCCATGCTCTATACATCTGTGGCGCGCCCCGACTGGGGCTGGTCCGAAATTTCCGGTATGCTGGCCGGATTGGTCTCGGCGGGGATCATGGCATGGGTGCGGGTGCACATCCGGGCGATGACCGCGACGGAAACCGTCATTTCCATCGCACTGTCCTTTGCCGTGGTCGCGGCCTGCATGGGGGCGCTTGCCGTGGCCTTCACGGGGTGGACGCCCATGACGCCCCCCCTCTGGGCCTGGCTGGGGGGGGCGGGTGCCCTTGGCGCCGCGACGCATATCACCGCGACCGAAGCATCCGCCCGCGCCGCCGTCCTCGTGCTGGCCCCCTTCGACTATGCCGGGCTGGTCTTTGCCGTGATCCTCGATTTCGCGCTGTTTGCGCATCTGCCGGGGCCGTGGGGGGCGATCGGCATCCTGCTGATCGCGACCGCGGGCCTGATCACCGTTACGCGGCCTCGGCCCGAAGGTGCGTTCCTGCGACTGAAGTGATCCGGGCAGGCACGATCGCGCCCTCGGTCTGGTCGGTGTCGAAGTGCACTTCGGCAAACTGTGCCGTCCGGCCCATGCGCGGGTTTTCCATCAAGACGTCATGCATGTGTCCGACCTGTGCCCGCAGATGCCGATCGACCGCCTCGGCACCCGCCTGCCGCAAGCGCGCAGCCCGCACCTTGATCGTCGATCCGTCGACGGCAGGCATCTTGGCCGCCGGGGTGCCCGCACGTGCCGAATAGGGAAAGACATGCAGCCACGTCAGGTCGCATTCCGCGATGAGGCGCAGACTGTCTTCGAAATGCGCCTCCGTCTCGGTGGGGAACCCCGCGATGATGTCGGCGCCGAAGGTCATGTCGGGGCGCAGGGCGCGTGCCTGCTGCGCGAAAGCGATCGCATCGCCCCGCAGGTGCCGCCGTTTCATCCGCTTCAGGATCAGATCCGCCCCATGTTGCAGCGACAGGTGCAGGTGCGGCATCAGACGCGGCTCCTCGGCGATGCAGCGCATCAGCGCCTCGTCAACCTCGATGCTGTCGATGCTGCTGATCCGCAGGCGGGGCACGTCGGTCAGGCGCAGGATGCGGGCAACCAGATCGCCCAAGGGCGGCTGCCCCGGCAAATCGCCCCCCCAGGAGGTCAGGTCCACACCGGTCAATACGATCTCGTTGAAGCCGCGCCCCACGAGGCGATTGATCTGATCGACCACCACGCCCGCAGGCACCGACCGCGAATTTCCCCGCCCATAGGGAATGATGCAGAAGGTGCAGCGGTGGTCGCACCCGTTCTGGACCTGCACATAGGCGCGGCTGCGCGTGCCGAAGCCGTCGATCAGGTGCCCCGCCGTTTCAGTGACGGACATGATGTCGTCGACCTGCACCGGTTCGGACCCACCTGTCGACAGGCCTGCCCATGTGGCCGCCTGCATCTTTTCGGTGTTGCCGATGACGTTCGTCACCTCCGGCATCGCGGCGAAACTGTCGGGGTCGGTCTGTGCCGCGCATCCCGTCACCACGATACGCGCATCGGGGTGGGCGCGGCGCAGCCTGCGAATATCCTGTCGGCCCTTGCGGACCGCCTCGGCTGTTACCGCGCAGGTGTTCACGATGATCGTATCGTCAAGACCCGCCTGCGTCGCGAGGTCACGCATCGCCTCGGCCTCGTAGGCATTCAGGCGGCAGCCGTGGTTGGACAGGATCGGGGCCTTCACAGCAGCACCCCGTCGAACACATGCGCGGTCGGTCCGGTCATCCAGACACCATCGTCGCGCCATTCCACGTGAATCGTTCCACCATCCAGATCGATGCGCACGGACCGGCCCGTGATCCCCCGGCGTGCCGCCGCGACAGCCACCGCACAGGAGGAAGACCCCGACGCAAGCGTCAGCCCGGCCCCCCGTTCCCAGACCCGCATCCGCAGATGATCAGGCGCCACCAGATGCGCGACCTGCACGTTCGTGCGTTCGGGAAACAGCGGATGGTGTTCATGTGCCGGACCGAAGGTGGACAGATCGACGGCTTCGGCATCCGCGACGAAGAACGAGCAATGGGGATTCCCCATTCCGGTGGCAACCGGATCGCCCTCGACCGGCAGGTGCAGGGTGCAGACATCGGAGGCCAGCGGGATCGCGGCCCAATCGAGGATCGGCGCCCCCATGTTGACGGAGGTCAGCCCGTCACCGGCGTCGCGGGCGTGCAGAATCCCCCGCTCCGTCCGCAACGTCAGGGTATCGGTCCCCCGGCGCGCCATTTCCCATGCGGCAATGCACCGGGTGGCGTTGCCACAGGCCCCCGCCGTGGACCCGTCCGAGTTCCAGAACAGCAGTTCGAGATCCGCATCGCTGCCCTCCCGGATGACCGCCAGCTGGTCGAAACCCACGCCCCGATGCCGGTCGCCGACACGCCGCGCGAGGTCCGCATCCACGCATTGGCCGATCCCGCGCTCGTCCACGACGACGAAGTCATTGCCCAACCCGTGCATCTTCATGAACGGCAGACGATCTGTTTGTATTCCTGTCATGACCGGCCAGATACGCCCGCGATGACATTTTTGAAAGACCCCCGCTTGACGGCACCATTCGGCAAAGGTAGGTGCGCCCACGGAGAGCCTGTAGCTCAGTTGGTAGAGCAACTGACTTTTAATCAGTAGGTCCAGGGTTCGAACCCCTGCGGGCTCACCATTCTATCCTTCGAGATGGCAGTTTGTATTGTACAGGCACACCCGGGTCTGTCACGATGGCATTGCGGGCCTGCGGGCGGACCGTAGCGTGGTGCGCGCGACGATAATGGCCGACCCGTCGAGCAACGGAATGGCCCCGCCCGGGGCGGGAAGGCTCCACATGGTCAGGGGACCCGCTTGCGACGCAAACATTGCGTCCGGATCGAGACTGATTGTATCGCGATGAAAGCAGGATGCGACCGTGCGCACGGACGGCGGCCGCAAGGAGGCAGAAAATGACCGAAACGGCATCGCGGCAGGCGGTCATCCAGGACCACGCAGCCTTCCTTGCGGGAACGCATACCTTCCAGGCGGATATCGAGCTGCTGGCGGACAGCGCCTTGATCGGCACCGTCCTCGAAACCGTCATGCTGGCGACGAACATGCGATTTGCTGCGGTGGCCCGCGTCACCGCCGACCGTTGGGTCGCATGCCGCACCGTGGACGAAGTCAATTTCGGCCTGCGCTCGGGCGATGAGATCGAGATCGGATCGACCTTCTGCCAGACAGTTCGCGATACGTCCGAGATGGTCATCTTCAACGATACGGCAACCGATGAGGTGTACGCCGGCCATCCGATCGCGGCCAAGTTCGGAATCGTGAGCTATGCCTCGATTCCCATCCACCGCAGCGACGGGACATTCTTCGGCACCCTGTGCGCCATCGATACCGAGCCGCGGGACGTGAAGCACCCACGTGCGGTCGCGATGCTGGAAATGTTCGCCGACATGATCGGTCAAAGCCTCGAAACCGAGGAACGTCTGGAGGCGAGCGAGGACATGGTCGCCCATGAACGCGAAATGAGCCGTATCCAGGAGGAATTCGTCGCTGTTCTCGGACACGACCTTCGCAACCCGGTCGCGGCGCTTGGCGCCGGTCTCCGGATGCTGCGCAAGGAACCCCTGACCGACAAGGCGCAACGCCTTCTGCCGATGATGCAGTCCTCGCTGCACCGGATGAACGACCTGATCGACAACATAATGCTGCATGCCAAGGCCCGGCTGGCCGGTGGCATTCGTATTGCCGCCGAAAGCGATGCGCCCCTGACCGAGGCCATGACCCAGATCGTCGAGGAAGTCCGAGCCGCCTCCGGCGACCGGGAAATCACCCTCGACCTGCGGATCGATCATCCGGTGAGCCTTGATTCCGCACGCATCGCACAGGCGGTCTCGAACCTTCTGTCGAATGCCGTCCGCCACGCGACACCTGCCACGCCCATCCACGTGCGGGGCCATGCGGATGCCGGGACCGTCGAGATTACCGTGACGAACACAGGCCCCGAAGTGCCCGATGCATTGCGTGACACGTTGTTCCGCCCGTTCAGGCGTGGCGAACACGCAGCAGGGGACGGTCTGGGCCTTGGCCTCTACATTGCGTCGTCGATCGTCATCGCACATGGCGGCCGGATCGACTTCGCATGCGCGCATGGTGAAACCACGTTCAGCTTGACGGTCCCGTCGTCGCAACCAGCCGTGGCCCTGAGCCACTGAATACCCCCGCACCCCGCGATGCCAGGTCAGGACCATGGCTTTGCTCCACGTCAGGCCTTCATCACCCGTGAGGTGATGCGCGGGGGACCACGGGTTGCTGGCACGCCCGCCACATGCCGCAACCAACCGCGTCACGCCCCGCATCCATCATTCCCATTCCCACTCCGGTCTCTAAACTCCGGCAGAGAGCTGCAATCCGAGGACAAGTTTCCGCGGGAATGCGCCGATTCACGGCCCCGAGCCGACCCACGAAGCAGACGACAGGCACAGGCGCAGATGCTCAGAAACAAGACCCGGATCGAACAGACCGCTCAGGCGGCCATGCGCGCGGGGCAATTCGACAAGGCCCGCGCGGCCTAAGCGACGCTGATCGCGCAGGGCCCGCAGCGCAGTTCCGTTCATCTGGCCTACGCGGGTTGCCTGACCAAGCTGAAGGACAGTCGGGGCGCCCGGCGACATATGCAGGGTTTCTATGCGGAAAACCCCATCGGCCCTGCGCCGGAAGGCCTTGACCCGGACAGCCCGCGCCTGCTTGTGGTGCGTGGCCTCGACAAGACCAAGCCCACGATCGGTCGGCGCACGGATGGCACCTACAAACCCAAGCTGCGTGGCGGACATTTCACCCTGCGCTATCTTCTTCTCGACGACAGCCCCGGCACGGCAGCGTGTCACCGTGGTGCCCTGCGTCGATCTCGATGCAGGAAAACTGCCACCCCACCGGGTGATGCTGAATGCGATATCGGACGCGGACATGGAACTGGGGTCCCTCAGCAGCCTTGCATCGCACCTCTCGGCGCACCCGCAAACGCGGGTGATCAACGCGCCGGACGCCGTGATGGAGACGACGCGGGACGGAAACTACAATCGGTTGCTCGACCTTCCGAACGTGCATTTTCCCGGAACGATACGTGTGGTTCTCGACGCGCCGACACCCAAGGACCTCGACCGGCAACTGCGCGCGCTTGATTTCCGGCTGCCGGTCATCCTGCGCAGGACCGGAACGCAGACGGGACGCAGCACCGTGCGGATCGATGCCCCCGAAGACCTCGTCACCTTCTGCGCGGACGAACCACGGGGTGAGTTCTATGCGATCCAGTACAAGCAGCTTCTCTGGCGGGATACGTTCTTTCGCAAGATGCGCCTGTTCTGCATCGACGGCGCCGCCTATCCCGTCGTCTGCCATTTCGACCATGTCTGGAACGTCCATGGCGGCAATCGACGGACGGTGATGAAAGCCTCGGCAGAGTTGATGGAGCAGGAACAGCATTTCCTGAGGGATTGGCGCGGCTACATCGGATCGAAGGCGGCCGCCGCGGTCGAGGACGTGTTCGCCCGGACCCCGCTGGACTTCTTCGGGATGGATTTCACGGTGGATACCGATGGCGGCCTCTTCATCTACGAACTCAATGCCTCCATGCGGCATAGCTTCGATCATGCCCGGAACTTTCCGTACAAGCAGCCTCATGACCAGGCGACGTCCGATGCCTTCGAGGCCATGGTGCACCGCAGGTTTCAGGCCTGATACCCGACGGGGTCATGCCAAAGTGCCCGTTTCCCCCCCACGACGCCCGGTTCCTGCGCTTTGACGGCAGGCTGCCGACCAGGAAAAGAGGCCGTTAAGAAACCGTTACGAGTACGTCACAAAACAGAGACACCACACCCCTAGTGCCGCGGAGGCCGGTCCAGATTGGCGGGGGAATGATGCTGACGATCAACGCAGTTACCAAGCGGTTCGGTTCCGCAACAGCGGTCGATAACGTGTCCGTCGAGGTGTCGAAACCTTGCATGATCGGCGTGATCGGGGCCTCTGGCGCGGGTAAGTCGACCCTGCTGCGCATGATGAACCTGCTGGAGCGACCGACCGAAGGGTCCATCGCGTTCGAGGGCCGGGACGTCACCACCCTGACCGGTGGTGCCGCGCGGGCATGGCAGGCCGATTGCGCCATGATCTTCCAGCAGTTCAACCTCGTGCCCCGCATGGACGTGGTGTCGAACGTCCTGCACGGAACGCTCAACCGCCGCTCGACGGCCCGTGCCCTCTTCGCCCTCTGGCCGCAGGAGGATGTGCACCGCGCCATCGACATTCTTGCGCGCCTCGGCATCGAACAGCATGCCTCCAAACGGGCCGAGGCCCTGTCCGGCGGACAGCAGCAGCGCGTGGCGATTGCCCGGGCGCTGATGCAGGACCCCAAGATGATCCTTGCGGATGAACCGATTGCCTCGCTGGACCCGATGAACGCACAGGTCGTGATGCAATCCCTGCGCGCCATCCACGACGAGGACGGCCGCACTGTGATCTGCAACCTCCATACCCTCGATACCGCGCGGCGCTACTGCGACCGCGTGATCGGCATGCGTCACGGCCGCGTCGTGTTCGACGGCACGCCCGAGCAACTGACCACCGGCGCCGCCCGCGACATCTATGGCGCAGGCGCTGATTTCTCGGAGGCTGCCACCAGCACCGAGATCAAGGACACCGAGACCGAAGCCCAAAGCCTCATCAACGAGGCAGCAGCCGCGGTCTGACGTGTGAAACCTGCACCCCGCACCTCGCGGGGTTCCGAGACAAACCCTAGTGGAGAGACCTATGACCAAGACCCTTCTGGCCCTTGTCGCCACCACCGCGATGACGACGGCCGCCCTTGCCGATGGCCATGCCCTGACGCAGTTCAACATCGGCGTTCTCGGCGGTGAGAACGCACAGGATCGCATGACCGCGAACCAGTGCCTGGCCGACTACACGGCCGAAGCACTCGGCCTCGATGCCGATGACGTCAACATCTTCACCCCGGCCGACTACAATGGCGTGATCCAGGGCCTGCTGGGCGGCACCATCGACATGGCATGGCTGGGCGCCTCGGCCTACGCCGCCGTCTTCCTGCAGGACCCGGAGGCCGTCGAGCCGGTGCTCATCAAGGTGAACCTCGACGGTTCCACCGGCTACCACTCCATCGGTTTCGCCCGCGCCGACAGCGGCGTCACCTCCCTCGAAGACATGCAGGGCAAGCGCTTCGGCTTCGGCGACCCGAACTCGACCTCCGGCTACCTGATCCCGTCGATCGAGATCCCCCAGTCGACCGGCGCGACCATGGAAAACGGCGACTACTTCGGAGAGGTCGTCTTCACCGGCGGTCACGAACAGACCATCGTCGCCGTCAACAGCGGTGACGTCGATGCCGGCGTGACCTGGGCCGACGGCCAGGGCGACTGGGAAGACGGCTTCAACTCCGGCGCGCTGCGCAAGGCCTCCGACTCGGGCATCGTCGACATGAACGACCTGGTCGAAATCTGGCGCTCCAAGGTCATCCCCGAGGGCCCGATCGTCCTGCGCACGGCCCTGCCCGACGACGTCAAGACGACAATGACCGAACTCGTCGACGGCCTGTACGAGCGTGACATCGAATGCGCTTATGGCGTGTCCGCCGGCGAATCGCTGGGCTTCCAGCCGGTGACCCACGAGATGTACGAAAGCATCGTGGCCGCGCGTCAGTCGAAGAACAACTGAGCTCCCAAATCCGGTCCGGTCCCCATGATGATGGGGGCCGGACCTTTTCACATTCCGAGGCCTGCCCCATGACGATGACCACCGCCGACCTGCGTGTCGCCTACGGGCGCGAATTGCGGACCAAGCGTCTTTGGTCCGGCATCGGCCTTCTGATCTTTGTCCTGCTGCTCGTCAGCGGCTTCATGACCGCCAACGACCGCAATGCGGGCGGGTTCTGGAACGGTCTGCCGAATGTTTTCGACTTCCCCGCGGACGTCATTACCGAAGCGGTCGCGCGGGCCGATGAACTGCCCGGCCTTCTGCTGGTATATCTGCCTTCCCTGATCGAGACGGTGAACATCGCCGCCGCCGCGACCCTGATCGGCGCGGTCGTGGGCGGCGCGCTCGCCTTTCTGATCACCCGCGGCCTTGCCCCCTCCCGCTGGGCAATCGCGCCAATCCGCCGCCTTCTGGATACCCTTCGCGCCATCCCCGAAATCGTGATCGCGCTGATCCTGATCTTCGTGCTGGGCGGCGGTCCGGTACCGGCGATGATCGCCATCGCGCTGCACACGATGGGGGCGCTTGGCAAACTGTTCTCGGAGGTGGCGGAAAACGCCCCCCTCGGCGCGGTCGAGGGCCTGCATTCCGTTGGTGCGACCTGGGGACAACGGATGCTGTTCGGTGTCCTTCCGCAGATTGCGCCCAACTGGCTCAGCTATGCGCTGCTGCGCTTCGAGATCAACATCCGCGCCTCTGCGATCCTCGGCTTCGTGGGCGCGGGCGGCATCGGCTATGACCTGCGCAACGCCATGTCCTGGGGTCAGGGGCGCTTTGCCGAAGCCGCCGCGATCTTCGTCCTTCTGTTCGCCACCATCGTGATCGTCGACCAGATCGGCGGCGCCATCCGACAGCGCCTGACCAAGGGGGCCGCACTGTGACAACCGCTGACCTGTATGCCGCGACCGACCGCCATTTCAGCCGCACGCGGCTGTGGCTGATCGGGCTGCCGGCCCTTCTGCTGGCCTATCTCGTCTATATCTTCTTCGCCTTCGAGGGACCGGACCTGATCCGCACGGCGGATGGTGACAACGCCCGCATCCTGTTGGCCGATACCGTCAGCCACAAGGTCCACGTCAGCCGCGACAACCGCGACGGCAGCATCGAGGTCGCCATCGAGGGCGAGCGAAAGGGCCGCTATCCCGAAGGGACCTCGCCCGAATGGGTCAGCCTGGGGGACGTCACGCGCATCGACCTTGGCGACGGGCATATCGTCACCTTCGGCGCCGACAATGCGACCTTCTACGAGGTGCCGGGCTATGGCACCATCGCGGCACAACCGTCGCGCAGTGCGGGCGCCAATGTCACCCTGCCCGCCGGCCCGGTCCCCGACTGGATCAGCGCCAGCCGCAATCGCCTCGTGGCGGATACGGAGGCCGGGCGCTTCATCGTGACCCGCAACCGGACAGAGGTGTTCCGCTACTTCGCGGGGTGGGAATTGTTCTTCTTCACGCTGCAAAGCCCCTACCACGGCATGTCCCCCGCTGCCCTCGTCGCGGCCGCGTTCAACGGCGAGGCGGGCGCGATCTGGAACGACTTCTGGACCAACGACATGTGGCGTCACGGCGAGGTCGCATGGGCCTTGTTCGAGACGATCCTCATGGCCTTCCTCGGCACGATGGGTGCGGCGATGATTGCCCTGCCCCTGTCCTTCGCGGCCGCGCGCGGGTTCAGCCCCCTCATGGCCGTACGCTTCGTCTCGCGCCGCCTGTTCGACTTCCTGCGCGGGGTCGACGGCCTGATCTGGACGATCGTCCTCAGCCGTGCGTTCGGCCCCGGTCCCCTGACCGGCACGCTGGCCATCCTGCTGACGGACACCGGAACCTTCGGCAAGATGTTCTCGGAGGCGCTTGAAAACGTCGACCGCAAACAGATCGAAGGCATCCGGTCCACCGGCGCAGGCGCCATGATGCGCGCCCGCTTCGGCGTCATCCCGCAGCTTCTGCCCGTGCTGGTTGCACAGGTGCTGTATTACCTCGAATCCAACACCCGGTCCGCGACGGTCATCGGCGCCATCACCGGGGGCGGCATCGGCCTGTTGCTGACGCAGGCGATCATCACCCAGAAGGACTGGGAGGAAGTGACCTACTACATCCTGCTGGTCATCCTGATGGTCTTTGCAATGGACAGCCTGTCGGGTTGGCTGCGCCGGCGGCTGATCAAGGGATGAGCCGGCTTTGCGCGGACGCGCCGTTCCTGCATCCGGACGTCGAGGTCACCGAGGATTGTACCTTCGGCCGCTTCGTCGAGATCGGGCGCGGAACCCGCGTCGCCCACAGCCATTTCGGCGATTACAGCTATTGCGACAGGTTCGCCGATATCGCCAATGCGGACATCGGCCTGTTTTCCAACATCGCGGCACACAGCCGGATCGGCGCAACCGATCACCCGATGGAAAAGGCATCGCTGCATCACTTCCACTATCGTTCGGCCGATTATTTCGACGATGCCGAGGATGATGCCGCATGGTTCGCCCATCGCAGGTCACGCCGGGCCGTCCTGGGCCATGATACATGGATCGGGGCGCAGGCGCTGGTCATGCCCGAGGTCACGGTCGGCCACGGGGCCGTCGTCGCCGCCGGGGCCGTCGCGACGAAGGACGTGCCGCCATACTGGATCGTTGCGGGCGTTCCTGCACGCCCGGTCCGGCGCCGCCTGCCCGACGATATCGCGACGCGCCTGATGGCGCTCGCATGGTGGGACTGGGATCATGGAACGCTGCGCGCGCGGCTGGACGATTTTCGCACCCTGTCCGCCGAAGCCTTCCTCGAACGCTACGAATGATCCAGCGTCAGGGCGATGCGGTCGCCCGCGAAATGGGTGAACCCGTGTTCGACCGGATCGCCCGTTGCCACATCGATGCTGACCGCCTCGGTCAGGATCAACGGCGCCCCTTCGGCCACCAGAAGGTGCCCGGCTTCGACCGCTGACGCCGCCACGGCCGTGATCCGGGTCGAGGCGCGCAGGTAATCGGCCACGCCGCATTCGGCCAACGCCGGCGTGACGGACCCGAACCGGGCAAGCGCATCGGCCATCCCCGGCAGGCGCGACAGGGGATAGGCCGCGCGAAACAGGGCGACGGGGCGGCCATCCGCCTCGGCCACCCCGTGGGTGACATGGACCTCCTCCGCATCGGCAAGGCGCAATGCCTCGGCCTCGGCCGGTGTGGATACACGGGTTTCGGACGCGAAGATGCGCTTGCCCGGCATACGGCCCGCGGCCTGCATGGAATGGCGAAACCGCACCCGCGTGCCGATCGGATAATCCGTCGGAACGGAGGCGACAAAAGACCCGGCCCCCCGGCGGGACCGAATCAGCCCCTCTTCGGTCAGGGCACCAAGGGCACGGCGGACCGTGTGACGATTGACGCCGAAGCGCGCGGCAAGGTCCGCCTCGGTCGGCAGGCGGGCGCCTTCGGGCCGAGCCCCCTCGACGATTTCGCGTCGCAGGCTGTCGGCGATGCGGGACCAGAGCGTCATGAAAACTTCACCTCGCTGCGGATGGCTTTCACCCCCCGATATGCTAACATTTGTCGAGTTGTATAGTAATCTGAAAGGTTGTCGAGATGGAACGCCGCGAATGGCTCTCGATCCTCGCACGTGCCCCCCATGCGCGGCTTTCGGCCCTCGCCACGCCTTTCGCGCGGCAGGTGCGGACCCTGCGGGCCCCGGAAACGGGGTCTGTCATGGTGCGTGGTCGCGCGGGCGGAACCGGCGCCGCCTTCAACCTTGGGGAAATGACCGTCACGCGGGCATCCGTCGCCCTTGGCGACGTGGTCGGCCATGGGCATGTCCAGGGTCGGTCAAAGGACGCGGCGATGGCCGCAGCACTCGTGGATGCCCTGATGCAGGGCCCCGATGCAGCCAAGGTGCGGGCCGAGGTGTTGCAGCCCCTGAAGGCCATGCACACCGCCGCGAACACCACCCGTGCCGCCAAGGCGGCGGCCACGAAAGTCGATTTCTTTACCTTGGTGCGGGGGGAAGACGCATGAACGATCTTGGTGGCGGCTTTCCCGACCCGGCCCGCGACGGTGCACGCGCCTTTCGCGCCATCCTCGACGCGATGGCACGGCCCGGCCGTATCGTGACGGTCGAAGGGGCTCATGCCCCCGGCCTGTCCCCGGCGGCGGCGGCGGTCGCGCTGACGCTTTGCGACCCCGATGTGCCCGTATACTTGGCCGAAGGCGCATCTGGGGCGCGGGCCTGGCTGACGTTCCATTGCGGCACGCCGTTCGTCGACAAGGCGGAATGTGCCTTCGCCTTCGGCAGGTGGGATGCGCTGGCCCCGCTGACGCCCTACCGGATCGGCACCTCCGAATACCCGGACCGATCCGCCACCCTTGTTGTCGAGGTCGATACACTGACGGCCGAGGGCCCTTGCCTGACCGGCCCGGGGATCGCCGAGACACGGCACCTGTCCCTGCCCGATGTTGACGCCCTGCGCGGCAATGCGGCGCAATTCCCGTTGGGTGTGGACGTGATGCTGACCTGCGGGGATCGGCTTGCCTGTCTCCCCCGCTCCACCCGGATCGGAGACGCCTGATGTATGTGGCAACCAAGGGCGGCGAGGCCGCCATCGATGCGGCCCACGACTGGCTGGCCGAGGAACGACGCGGGGACCCGTCCGTCGCGGACCTGTCGGTCGCGCAAATCGCGGAACAGATGACCCTCGCCGTGGCGCGGGTGATGGGCGAAGGGGCGCTCTACGATCCCGAACTGGCCGCGCTGGCCATCAAGCAGGCGCGCGGAGACCTGATCGAAGCCGTCTTTCTTGTCCGGGCCTACCGGACGACCCTGCCCCGTTTCGGCGCCACGCGCCCCGTGGACACGGGGGCGATGCGATGCGACCGGCGCATCAGCGCGACATTCAAGGATCTGCCAGGCGGACAGGTATTGGGCCCCACCTTCGACTACACCCACCGCCTGATCGATTTCGCCCTTGCCGCCGAGGGCGAGGCACCATCCGCCATGCAGGCGGTGGCGGACACCGCACCGAAACCACGCGTGGCCGACATGCTGGGGGCCGAGGGTCTGATGGAGGCCGTCGGCACCGGCGCCGAACAGCCCAATGACATCACCCGCACGCCGCTGGGCCTGCCCGCGGATCGGGCGACGCGGCTTCAGGTTCTGGCCCGTGGTGACGAGGGATTCCTGCTGTCGATGGCCTATTCGACACAGCGCGGCTACGGCCGCACGCATGCCTTCGTCGGAGAGCTGCGGATCGGTGCCGTCACGGTCGAGATGGACATCCCCGAACTGGGCTTTGCCATCGACCTTGGCGACATCACCCTGACGGAATGCGAAACCGTCAACCAGTTCACCGGTTCGAGGACCGAACCGCCGCAGTTCACCCGCGGCTATGGCCTCGTGTTCGGACAGTCGGAGCGCAAGGCGATCGCCATGTCGCTGGTCGACCGCGCCCTGCGCTGGAAGGAACTGGGCGAGGAAGACAGCGGCGCGCCCGCGCAGGATGAGGAATTCGTCCTGATGCATGCCGACAACGTGCAGGCCACAGGCTTTCTGGAGCATATCAAGCTGCCTCACTACGTCGACTTCCAGGCCGAGCTGGAACTCATCCGCCGTCTGCGTCGCGAGGCAGCGGCAGAATCGCAGACCACCCCGTTTCCGGAGGCCGCGGAATGACCGTCGAAGCAGTTGTCTGGGACATCGGTGATGTCCTCGTCGAATGGCGGCCAGCTCTGGCCTGGTCGCCGGAGATCGGCCTCGATGCGGCCCACGCCTTCATCGAGCGGATCGATTTTGCGGCCCTGAACCTGCGCGCCGACGGGGGCGAACGCTTTGCCGATCTGGCGCAGGAGGTTGCCGACCCGGACGACCGCGCCCGTCTGGCGGCCTATCCGGCGCTTTACGTCCGCACGGTGCAGGGTCGGGTGCCGGGTAGTTGGGACATCCTGCACGATCTGAAGGCGACCGGCGTTCAGATCCACGCGATCACCAACTGGTCCGCGGAAACATGGGCGCCCGGGACCGAGGTGCATCCCGAACTGGACCGCGTCTTTGGCACCCTCGTCGTGTCAGGTCGCGAAGGGCTCATCAAACCGGATCCCGCGATTTTCCGGTTGCTGTGTGATCGCGCGGGCCTGTCGCCCGAACAATGCCTGTTCGTCGATGACAAGATGCACAACGTCGACGGCGCACGGGCGATCGGCATGGCGGGGCATCACTTTACCGGCGCGGCAGGCCTGCGCCAGGACCTGGTCGAACGGGGGCTTCTGTGACCGACTACAATTTCGCCTATCTCGATGAGCCGACCAAGCGGATGATCCGTCGCGCGATCCTCAAGGCGCTGGCCGTGCCCGGATATCAGGTCCCCTTCGCCAGCCGCGAGATGCCGATGCCATACGGCTGGGGCACGGGGGGCGTGCAGGTCACGGCCAGCATCCTGACGCCCGAGGATCGCCTGAAGGTCATCGACCAGGGCGCCGACGACACCACCAATGCCGTTTCCATCCGGCGCTTCTTTGCCCGTGTCGCCGATGTGGAGACGACCACGCGCACGACGGAAGCCACGGTGATCCAGACGCGTCACCGCATCCCCGAGGCACCGCTGAGCGAGGGGCAGATCCTCGTCTATCAGGTGCCGATCCCGGAACCCCTGCGGTTTCTCGAACCGCGCGAGACGGAGACCCGCAAGATGCATGCGCTGGAGGAATACGGCCTGATGCATGTCAAGCTCTACGAGGACATCGCGCGTCACGGCCATGTCGCGACGGCCTATGCCTATCCCGTCATGGTGGAGGGGCGCTACGTGATGGACCCGTCGCCGATCCCGAAGTTCGACAACCCCAAGCTGACCATGGATGCGATTCAGCTGTTCGGATCGGGGCGCGAGGCGCGGATCTATGCGATTCCGCCACATACGAAGGTCGTCAGCCTCGATTTCGACGACCATCCCTTCGACCCCTCCCATGCGCCGCACCCCTGCGCGCTGTGCGGGGCCGAGGGTGTCTATCTCGACGAGGTGGTGACCGACGATACCGGTGGCCGGATGTTCGTCTGTTCGGACACGGACCATTGCGAAGCCCGGCGGGAGGCCGCGGCATGACCCCCCTTCTGGAAGTATCCGACCTGACCGTGCGCTATGGCACCCGGATCGGTTGTGCAGACGTGGGCTTTGACCTGGCCCCGGGCGAGGTTCTTGGCGTCGTCGGCGAAAGCGGGTCCGGCAAGACGACCATGCTGCGCTCCGTCGCCGGGTTCGTCGCCCCGGATGCGGGCCGTCTGCACTATGCCGGTCGCGACCTGCGTACCATGGCCGAACCCGAAAGGCGGCGCCTGCTGCGCACCGACTGGGCCTTCGTGCATCAGCACGCGCGAGACGGTCTGCGCATGGGTGTCAGCGCGGGTGGAAACGTCGGTGAACGGCTGATGGCGGGCGGGGCGCGCCATTACGGGGATATCCGCGCCACGGCCGCCGATTGGTTGCAACGGGTCGAGATCGATCCCGCCCGGATCGACGACAGGCCGGCTCAATTCTCGGGCGGGATGCAGCAGAGGCTTCAGATCGCGCGTGCCCTCGTGACGGCACCTCGTCTCGTTCTGATGGACGAGCCGACAGGCGGCCTCGACGTCAGCGTGCAGGCCCGCCTGCTGGATCTGTTGCGCGGGCTGGTGCGGGAAATGGGCCTGGCCGCGATCGTGGTGACACATGACATCGGGGTGGTGCGCCTTCTGGCCGACCGCCTGATGGTAATGAAGGATGGACGCGTGGTGGAAACCGGACTTACGGATCAGGTGCTGGACGACCCGCAGCACGGATATACGCAACTGCTCGTATCATCGGTGTTGGCGGCATGAGCGCGGTCGAAGTCTCGGGCCTGTCCAAGGCCTTCGTTCTGCACAATCAGGGCGCCGCACGGATCGGCGTCCTGCAGGATGCCGCCCTGACGGTCGCCCCCGGCGAATGCGTCGCGCTGGGGGGCGCCTCCGGATCGGGGAAATCGACCCTGCTGCGGATGCTTGCCGGCAACTACCTTGCGACCGAGGGATCGATCCGGGTCCTCGGGACGGAACTGGTCGGCGCGCCGCCCCGCACGATTGCGGCCTTGCGCCGTGACCGTCTTGGCCATGTTTCGCAATTCCTGCGGGTCGTGCCCCGCGTTCCGGCACGCGATGTCGTCGCCGATCCGCTGCTTGCGCTGGGCTGTGCCCCGGACGAGGCGCGCGCGCGGGCCGAGGATCTGCTGGCCCGCCTGAACCTGCCCGAACGCCTCTGGTCGCTGTCGCCGACGACGTTTTCAGGCGGAGAGCAACAGCGCGTAAACGTGGCACGCGGCTTCGTGCATCCCTATCCGGTCCTTCTGCTGGACGAGCCGACGGCATCGCTGGATGGCACGAACCGCGATGTGGTCCTGTCGCTGATCGAAGCGGCCAAGTCCCGCGGGGCCGCCGTGATCGGCATCTTCCATGACGATGTCGCCCGCGACCGGGTATGCGACCGGGTGGTCGACGTGGCCGAATATGCGCCACAGGCCGCCGCGTGACGGGGCGGCTGATCGCCGTTGTCGGCCCCTCGGGTGCAGGCAAGGACAGCGTCATTGCGGGCATGATCGCACGGGATCCATCCCTGCATTGGGTGCGCCGCGCAATCACGCGGCCCGCATCCGGCACGGAACCCTTCGAGCCGGTTTCGCCCACGGATTTCGCCATCCGACGTGATGCCGGCGCCTTTGCGCTTCACTGGCAGGCCCATGGTCTGTCCTACGGCATTCCCGCCGAAACGCTGGACCGGGTGCGCGATGGTCAGACCTGTCTGGCCAACCTGTCGCGCAAGATGTTGCAGCAGGCCGCAAGGGTGTTCCCGGACCTGTCGGTCCTGTCGATCACCGCAACGCCCGAAACGCTTGCGCAGCGCCTTGCCGGGCGAGGCCGCGAAACCCCGGCAGAGATTGCGGGCCGCCTGTCGCGCAACGCCCCCCTGCCAGACGGTCTTTCGGTCGTCACCATCCCGAACGACGGCACCTTGCAGGCCGCCGTCGATCAGGCGCTCGGCGCGTTGACGCCGGTCAGGGGATAGCGATGGAGCAGCGTGAAGGTTCCGTCCTGCCCTTCCTCGCACAGGGCCAGCGCGTCCAGCATGAAGGGCGCGGGCGGATCGAAATGCGCGCGCGCCGCCTCCAGCACCTCGGCCGCATCGGAGACACGTCCCGACAGGGTGATGTGGAACCGGAACTGGTCCAGCACGTGCGGATAGCCCCAGCGCAGCAGCATCGCCTCCTGTGCCCTGGACAATCCTGCCGCCCGTCGGCGCAAGGTTTCCTTGGGCGGGGCAGGTGCGCGGAAGGCGTCGAGGTCCATCACGCAAGCGGCCGCGATCCGCGCGAAATCATGCCCTTCGGACGGACGAAACGCGACGAACCCGCCGAACGCAGCGACGTTCAGCCTGTCGGCCCGTCCCGGTGCCGTGCGCGCGGCCAATGCGGCCACCGCTTTCTCCAACCCGGCGCGATCGCGGCCTGTCGCCAGACGGAACGGCGGTTTCAGCGTGGCGTGGAACCCGTACTTTCGCGGCTGCGCCACCCAGGCGGCACGCCCCTCGGGCACTGGCAGCGCCCGTCCGGCGGCGGCATCCCACCCCAACCAGGCGGCGCCCTGCGCCCCGAATTCCCCTTCCGGCAGACAATAGATGGCATATCGTGACATGACCCTTCCTTTCGATCCCCCTATGGCCAGCATGGATGACGACCACGTGACGTCGGGGTGCCTTGCGAACGCAACCCTCGTTCTGGATGACCGCACGATGCGCGGCGCGATTGCCTGGTCCCATGGCATCATCACCGCGATCACGGAAGGGACGGATGTTCCCGACGGAGCCACGGATTGCCGGGGCGATGTCGTTCTGCCCGGTCTGGTCGAATTGCACACCGACAGCCTCGAACGCCATATCGAGCCGCGGCCCGGTGTCGATTGGCCCCACGACGCCGCTCTCATGGCCCATGACCGGGAACTGGCGTCTTGCGGGATCACCACGGTTTTCGACGCCATGCGGGTCGGTTCCGTCCTGTCGGGGGGCAAGATGGCCTATGTCGAATACGCGCGTGGCCTGGCGACCGAGATGTTGGCCCTGCGCGCCGCGGGGGGATTGCAGATCGAGCATTTCCTGCACCTGCGGGCCGAGATCTGTTCCGAAACCCTGTTGGAGGAACTGGCCGCGTTCGGGCCGCAGGACGGTGTCGGCATCCTGAGCCTGATGGATCATACGCCCGGCCAGCGGCAGTTTCGCGATATCTCCAAACTGCGGGCCTATGTGATGGGCAAGCGCGGAATGGACGAAGCGGGGTTTCAGGCGCATGTTGCCAACCTGCAACGCTTGCGGGACGCCCATGGGGACGCGCACGAAGCCGGGGCCGTGGCGGCGGCACGCCGGATCGGGGCCGTTCTGGCCAGCCATGACGACACGACCGCCGATCAGGTCGCGGTATCGGCGCGACACGGCGTCCGGGTGGCCGAGTTTCCGACGACATTCGAAGCCGCCGAAGCCTGTCGCGATGCGGGTATCCCGGTCATGATGGGGGCCCCGAACGTCATTAGGGGCGGCAGCCATTCGGGCAATGTCTCGGCGCTGGATCTGGCCGGGGCCGGCTTGCTGAACGTCCTGTCCTCGGACTACGTGCCATCGGGGCTGCTTTTGGCGGCATGGCGCCTGAGTGCGGTCTGGAACGACCTTCCGCGCGCTGTCGCAACGGTCACGCGCACCCCGGCACAGGCGGCGGGCCTGCAGGATCGGGGCGCATTGCAGCCGGGTCTGCGGGCCGATGTTCTGCGCGTGCGGGACCGCGACGGCACACCGTCGATCCAGCGGGTGATCTGCGGCGGCAGAACGGTCGCGTAATTCGCCGCGGTCGATCGGGTGTTGCCGCCGACGATCCGGCGGCGCCGCCTTACGTCAGGCACCTGTCCAGACAGGACAGCCAGTTTTCGCGCGCCAGCTTGGCAATCAGGGGCGCGTCATAGCCGTGGTCGGCCATTGCCGTGAACAGCGACTGCACGCCTGTGACATCCCCGATCACGTCCGGCAGGATGCAGCCGTCGAAATCCGAGCCGAGGCCGACATGGTCCTCGCCCAGCTGATCGATCAGGTAATCCACCTGTCGCAGGATCACGTCGAAACCCATGTCTGACGCCGCACGCCCATCGGGGTTCAGGTAGAAGGTTGCGAAGTTCAGCCCCACCATGCCGCCGCGCTCCCGGATCATGTGCAACTGCCGGTCGGTCAAGTTGCGTGGCGAGGGGCAAAGCGCATGGGCATTCGAATGGGTCGCGACCAGCGGCGCGTGCGACGTCGCGGCCACATCGTCGAACCCCTTTTCGTTCAGGTGCGACAGGTCGATCATGATGCCCAGCTCGTCACACAGGCGTATCAGGTCCTTGCCGACCTCGGTCAGGCCGGGCCCCGTGTCCGGCGTGCCCGGATAGGCCATGGGTGCGCCACAGCCGAAGATCGTGTCCCGGCTCCAGACCGGTCCGAGGGATCGCAGGCCCATCTCGTGAAACAGGTAGAGCGCGTCGAGGTCCGGGCCGATCGCCTCGGCCCCCTCCATGTGCATGATGCCGCCGATGATACCCGCATCCATCGTGCCGCGCAGACCGCCGACCGAGGTGCAGAGCCGGAAATCATCGGGGGCCGCCCGCGCCATCCAATGCAGCAGCCCCGCCATCGTCATCGCATCGGGCTGTGCCTCCGCGTGCGTCATCATCGGCGGGGTCGGCATCCGGTAGGGTGGCCGTGCCATCAGAACCCGGAAATCCGGTGGCTTCCCTGCGCGTTGCGGCGGCACGAAGATCGCGAACAGACCGCCGGCGAAACCCGCCCTTTTCATGCGGCCAAGGTCGAGGTGCCCCACCCCCCCGTCGCCAAGCCAGACATCATCGCGTGGAACGGATGTCTTCATCAGGCGCAGCAGGAAATCGTTGTGACCGTCGAAGAAGGGAACCGCCGTCATGGCAGGTCCCCGCGCAGGCCATGCGCCGCGATATAGGCATCGACCTCGACCAGCAGGTCGGCGCAATGCCGATCCACGATCCCCAGATGCCTGAAGTGGTCGACCACGTTCACGAGGTATTGCCGGCTCGTCCCGAGAAAACCCTTGCCGGTCGCGATGTGGCGCACCTGATCGCTACGCGAGATGTCGGGATGGATATCCGGTGATCCATGGTCGGCCAGAAAGGTCAGCGCACAGATCGCCTCCGCGCCGATGTCGGCTTCGATGAACACGGCATGATAGCCGGGGCCGATCATTTCCCGTCGAAAGAGGATCTCGGTCTCCGTGTCCACATTGTCGGCGGATATGCGAAAGGCCAGCCCGTCGCAGCCGCCTCCGGCGTCCAACGCGGCCATCATGCCGGGCGCCTCCTGCGTGCCGCGCGCGCCCTTGGTGTCGCGCAGGATGAATTGCCGTTCATGGTGCGGGGCATGGGCGCGGCGCACGTCGGCAAAGCGGATCGCCGGGTCCCACATCAGCGAACCATAGGCAAAGACCCACAGATCGCCGCTGTGGCCGCGCAGGGCCTCGCGCCGGATCGCCTCCCTCCGCGTGTCGGAAAACACCCAGCCGCGCAGGTGCCCCAGCTCCGGGTTGCTGCGCAGCAGACCTTCGACGGTGAGGGTGCGGAAGAACGATGTTTCCGGGTCCGCGATGCGGTCGCGAAGCTCCGGGTGGTGCGCAAATGGATCGACGCGTCCAGTCATGACGTCTCCTCGGGATCGGGGTCGCACGCACTGCTTAGCAGACCTGCCGCACCATGCCTGCGAAATCTGCCACGCATCTGTCGTGGCAGATCCGCCGCGCGCCGAGGCCGGCCTGCCCGTGGCCGGGCCCGGGCAAATCCGGTCCCGGGGCAGAAATATCTTGTGTTGAGGCGAAGGGCTGTCACCATGATGCCCTGCGACTTAAACCGACGATCCGGTGAAAAGGCACGTATCATCGATTTTTCTTGATATGATAGCCTTGCGTCATAAAGTGTCGCGACGGCCGTCGGGGGGGACGCCGATCAAAGGGAGGAAAGAAATGTCATTCACGAAATTCATGCTGGCGTCCTGTACGGCGCTGACGATGCTGTCTGCCGCGCCGGTCGCCGCGGCCGAGGTCGATGGCCCCGAAGTGTTCTGGAAACTGTCGTTCTGGGGCAATCCCCGCGCGCTGTCTGCCGGGATGGAGGCCATGGCAGAACGCGTGTCCGAGGCGACGGACGGCAATTTCCGTATTCAGATCTTTTATGGCGGCCAGCTGTCCGGCAGCCGCGAAAACCTCGACGGCCTGCTGATCAACGCCTTCGAAGGGGCCGCGATCTGCAATTTCTACCACCCGGGCAAGAACCCTGCGTGGATGGTGTTCTCGCTGCCGTTCCTGCCCTTGGGCGACCCGGCGGTCGACAAGTACGTCCGCGCCAAGATGTTCGAACATCCCGCCATCATCGCCGACATGGATCAATGGAACGCCATGCCCTACGTCTCGGGCCTGCTGCCGCAGTACGAGATCCTCGGCAAGGGCGATGCCCCGACCGAACTGTCGGATTGGTCCGGCCTGCGCGTTCGTGCGGGCGGTGGCCTTGGCGACGCGATGGAGGCGCTGGGCGCCGTCAAGCAGACGCTGCCCGCCGGTGAGACCTCGACCGCGTTCCAGCGCGGCGCCGTCGACGCCGCCGCCTTCCCCTATACCTATGCGCATGTCTCCTTCGGCATCAACGAAGAGGCGGATTGGTACACGGCGAACCTTGCGCCCGGTACCTCCGAATGCGGCTGGCTGTTCTCCAAGTCGGCCTATGCCGCCCTGCCCGAGCAGTATCAGCAGCTGCTGATGGATCAGCGCGAGATGGTGATGGACGTCACGCAGGCCGCCTATGCCGCCGCCGACGAAAAGAACCTGCCCCTGTTCGCCGAGACGATGGAGGCCGTCACCTATTCGGACGAGCAGATCGAGGAATTCCGCACCGTCGCCGGTCAGCCGGTCTGGGATGCCTGGATCGCGGACAACGCCGACAAGTTCGACAGCCAGGCGGTGTTCGACGCGATCTGGACCTACGCCGAAGAAGCGCAGGCCCAGTGATCCGCTGATGCGACCTGTCCCGGCGGCATCTGTCCGCCGGGGCACAAGACGACGGCACGGGCGGGGGAACGACCATGGCACATATCGACAGGAACGACGGCACCCTCGGGCGCCTGCACAGGGCGTGGATGCCGGTCGAGGATCTTGCGAACCTCGTGGCCGCCTTCGCCATCATGGGGCTGATGTGCCTTGGCGTGGCGCAGATCGTCCTGCGATCCGTCTTCAACAGCCCGCTGCCCGGCTACATCGACCTGGTCGAGCTTTCGATGGCGTCGATGGCATTCCTTGGCGCCGCCTATTGCCAGCGCCTCGGCAGTCACATCCGGATGGAGCTGTTGATCGGCAAGCTGTCGGGTCGCGGTCTCTGGGCGGCGGAGATCTTCGGCACGCTGGTCGCGCTGACCATCATCGGCGTGCTGGCATGGTACGGGTTCGAACATTTCCTGCGCTCCTACACCTTGGGCGACACGACGATGGATGCGGAATACCCGGTCTGGCCCTCGAAACTGCTGGTGCCGATCGCCTTCTCGATCTGGTTCGTGCGGCTGTCGCTGCAACTGTGGGGGTCGGTGCGCTTGTTCCTCGACCCGTCGAAGGCGCCGGTGGCGGTCGTCACGATGAAGGACGTCGCCGAACAGGCGCAGGATGAAATCCACGAGGTCATGGGCGACGAAGCCGATGCGCCGGAGGCGACACGATGATCCTCGGTATCGGCTTTTCCGACCCGTTCACCGTCGGGCTGATCGCGCTCGGGTTGATGATGGTCCTGATCTTCCTTGGCGTGCGCGTGGTCTTTGCCGCGGCCATCGTCGGCCTGCTGGGTCTGGTGGAACTGCTGGGCTGGGGCCCGGCGGCGGGCATCGTCGGCACGGTGCCGCATTCCAAATCATCGGCCTATGCCCTGTCGGTCCTGCCGATGTTCATCTTCATCGGGTTCCTCGCGTTCCACGCGGGCATGACGCAGCAATTGTTCGACGCCGC
Organism: Jannaschia sp. 2305UL9-9; assembly: GCF_041403465.1. Lineage (NCBI taxonomy): Bacteria > Pseudomonadati > Pseudomonadota > Alphaproteobacteria > Rhodobacterales > Roseobacteraceae > Jannaschia > Jannaschia sp. 2305UL9-9. Next base: position 273,863 of record NZ_JBGEHM010000002.1, read on the forward strand.
GCGCAAATGGCTTGGCTGGCTGCCCGGCGGCCTGGCCGTGGCGACCGTGTTCGCGACCGCGGGCTTTGCCGCCGTCTCGGGGGCGTCGACCGCGACCTCCGCCGTGTTCAGCCGTGTCGCCATCCCCGAGATGCTGAAATACGGCTACAACCGGCGCATGGCGGCGGGGGTGGTCGCCTCTGCCGGCACGCTGGCGACGCTGATCCCGCCCTCCGCGATCCTCGTGATCTACGCCATCATCGTCGAGGAATCGGTGGGTCGCCTGCTGCTGGCGGGGTTCCTGCCGGGGATCGTGTCGGCCGCCGTCTATGCCGGGATCATCATTATATGGGCCATGATGAAGCCCGAGGCCGCGCCCTCGGTCTCCGGGTTCACATGGGGTGAGCGGGTCCGATCCCTGCCCGGTATCACGCCCATCTTTCTCGTGGTCGCGATCATCATGACGTCGATCTATTCCGGCTGGGCTACGCCGACCGAGGCGGGCGCATTGGGCGCGGCCGTCGTGTTCATCATGGCCCTGCTGCGCGGCACGCCCCTGTCGGCGATCAAGGGATCGCTGATGGAGAGTGCCAAGCTGACCGTCATGATCTTTTCGCTGATCTGGGGTGTGCTGATCTTCGTGCGGTTCCTCGGGTTTTCGGGCCTGCCCGAGGCGTTCACCAACTGGATCGTCGACCTGCCCTATCCGCCGATGGTGATCATGATCTGCATCCTGCTGGGCTATGCCGTCTTGGGCATGTTCATGGATGCGATCGGGATGCTGCTGCTGACGCTGCCGGTGGTCTATCCGGCGGTCATCGCCCTGGGCTTCGACAGCATCTGGTTCGGCATCATCGTGGTCAAGATGGCCGAGGTCTGCCTGATCACGCCGCCGATCGGGTTGAACTGCTTCGTGGTCAACGGGGTCCGGCCAGACATTCCGCTGGGCGACGTGTTCCGGGGCGTGGGCCTGTTCTTCGTGGCGGACGTGATCACCATCGGGATGCTGCTGGCCTTTCCGGAAATCATCACCGTCTTGCCCGAACTGATGATGGGCTGAGAGGAACCAAGAATGCGCCTGCAAACGTCCCTGTCGCTGGACCATGCCAATACCATCATCGCCGAGGCCCTGCGCGTCGGCGCAGAGAACGACCTGCTGCCGCTGACGGTGGTGGTGATCGACGCGGGCGGGCGCATGGTCGCCTGTCAGTCGCAGGACGGCTCCGGCCTGCTGCGCCATGACATCGCCTTCGGCAAGGCATGGGGGGCCTTGGGCATGGGCATTTCCAGCCGTCTGATCCGGGACCGCCTGTCGGCACGGCCCACGTTTCAGGCGGCACTGGCCACCGCGTCGGATGGCCGCCTGATACCGGTGCCGGGCGGGGTTCTGGTCGAACGGGACGGTGTCACCATCGGGGCCGTGGGCATCAGCGGCGATACATCCGAGAAAGACGAATACTGCGCCATCGCGGGCATCCGCGCGGCAGGCCTGTCATCGGAGCCGGCCGAGGCCGACCCGGATTGGAGCACATCCTATCTGGACGACCGTCACTGACCCGGATGGATCAGGGCATCCACATGCCGGTGGGTCTGCTGTCGCCGGGGGCGCGCGCGGTCCTCGTCGGACAGGATCGTCAGGGTGGATTTGCCCGCGAACTCGGGTGGCAGGACCATGAACCGCACGAAGCTGGATTGTTCGAGGGCCGTGGCGCGCACGGGGCTGTTGGCGTCCTCGAACCAACTGTCGCCGGGCGCCGCCTCAAACGCGTGATCGTCGGCCTGCAAATGCAGGCGTCCCCGCACGAGGTGGCGGATACCGGGGCCGGGATGGACGTGGCGATAGGCGATCGCGCCGGGCGGAAAGAAAACCTCGTCCAGCCGCAAAAGGACCGGCCCCGCTGGCAGCGTGATCTGCGACTGATGCAGCACCGGACCGAAGAGCGGCTCGCGCGTCAGCACGAAGGACAGATCGCCCTTGGCCGCATCTTCCAGAACCGTGCCCTGCCCGGCCGGGTGATCGTCGGGTTTCAGGTGCGCGTAGCGCGTCCAGACAACGCCCGCCTCGGCCTGTGTCGTCCCGTCGGTCAGGGACATGATCCAGTTCGTCATCGGCGCCTCCTTGCGCGGCAGTCTAGCACGCCTCCGGCCTGGTGCGACCGATGAATGTCCGGGCCGCCCTGACCCTGTGCCTTATCGCCCTGTCGGTCGCGGTCCTGCTGGCTGCGGCGACAGGGTTCGGGCCCGCCGATCAGGCAGCGCGTAGCCTGTTCTGCGCGCTGTGCCTGTTGGGCCTGACGACCAGCACGATCCGGGAATGGCTGTTGCTGACGGCGGCCCTGATCCTGGCTGCGCTGCTGATCCGGTCGGGTGCGGCTGGGTACGAAACGCTGTGGTCCGCCCTCGACCTCGCCGCGTTTTTCGCGGCCTTCATCGCCCTTCTGACGGTCCTCAAGATCGCCGCCGAACGGTCGCGCGGCATCCTGACGGTCGGGCATTATCTGACCGCCCAGCGCGCGGGCCGCCGGTATTATGCCACCGCCCTCGGGGGCCATGTCTTCGGCGTGTTCCTGAACTTCGGCGCGATCAGCCTGATGGCGCCCCTGATCCAGAAAAGCGCCGTCACCGCCGACGGCACACCCGACCCCGCGTTGGAGCGGCGGCAGCTGACCGGCCTGATGCGGGGGTTCGCGTGGATCCTCCTCTGGGCGCCGACGACCCTGTCGCAGGCGGTGCTGCTGACGCTGTTCACGGATGTCGACTGGCCCCGCCTCGTGGTGATCGGGCTTGCCACATCGGTGGTGATGATCGGGATCGGCCGGTTGTATGATCGCTGGGAATGGCCGCGTTCCTTGGCCGAGGCGCCGAAACTGGCGGTTCCCTGGTCCGCGATGGGCAAGGTCGCCGCCGTCTGCACCCTGCTGATCGCGGGCACCCTGACGTTGCGGGCGGTTGCCGGGTTCTCGACGGCGCTGGCGCTGATGTTCGTGGCGCCCGCCGTCACCGCCGCGTGGTTCGCCGCACAGGCCCGCGCGGGCACGGGCCGGATGGGCGACTTGCCAGGCATCCTGTCGGCCTCGGCCCCCGCATTGGCGCGCAGCGGTATCGCCCTTGGCCTGTCGGGGTTCATCGGGCGGGCCCTGGCACAGGTTCTGCCGGTCGAGGCCTGGGCCGCGGCCGCCGACCTGTCGTCGGTACCGGGATGGCTGTTCCTTGCCACGCTGCCCATACTGATCACGCTGGGTGGACAGGTCGCGATCAGTCCGATCATGCTGGTGGTGTTCATCGGACAGGTGATCGCGACCATCCCCGTCCTGCCGGCGGAGCCGACGCATATCGTCTTTGCCCTGTCGGCGGGTTGGGCGATCAGCATGCTGGCCTCGCCCAATGCGACCGCGACCCTTTTGGTCAGCGCGACGACCGGCATCGCGCCCACGACCCTGACGTGGCGTTGGAACCTGAAATACGCGCTGATCTGCTACGTGGTCTTCGTCGGCATCTTCGCCCTGCTGACGGCCTGATACGGTGCGGCGCCCCATGGCGGGGCCGCCGCTCCGCGCGGATCAGACCTTGGCCGCCAGTTCGCGGATCTGGTGCGTCTCGGACAGGCGGGCGCCGGCGTAGATCGCGATGTCATAGGTCGGGCGGGCCTTCATCCGCTGGAACCAATCCTCAACCAGCGGGAAATCGGTGGTCCAGATATCGTCGAGGCCCAGATCCGCCATGCGGTCGATCAGGGGGGCGGCAACCACGTCGGCAAGGCTGAAATCTTCGCCCGCCAGCCAGGGACCGTCCTGCAACGCCTTCTGCATGCGACTGCAGGTCAGCGTCATCTGGTCGAGGCTTTCCTGCACCGCCTCGGCGCCGAACCCGTTCTCGGACATCTTGCGGTAGAAATGCTTGCGCAGGGGGCGGACGTCGGCCTGGCTTTCCTGAAACTCATCGTTCGACATCCCCTCGAACCGCCCGAGGAAGGCCTTGTTGAAAGATGGCACGCGCACGGCATAGGTCGGCACCTCCTCCAGAAAGCGCATCCAGGCGCGCACCTTCGCGCGGGCCACGGGATCGGCGGGCAGCAGGGACGGGCCGTCGAACACTTCATCGAGGTATTCGATGATCACCGAGGAATCGACGATCGTCGCGCCATTATGCACCAGCGTCGGAACCACGCCGTTGGGGTTGATCGCGAGGTATTCGGGCGTCAGGTGTCCCTTGTTGGCAAGGTCGACGATGACGCTCTCGAACTCGATGCCCTTTTCCGCGAGGGCAATGCGCACCTTCTGCGAACAGGTCGAGTGATGTGCGTGATACAGGGTCACCTTGGGGCTGAGCTTGATATCCATGTCACTTACCACCGGTCGATGTCGCCTTTGCCGTCCATCAGGACAAAGGCGATGATGCAGGTTTCGTCGAACTGATTGGACCAGGCGTGGTTGTTGCCACGCTGGATCAGGACATCCCCGGCCTCCAGCACGAGGTCGTCCTCCTCCTCGTCCATCATCATGACGATCTTGCCCTTCACGACGACCGCATAATCGAGGCTGTCGGTGCGGTGCATGAAGGGGTGCCGCTGATTGTCCTTGATCCGGTCGGCGGCACCCATCTCGGCAAAGGCGGCGCGTCCGTCGAGGGTCTTGAGAACCTCGGGGTCCTCCGGTTCGAACTCCACGAAGCGGAAGACGGTGCCATTCTTTGGCGGCTTGAGGACGAGGGGGCCGTCCAACGTCTCATCCGGGCCGTCGAAGGGCACCGGGTTCTCGAAGGTCTGCCAGAAGTTCGTCAAGGTTACGCCGGGGCGGTTTGGCCGGCTCAGAATGTTGGTGGCGATGTCGTCGGAAACGACGATGGCCTTTCCGGTTTCGTCGTGTCCCGTCACGACCCGTCTGATTCCCTTGCCCATGTCTGCGTCCCTCCCATTGCTTGGAAACTACGGCCACCATTGCGCAGTAAAAGTCGACAATCCAGCCTCATGTTTTCAAAATCGATATTTTTATTGACCTGACGACAGGCTTCGCTGATGGTTCCAGACAGGACACGAGAATTTGGGAGGATTCTATGACCACCTTGAACACACGCATGATGCTCGCCGGAATTGCCATGGCGGTTTCGGCATTCGGTGCGCAGGCCGAGGAGCTGCGCATCGGCACGGCCAGCCTCGGGGGGGCCTTCTATCCCGTGGGGCAGGCCGCGGCCAACCTCGTGAACAAGCATGCGCCGGACTACACGATGGTTCCTGTCGTGACCGCCGGCGGCACCGAAAACCCCCGCCTGATCGGCAACGGAGAGGTCGACATCGCGATCGGCAATGCGAACACGTCCTTCTTTGCCTCACAGGGGATGCCCCCGTATCAGGACAATATCGATATCGCGTCGATCGGCACCCTTCACAGCTCGATCCTGCATATCGTCACGCTGGACGGCTCCGACGTCACCAGCATTTCCGACCTCAAGGGCAAGCGGGTCGCTGTCGGCCCGGCGGGCGGCGGCACGCTGAACCTGCTGAACGATGTGCTCAGCGTCCATGGCCTGAGCTTCGGTGACATCACCCCGAGCTTCCTGTCGTATGCGGACGGCTTCAGCCAGCTGTCGGACGGGGCCGTCGATGCCTCCATCGCATTGTCCGGCTTTCCGGCAGGTGCGGTGATCCAGACCTCGACCACGACGGACATCGCCTTCGTCGACATCGGACGGGAAAAACTGGACGAGATCATCGACCAGTTCCCCTATTACTCCATCGTCGAAGTTCCGGCCGAGGCCTATGGCACCGACGGGCCGCTGACGGTTCTGGGCACCAAGAACATCCTGATCACGCAGGCCGACGCGGACGAGGACAAGATCTATCAGATCACCAAGGCGATCTATGGCAACCTCGAGGAGTTCGCGACCGAGAACGCCAATGCGCGCCAGATCGTCGCCTCCGAAGCCTACGACATCGCGGTTCCGCTGCATCCCGGCGCCAAGCGCTTCTTCGACGAGCAGTGATCCCCCACGGGTCCGGGCCTTGGCCCGGGCCCCAACCTGCAGCAGCTAAGGCGCTGATATGATACTGACATCCTTGCGCACGACAACTCGTTGGCTGGCGATCGGCCTCGGGCTCTGGCACCTGTACCTCGTTTCCGGCTTTGCCTCCGTCTCGACGTTGGAGGTGCGCATCGTCCACCTTGCGATGATGCTGGTGCTGATTTTCCTCGTGCTGGCCGAAAAGCGCCTTGCCACCCTGCCCGAGGGTGCCCCCCTGCCGTGGCCCCTGCTGATCGTCGATGGCATCTGCGCCGCACTTGCGGCAGGAACCGGGTGGTATCTGTATTCCCGCTGGCTGGACATCGCCCTGTCCGGGGGCATCACCAACGATACGGACATTGCGGTCGGGGCGGTGGTCATCGGGCTGGTCATGTTTGCCGTCATCCGGCGCATCGGCTGGTTCCTCGCGGGGATCATCCTGATCTTCCTTGCCTACCCCATCGTCAGCCCGTGGTTGCCCGGCGTGTTCGAATCCCGCGGCTATGCGGCATCGCGGGTGGCGGGTTTCATGACGACGTCATCCGAAGGGGTCTACGGCATTCCGCTTGGCGTCTCGGCCACGTTCATCATCATGTTCTCGATCTTCGGCGCCTTCCTGAATACCTTCGGCGCCGGGGATTTCTTCTTCCAGATCTCCAGTAGGTTGACCCGTGGCGCGCGTGCCGCGTCCGCCAAGACGGCGGTGGTCTTTTCGACGCTGCTAGGCATGATCTCCGGCTCGGCGGCGGGCAATGTTGCCGTCACCGGCACGATGACGATCCCGATGATGAAGCGAGAAGGCTACAAGCCGCATCAGGCGGGCGCGATCGAGGCGGTGGTGTCGACCGGAGGGCAGATCATGCCGCCCGTCATGGGGGCCGCGGCCTTCATCATGGCCGAGATCATCGGTGTTCCCTATTCCTCGATCATGGCCGCGGCGCTGATCCCGGCACTGCTGTTCTTCACCTCGATCTTCTTCATGGTGCATCTGCAGGGTCTGCGCATGGGGATTGCCCCGGTTCCGGCCCCGACGGACGAGGCACCGCTGATGTCCGTCCTGCTTCCGGGCCTGCGGTTCATCGTGCCCTTCGTCCTGCTGGTCGGAATGATGGTTTCGGGATACTCTCCGTTCAAGGCATCGTTTACCGCCCTCGGTGTTCTGCTGGCCGGGTGCGTCCTGCTGGAATTGCGCAACCTGCGTGGTTTCATGGCCAAGACGCTGGACGCCCTAGAACAGGGGACCAAATCCGTCATGTCCATCGCCGTGGCCTGTGCGGGCGCGGGCCTGATCGCGGGCGTTCTCGCGATGACGGGGCTGGGCTCGAAGATCTCCGGCCTGATCGTGACCGTTTCGGGGGGTGAGCCGGTGATCGCCCTGTTGCTGACGATGATCACCTCGATCATCCTCGGCATGGGCCTGCCGACGACCGCGGCCTATCTGATCCTTGCAACGGTGGTTGCCCCGGCCCTCGTCAGCATGGGCGTTCCCCTGATGACGGCGCATCTGTTCGTCTTCTTCTATGGCTGCATCTCGACCATCACGCCGCCCGTTGCCCTGGCATCCTACGTGGCCGCGGGAATCGCGGACTCCGATATCAACAAGACAAGCTGGACGGCCTTCGCCTATGGCATCACCAGCTACATCCTGCCGTTCATGTTCTTCTTCGGTCCTGCCCTCCTGATGGACGGGACGGCGCCTGAAATCGCCGTGGCGGTCGTGACCGGATTGCTCAGCGTATTCTGTTTCTCGGTGGCTGTCGTCGGCTACCTGTTCGCGAAACTGCCAATGGCGCTGCGGGGCACCTTCGCGGTGGTGGGGCTGACGCTGCTGTATCAATCCTGGGCCACGGATCTGATCGGCGTTGCCGCCTTTGCCGGCCTGGCCCTGCTGCTGCGCGCGGGCGCCGCTGCCCGGGCGCGGGCCTGACCCGCGATGGGGGCGCTGTCGCTGACGGATCCATGGGCGCTGTTGGCGGTGGCCGTGGCGCTGTCGCTGGGCGGCATCCTCAAGGGGGCGACGGGGGCAGGCCTGCCCGTGATCTCCGTGCCGGTGCTTGCGTCGCTCTATGATGTGCGGGTCGCGGTCGCGGTGATGGTCCTGCCGAACCTCGTCACGAACCTGAACCAGGTACGCAAGTTCCGCGCCCATGCCGTCCATCCGGCGTTCGTTCGCCGCCTCGCGATCAGCGGGGCCCTCGGGGCAGGCGTGGGCACATTGGCGCTGGCGTGGCTGCCCGTGGCGGTGGTCGAGGCGGTGATGGTCTGCCTGATCGTGGCTTTCATCGCGCTGCGGCTGACGCGGCCCGACCTGCGGTTGTCACAGGCCATCGCCGACCGCTGGGTATGGCTGGCCGGTGGCACGGGCGGCATCCTGCAGGGGGCCGTGGGAATCTCGGCCCCGGTGGCGGTGACGTTCCTGTCTTCGATGGCCCTGCCCCGGCCCCAGTTCATCGTGACGGTATCGGCCTTTTTCGCCGCGACCTGCGTCATCCAGCTTCCGGTGCAGATCCATTACGGGATCATGACGGTGGACACGGCATTGCTGGGGCTGTTCGCGTTGATCCCGCTGACGGCCGCCGTCCCGGTTGGCGAATGGATCGGTCAGCGGTTCAGCGCGGCGATGTTCGACCGCGTGATCCTGCTGTTCCTTGGCGCCCTTGCCGTCAAGCTGCTGCTGGACCTGGTCTAATGGGCATCGGTCGACGGGCGCGCCACCTTGTCCGCCATGACGGCCCCCCGCTGGCCCATCGGTTCATCTTGGCCCGTCGTCGTGTCGCGCGCGGTCTGATGTTCCATCTCGGAGTTCAACTCGGCCCCGAGGATCAGAACCGTCAACGTCAGCCACAGCCAGGTCAGGAAACCGACCACCGCGCCAAGCGACCCGTAGGTTTCGTTGTAGGTGCCGAAATTCGAGACGTAGAAGGAAAAGGCCACCGAGACGAGCACGATGCAGATCGCGGCCAGGATCGCGCCCGGCGTGATCCATGCCCATTCAGGCGCCTCGCGCGAGGGGCCGTAACGATAGAGGGCGGCCATGAACAGAACCAGCGCCAGAAGCCCCAGCGCAGCGGTCACGATCGTCGCGATCACCCCGCCCGATGCGCCCAGAACGGCGCTCAGCACGATATCGGTCGTGATCAGGGCAATGGCACCCGCCATCGTCACGACCGTCATGGCAAAGGCCTGCAGCGTCAGGCCGACGAAACCCCGCTTTTCGTTTTCGTCGTAGGCGACGTTCATCGCCTCGAACAGGGACTTCATGCCGGATGTCGCACTCCACAGGGCGACGGCAAGCGACAGGACGAAGGCAAAGCCGAGCGTCCCCTGATCCGTGCTGACCAGCCTGTCGATCTGATCCTGCAGGATCGTCATGCCGCCATCCGGAACGATGCCCTGCAGGACCGCCATGTGTTCCTGGATGGAGCCCGTGTCGAAGAACAGGCCGTAAAGCGACACGAACGCAGCCAGCGTCGGGGCCAGCGCCAGAAGCAGATAGAACGTCACCCCCGCGGCCACCAGAAGCACACGGTCGTCGGACGTTTCCGCCACGACCCGGCGGGCGATATCCTTCCAGCCGCGCGGCGGCACTTCGGTCGGCGTATCGGCAAGATGGCCGCGATGCGGTCTATGCGAGGTCGTTGACATGATGGGCCCTTGTGCTGCGATGACAGGAAAACCCCGATCGGGGGCGGCTTGTTCCCGGATCGCGCAGGATCAGGGAAGGATGTCATCCCGAGAGCCCGACATTCCGATGCGAAACGTCGCCGGATTCGCCCATGCCCGGCCCGCCCCGAGGGGGGCCGCAAGCGAGGCTGTTCGAAACATGCAAAACCGCTCCAAGCATTTGAGATAGAAAAACTTCAAGATTTTGTTTGCCTTTTGCGCGCTGATCCATTTCAATCTGGGATACTAGGTGACCGGTTAAGGGTGGGCGCAGTCGACTGCGCCGAGGGCCGCACCAAAGGGAGAAAAAAGATGACCAAATTTACACTGACGGGCGTCATGCTCGCGGGTGCTGTTGCCGTGGCCGGATTGGCCGGTGCGGCGTCGGCGCAAACCACGTTGCGCGGGGCCAGCATGTTCGATGAGGAGCATGCCTTCACCAAGACGCTGCGCAAGTTCGAGGAACTCGTCCAGGAAAAAACCGACGGCATCGAATTCGATCTGCGCCTGAACGGGGAGCTGGGCGTCGAGAGCGACTACGTCACCTACCTCAATCAGGGCGTTGCGGTCGATTACACGATCATCGCCCCCTCCAACATGGCCGTGTTCGCGGAATCCATCCCGTTGATGGACATGCCGTTCCTGTTCCGTGATCTGGACCACTGGAACGCCGTCCTGTCCTCCGATGCCCTTGCCCCGCTGGAGGAGGAACTCCGCGAGAAGGCCGGTATCGTGATCGTCGGCTATACCGGTGGCGGCGTGCGCAACCTCGTCTCCAAGGAGCCGATCGCCAACATGGAAGAGCTGGCCGGTCACCGGATGCGCGTCATGGGCGCCCCGATCCAGGCCCAGACCTTTGCCGCCGTCGGCGCTGCCCCCTCGGCCATCGCCTACAACGAGGTCTACAACGCCATCCAGACCGGCGTCATCGGAGGTTTCGAGAACGAAGCCGCCTCGATCCAGAACCTCAAGTTCTACGAGGTCGCCCCCTACATCACGCTGACGCAGCACACGATCACCGTGCGCCCGATCGTGATGTCCGCCAAGACCTTCGACAGCCTCGATGCCGATGTTCAGGCCGCGATCATGGAAGCGGGTGCCGAGGCCGGTGCCTATGGCCGTGAACTGGAAAGCCGTCAGGACGGCGAGAAACTTCAGGAAATGGTCGATGCCGGCCAAGTGACCCTGAACGAATTCGAGGACCGCGACACGATGCTCGAAATGGTCATCCCCGTACAGGATGCCTACGCCGCCGAACTGGGCGCGACCGAGCTGCTGGAAGCGGTCCGCGGGATGTGAACCCTCCCCGGCTGGTCCCGGAAACGGGACCGCCGTCACGACCGTCCGGGGGCGCCTGTCGCCTCCGGACACTTTCTTCTCTTGAATACGGGTTCCCCCATGATCGGTCGCATCCTTGACCAATTCTGCAATCTGCTGCGCGTGCTGCTGGGCGTACTTATGGGGGCCCTAGCCATCCCCGTCGCGATGCAGGTCCTGTCGCGCTATACCGGGATCATCCCGACTTTCCTGTGGACCGAAGAACTCTCGACGTTCATCTTCATCTGGGTGGTGATGATCGGCTCCATGGTCGCTGTTTGGGACGGCACCCACTTCGACGTGCGTGTCATTCCGGACGCCACGCGCCCCCTGGGCCGCCTGCTGCAACAGGGCGTGGTTCTGATCCTGATCATCGCCTTTTCCGCGTTGTTCGCCATCTATGGCATCGAATACGCCGAATTCGGCGGAAACCAGAGGTCGGTGATGATGCGTGCGAACCTGATGGTGACGCATATCACCGTACCGATCGCGGGCGCCGTCTGGACCGTCTTCGCAACTTACCGCCTGTGGGAGGTGATCTCGACCTACCGCATGACACGGGGAACTCTCTAATGATTGTCGGAACAGGCCTTGCCTGCGCGCTGCTCGTCGGTGGCTTCATCTTTCTTGTGGCGATCCGCGTGCCCGTGGCCTTTGCCCTCGGCATTGCCACCATCCCGGTCGTGATGCTGGAACTGCGCCTGACGCCGTTCATCGTTCTGGACCGGATGTTCCAGTCCTACAATTCGTTCATCCTGCTCGCCGTGCCGTTCTTCCTGCTGGCGGCGAACCTGATGAACTCGGGCAAGGTGACGGACCGGCTCATCGAATTGGCCCGCGTGCTTACCGGCTGGCTGCCCGGTGGTCTGGGGCATGTGAACGTGGCGGTGTCGATGCTCTTTGCCGGTATCTCGGGCTCATCGACCGCCGATGCGGCAGGCTGCGGCAAGATCCTGATCCCCGCGATGGTGCGCGAAGGATATGACACGCGCTTCGCCGTCGCGATCACCGCCTGTTCGTCCGTCATGGGCGTGATCATCCCGCCGTCGATCCTGATGGTCGTCTGGGGCGGCGTGATGCAGGTGTCGGTCGGCGCGCTGTTCCTTGGCGGGGCAATCCCCGGCCTAATGATCGGCCTTGCGCTGATGGGCACGGTCTATGCCTATGCGAAGGTGTATGGTTACCCCGTCGCCGGAACGCCGTCGCTGTCGGAGACGTGGAAGGCATTCAAGGGGGCCGCCCTTGCCATGCTGACCCCGATCCTGGTGATCGGTGGCATCGTGGGCGGCATCGTCACCCCGACCGAAAGCGCCATCATCGCGGCGGGCTATTCCCTGATCCTCGGCATGTTCGTCTATCGCACGGTCAAGGTGCGGGACCTCGGCAACATCTTCTATGATACGGGTCGGTTCGCGGCGATCAGCCTGTTCGCCATCGGCACGGCCAGCGCCTTCGGCTGGATGCTGTCGTTCTACAACGTGCCACGCCTGATCGTCGGCACGATGACGGCGCTGGAGTTCGGGCCCTTCGGCACGGCCATCGTCATCGCGGCGCTGTTCCTGTTCTTCGGCCTGTTCATCGACGCGATCCCGACGATCATCATTCTGGGCACCGTGTTGATGCCGGTGGCGCAGAATGCGGGCATCGACCCCATCGCCTTCGCCATCATCGGCATCGTCGCCCTCGCCTTCGGCCTCGTGACGCCACCCTACGGGTTATGCCTGCTGATATCGGCGGCCATCGGGGGGCTGAACGTGGTTCAGGTCATGCGCGACGTGGTCATCATTCTTGCCCCCATGCTGATCATCCTGCTGCTGATCATCGCATTCCCGGAGATCGCACTCTGGCTACCCAAGACCCTGATGCCGGGCACGTTCCAGTAGGATACCGAAGGGCGACCGGTTTCTCGGCCGCCCTTCGGCCGGCGGGCGGCGCGCCTGCCCGCACCTCGGACAGTTCACGTTAAGATGACTTCACCCGGTGACGGTGGACGTGTTCGCATCCGGGTCATAGGTGCGGCCGATGACCGGATGCCCGCAAATCTCCCTCCTCTCGCCCAGTCCGCACCCCCTCTCGGGGTGCCACGGCACGAGAACAGGCGTTCGCCGCCCCATGCGGCGCGGCCGCCCGCGGCGATCCGGTGCCCTTGAACAATCAGGAGACCTGCCATGAAAGCCGCCACACATGATACCTTCGGTGACCCCGGCGACGTCGTCGCCCTGACCGAGGTGGAGACACCCGTGCCGACCGCCGGGCAGGTCCTCGTCCGGATGATGCTGTCCCCGATACACAACCACGACCTTTGGACCATCCGGGGCAACTATGGCTACAAACCGGATCTGCCCGGCGCCATCGGCGGGTCCGAGGCGATCGGGCGGGTCGAAGCGGTCGGCGAAGATGTCGACCAGACGCTCGTGGGGAAACGCGTTGCAATCGCCGGAGTCCATGGCACTTGGGCCGAGTATTTCACGGCGCCGGCCGCCGGCCTGCTGCCCCTGCCCGACATGATCAGCGACACGGTCGGCGCCCAGATCATCGCGATGCCGTTCAGCGCGATTTCCCTTCTGGAAACGCTCCGCGCCAGAAAGGGTGACTGGATCATTCAGACAGCGGCAAACGGCGCCGTCGGCAAGATCATGGCCGTGCTGGCCAAATCACGCGGGCTCAATTTGCTGAACCTCGTACGCCGGGAAGACGCGGTCGCAGAACTGCAGGCCCTCGGCATGGACAACGTCCTGTCGACCTCTGACGCGGGATGGAAGGACGCCGCGCAAAAGCTGATCGGTGAGGGGGGCGCCGCCTCGGCCATCGATTCGGTCGGAGGGGACATCGCGGGGGATCTCGTCGATCTGCTTGGCACGGACGGCGAGTTGGTGGTGTTCGGAACCGCGACCGGCGCCCCCATGCCCCTGTCGTCCGGCGCATTGATCATGAAGCACATCACCGTCCGCGGGTTCTGGGGCTCCCGCGTCAGCGCGGAAATGGCTCCCGAGGATCGCACGCGTCTGATTACCGAACTGGTGACCCTCGCGGCGACGGGTGAGCTGACGCTTGATGCGGATGGGATCCACCCTCTGGGCAAGGTCGGCGAAGCGCTCACGGCGGCGCAGACCCCCGGGCGCAGCGGCAAGGTCCTGCTGCAAGGCTAGGACACGACTTGGCCCATGCTGCCCGTCCCTGAGAGGACGGGCCCCGAAACTGAAAGGCCCCCGTCCAAGGACGGGGGCCTTTCCTGTCGAAGCTGGCGCCGGACGTCAGCTGAAGGCAACGCCGCCGTTGATGTCGTAGCAGGCGCCCGAGATGAAGCTCGACTTCGGACCGGTCAGGAAGACGACGAGGTCGGCGACCTCCTCGGGGCGGCCTTCACGCTTGAGCGGGGTGGCGTTGGCCACGTTGGCGCGCACCGCATCCTTGGTGAAGATGTTGTGGAAATCGGTGTCGATCATGCCGGGGTTGATCGCATTGACCCGAATGTTCGGCCCCAGTTCCTTGGCCAGACCACGCGTCATGGTGATCGCGGCCCCCTTGGAGGCGGCATAGACCACCGCACCGGGCCCGCCGCCGTCACGACCGGCCAATGACGCCATGTTCACGATCGCGCTGCCCTCACCCATGTGGGGCAGGCAGGCCTTGATCATGTGGAACATGCTCGTCAGGTTCAGGTCCATGACATAGTTCCAGTGGTCGAGGTCCATCTCGGCGATGGTCTTGCGCCCCACGAGGCCGCCCGTGTTGTTGACCAGCACGTCGACCTTGCCGAACGCCTCGACCGTCGCATCGACAAGGGCCTTGGCCCCTTCGGCTTTGGTCAGGTCGCCCTGAAGCGCGATGGCGTTGCCGCCGGCCGCCTTGATCTCGGCAACGGCGCTGTCGGCGCCTTCGCTGCTGGAATGATAGTTGATCGCGACGTTCGCACCCTCGGCCGCAAGGGCCATGGCGCAGGCCCGCCCGATGTCGCGTCCGCCGCCCGTGATGATTGCCGTCTTGCCGTTCATGGTCATGTTATTTGCCTTACTCGTCTGTGTTCAGGGCTGTGCAGGGGCCTTAGCGGCCCACGTCGAAGGTTTTTGGCACGACCACCTTGAACGTCCGCTCTTCAGCGTCGGTAAAATAGAGGTCGCAGTCGTATCCCTGGTCATCCAGGAAACTGAAAACGCGGCGGGGCGCGTCGAGAGGATAGGGCACCAGCAATGTTGCGATGCGGTGGCGGATCGCCGTCGGGAACCGGGCGTGCAGGCACGTCGATACCGGCAGGCCCTCGTAGTCAACCGCATCAACGCCCGGAAAGCCGGTTTCCTGCGTCATGTCGGGGCCGCCGGCCTCGGACCACAGCACCTTGCCGTAGAAACCCGCACGATCGCCGGTGTACCGGAAGGTGCTTTCCCCAAGGGTCATCGGGGCATTCGCATGCAGCAGCCAGTCGACATCGACCGGTTCGGACGCATCGATGCCATCGACGATCACGAAATAGCTGTTCTGTACGAAGTAGACGTCCCGCGTGACCGAGGTGATCGCCGGGTTGACGGACGCATAGGCGGCCGTCGAATCCGACGCGATATGCACGTGATCCTCGGCCTCGGTCACCGACTTGATGATGCCGGTGGACCGCATGGCGCGGGCCTTGTCCTTGTCGGCATATTGCCCCTGACCATTGATCAGGACAGCGTTCTTGGAGCGGGTCTGGCGCCGCCACTTCTGATGCATGGACGAATTGAAGGCGACGTAGTGCCCCGACTGGATTGCCAGATCCTCGCCGAAGGCGGCAAGGCAGAAGGCGCCCTGATCGCCATGGCTGTGGCTGATCGATCCGTAGGGGGATGCCTTCATCACGAACTGGATGTGGTTATCCGGATCGGCCATCGCCTCCTGGATGGCGACCCAGCCGACACCCTTGAACCAGCGCGTGCCGCTGGGCGGGTCGATGGCCTCGACGATCGGATAATCGGTGCGATAGACCATCTCGTCGAAATTGAAGTCCCACCAGCCCCAGTTGTAGAACGCCATCTCGGTGCCGGGATCGTTGCGTTTGATCTCGTCGTAATACCACTGGTAGGCGCCGTTGCCGGTCACGCCCGCGAACTGTCGCAGGTTGTAGCCGATCTTGAGGCTGGGCAGATCGCCCATGGTGCTGTCGTCGCCAAAGGTCGCGCGGCGGGTGTCGGGCGCCTTGGTGAACAGGGGGAAATCCCCGGTCGCCTGAAAGAACGGGCGCTGGTAGATGTCGATGCCCGTGAACGACCGCAGCAGGTTCGCCGCGTCGATCAGGTAGGCCATCCCTGTCATCCAGTAGTGCGGCCCCTCGGCCCAGCCCCCCTGTGCGTCCCCCCAGGGGGAATAGACGGTGAACAGGAACTCGATCGAGTAGTCCAGCCAGTCGCGCGCCTCGGGCACCTCGTCCAGCAGGGCAATGCAGGACGGGATCAGAACGGCCGACACGGCACGCACCGCGTGGCTGTCGAAGGGGAAGGTCTGGATATTGGCGTTCTTGATGATGTGATCGGCCGTTTCGCGCGTCCGGGCCAGCAGGGCGTCGCGGACCTTGGCGCGTTCTTCATCTGTCAGCTCGCCGTGCAGCCAGTCGTAACCCCAGGCCAGCGCAAGGTTCACGCGGAACGCCCATTCATCGGTATAGCTGCGCGAAGTGGTGCCCGCCGGGTTCCAGTCGGCCGCAGCCAGCAGCCAGTCCTTGGCCCGCGCCGTCATCTCGGCGTTGTCCGTCACGGCCCCGCCGACGGCGAGGTGCCGGATCGCATAGATCAATTCCTGCGTGTCGATATAGGTCTGCCGCCAGATCGAGGCCACGCGCTTGTGCCCCGGATAGCCCGCAGGCTCGTCCATCACGGGACGGTCCATCCAGGGCAGGACGGATTTCTCGTAGAAGGTCGACCAGGTGCAATGGTCCGGGTCCGCTTTGACGGCGGCCTTGAACTCGGCAAGACGCGCGGGGGACAACCACAGGCGCGGGTGCGCCATGTCGGCCTTGTCGTAGCGTGTCGCGCGACTGTCCAAGGGTGTTTCGGGCAGGCCCTCGGCAATCGAAAAAGCGCGGTCCTCGCTCCACTCCGTTGCCGGGGCACCGTCGGCCCAGACGGTATAGGACCAGACATAATCTCCGGCCGGGAACACCGTGTCCGGCGTCAGGAAGTTCAGCGGCAAATCCGTGAACAGCCAGCTTGCACCCTTGGGATAGGTCGGATCGGTCGACACACGAACGGCATAGCGCGCCTCATCCTCGATCACGGGCAACCAGGTGAAGCGAGGCGGGTTCTCGACCACTGCCCCCCCATCCGGGCCGTATTGGATGTTCAGGCGACCGGCACGGGGCTGGTCGAGGGCGGGCAAGGCGGTTTGGGTGGCTGCCGGGGGCATGCGCAAACTCTCTGTCTGTCGGGGAATGGAAAGGAGGGGGGCGGCGATCCGCCCCCCGTCATCTGGCGGATCAGCCGCCGTATTGACGCTCGTAGGCGCTGTTCATGGCATCCAGCACGTCCTGATACCCCATGGACTCGAGGGTCGCGACGTAGTCGTCCCAGTCCTCCGTGACGTCGCCGTTGCCCAGGATCCAGCCCTGCTGACGCTCCAGCATGTAGTCGCGGATCGACGGCCAGTTGCGGTCGTAGACGCGCTGTTCCTCGGCATTGAACGACACCCCGAGGAAGTCGGGGACAAGCAGGTCCATCGTCTCGTAGAGGGCGATCCCCTCGAGCGCGATCGGGTTGGTCCACTGCTCCTCGTAGCCGTAGTCCTGGAAGTAGCCGCGGGCCTGAAGCTGCGATCCGACTTCATACAGCTGGTTGTTCACCGGCTTGCCGTTGGTCAGGAACTCTTCGGTGAAGGTCGGCTTGCCGTCGACCATCGTGTACTGCTCGCCCTCGACACCGAAGTTGGCAAGACGGCGGCCTTCCTCGGTGAACCAGAAGTCGAAGTACTTGATCGTCTCAACGGGATGCTCGTTCGTCGCACCAATGGCCCAGCCGTCGGGCTTGACCAGAATGCGGCGATGCTCCTCCATCCGGACGCCGGACACGGAGGCAGGCGGCAGCATGGCCTTGAACTCGAACCCGGGCACGCGTTCGGCCAGCGAGTCGTTGTAGCCGGCGGTCGAGGCGAACCAGTCATGGGTCATGCCGCCGAGGTTCTCGGACAGCAGGTATTCGCGCGAGGAGGAGCCACGGGTGAACACCTCGGGGTCGATCAGGCCCATCTCGTACCAGCGTGCGAGGTTCGCGATACCGTCGCGATACCCTTCGCCGGCATAGGGATGCACGACCTCGCCGTCCTGCACCATGAAGTCATGGTAGGTGTCCGAGCCGGTCGAGCGACCATCCCAGAGGGTCACGAGGCGGACCAGTTCGGGCCACTGGCGGGCGAAGAACGGGATTTCATCGGCGATGCCGTTGCCGTTCGGATCGCCATCGCGGAAGGCGATCAAGACCTCTTCCAGCTCTTCCACCGTTTCCGGCGCTTCGAGGCCCAGTGCCTCCAGCCAGTCGGTCCGCACAAAGTAGGCGC
This sequence comes from Jannaschia sp. 2305UL9-9, assembly GCF_041403465.1. Lineage (NCBI taxonomy): Bacteria > Pseudomonadati > Pseudomonadota > Alphaproteobacteria > Rhodobacterales > Roseobacteraceae > Jannaschia > Jannaschia sp. 2305UL9-9. Next base: position 292,331 of record NZ_JBGEHM010000002.1, read on the forward strand.
GACCGTATTTGCCGTCGGGCAGGTAGGGGATGTAGTACATCTCGCCGTCGGCGGCGGCGATGGCTGCGGCCAGCTCCGGGCGTTCCTCGAAGAAGGCGGAGATGTTGGGCGCATGTTCCGCGATCAGGTCGTTGAGCGGCACGAACGCGCCTTCAGGGCCATACTGGTTGACGAAATCCTTGAGGCGGCTGGAACCGACGATGTCCGGAATCTCGCCGGTGGCCAGCATCAGGTTGAGCGCTTCGGTCCGGCCATTGTTCTCGGACGTGCGGGTGTTCGCACCGACCGTGTTGTCGACGAGGCTGATGCCGGTCAGCTCGCTGGCGATCTTCTCCACCGGCCATTCGCTGTCATAGCGGGGATAGCGGGCGTGGTTCATCTGGATGGTCAGTTCGAGCGGCTCCTCCACGATCCGCAGGTGACCATCGGCAAAGGCCGGCGCGGTGAGCATGGAGCCCATCATCAGGGCCGTCATGGCTGTGATCTGTCGCATAGTATCCTCCCTTATGCGATTGACGTCGTTGTTATTCTTTCACCCCTCCAAGAAGGATGCCCTTCTCGAAGTACTTCTGGATGAAGGGGTAGATGATCAGGACCGGGATGATCGAACAGACGATGATCGCCGCCGTCACGGTCTCGACGGAATAGGGGGACGACAGCAGGGTGGCACCGAATTCATTGTCGTCCGACAAGGTCACGATGGTGTGGCGCAGGTAGACCTGAAGCGGGATCTTGTTCTCGTCCTGCAAAAGGACCATCGCCCAGAAGAAGCCGTTCCAGCGAGAAACCATGCAGAACAGGGAGACGGTCGCGATCGCGGGCTTCGACAGGGGCACGAACACCTTCCACAGAACCTGGAATTCGTTCGCCCCGTCCATGCGCGCCGCCTCCTCGAAGGATGCGGGGATCGATTCGAAGAAATTGCGCAGCAGGATGATGTTGAAGCCGTTGACCGCGAAGCCGATGATGATCCCGATGTAGCTGTCCAGCAGGCCAAGGTCGCGCATGTTCAGAAAGAACGGGATAAGGCCCGCGTTGAACCACATGGTGAAGGCCACCATCAGGTTCCAGAAACGCCGCCCCTTCAGCTGCGGACGCGACAGGGCATAGGCGCCGGGGATGATGAACAGCAGCGACGTGATCGTGCCGCCGATCGTGTAGATGAAGGTGTTGCCGTAGCTGATCCAGAACGTGCTTTCGCTGAGCACGCGCTTGTAGGCGGCAAGCGTCACATCCAGCGGCAGCAGGACGACGTTCCCCGCCCGCGCCTCGAAACCCGAGGACAGGGAAATGGCGGCGATGTAGATGAACGGATAGAGCGTCGACAGGGCGAACAGACCGACCAGGGCCATGTTGACCCAGACGAACATGCGGTCACCGCGCGAGTAGAGATTCATGTTTGCCATATCAGATCACCACAAGGACGTGCGCGAAAAGCGGCGCGAGATTGCATTGGCGGTAATCACGAGGACAAAGGCCACGACCGCGTTGAACAGGCCGGCTGCGGCGGCGAAGTCGTATTGCCCCGCCTGCAGGCCCTGCCGGTAGATGAAGGTGTTGATGATATCCGCCGTCTCGTAGGTGGCGGGCTGATAGAGCAGGATCACCATCTCGAACCCGACTTCGAGGATGTTGCCGATACGGATGATCAGCATGATGATGATCGTCGGCAGGATCGACGGAAGGGTGATCTTCCACATCATCTGCCAGCGGCTGGCCCCGTCCACGACCGCGGATTCGTACAAGGTCGGAGAGACACCCGCGATGGCGGCAAGGTAGACGATGGAGCTGAAGCCCGCTTCCTGCCAGATGCCGGTGCCGACGAAGATCGGCCGGAACCATTCCGGTTTCGTCAGGAAATAGATAGACTCTCCCCCGAAGAAATTGATGATCGCGTTCACGATACCCATCGAGGGCGAGAACGATGTGATCACGATGCCCGCGATGATGACCGACGAGATGAAGTGCGGCAGATAGGCGATGGTCTGTGTCGTCCGCTTGTAAAGCGCGTTCGTCACCTCGTTGAACATCAGCGCCAGCATGATCGGGATCGGGAAGCCGATCACCAGCGACCAGAAACTGATCAGGACGGTGTTCTTGATTGCGCGCAGGAACTGCTCGCTCTCGAACAGGCGCTCGAAGTGTTCGAACCCGATCCAGGGCGACCCCGCCACACCGCGGAAGATGGAATAATCCTTGAACGCGATCTGCAGGCCGTACATCGGCTTGTAGAGAAACAGGACCAGCCAGATGACCATCGGCGCCAGCAGCAGGTAGAGCTGCCATTCACGCTTGAGGTGATCGCCGACCTTCTGAAGACGCGAAGGTTCGCTGTACCGCTCTGCCTCTACCGCCTGCGCGACCAGTTCTTCGACCGGCGGGCGGCCCGCCTTTCCTTCGGTGGTGATGTCGCTCATGCCGATACCCGGGTCTGACCTGACAGGGCCCGGCCGGTATCGGCGTCGAAGACCTTGATCATGCCGGGTTCGATGGCAAAGCCGTTGACCCCGCTCAGGTGGGACATGGCACCCTTGGTCTCCGCCTTGATGACGAACGGCTTGTCGTTCAGCGTCGCATGGATCAGCGCCTCGGAGCCCAGCGTCTCGATCAGTTCGACATCGACATTGACGCGGTTGGGATGGCTGGCGTCCAGCGTGACGTATTCGGGACGCAGACCCAATGTCACCTCACGTCCGGCGGCCCCCTGCAACCCCGGCAGGGCATCCAGCTTCAGGCGCTGACCACCGAAGACGGCATAGGCACCATCCGCTGCGGTCTCGATCGTGGCGTCGACCATGTTCATCGGGGGCGACCCGAGGAAGCTGGCCACGAAGGTGGAGGCCGGGTTCAGGAACAGGTCCATCGGGGTGCCGACCTGTTCGATCCGGCCATCGTTCATCACGACGATCCGGTCGGCCAGCGTCATCGCCTCGACCTGGTCGTGGGTCACATAGATGGAGGTCGCGCCAAGACGTTTGTGCAGGCGCTTGATTTCGGCGCGCATCTGGGTGCGCAGCTTGGCGTCGAGGTTGGACAGAGGTTCATCGAACAGGAAGACCTTGGGGCGCCGCACGATGGCGCGGCCCATTGCGACGCGCTGCCGCTGGCCGCCCGACAGGTCCGCCGGACGCCGTTCGAGATAGGCGTTCAACCCGAGGATGCTGGCAGCCTCATCGACCGAGGAGGCAATCGCTTCCTTCGATTCCTTGCGGATCTTCAGGCCGAAGGCGATGTTGTCCGCAACCGTCAGGTGGGGATAGAGCGCGTAGTTCTGAAACACCATCGCGACATCGCGATCCTTGGGTGCGACACGGTTCACGACGCGGCCATCGATGCTGACCGTCCCGCCCGAGATTTCCTCCAACCCCGCGATCATGCGCAGCGTTGTTGATTTTCCGCAGCCGGAAGGCCCGACAAGAACAACGAATTCCTGCGGCGCAACGGTCAGATCGATGTCATGCACGACCTGCACGGCACCATATTTCTTGACCACACCGTCCAGAGTGACTCCCGACATGTCTTCCCCCCAACGTGGTATCGCGCCGCCCTCGCAGCCCACCCATCTGTTCAGATGACGGCGTGACCCTCCTCACACCGCCAATTGCTCTGGACATCTAGTATCCTAGTATTGATGATAGTCAACAGGAATTCCGACAGGGCAGGTTTCGGACTTCCGCCGGGGAGGGCGAATCATGAGAGTCGAACAGGTCGAAATCACGCCGATTGCGGTTCCGGATGTGCCCTTGCTGAACACCAAGGGCGTGCATCAGCAGGTTTTTCTGCGCTCCATCATCGAGGTGACGACCGACACCGGGATCACGGGACTGGCCGAAACCTACGGGGCCGCACGCACGCTTGATGCGCTCAAACAGACAGCGCCCCACCTTGCCGGCCTCGACGTCTGGAACCTGAACGACCTGCGCCGCCGGATCGAATCCGCGCTGCCGGACGCGGGCGGAATCAACGCCCCGACGATGCTGGCCGACCACCAGAAGGTCGATGTCGCCTATTCCGCGTGGGAAATGGCCTTGCTGGACATTCAGGGCAAAGCCATCGGGCGCCCCGTCTCGGACCTGCTTGGCGGGGCCGTTCGCGGGCAGATCGGTTTTGGCGCCTATCTGTTCTTCAAATTCGCAAAACCCGCCGATCAGGTCGGCGAGGATATCATGGGCGAGGTCATGACACCCGATGCCATGGTCGAACAGGCACGCATGCTGGTCGATGCGCATGGCTTTCGCTCTCTCAAGCTGAAAGGTGGCGTGCTTGAACCGGACGCAGAGGTCGAAACCCTGCTGAAGCTGCGCGAAACCTTTCCAGACCACCCATTGCGCATCGACCCTATGGGAGCATGGACCGTTCCGACCGCCTTGCGGGTGATCGACAGGCTGCATGGTGTTCTCGAATACCTCGAGGATCCGGTGCGCGGCATGGATGCGATGGCCGAACTGGCACGACAGACCGACATGCCCCTCGCCTCGAACCTCGTTACCGTCGAGTTCGAGGACGTGATCGAGGTTGCCCGCAACGGGGCCGTCCAGATCATCCTGTCCGATCCCCATTATTGGCGCGGACCGACCGGGTGCCGACACCTGGGCGAAATGTGCCGCGCTGCGGGGATGGGCGTCGCGATGCACTCCAACTCGCATCTGGGGATCAGCATGGCCGCGATGTGCCACGTTGCCGCCGCGACCCCGAACCTCCGCTTCGACGTCGACACCCACTATCCGTGGTCGCGTCACGACGTGGTGAAAGGCGGGCGCGCGGCCTTTGCCGACGGCAAGCTCGACGTGCCAGCCGGGCCCGGCGTCGGGGTCGATCTCGACCGGGACAGCCTGACCGAACTGGCCAGCCTGTACGACACGATCATGATGCAGGATCGCGACGACACCGAAGAGATGAAGAAATACATCCCCGATTACGTGCGTCAGGTGCCCCGGTGGTAGCGAACCGACCCTCCCTGTCATCGCCCGAACAGCGATTGGCCCAGGGCCATGTCATCCGATCCACCCTGATGGGAACCTTGTCCAAGGACATGGTGACCGGGCCATTCCTCGTTGCGTTCGCGGTGCAGGTCGTGGGGTTTTCCAACGGGCAACTGTCGCTGATGCTGTCGTTGCTGCCGCTGGTGATCGTCCTGCGCTATCCCGTGCTGGATCGTATCCGCGTCCATCCCCGGCGATCCGTCACGCTTGTCGCGCGGGCAATTCAGCTGACCTGCCTGTTGCTGTTGGCGATCCTGCCACAGGCGTGGATCACCCTGCCCGTCCTGACCGGAATCGCCATTCTGTTCGTCATCGGGAACGAGTTTCTGCAGAACGCCGTCTGGACCAACCTCGTGGCCGAGGTTTCGGCACGCGGTGATCGGGGGCGGTTCCTCGGGCGGCTGCGCACCGGCAAGCAGGCCACCGCCCTCGCCTTTGCCTTGTTCGGGTTTCTCTATGTCGGCGATCAGCTGGACCGGCAGGAACATCGCGTCCTTCTGGCCATCGTGATCCTGTTGCTGCTCAATTCCGCATTCTGGCTGAGCCGGATGCCCTCCGCCCCGCCCCCGGACGAGGTGCGGCGCTTTTCCGGGCGGGGCCGGTTCTGGCACACCCTGCGCACGTCACCCCTGTTGCGTCGCCCGCTGGTGCTCCTCCTGATCAACGGGGTTCTGCATTGGCCGATCCTGAACGTCTACCTGCTTGGCACGCTCAACATGCCTGCCAATCTTCTGATGCTGAACGTGGTGGCCGGTATGCTTGGCCCGATCTTCAGCGTGTTCCTGTGGGGTCGGTCGGCGGATGCCCTGGGCGAACGCAGGATCTATCGCATCTATTTCGTCGGCGCGCTGACGCTCTATCCGATGCTTCTGCTGGTCCCTGATTTCGATGCCGTGACACCCGGGGGACGGGACTGGACCATCGGGCTGACCGCGCTTTTGATGTTCAACTTCCTGATGGGCATTCTCGACGCCGGGCAATTGATGGCCGCGTCGATGTATCAGTCGCGCTATGTCACCGCGGGGTCGGGGTTTCACGCCATCAATATCCTGACGATGGCGGGGCAGCTGTTCATGTCTGTCCTGACAGCGGTCGGCGGCCTGCTTCTGGCGACGGGCACGACCGGCGCCGCGACGGCCTGGGGGCCGCTCTGGATCGATATCTTCCGGATCGCGACCATCGCCATCGTGACGGCGACGATCGTTCTGGGCCTGGCTGTCGCCAACGGGATCGAGGACTAGAGGAAGTCATCCCGCCGGGGGGTGAAGCTGTCGATCAGGCTACCGGCCTCCAACGCGACACAGCCGTGGGTGACCATCGTGGGGATGATCATGCTGTCCCCCGGCCCGATCACCGTCGTCTCGGACCCGATCGTGAACTCGAACCGGCCGGATGCGACATAGGTTCCCTGGATGTGCGGATGGTTGTGCAGGGCGCCGACAGCCCCTGCCTCGAACTGAAATTCGACCATCATCAGGCCCGGCGCATCCGACAAGACGCGCCGACGCGCGCCCGGTGCGGTTTCGACCCACTCCCCAATTTCCGGCATTACACCCTCCCAAGGCTCGTTGTATGGGCTGACAAAACAGGGCTGGATCGCATGTCGTCCAGACTAGTTTAAGCCATGCCACTAGATTTGGCGGGGGTATTCTAGTATACCTGATACGTATGCAAGGAGTTTTCGGATGGTAGCCGTACAAGAAATCGCGGAACGCAGGACCAGTGCGGATATCGTCTATGACCATCTGTACGAAGAAATCGTCAATCTGGACCTTTTGCCCGGCACCAAGATGTCGGAGGTGGAAATCGCCAAACGGTTCGGCCTGTCCCGGCAACCGGTGCGCGACGCCTTCTCCCGCCTGTCCAATCTGGGCCTTCTGATCGTGCGGCCACAGCGATCGACGGTCGTGCGGCACTTTTCGCTGGAAGGCATCCAGAACGCGCGTTTCATCCGCACCGCGGTCGAGGTGGAGGTGCTGCGCAGCGCCTGTGCCCAGTGGAACACCGAATTCGACGATCGCGTCGATGCCAACCTTGCCGAACAGCGCAAGGTGATCACCGCGGACGACCCGGATTCCTTTCACCGTCTGGATTACGAATTCCACAAGCTGCTCTGCCAATCCGCCGCGGCCGATTTCGCCTTCGAGGTGATTGCCGCCAACAAGGCGCAAGTCGACCGGCTGTGCATCCTGAGCCTGACCAACAAGGGCAGCATGGAGGTCCTTTATGCAGACCATCTGGAGCTTGTCGACGGTCTGCGCCGGGGCGATTTCCAGACGGTGGAAACGGTCATCCGCCGCCATCTAGACCGGCTGTCACCGACGGTGACCGCGATCCACAAATCGCACCGGGAATATTTCTCGGACTGACGAACCGATCCACCGGCGCAGCGGTCGGGCGCAATCCGGTCAGGACAGGCGCGCCGTTTGTGCCGACAGGCCCACCGAGACGGTCAGGCTGCCCTCGTTGATCATCCATTTGCGCAACTCGTAGGTCCGGGCCCCCTTGGCGTGCATCGGGTCGGCATCCGTGATCGCGCGGGCGGTCTCGAACGACGCCGCGCGGTAGACGATCAGCCCCATCCCCTGCATGTCCTGCCCGGTCACATCCGACATCGGTCCGGCAAACACGAGCGATCCCGCAGCCTCCATCTCGGCCTGGTACGCAAGATGCGCCGGCAGCGTCTCCTTCATGACCTCCGGCGCGGCAGCGGGCGTCGAGATCACGACATAGAGTTCAAACGCAAGTGAGCCTCGCGCAGCGGCCTCCGCCTTGTAGGCATCCCATGGTGGCATCGAAACCTCCGTCCGATTAAAATCGATTTTATTTGACACATCGAAACTTTATCGGCAGGAATTACATCAAGCAACAGGGAGTTGAGGATGCGGTTTCTCATCGGGAGCGCGGGTTCCGCGCAGGCGGTCTTTGCAGTGAAAGGGGATCAGGCCTTTGATCTGACGGCACGTTTCCCCGCCGTTGGCGACGATCTGAGCGGGCTGATCGCCTCGCCCGACCTGATGGCGGAGGTCGGCGCTGCCGATCTGGGCGACGGGATCCCGGTGTCCTCCATCACGCCGGCCCTGCCTGTCACGGCCCCCGGCACGATCATCTGCCTTGGCCTGAACTACGTCGAGCACATCAAGGAAGGCGGCTACGACATTCCCGATTATCCCGCCCTCTTCATGCGCGGAAAGAACTCGATCATGCCGGCCGGTGCCCCCCTTGTGCGGCCGACCTGTTCCGACAAGCTGGACTATGAGGCGGAGCTGATGATCGTCGTCGGCACCGGCGGTCGACACATCGCCGAGGAAGACGCGCTGAACCACGTCTTCGGATATACCGTGTTCAACGACGGCTCCGTCCGGGACTATCAGCGCAAGACCCATCAATGGACGCCGGGCAAGAACTTCGACAACACCGGCGCCATCGGCCCCTATGTCGTGACCCCCGACGAGGTGCCCGAAGGCGCCAAGGGCCTGAAGATCGAAAGCCGCGTGGGCAATGAGATCCTGCAATCGTCGAACACTGGCAACATGATCTGGGGCGTGGCGCGGACGATCGCCATCATCTCGGAATACACCACCCTCGAACCAGGCGACCTGATCGCCATGGGAACGCCGCCGGGTGTCGGTCACGCAAAAAAGCCCAATCCCCGGTGGCTGATCCCCGGCGAGGTCGTCGACATCGAGATCGAGGGCATCGGCATCTGCTCCAACCCCATCGTGGACGAGGCCGACATGGCCCGCGCGGCCGAGTGATGGCGGACGGAACCGACCCGCGCCTGCGGGCGCAGCAGGACATCCGTGACCTGCGCGCCCGTATCGACCACCTGGGCGACGATGGGATCGATCTGATCCTGCGGGATGCGCGGTCGCACTATGCCTGGACCGACCGGCCCGTCTCGGACGAGACGCTGCGCACCATCTACGACATCACGATCGCCGGACCGACCAGCATGAACACCTGCCCCGCGCGGTTCGTGTTCGTGAAATCCGACGCCGCGAAGGACCGTCTGGCCAAGTCGCTCAAACCGAAGAACGTGGACAAGATGAAGTCCGCCCCGATCACGGCGATCATCGCGTGGGATCCGGAGTATTGGCGCCGCCTCGACTTTCTGTTCCCGCACGAGGATCGAAAGCCGCTGTTCGATGGCAAGCCGGACTATGCCCACGACACGGCCTATCGCAATTCGACGCTGCAGGGTGCGTATTTCATGATCGCGGCACGCGCGCTCGGGCTGGACGTGGGGGCGATGTCGGGCTTTTCGAATGCCGTCGTGGACGAGGAATTCTTCTCCGGGAACGGCTGGAAATCCAATTTCCTGTGCAACATCGGATATGCCGACGAGACGGCCATCTTTCCCCGCCTGCCACGGTTTGCCTTCGATGACATCTGCGAGGTGATCTGAATGGCGATCCGGATGAAGACCACGGTGACGATGCGGCCGACAGCCACGGCCGTCAGCCATTCGCGCACCGATGTCGCCGTTCGTGATACCAGCATCATCATCGATGAGCCGTTGGAACGGGACGGCACCAATCTCGGGCCCAGCCCCACCGAGACGGCCATCGCTTCCCTGATCGCCTGCACCAACACCATCGGTCACAAGTGCGCCGACAAGCTGGGCATCGATCTGGGCGCGGTCACCTTCGCCGCGCAGGTCAGCTTCGATCGGCGCGGCGTGACCCTTGCCGAAGAAATCGACGTTCCTTTTCCGGACATCACCCTGACGGTCACCGCGCGCAGCGACGCCAGCGCCGAGGATCTGATCCGTGTCGGACAGGAGACGGCGAAATACTGTCCCATCGCAAAGGTATTCCAGGCAGCGGGAACGGATCTGACAGTCCTTTGGGAGAAGGGCTGACCACCACACCGGCGGGGCGGAGCAGGAGGCCACCCCGAAGGCGACGACGGAGCGGTGCGAGGGCATCGGCCCGAAACCGACAACAGGGAGGAACTACATGAAACACTGGATCGCGACGCTTGCGGCCGGCATGACGGCTGCCACACTTTCAGCCGTGCCCGTGACCGCGCAGGAAACCATCCGCGCCACCGTCATCGACGGCTATCCCGCGCGCGCCCTCTGGGTGGCGGAGTTCACGGACTTCTTCATCCCCGAGGTCGACAAGCGCCTGGCCGAGAACGGCAACTACGTGATGGACTGGCAGGAAAGCTATGGCGGCTCCATCGTCAAGCCGCGCGGCGTGCTGGAAGGCCTCGAGCTGGGCCTTGGCGACATCGGCATCGTGACGACCATCTTCCATTCCTCGAAGCTGCCCAGTCAGGCAATCGCCGCGGTGACGCCCTTCGTGTCCGCCGACGCGCGCGCCGTGGCGCAGGCCGTCGATGAAATCGCCCGGGAATTTCCGGCAATGCAGGCCGAGTTCGCCGAACAGAACCAGGTCTACCTTGCCACCGGCGTCGTTCTCGACAGCTATCAGGTGTTCGGGAAAGAGCCGATCAATTCGCTGTCCGACATGGAAGGCGCCAAGATCGCGGGCGCCGGCATGAACCTGCGCTATCTCGAAGGGATCCCCGGCGCGGCGGGCGTGCGCGGGGGTCTGACCGACTTCTACAACATGCTTCAGACCGGTCTGGTCGAGGATGCGATGCTCTGGCCCGAGGCGGCGGCGACGTTCAAGATCGCCGAAGTGGCGCCCTACATGCTCAAGGCCGATCTGGGATCCGTGAACTCCAAGACGATCACCGTGAACCAGGATTACTGGGACGGCCTGCCCGACGAAGTGAAGGGCGTTCTGCAGGAGGTCGCCGTTCTGTATCGCGATCACGTCGCGGGCATCGCCATGGACCGCGCCGCCGCCAGCGAAGAGGCATACGTCGCGGCCGGTGGCACCATCGTCGAGATGTCGGACGAGGCACGCGCCGCCTGGGCCGCATCGCTTCCGGACATCGCATCCGAATGGGCCGCGACGGTCGAGGATGGGCCCGCGATGCTGGCCGCGTATCTCGGCAAGCTCGAGGCCGCCGGCTACACCGGCGTGCGCGACTGGTCGGCTCAGACCAACTGACCATCGGTGACCGAAGTGACGAAGTCTCGGGAGGAGCTTCCATGACCAAATCCTATGGAGGCGCCACCCGCGGCTTCGCCCGCGTCGTGAACGGCATCGCGATGGGGGCGAATATCGCGGGAACGATGGTTGTCCTCGGCCTCGTGGCCATCGTGAACATGGACGTGGTCGCGCGCGGGGTCTTCAATGCCCCGTTCCGCGGCGCCTACGAAGTCGTCCAGTTCTCGATGGTGCTGATCGTGTTCCTGCAATTGCCCGACGTCTGCCGCGTCGGGCGGCTGACCCGGTCCGATGGCCTGATCCTGATGCTGGGGCACAGCAGGCCGAGTCTGGCCACCACGATGCGCCGCGCGATCAACGCCCTGTCGTTCATGATCATGGCCCTGATCGCCATCGCGGTCTGGCCCGAATTCATCAAGATGTGGGAAAGCCAGGATTTCTTCGGCGTCCCCGGCATCTTCACCGCACCGTGGTGGCCCATCAAACTGGTCATCTTCTGTTCCGCCACCCTCTGCGCGCTCATCTTCGCGATGAAGGCGTTCAGCCGCTCCGGATCGGACAAACCGCAATGAGCCCTCTTGAAATCGGCAGCCTGTCTGTCCTTGCGATCATCGCCCTGATCTATGTCGGCGTGTATATCCCCATCGCCCTTGCCACCGTGTCCTTCGTGTCGATCTGGCTGATGCGGGACAATTTCGACCTGGCCATGAACCTGCTGAAGATCGCGGTCGGCGACTCGGTCATGGAATATACCTTCGCGACCGTGCCCCTGTTCACCTTTATGGGCCTCGTCGTGTCCAAGGCGGGCCTTGGCAGCGATATCTACGACGTGATGTCGTCGGGGTTCCGCAAGGTGAAGGGTGGCATCGGCATGGCGACCGTGGGCGCCAACGCGGGCTTTGCCGCCGTCACCGGATCGTCGATCGCCTCGGCGAGCGTTTTCTCCAAGGTGTCCGTCCCGACGATGATGAAATACGACTACAATCCGCGTTTCGCCGTCGGGGTCGTTGCCGGATCATCGGTTCTGGGCATGATCATCCCGCCATCCGCGATGCTGATCATCTACAGTTTCGTGGCCGAGCAATCGGTGGGCGACATGTTCCTGGCCGGCGTCATTCCCGGCCTGATGCTGGCCGTGGCCTATGTCGGCGCGATCTGGGTCATGGGGCGCTGGTTCCCCGGTTTCGTCGGCGGCCGCCCGGCGGACGAATACGAGGCGATGGAATGGGGCGAGATCGCCGCCAAGACCCTGCCCACCATCTCCCTCATCACGATCGTTCTGGGCGGCATCTACACCGGCTGGCTGACCCCGGTCGAGGCGGGCGCCGCAGGTGCGCTCGCCGGTCTGATCATTGCCGCCATCCGCAAGAAGATGACCCTGCGCGCCTTCTGGGAGGCGCTGCTGGAAACGGGCCACATCACCGCGACCATCCTGTTCCTGATCACGGCCGCCTCGATCTACAGCCGTATGCTGGGCCTTGCGGGCCTGCCGAACGAGCTGGCCGACATGCTGGCGGGCAATCAGGCGGGCTTCTGGACGATCATGCTGATCTACGTGGCGATGATGCTGTTCCTCGGCACCCTTCTGGACACGGCCTCGATCATCCTGATCGTCGTCCCGCTGTTCCTGCCACTGGTGGAGCCCATGGGCATGAGCCTCGTGTGGTTCGGCATCATCACCGTCGTCGGCGCCGAGATCGGCCTGCTGACGCCGCCGCTGGGGATCAGCTGTTTCGTCATCAAGGCGTCGCTCGACGATGACCGCATCTCGCTCAAGGACGTGTTCCTCGGCGCGCTGCCGTTTGCGGGCGTGATGCTGATCGTGCTGCTGCTGCTGATCGAGTTCCCGATCCTCAGCCTTGCCATCATCAACTAGGGAGGCGGCCGATGCGCAACGTCACCAAAGACAACATCACCGATGTCTTCGTCGGCTACATGGGACCGGACATGGACCCGCGCATGAAGGAAGTGATGACATCACTCGTGCGGCACATGCACGACTTCGCCCGTGACGTGAACCTGACGCACGAAGAATGGCGCGCAGGCATCGCGTTCCTCGAAGGCTGCGCTGCGGTGGAGACGGAGGACCGCCATGAATTCGTCCTCGCCTCGGATGTGCTGGGCCTGTCGTCGCTGGTGGATATGCTGCACTCCTCGCCCGAGGCGACGTCGTCGTCGGTGCTGGGGCCGTTTCACGTGGCCGGCGCCCCCGACCTGCCGGTGGGCGGCGACATGAAGCGGGACTTTCCCGGTCCCGTCCTTGTTGCCACGGGGATCGTCAAGGATACGGACGGCAATCCGATCGAGGGCGCGACGCTGGATATCTGGCAGACAGCACCCAATGGCCTCTATGCCTCTCAGGACGACGCACAGGACACCTATTCCTTTCACGGCCTGCAAAAGACCGGCGCCGATGGGCGGTACGCCTTCACCACCGTCAAACCCGTCGAATACACCGTGCCCAGCGATGGGCCGGTGGGCGACATCCTGCGCGCCTGCGGTCGCCATCCATGGCGCCCCTCCCACCTGCATTTCATTGCCGAGGCGCCGGGGTTCCGCCCGCTGGTGACCGAGGTGTTCCCCGACGACGACCCCTATCTCGATCAGGACACCGTGTTCGGCGTGCGGGATGATCTGGTGATGAGCTATCAGAACATGCCTGCCGGCAGCTTTCCCGACGGCTTCGCCCTGTCCGGATCGGTGGACGAGCCGTATCTGAGGGTGGATTTCGACCTGACACTGGTGCGCCATAGCGTCTGATGCGCCGGTTCGCGGTCCCCGCTCCTCCGGGGACCGCCCCATCAAATGACATGCTGCGGGTCGGCAAGGACGACCACGCCGGCCTATTCGGCGGCGGTCTGTGCCGTCATCAGATCGGCAAGGAAGGCCCCCGTCCGACGGTAGTGTCCCAGAAGCTCGGCCTCGGCGCCATCGGCATCCCGCGCGACGGCCCGTTCCAGGATTTCGCGATGTTCCTGACCGACATCCCGCTTTTGATAGTCGAGCGCCCGACCTGCCAAATACCGATAGCGGATATTGAGGTCGTACAGCTGTGAACAGAACCGCAGAAGGATCGGCGCACCGCAATTGGCGAGCAGGGTCATGTGAAATGCCTTGTGCTCATCCTCGAAGTTGTCGGTGCCCTTGCCCGCGGCGCGCCCCATGCGGTGATGCGCAAGGACGACCGCCTCTTCCCAGTCCTCGGTCGCGGACGCGATGCTGCGGCGCAGGGCCATCCCCTCCAACTCGCATCGCATCTCGAGGATCTCATCGAAGTTCTCGCGACTTGTCGGAGCAGCGCGAAAGCCTCTCTGATCGATCCGTTCTACCAGATGCTCCGAAGTCAGAAGGCTCAGGGCTTCGCGGATGGGGGATGCGCCGGTCTGCAAGCGCGTGCGCAACCCTTCGATCTTGAGCTTTTCGCCCGGCTTCACCGCGCCGGTCACGATCAGGCGACGCAGGGAAAGGTATGTCCGCTGCGTAGCGGAGGCCGCGTTGCCAGATCCCGTGGATCCAACCTGTATGACACCCAAATCCATGCACCGATTAATATCGATTTTTCTGGCGCTGGCAATCGATACAGATAGTTTTGCTTGTTTTCCCTCTTTTCGCGGGGGGTGCCATGTCAAAAGACGCGGCGTCGCCGCGCCGGATGACGGATCAGGACCGCCATCCGGATGGAAAATTGCTGCAACTGCATCAAAGAGCGAACAATACGGGTTGCGTCGCCGAACTGTTCGCCGCAAAAACGGGCCAACCCCCTTTTCCGGCTGGGAAATTACGGGTCATGCCGCGTTCGGACGTCCGAAACACCGCAAAATCCCCAACGAATCTTTGAAAAAAGGTAGCCCCGCCCAAATGTGGCGGAAAAGGGGCGAAAGGCGTTCCAATTGGGGCAACCACCGACGGAAACCGTCCACCTGTATCCTCCGCAACACGCCTTTTACGGTTCGTTAATACTCTCTGGAACCGTTTCCTTGCCTGAATGCTGCGCGGGCAGTGTCTTGCCCTACAAGCGATGCGGAAGACATCGCCCAGAGCATGAAGGACAGGCACCATGGCTAACATCAGTATTTTCGGAATCGGATACGTCGGCGTCGTCGCGGCAGCATGCCTCGCCCGTGACGGCCACAACGTCATCGCCGTCGACGTCGATCAGGGCAAGATCGACGAGATCAACTCCGGCCGCTCGCCCATCGTCGAAGAAGGCATCGACGACCTCGTCCGCGAAGTCGTTCAGGCCGGCCGCCTGCGCGCCACCAAGGATTACGACGACGCTATCGGCAACTCGGAACTGACTTTCGTCTGCGTCGGCACGCCCTCGGCGCCCGACGGCTCCGTCGGTCTTGTCTACGTCACGGACGTCTGCGCCGGCATCGGTGCCGCGCTGGCCAAGAAGGACGCCTACCATTCGGTCGTCATCCGCTCGACCATCGTGCCCGGCTCCACCGAGACGGCCTGCATCCCCGTTCTCGAAGAAACGTCCGGCAAGAAAGCCGGTGAAGGTTTCGGCGTCGGCTACTACCCCGAGTTCCTGCGCGAAAGCACCGCCATCGCCGACTACGCCGACCCCGGCCTGATCGTCTTCGGTCACATGGACAAGATCACCGGCGACATCCTGCACGATCTCAACAAGGATCTGAACTGGACCATCCACAAGACGGACATCCGCACCGCCGAGATGGTCAAGTACACGTCGAACACGTGGCGCGCGGTCAAGGTGACCTTTGCCAACGAGATCGGCAACATCGCCAAGGCCTCCGGGATCGACGGTCAGTCGGTGATGGAGATCCTGTGCTCCGACACCAAGGCGGCCATGTCGCCCTACTTCATGCGCCCCGGCTTCGCCTTCGGCGGATCCTGCCTGCCCAAGGACGTGCGCGCCCTGCGCCATCTGGCCGAGCAGACCGGCGGGTCGCACAAGCTGCTGGATGCGGTGCTCGAAAGCAACGAGGAGCAGATCGCCCGCGCCGAGAACCTGGTTCTGGCATCGGGGGCCAAGACGGTCGGCTTCGTCGGCATCTCGTTCAAGCCGGGCACCGACGACCTGCGTGAAAGCCCGCTGGTCAGCCTGGCCGCCCGCCTCATCAAGAAGGGCGTCGAGGTCA
Source organism: Jannaschia sp. 2305UL9-9 (assembly GCF_041403465.1). Classification (NCBI taxonomy): domain Bacteria; kingdom Pseudomonadati; phylum Pseudomonadota; class Alphaproteobacteria; order Rhodobacterales; family Roseobacteraceae; genus Jannaschia; species Jannaschia sp. 2305UL9-9. The sequence goes on from NZ_JBGEHM010000002.1 coordinate 308,450, forward strand.
AGGTCTACGACCCCTTCGTTCAGGAAGCCTTCGACGCCGGCACGCCGGGCGCAGGGCGCGGCAACGACGGTGTCCCGGACCTCAAGGACCGCATGGTCGGCGATCTGGACGCCCTGATCGAAGCCTCGGGCACCGTTCTCGTTGGCAACTTCTACCGCGAAGCCGCCCCGATGCTCGAAAAGGCAGTGGGCACGCGTACCTTGGTCGACCTGACGCGGATGCGCCGCGATCTGGTGACGTCCGAGGGCTATGAGGGGATCTGCTGGTAACAGCAGGGACCCGAGCCGTGGGGGCTGATGGTATGTTCATGAAGGTGTTGACACATCTTGCCTATTTCGGCGTGGTCATCCTGCTTGCAAGCATGGTGCCCGCCGGTTTCCTGGGCAATCCCGGCGGGGCGCAGACGACCATTCTGGTCGTCGGCTTCCTCGGGGCCTGGCGCTACAGCTGGGCGTTCCTCAACTTTACCCGTGCCATCATCTTTCGGCGGCTCGTCTACCCTCGGTGGAAAGCGCGGCGGCAGCGTCAGTTCGACGCCGCCGCGCAGCCGTCCCACTGCTACTTCATGGTGACGACCTATCTGGTGAAGATAGACGTCACCCTGACCGTCTACCGGTCGATCTTCCGGGCTGCCGCGGCGGCCCGCGACGGCGCCACGATCGTGGCCTCGGTGGTGGATGGCAAGGATGCGCGGCTGATCCGCGACATCTTCGATCAGATGCCCTGCGACATGACCGGCGTGAAGCTGGTGATCGATCGCATTCAATCCAAGGGAAAGCGGGATGCGATGGCCAAGGCGCTGCGCATCCTCAAGTCCTTTGCCCCCTCCCATCGCGACGTTCTGGTGTTCGTCGACGGCGACACGGTCGTGCCGGAAAACATCTGGGCCGCCTCGGCCCCCGTGTTCACCGACGAAAACGTCGGCGCCCTGACCACGGACGAAGGCGCGTTGATCGACAAGCCCGGTCTCTACAAGGACTGGTTCCACCTGCGCTTCGACCAACGCCAGGTGATGATGTGCTCCATGGGCCTCGCGAACCGCGTTCTGACCCTGACCGGTCGGATGAGCGTGTTCCGCGCCTCGTTGGCCACGAACGAAGGCTTCATCGAGGGCGTCGAATCCGACTACCTGAACCACTGGCGCCTCAAGCGCGTCGACTTCCTGACCGGCGATGACAAGTCGACCTGGTACTGGCTTCTGTCGAACGGCTACGAGACCGCCTACCTGCCCGACGTCAAGTCGCTGTCCTACGAGGAACAGCCCCGCGATACCTTCCTCGACAGCGCCAAGACGCTGATGGTGCGCTGGTTCGGGAACATGATGCGCACCAACGGGCGCGCGATCCGCCTTGGGCCGCGCCGTTGCGGGTTCTTCACCTGGTGGTCGATCCTCGATCAACGCGTGTCGATGTTCACCACGCTGGTTGGCCCGATCTCGGTTGCCGTCACCGCAGTTGCGGGCACACCGTCGGTCATCCCGCTGTATATCGCCTGGGTTCTGATGACCCGCTACGTGTTCTGCGCCTATATTGCGCTGTTCCGCGGTCACTGGTTCCCGATCACGCATCCGCCCGTCCTGTACTTCGGTCAGGTCGTCGGCGCGATGGTCAAGACCTTCGTGTTCTATCGGCTGGACCGCCAGAAATGGACACGCCAGGGCAGCGGCGCCGTCGAGGTGCTGCCAGCCGGGGAACGCATCAAACGAATGGAATCCTTCGCCATGCATACGCTCGCCATCTGCTGGTTGGTGATGGCGATCATGCTTGTGAACACGATTGAATGAGGGCCGCGCTATGAACGACATGTCTCCGATCCCCGGTGATTTCGCCTACCAGGATGAACATCCGATGCTGGCCGTCAGCTATACCCTGACGATCGACGACAAGACGCTCATCGGTGAGCGTCTGTCGATGACGCATCTTTCGGCACGCGCCGAAAGCCTTGCGCCGCAAATCGGATACCGCGGCCTTGCACGGTTGCGAATCGACTTTCCCGATTTCTCGCTGACCCTGTCGCCGGAACTGATGGTGCGCGAGGTCACGATGGACGGGATGGTCACGCTGACCTTCACCGATCCGACCGGGCCGCACCTGCCGCAACTGCGCTACGTGCTCAACAGCACGATCGCGGGCGAACTGGCCAGCCTTGACGGATTGATGACCTATAGCGGTCCGACCAAGCACAAGGCCGCCGGCAAGCCGGTGCCGCCATCCATCAAGGACCGCCTGCGCACCGCCGGTGTCATGGCCCTTTCGGCGGCCATCGTCATCGCGGCAGGCACCGTTCTGGTCAATCGCTGGACCACCGGGACGGAACTGCACCCGGTGTTCGTCGACGTTCAGGGTCGCCAGATGCGGGCCACCGTCGGCGGTCAGCTGACCTACCTGAACGAAGAGGCAGGCATGGGCGAAGTCGTCTTCGCGCTGACCTCGAATGCCGGCGATGTGCTGAACTTCCAGATGCCCTGCGACTGCGGTGTCAGCCTTTCTTCGAACGCATACGAGGGCGCAACTCTCCTTCCTTCGGACCAAATACTGACAATTTTCGACAATAGCTCTGACGTCAGGGCACGTACGCTCATGAGCATCGAGGGACTTTCCAGGGTTATGACCGGAGATCGCGCGACACTTCAGATGAATGACGGACGGGACATCCCCGTCGAAGTCATTGCGGATGATACGTCGAACGCTGCGGCCATGCGTGGAGACCTTTATGTTCCTGTCGAGTTGCGTGCGCCCGCGGGCGCGTTGACCGATGCCGATATTGGCACGGCGGGTCGCTTGCGGTTGTCAACGCCGCTGCTCAGTGGCCTCCTGCCGGAGTTTGGAACATCATGACACGTATTACGCCCCTCATCATCTGTGGTGGTAACGGAACTCGTCTGTGGCCGCTGTCCCGCCGCCAGGCCCCCAAGCAATTTCAGCGGCTTGCAGGCCCTGACAGCTTGACCTTCTTCCAGTCGGCCGTTCAGCGTCACCGCGGCGCGGCCTATACGGATCCGGTCATCGTGACCGGCGCCATGCATGAGGGCACGGTCCGTGCGCAGCTGCGTGACATCCAGGTCAAGGCCCGCATCATCTGCGAGCCGATGGGCCGCAACACCGGTCCGGCCGTCCTGGCGGCCTGTGAAGCCGTGATCGAGGCGCACCCCGACACCGTCTTCGTCGTCATTCCCGCGGATCATGTGATCGAAGGCGACATGACGACGCCCATGTCCGCCTGTGTGCCTGCCGCGCTGGACGGTCGCATCGTGACCTTCGGCATTCCGCCGCGCTACGCCGAATCGGGTTTCGGATACATCATCGACAATGGCCCCGTGGGCAAAGGCGACACGCCGCTGCGCGAAGTCGGTCAGTTCGTCGAAAAGCCCGCCGTCGACGACGCACAGCGCCTGATCGACCAGGGCGGTGCCTACTGGGCATCGGGCCTGTCCATGTTCTCGGCGCAGACGCTCATCTCCGAATATCAGCGCCTCGACCCGACCAGCGCCCGCCATGTCCGCGATGCGGTCCAGAACGCCTCGCGCAGCACCAACACCCTGCACCTTGCCGGTGCATCCTTCTCCCTCGCGGCTTCCGAGCCGACCGAAGGCCTGATCTTCGAGAAGACCGACCGCATCGCCCTTGCTCCGCTGGACGTAAGCTGGGACGACGTCGGTTCCTGGAAGGCGATGCACAGCGTCGGCAAGGCCGATGCCGACGGCAACGTCCTTCAGGGTGATGTCATCGCGCTCAACAGCCGCAATTCGCTGGTCCGCGCCGACAGCCGCCTCGTCAGCATCGTCGGCCTGCAGGATGTGGTCGTCGTCGAAACGGCCGACGCCCTCCTGGTCGCGCATATCGACGAAAGCCAGGTCATCAAGGATGTCGTCAGCCGCCTTCAGGCGACCGACCGCTCCGAAGCGCTGCGCCACGCCGATGCCGCGTCGCCCAAGATGGTCAAGGCCCCCGCATCCGAGGTCACCCGCGCCGTGGGTGCCGAAATGGCCGGCGACAACTTCAAGCTCGGCACATCCGAGATCGGTGTCGGCCAGGCCCTGATGATGGATCGCGGTCCCCGCACCCATCAGGCCATCGTGGTCAGCGGCCAGGTCCGCGCCACGGGCATGGGCTGGATCAAGGAAGTCGGTGCCGGCGGCCGGATCTACGCCGACGACCTCGGCCGTATCGAGATGCGGAACCTTTCGGAAAAACCAGCCGAGCTTCTGTTCGTGACGCTCGGTGCCACGTCCACCCCCTCGACCTCGCTGCGCCCGGTTCTCGAACCCGGCGAGGCAAGCGTCGATCAGCTTCCAAAGGTTGCTTATGGCTAATCGCGGTGCGGCATACAGACGGATAACAGCGACTGCGCGGGTCGCGGCGGGCATCACGCTCGCCGCGACCGGCGCAGGGGGCGCGGCCGGGGACGGGTTCTCGTTCCTGTCTGCGCCGGCATTCGAGGAACAACCGGTTTTCCGGGCCCCTCAGCCCGAGCCGACCTCTCCGGCCCCCGTCGTGCCGACCCCGGCGCCACAGGCGACAACAACGCAACCTGCGGCGCAATCCGCACCTGTTGCCCCTCCGGCGGCGCCCCGCGCCGTGAACAGATCGGTCGTCAGCGCACCTGCGTTCGACAGCCCGATCGCCCCCGTCATGATTTCCCCAAGCCTCGCCGAACCCGAACCGGCCGAGGTCGTCGATCCGATGGCCCCCCCGTCCTATGATCGCGCGACCGCCGCACGGATCGCCGGTATCTCTCGCGCCCTGTCGCAAGGCGGGGATGTTTCGGTCGACGAGATCCGGGCCGCCGCCGGTCTGGCGCCGCGCGCGGCATCGGTCACCGGCTTTCGCCAACAGATGATCCTGCCCCCCGCGCAGCCATCGGTATTCAACCTGCGTCTTGCCCTGACCATGCTGTCGCAGGGGCGACAGCGCCAGGATGATGAACGGGTCCGCCTTGCCCAGGGCACGCGCGGGGATACGGCGCTCGCCTTCTCCGGCGGTCTGGTCACCCTTGCAACGCTGCGCGATGCAATGACACGCACCGGAATGCAGACGGATCCGTCCGGTCCCCTGCGTATTCCGGTCGTCCTGCTGGAAGACACCGTTCTGCGCCTCTCGCCCGGCGACGTGATCGAGATGTCGCGCACCGATGGTGCCTTCATCATGAGCTTCGGACGCGTCGAGATCGATGGCGCCACCCTGCGCACGGTTGGCGAGCTGAACACCACGATCCAGAGCTATCGTCCATTCATCGTGGTCGCGGGCACCGGCTCCATGACCATGCGCGACGCGACGATCGAAGGCCTCGGGTTCGGGGATACCGCCAAGTACAGCGGCGTCTCGGTGCTGGGTCATCCCCTGCGGCCCATGGACGGCGTGACCGAGATCCTCGACAGCCGGATGTCCGATGTTCTCAGCCTCAGCCTGACGGCCGTGAACGGTGCCCGCGTCACCGGCAACCGCTTTGCCGACATGCGCAGCGCCGCGGTCCGCATGTCGGCCAGCCCGCGCAGCGCCGTGTCAGACAACATCTTCCACGGCGCCGGGCCGACCAACGCCATCCGCGTCCTCGACCGGTCCGACAACGTCAGCCTGACAGGCAACATCCTGTTGTCCGGTGAACGCGCGGGCATCGTCGTCCGCCGCAGCCACGCGGCAATGGTGGCGTCGAATGTCGTCTGGGGACGCGATGGTGGCGGCATCAAGCTGCAGGAAACGACCTGCGGCGTCATTGCCGACAACACCCTGCTCGACAGCCGTCAGAAAGGGATCGAGATCCGGGCGAGCATGGCCGCCACGGTCCGCAACAACCTGATCGCGGGGAACCGCAGCGCCGGCATCTGGATTTCGGCGCAGGCCAACGACGCGATGACCGAAATCACGGCCAACCGCCTGTCGGGCAATGGCGCGGGCCTTGTCGGGGCAACGGCGGCCAGTGTGTCGCTCGTGTCCAACGACCTGACCGCGCAGATGCCGCGTCTGGCCGATGGTGATCTGACGGATGCTTCCGCGGCGATCGCGGGCGACCTGACCGGGGATGCTCCGATGCTCCTGACCGGGGCCGGGGCCATCGCCCCTGCCATCCTGACCTGTGAAGGGGACGAAGCATGATGATCCGCGCGTTCCTGATGGCCACCATCGCCTTGTCCGCACCTGCCCTTGCGCAGGACCGCGCGGACCGCGTGCCGATGACCATCCCCCCCGCCGCCGACACCAAGGCCATTTCCGTGCAGGTCACCGAAGGACGCCGTTCGATGCGGGGGCTGTCGACGACGCTGCGCAACGCACGGACCGCGATGCATGACGGCGTCGACGTCGATCCTGATCTGCTGCGACAACTGGCCGATCGCGGCGACGGTCTTGCCGCGCTCCGCTACGTGCGCATCCTGCAAGGCAACCCGGCCTCCACGGCCTCCGACCTTGCCTATTATGCCGGTCTGGCGGTGCAGACGGGTCGCGGATATCTGCTGGACGAGATGCTGGAGGCGATGGATCGCCTCGACCCCGAGACAGAGCCACGCGACCGCATCAACCTGTATATCTCCGCGCTCTATCCGCAGGCCTGGGCCGGCAATGCCCTCGCCCTGGACGCCGTCTACCGCTTCAACGGAGACGGCAAGCTCTTTGGCGCCCTGTCGGACAGAACCCGCGACCGCCTTCTGGACGAGATGCGTCAGATCGGTGACGGACGCGGCCAGCTGGGCATCGCGATCAGCCTTATGGAAGCCCGCGCCGAGAACCGCGATTCCCCGTTCGCGGAGGAGGGGCGCGCCCGCGCCCTTCTGACCGAAGCCGCCGCATCGTCCAACCATCCGGGCATAATCGCAGCGGCAAATACCCTTCTTTCGACTTTGGAGGCCGACGGTCGAACGACCGAGTAATCACAACAGACGATCGAAAAACAGATCGCAGAGGCAGTGACATGGAACAGAAAAGCATTATCGGGACAGCCGCACGCCTGGCCGTCATGGCCGCGGTGTCAGCCGCCGGGCTTACCCTTGCGTCCGGGGCGGCACGCGCATCGACCTTTGCCTGCAGCGGCATAGAGGTGCCGGGCGTCGACATGGTCGAAGGCACGGACGGCACTTTCTACCGCATCGATCCGGACCTGCATTCGGAACACTGGATCGCCGATCCGGTAGCCGACAGCATCGCGGCCCTTTCGGCCATGCTGGAGGCAGGCGGCACCCGCCTTGTCGTCGTTCCGGTCCCGACCAAGGCACTGGCCATGCCAGAGGGCCTGCCCGCGATGGCGGGATACGCGGGATACAACCCCGATCTGGCCGCCACGGTATACGGTGAAGCCATCGGCCAGCTGCGCAAGCGCGGCGTGCTGACGGTCGACGCACGGTCCGCGATGCGCAAGCTTGCCACATCGGGCACCGCCCCCTTCCATGCCCTCGACACCCGCCCCACGCCCGAGGGCCTTCAGGCGATTGCCAATGCCGTCGAGGATACGCTGGCCGGGGCCGGTATCGCCCCCCGGTCGCGTCAGGCGTTCGAGACACGTCAGATCGGTGCGCAGCCCCTGCCCTCGCCGATGCGGACGCGGCTGCAACGCTATTGCGCCTATGACCTGCCGCCGGTTCAGGCATCGACCTTCGTCACATCGACCGCAATCGGCGCCGCTGCCGCAAGCCTTGGTCCGATAGAAGAGGCAGCCGTGGTCGGATCCGGATTGTCCGGACATGCGAATGCCAATTTCGCCGGCTTCATCAGTCAGGCAACGGGACGCCCGACCCAATCCCTGCATGTTGACGGCGAAGATCCCTATGCCGCGATCTCGTCCTACATGACGTCGCAGTCGTTCCAGTCGAACCGCCCCAGCCTTCTGGTCTGGGAGTTCCCGATCTGGTCGGAACTGGGCATTCGCGGCGATCAGCCCCTTGCCGAACTGATCGCGGCTGCCAGCCGGGCCTGCACCGTCGAACTTCCTCTGCGCCCCGGTGGCGGGGACAACCGGCTCGCGGCCAGCCTCGGACAGGTTCCCGGTGGTGCGGACACCGTGCTGATGCTCGATACCGGGGGCACCCCCGCCAGCAGTGTGGCCTTCCGCTTTGCGGCCCCCGACGGGGCGCAGCGGGTCAAGTCGATCCACCGCCTCGACGGTCAGATCCTGAATGGCCGGTTCTACCTGCCCCTGTCCGGCCTCTGGCCCGAGGGAACGACCGGCGTCGAAATCATGGCGGATACGGGCTTCGGCTCGCTCCCGCGCCTTCTGTCCTGCGACATCGCGAGGTAACGACATGAAAACCCGCTTCTCCCTTCTGGCCTGTACCGTTCTGGCCGCCACGACCCTCAACAGCCCGACCTTCGCCCAAGGTGCGCCGGTCCTGCGCTTCGAGCCGCCCAGCATCCAGCGCGGCGATACCTGCTTCGACGTCGGAGAAGGCCGCGAGGACGAGCTGGATGTCGAAGGCCAGGACGAGGAACTGACCGATGGCGCGCGTGCCAACTATCTGCGCCGCGACATCCGCAACCTTCTGCGCGAGGATCCCGACGGCCTGTTCGAATTCATTGCCGCCCTGATCGAACGCCGCGTCGAGGTCGATGAGCGTTGGACCGAGGCCGATGGCATGCTCGCGCTGATCGATCTGCATCTTGCGGCCGGCCGCCCCGAGGACCTCGTCGCCGCGCGTCTGGTCCCCAATCTGCGCGAGATGGCCGACCAGCTCGAACACAGCCAGCGCATCTCGCTTGCGAAGTTCTACCTCGAGGGGATCGGCGCGGACCGCGATGTTGCCTACGCGCAGAACCTGCTGCGCGAAACGGCCTATGCCGGAAGCTCGCAGGCCCTGCTGGAGATCGCGCGGATGGAAATCCGTGGTCAGATGATCGACAGCTGGGATGCCCCCCTCGACCTGACGATCACGATGGCCTTCGGCGGTGTCTTGGGCGCCCTCGACAGCGGCATCTGCAGCCGTGCGGAACGCATCGCACAGGAATACGAGCGCGGCGAGGTCGTCGCCGCCGACCTGCCACTGGCATTCGAATGGCGCCGCTTTGCCGCTGACATGGGGGACGCGGACGCCGCATGGCGCATCGTTGAACACCATCTCAATGCCCCGGCGGCCGCCAAGGACAACGAGGAGCTGCGCCACTACCTGACGGTCGCGGCCAATCTGGGCCGCACCCCCAGTGCCGAGGAAAGCGAAGCCCTGCTGTCGGCCGGTGCCGTCACCCCCGAGGTTCTGACCCAGATCATCGGCTTCAACCACAGCCAGGACAAGGTCGGCGGGCGGCGCTCCGTCTCGCCCTATCTGGACCTGATCGTGAACGTCGACGGGATGGAGGCCGACGAGGACGGCCTCTACCTCGACTACCTGCGCGAGATCGCCGAAATGCCCGAAGCTCCGGGCAGCGTGTTCACGCGCCTCGCGAACGAGGTTCTGGTGCGGCGCGGCCGCTGGGCCGGAGAGGCCGAGGCCATGGCCCTTCTGGAACAGGCGGTTGCCCGCGGTGACGGCGAGGGGATGGCCCGCTTGGCCGGGATGCTGATCCGCTACCGCGATGATACGCGCCGCACGGACCGCGCCATCAGCCTGCTGATGGAAACCGTGTCCCGCTACGGAATGGCCTCGTCGATGCACGCGCTCGACGGCTTGTACCGCTGCCAGCTGAACGCCGCCCCCCGCCTTAAGGAGGCCGACACCTGGGCCCGTGCCTATCACGGGTCGAACGCCGCACCGGTGACCATTTCGGCAACGGACCTTCTGGCCATGAGCCCCTACCGGGAGCCGGAGGCCATTGCCCGCATCCAGACGCAGGCCCTGTCGGGCGTGTCCTCGATGTTGGCCGCCCATGTTCAGCGGGTCGAGGCGTCGAACCTGCCGGATGCGGCGATCCGTTTCTGGGCGGGGCGGCTGAACGCCTCCGATCAGGCGATGGAGGCCTTCTCGGAGCTGGAGTTCGAGCTTGCCCTCGATCCGGCGGCCCGCGATCTCGCGGTGGAGCTGTTCCGGCGCGTCTATCTCAACAACGGTGTCACCACCGCGCTCGACCTTGGCATCGCCCTGACCGAGCATCATTCCCGCGCGCCCGAAATCGCGCAGGAAATCGTGACCCTGCTGACCATGGCCGGCAACCGGGGCGAAGGCGCCGCGATACGGCTTCTGCACCGGACAAGCGGTCGTCCGGGCGAAGAGGTCTATGCACAGTTCGCCGACATCATCGAGGACCGCGGCGACTTTCTTGCATTGATGTTCGCGATCCCCTTCATCCCGCATGAAAAGGTCGACGACTATGTCGACCGGGCCGTGTCGCTGATGAATTGCAGCACCAAGGACGTCGAGGAAATCGGCGATGCCTATGCGATCCGCGACGACATGCAGCTCAGCTATCACTGGCGCAAGATCGGCCTGACGATGGAGGGCGGTCATCCGATGTCCAGACTGCGGCTCAGCAACCGTCAGATGGCCCTGTACAACGAAGGCCGCGCGCCCGATCCCGCCGACGTCGCCGCCCGCGGTCTGGCCGACGGGGAACCCGGCGCCGCGCTGGAGTTGTTCCGCCTGACGTCGAACCCCGATCTGGAAACCTACGACCCGGAGACGGCGGTCGCCCACCTGCAAACCCTGATCGAAAGTCCCAGCGTTCCGGCGACCCCGGTTCTGGAGGCCTGGCGCCAATCGCCGAATGCGGTCCGGGCGCTTGTCGCGGCGCGGCTGGACGTGGCCCCCCTGCTGGCCCGGTCGGCCCGGTCGGGTGAAGCCGGCGCAGCCTATGAATACGCGCTGTTCCTGCGCGACGAGGCCGAGGTCGCGGCCGACCTGATCCCGGTCATCGACTGGCTGAACCGGGCGGCACGCGCCGATCACCCCGGTGCGATGGTCGAACTGGGCGTGACGCTTGGCATGGGCCCCGGGGCGCTGCGCGATGCGGAAGCCGCGCTTCTGTGGCTGGATCGCGCCACCGAACTCGGGGATGAGCGGGCGCCGGGACTGGCGCGGATGCTGCGCCTGGGGTCGGGTCTATGAGAATGCTCCGAACCACGGCACTGACGCTTGGCCTTGCCGTCACCGGCCTTGCCGCGTCACCCGCGATGGCCCGCGCGATGGGGCCGGGCTGCACGCCCGAGGTCGAGCCCGTCCTCGGCCTCGCCTTCCAGTCCCGCTATGCCGGCAGCGATTCCACGCGGTCGCAGATCAACGAGCAGCGCGAAGCAGAGGCCCTGGCCGCGCTGAAGCCGCTGGATTCCTTTATCACCGCCCTGACCCGTCTCGTGGAACCGGGCGAGGACGATGCCGCCCGCGAAGCAGGCGCAGATTGCATCCTGGCACAGATGGGGGCATGGGCGCGCGCCGATGCTTTGGCCGAACTGGGCACGGAAACGGCGGCCCTGACCGTCGGGTCCCGCCTTGCCGGTCTGGCGCTGATTGCACAGCAGGTCTGGCCGGACGCCTCGCGCGCCGCCCCGAAGGCCGAAGTCGCCGACTGGCTGTCCCGACGGGTGCAGGATCAGATGGTGTTCTGGGAAACCGCCACGGATGGCGCGGCACAGGGAAACCTGCGTCTCTGGGCCGCGACGGCGGCGGCGGCTGTCGGCGATTTCGCGGATGATCCGGTCGCCCGCGGATGGGCCACATGGTCGGCAACCTACGTGATGTGCACGGCCGACTCCGGTGGTGCCATCCCGCAGGAGATGTCGCGCGGCAAACGTGCCCTGCACTATCAGCTGCACGCGACCGCGCCCCTTGTCACGACGGCTGCGGTTCTCAACCGGCAGGGCATCGATCTGCGCGAACGCTGCGATGGCGCGCTTGGCCGGGTGGTGAACTTCACCCTCGATGAGATAGCGAATGGCGGTCAGGGCACGATGATACGCTCCGGCGCGGCACAGACCGTATTCGATGGCGACGGGATCGAATCCTTTCAGCTTGCCTGGGTCGAACCGTGGCTGACCCTGCAACAGGATGCACGTGCCGACCGACTGGTGGACCCGATGCGCCCGCTGTCCTATTCGAAACTGGGCGGTGACCTGACCGCGATCTGGGGCCAATAGGCCCCAGACGTCCGATATCGCCACGCGACCTTGCCGGCGCGCAAGGCGGTATCAGGCGCAGGTATCCCCACCAAGCACGCGACCCAGACCGCGCGCCGGTTCGCAGGGCTCTTCAGGCTCGGCGGGGAGGAGGTTTCCCGCCTCGTCGATAGGTGGCATCTTGGCCTCGCCCTGATCGTATTTCTGCCAGAGCTGACCGCGCAGACCCGTCTCGATCAGCAGACCAAGGCGCTTGGCTTCGTAGTAATAGCCCTTGGCGTACCACATCATGGCTTCGTATTCGTCGCCACCGGACACCATCCATGCCCCGCGCAGATACCGGATCGAATATTCCAGTCCACGATCCGCCTGCAGAAGCTGCGTCGGCGCGCCTTCCATGCCCATGTTGCGGGCCGTGGCAGGCAGGATCTGCATCATCCCGTAGTATGGCCCGTTGCGCGCGGCGGCGCGGTAGTCGCTTTCCCGCTGAATGACGCGGTGCACGAGGCTGCGCGGCACGTCGTAGTGATCCGCCCACTTGTTGACCAGGGCGCGCACCTGAGGCGTCTCACCGGGGTAGAGCGCGGGTTCTGCGGCAACCAGGGACAGGGCCGTGTCGGGCTGCGAAGGTGGGGTGGAACAGGCGGCAAGCGCCAATACGGCGGGAATCAGAATGCGAAGCATGGGCAAAATGGTCCAGGTTTGATCGCGCGGACCATATGCCGATTGTCGCTTTTTCGGAAAGTATGCGTGTCCGAGGTCGGCAAAGGACCGCCAAGAGGCTTGCAAGACCGATTGCCATGGGCCACGCGAGTTGCATGAGAAATACGCTTTACTGGCTGCAAGGGGCGGCGCTGCGCGGGTTGCTGGCGCTGGTCGCGGTCTTTCCATTGTCGGTGCGCCGACAGGTTGTCGGGCGGGCGGCGGAATGGATTGTCCGGCTGTCCCCCCTGCGCAACCGTGCCATGCGCAACCTTGCGCTGATCTGGCCCGAGATGCCGCAGGGGCAGCGCAAGGCCCTGACAGCAAAGGCCGCCCGCAACGCCGGACGGACCCTGACAGGCATCTGGTTCAACCGGGATCTGGCCGACGAATGCGCCGATATCACGGCCGAGGGACCGGGCCTGCAGGTGTTGCGCGCGGCACGTGACGCCGGACGCGGCGCCATCATCGTGTCCGGCCATTTCGGCCAGTGGGAGGCGATCCGCCACGTCCTCAAGCGTGAGGGGCTGGAAACCGGGGCTCTCTATCGGCCAAACAACAACCCCTATTATGAACCGATCTTCCGCGCCGGGATCGAACGGGGCGGTGCGCCGATCATCCCCAAGGGGGCCCCCGGCATGCGAATCATGCTGCGCCACCTGAAGGCCGGCGGCTTCATCGCGCTGTTGCCCGACCAGTATGTCGGTGACGGGCCGTTCATCGATTTTCTGGGCCAACCCGCCGCCACATCCCTGTCGCCTGCCGAACTGGCCCTGCGCTATGACGTGCCGCTGGTTCCCGCCTTTGCGCCGTGGGTCGATGGCGCGGCGCGCGTGGTGATCGAGGCCCCGATCGTCCCGACGGACCCGCTGTCGATGATGACGGAGTTCAATCAGCGCCTCGGGTCGTGGGTGAGGCAACATCCGTCGCAATGGCACTGGCTGCATCAGCGTTGGAAGTACTACCCCGCGAATGCGCAGGCGCGCGAAGCCGCGCTCCACCGATAGGACAGGGCGGCCCATGTTTCTGAGCATCTTCGACATCTTCAAGCCGGGCATCGGGCCGTCGTCTTCCCATACGATGGGCCCGATGATTGCGGCCGCACGGTTTCTCGACGCGCTGCGCGGCGGCGCAGAGGCAGAGCCCGGCGCCGGACCGCCCGCGCGTCTTGTCGCCACATTGCATGGATCGCTGGCCTTCACCGGCAAGGGGCACGCCACGGACAGGGCCGTCTGCCTCGGCCTGCTGGGGTACCACCCGGCCACCGTCGACATCGATGCCGCCGAGGCCGCCCTGACCCGCCTGACCAAAGACCGCGTGGTCCACGTCGCCGACCTGCCCGAGATGGCGTTCGACCCGCGACAGGACGTGGTCTTCGATTATGACGCCATCCTGCCGGGCCATGCCAACGGCATGGTCCTGCGCGCCTTCGATGCGGCCGGAAACCTGCGGATGGAGGAAACCTACTATTCGATCGGGGGCGGGTTCGTCGTGACTGCCCGCGAATTGTCGTCCCCGCCCGACCTGCATGCCGCCAAGGCCGCGGAGGGCTTCCCCTATCCTTTCGGAACGGCGGCAGAGATGCTGTCGATGGGCGATGCCGCCGGCCTGACGATCGCCGAGATGAAATGGCGCAACGAATGCGCTCTGACCCCCGAGGCAGAGCTCGGGGCACGCATCGACGGCATATGGGCGGCGATGGACGGGTGTATCGACCGCGGCCTGCTGCAGGAGGGTATTCTGCCCGGCGGCCTGTCCGTGCGTCGGCGCGCCCGGGCGATCCACCAACAACTGTTGTCCGAGTCCGGAAAGAACCTCGCCCAGCCCCATGTCGTGAACGACTGGTTGTCGGTCTATGCCATGGCCGTGAACGAAGAGAACGCGGGCGGAGGCAAGGTCGTGACGTCGCCGACGAACGGGGCTGCTGGCGTGGTGCCCTCCGTGATCCGCTATTACCGCGATCATTGCGTCGGGGCGACGTCCGACGGCATCCGCCGGTTCCTTCTGACGGCGGCGGCGGTCGGTGGTCTGATCAAGCACAACGCCTCGATCTCGGGCGCAGAGGTCGGGTGTCAGGGCGAGGTCGGGTCCGCCTCGGCCATGGCCGCGGCCGGCTTCTGCGCGGCGCTCGGCGGCACGAATGCGCAGGTCGAGAACGCGGCCGAGATCGCTTTGGAACACCACCTCGGGATGACCTGCGACCCCGCCGGTGGCCTCGTGCAGGTGCCCTGCATCGAACGCAACGGCCTGGGTGCGATCAAGGCCGTATCGGCGGCGTCCCTGTCGCTGCGCGGGGACGGCACGCATTTCATGCCCCTGGACAATTGCATCGAAGCCATGCGGCAGACCGGGCGCGACATGTCCGACAAGTACAAAGAGACGTCGCAAGGTGGTTTGGCAGTCAATCTGCCAGAATGCTGAAGCTGATCCGCCCGGGGTCGCTCGTTTCGGTTTTACCGCTCGCATGGGCGGTCAGGGCCAAGTTGCAGGTTTGCGAAGCAATGCCGACCCACTCATACGGCATTCGTTACAGATCATCGCCCGCTTTCACGCCCGCGTGAGGTGGCGTCGCGGGGATGTGAGCGCGGTGCGGGGTGGCGGGTGTGGTGTGCATATACGCGCGCTTATCCCGAACGCATCACGGCTTCATTCATTGAAGCGCAGCGCCCGAAGTGACATCTCCTGTTCATCAGCAGGGCACACCGCCCCGCCGCATCGAACCCACAAGGCCAGCCGCCAGACCGCGCGGCGCCGCACACAAAGGACAAGACCCATGAAAACGCTCCTCATCTCCGCCCTGATCGCCTCCGCCGCCCTGACCGGTGCCGCATCCGCCCAGGTTGGCGCCGGTGCCGCCGCCGCCGCCGCGCACTTCAATCAGGACATCGATTCGAATAACGAACAGGTCACCATCGGCGCGGCCGAGTTCGACGGCGTCACCGTCTCCACCCGCAGCGGTGCGGTGGGCGAGGCCTTCACCCACTTCAACGCCGACTACGATTCGAACAACGACCTGCGCGGCCTGAACGGCGCGACCGTCGTGGATGCGAACGCGGCCTACGGCGCCGACATTTTCGCCCGCATCGACGCCGAGAGCCAGGACGACGAGTGATCCGTCACGAGTTCTGAAGAAATGCACCCGGCAGGAGAGATCCTGCCGGGTGCAACTTTTTCCAACCTCACCACGAGGCCGGGAAAAAGCAGCCGTGCATAGCTTTGTCGCACGGCGGGTCATGCAGCCTGGGAACGGGCCAGACCACGTGTGATCTGACCCGATACCGTTGCGCGTTACCCAAAAAAAAGACGAAACCCGAACAAGGCTCGCCGAAACTCAACAACGTCTCGCGCTACAGCTGGTCGGTAACTTTTGACAGGCGAATTGGGCATGATAATGACCCAACTAGCACCGCATCACGCAAAAAAATTATGCATTCATGGAAATTGATGCGAAAAACGGCATCAATTCGCGCCTAGCCTTTCAGCTTTATTAAGAATTGCTGGCCCATGATTTCGAGGGTCGCGCGATTCCCCAAGCCGTCAACGCAGCGTTTCACGGCATCCTTTACGGGCGTGCCCGTACCGTCGCTCCAGTGGTAGTCATCCCCCGCAATAACCCCGCCGGGCCGCACCTTTCTGGTGGCAAGCGCAAGGTCGTTTCCGACGAAAGGCTCATTGTGGTTGCCGTCGATGTAGATCCAGTCGAGGGAGGCATCCTCCATCGACGCCAAGGCATCCCCGGACATGGCGCGATGCAGATGAACGCGGGCGTCGCCCGCGAACTTCTCGGCAACCATCTCGTGCATCTGCGGCATGCGCTCTGCGTTCTTCTTGCGACCGAAACCGGTATTGTTGAAGCGCGGATCGTATTCCCACGGATCGATCAGGTGCAAAGCCGTAGGCGAGCAGACCTCCAGGATCACCTCGCTGAAGCGGCCTTCCCAGACGCCGACTTCGGCCCCGACTCCGTTCTTGGGCAAAGCCTCCAGCATCCGCCGGCGGGTTTCGTCGCGTTTTCCAGCCATTTTGGTATTCCTTCTCAGGCGGCCGTCATACCACGCCCGTCGCGTGCCTTCAGCCGATCCCAGAGGGCCCGGTATCGCGGGTCCTCCAACAGGGTTTCGAATTGGGCGCGGTGCCAGGCGACGCCCTGTTTGTGCAACTGTCGTGTCCGGCGATCCGCACGCAGATCGGCCAGCGCCTCGGCGAACCCCGGAACGCCATCGACGAGCGAGCCGTCGCGACCGCCATCCATGTTCCACTTGTCCCAGTACTCGACGCCCAGATCCTCGCCCACGTGATTGGCGCGGCCCCGGTTCTTCTTGAGGATATAGGATTCGAGCGAGCGCAGGGGGTAATGGTGCATGTACGCCGCGTCCTGGCATCCATCCCACCGCATCGTCCAACGCTGACCCTTGTTCATTTCCGCGGAGATATCCTCTCCGGTGGGGCTGCGCCAGACGATGCGGTCCTGCCAGTCGTCGCGCACACGGGGCCGATGCAGGCCCAGATGGTACATGGCTTCGGGCTTGCGGAACATCGTCTTGACGTCACGCATGGTCCGACCGCCGCGCCGGGGTACCGGCTCGCAACGGGTGAACTGCCGTGTCAGCGGGACATCCCTGAACGTATCGACCCCGCCGTTGCCGAAAACCTTCCACGGAAAGCTGACGACATCGGTGTCGGGGCCCAGATCGCGGACGAGGTCCTGAATGCTGCCGTCACCTGACCGTATGTTGATGAATTCGTCGACATCGGCGATCAGGGTCCAGGTCGCCTTGTGGCGCAGAACATGGTCGCGGGCCCATTTCAGGGCCGACTTGTGGGGCCCGCGTTTCAGCACGGTATTGACCTGATGGGTCAGCAGCCCGCGGTCCTGCAAACGGTCCAGCAGGGGATCGGTCGTGTCGTCGCAGTCGTTCGTGTAGATCAGGAAATCCGTGAAACCGATGGCCCGATGATGGGCAAGCCATTCCAGAATGAAGGGGGCTTCGTTCTTCATCGTCGAAATGATGAGGAACCGTTCCTGTGTCGGACGCGGCGCCAGAGAAACCGCCTCCGGCAGCTGAATTGCCCAGAATTGACCCTTTTGCGTGACGGCGGCCCCCGGCAGCCGACCGATCAGATCCGTGACCGCCGCGCGCACGGGAAAGCCGAGATCGGAGCCCCAGAACCAGCCGCCCCCGCAGATGATGCCGCCGGGGCGAACGACGCGTGTGGCCTGTTCCAGATCGCCGAGCAGGACATCGTAATGCTTGTTGCCGTCAAGAAACATCCAGTCGAACACACCCGCCGACAGATGCGGAAGGACCCGGCCAGACGGATGCCGCAGGATGGTGGCATCCGCAAAATCCTTCGCCACGTTGGCGGCCTGTGCATCGCGGTCTTCCTGTGGCGCGCGGTACGAATGCGGACGGGCTGCCTGTTCGGGATCTTCGGTCCACGGGTCGATCAACGTCAGGGACGCGGGGTCGCAGATCTCGGCAATCGCTCGGGTCCATCGCCCCTCGTGCACTCCGATTTCACACCCGCGCGCCCCGCGCGGCAGCATCGACAGGATGGTTTTGCAATTGTCGGGAACAGCTTTCATCCGCTCAACAGAGCCTCCAGACGGTCCAGTTGCGCCCGGATCGCGGTCTCGGCCTCCGGGTGGCGGGCGATCTTGCGCTTGGCCATGACGCGCTTCAACGCCGCAAGGCTGTCGTCGCGGACCACGGCCTCCAGTCGGTCGGAGACGAGGCCCGCCGCCGACAGCGCGGCAATCCAATGGCGCAACATCTCGGCATCCGTCGGCTGTTTCTCGCACCAGACCTGTTCGAACAGCATCATGATGAAGTCGAGGACCGCGCGCGGCAGGTGCCGGCGATCCTGCTTGAAGGGCGAATGGAACACGTCCGTCACGATCTCGTAGGACGGCCAGTAATGCAGGTATCCCTCATCCCCCAACTCTCGCATCAATTCGTCCAAAGCGACGCGCAGCACCGCCTTGCTGACGGAATTGGCGGAAATGCAGGACACGGGCCGGAACGTAGCAATCAGGGGCACGGGCGACAGGGTCGTGATGATCTTGGCATCGGGGCGATGCTTGCGGATCAGGTCATAGATCGCGCGGATGTTGTCCTTGTTTTCCTCGACCGTGGTCACGCGGAACTTGTGGCGCGACGGATCGTAGGCGTCCTGCGGGATGGACCGCCAGAACACGCCGCCCGTCACCTCGTCGTACCAGACCTCGGACAAACCGAAGGTCAGGATGAACAGGTCGGTGTTGGAAAAGATGTCGAGGGTCTGACGTCGCACCTCCTCGTCGTAGCCATAGCTTTCGGCGGAATAGCCGTGCCAGAGGTCCTGTTCGAACTTCTTGCCCTCGAAGGCCCATTCGAACTGCTGCCGGATGACGTAGCTGTTCACCATCCCCTCGCCGCACTTCACGACATAGGCGTTCGACCCCTGGTCCCGCGTCAGGATGTTGTAGTTCCGCCCCGCCAGCCAGTTGGAGATATTGGCCGCGAAACACGACCCGAAGGCGGTGATGCGCGTGTCGGGCGTGACAATGCGTGCCTTGGGCGCCCACCCCTGCGTCACCCATTCAAGCGCGGCGTCCTGTTCGGCCATCTTCTCGAAATCGGGATTGAAGTTGGTATGCTCGCCGCGAAACCACGTGCGAAACACACCCTCCTTGCGGGTGTGCTGAAAGTTGAAGGTTTTTGCGGCGGGCTTGTTCATCAAATCTGATCTCTGGCTCGGATTGTCCTACGGTTCGCGGGACATCATGTCGAAACAAGGGCTGTCTGCGGGAACAAACTGGACATCCGGCCGAGGTCGACCCGGTGCAGGTCCCGTTCCATCGCGCGGGACTGACAAGGCCGCGCCGTGTGGCAGAAGGTCCTGCGCCCCCTTCAGCGGAGAGACGCGCCCCGACCGGAGGCTGAGGCTCAGCGGCCCGCCCGTCGGGGGCTGTCCTAACCGTCGGCGCCCTGCGGTCGCGGGCGCATCGTGTCCCCCGGCAGGAACGTCGGGGCCAGTTCGATGCGCCGGTCGTCCCCATCGAACATCAGTTCACCGGTAATGATCCGTGCTGCCATCTGCCCCGCCTCGCGTCGACGGCTGTCGACCGTGGCCAGACTGCGCGGCAGACCATCAAGCAGGCTGAAGGCATTGAACCCGGCAAGACCCAACCCGCCCCCGACGTCCAGCCCCTGCTCCAGGCAATAGAGGAGGCCCCCTGCCCCGGTCAGGTCATTCGTATAGAACAGGAAGTCGACGTCGGGGACACGGGCCAGCATGTCGGTCGTCATCTCGCGCCCCTTGGCGAACCCGGACCAGCCGGAATAGGCCATCTGCTCGACGATCGGTATGCCCGCCTCGGACAAGGCGCGCTCCAACCCCTCGATGCGTTTGCGCGCACGATGGTCGCCATCCATCTTGGTGCCCAGAACGCCGACACGGCGGTACCCGCGTGCCGCGATTTCCGTGCCGACCTGATACCCGGCGCGCCAGTGGCTGATCCCGACGGCGGCATCGACGGGCTCTCCGTCGACATCCATGACCTCGATAACCGGAACGCCGCAATTGGCCAGCATCGCACGGCTGGCATCGGTATGCTCCAGCCCGGCGATGATCACGCCGGACGGCCGCCACGACAGCATTTCGAAAAGGGTCTTTTCTTCCTTCTCGGGGTCGTAGTTCGTGGCCCCAACGACAGGTTGCAGATCGGTGGCGTCCAGAACCTCGGACACACCGGCCAGCATTTCCGGAAACACGAGGTTCGACAGGCTGGGCACGATCACCGCGACAAGGTTGACGCGGTTGGAGGCAAGGGCCCCCGCGATCTTGTTGGGAACATAGCCCAGCATCCGCGCCGCCTCGAGAACGCGTTCCCGCGTTCGGGCGCTGACGTCGCCACGGTTGCGCAGAACCCGGCTGACGGTCATCTCACTGACCCCCGATGCTTCGGAGACGTCACGCAGGGTCAGGGGGCGGTTGTTCTTGTCGCGCATGATAATCCGATGATCAGCAGGTTTGAAGGTTCGCATATATCCCCGGGAACGCAAGATGTCGCCCGCCCCGTCACCCCAGATTGACTGATGAGGCGATAGGACGCTCACCCCCGCACCGGCACCCAAGAAACCCCGCCCCCTGCAAGACCGTGCCTCCCCGGCAAGTCGCATCAGCCGCGCCCGGCGGAGACGACCGCATCGGACGGTACTTTGCCGCTGGTTCACATGCGAACCACGCGATATACTTCGCCGGCTGGCTCCGTGGCTCAACTGGATAGAGCAGCCCCCTCCTAAGGGGCAGGTTGCAGGTTCGAATCCTGCCGGGGTCACCAGAAATGTCTGCCCGCTCGTCCTGTCCCTTCCACGGTGTCGACCCCGGTCCGCCGTGGAAGGGCGGTTACGGGTGACATCAGTCGGGAATCGCGATCCCGATCTTGCCGACATGAGACTTTTCGAGAAACGCTTCCTGAGCGGCGCGCAATTCGTGTAGCGGATAGCATTCGGCGACGACCGGACGGATCTCACCCGCTTCGATGTAGCCCACGAGGTCGGCGAAGACCTGCGGATCCTGTCGTGTGCTTCCGACCAGTGTCAGGTCCTTAAGGTACAGGGTGCGCAGGTCCAGCTCCACGATCGGCCCGGCGATTGCGCCCGAGGTCACGTAGCGGCCCTTCGGCACCAGTGCATCCAGCAGCACGGGCCAACGCGGCCCGCCGACGAGGTCGAGCACGACGTCAAAGGCATCCTCGGGGACCGGTTCGTCGCGATCGATCGCAACATCGACCCCAAGCGCCCGCAGCGCCTCCGCCTTCGCGGGGCTGGTGACCGCGGTGACATGCGCACCACGACGTTTGGCAAGCTGCACGGCAGCAGACCCGACGCCGCCCGAAGCACCGGTGATCAGCACCCGCTCCGCGCCCAACATGGCACGCTGAATCATACCCTCGGCGGTCGAGAACGCGCATGGAAAGGACGCGAGGTCGATATCCGAAAGCGCGCTGTCGATCTTCAGGGCATGATCGGATTCGATGATCGTGTATTCTGCAAAGGCACCATCCCGCTCGGAGCCGAAGGTCACGAGGGTATCTTCCGCTGCCCCACCAGGACGATACATGGGACGCACCAGAACCCGTTCGCCGATGCGAACAGGGTGCACCCCCTCACCGACCGCGACGATCCTGCCACAGCAATCGGCACCCTGAATGCGCGGGAAGGACAGCGCCCCGGACCATGCGCCATCGGCATCCGAGGTGCCGCCATACCCTTCGGCCGCCGCCGCGTTGGTGTCGCCGCGCACGGATTTGGAATACCAGCCGGTGCGGGTGTTTACGTCCGTGTTGTTCACCGAAGAGGCCCCGACGCGGATCACGACCTCGCCGGCGGCCGGCCGGGGGAGCGGCACATCCTCGCGCCATTCCAGCTTGTCGAGCCCCCCGTGCCCGGTCAGGACGATGGCTTTCATCATTTCAGGCAAGATCATCGAAGAAGGCTCCCGTGTAGAATGCTCGCTCTACTTGTACGGGTAGAGGGGTCACTCTACATCGTCAACTATGGCAGACATGATGAGCAAGATCTCCGCCGGGCTGGAACGTGCCTTCGCCGCCCGCGGTTTCGCCGAACCCTCGGTCGAGGACCTGAGGGACGCCGCAGGCGTCAGCCTGCGCACGCTGTACAAATACGCCCCCTCTCGTGCCGACATGGTTCTGGCGGCGCTGGAGAACCGGCATCAGCGCTATCTGTCGCATGTCTTCGACGGCCTGCCTGATGACGCCGAGGAGGCGACCGACACCATCCTTGCGCGGGTTGGCATCTGGATGGCGACCGAGACGTCGCACGGCTGTCTGTTTCACGCCGCCGTGGCGGCCGATCCCGGCAGCGATCCCTTGCACCGGCTTCTTGAACGCCACAAGGCAGAGGTCGCGACCAAAGCCTCTGCGGCAACCGGCCTTGCCGCGGCCGAGACCGACCTGCTGGTGATCATCGAGGGCCTGACCCAGGCTTGGCCACTGCACGGCGATGCGGCCATAGACGCCGCCCAGCGACTCGGTCGCGCGCTTCGGGTTTCGCTTGCGTGATGATCAACGGTTGCGCGCGCGGGGCCTTGGCGTCTTCGCAGGATGAAGCGCAACTGCCGGAGCTCTCCCCCTTGTAGCGACGTTCGACAATGGCCCGGACCACATGTCCGACTGTCAGGGCAGGATCGGTCGGGCCCCGATGCTGCTGTTTTCTTCGGGACCATGCGTTTCCGGGAAACCCGTTGCGACAGCGCGTGACCGGCGCAGCAGGCAGGCGCCCGCATGGGCGGCGATTAAGGCCGCCGTGCCGGAAATCGATATCAAAAGATGGCCGAAACCGGTGATCTGCGCCCCATTCCGAAACAGACGCCTTCCGCAATATGCCCGCATTCCGTCGGCAAAATGCCTTCTTTCACTTTATCATCAAATGCACCGCGACAGGAAGGTATCGAAGATTACTTTGGAGCGAAATAAATGATTACCGGAAAGAACATACCGACACGGATCAAGACCTTCACCACCAACGAAAGCGGCAATATCACGGTCGAATTCGTGATACTCCTGCCAGTGTTTCTTCTGACATGCGTATTGATTGCAGCGACATGTCTTTATTTTTCGACATTGAGCGATGTGCAGCAACTTGCGTCCGACATGACGCGGCTGTCCCTTACCTACGTGGACCGGAACTTCGCGGAAGACGCGGTCTGCAATTCCCTGAAGGCAGATATCCTTCCCCATCTCATCAATGAACTGCACCTTCTTTCCCAATCGCGCGTGATCGATATCACCTGCCAGTCGGGAACTGGTGTCGAATCCTTCGCGGTTGCGGTCCGTTACGACATGTCCGGCACCTTGCCGCACCGTCTTGGCGCATTGGCCGGATTCTCCATCTCCAGCTTGGCCGGGTCCGCGGAGATGCTGCTGTGATTGGGCCGGATCCAGCAGCGGTCTTTCGAAAATGGGCGTCCGACGAAGGCGGTGGGCTCAGCGTCTTTACCGCGATCATGCTGCCCGCGTTCATAATCGCCCTCGGGGTCGCAATTGATCTGACCAGCCTGAATGCCCAAAAACGTCATGTCCAATCCCGGGCGGATCATGCCGCCCTGACGGCAATCCGTCGATTTGACACTGCCGAAGCCTCTCGCGCGGCCGCAAGTGCAACCCACGCCATTCAGGGAACATGGCCCTTCGCCCAAATACCGCTGTCCGATGACCGGATCGTCTTTGGTCAGCTGGATGCTGACCATCGATTTTCACCCGGTGACAACCAGGGGCATCTGAACGCGATGAACGCCGTACAGGTCACGGCGACTTCGCGTCCGCAATTCTTCGTCCTCGATGCGTTCGTCGATCAGGAAAAGCTGACGATCGCACGCCGGGCAACGGCCGTGCTGGAACCGCGCGTCAGTTTTGCCCTGTCCAACTGTCTGCTCAGCCTGGATCTGTTCCGCGACATGTTGCGCCCCATCCTCGGTGGCGGGCTGGATGTCCTGTGTTCCGGGCATGGCCTGCGCCTGAAGGGGTTGGCATTTCTGGATGTCGTCGCCGTGAATGCGAATATTCTTCAACCCGGATCGACAACCTACGGTGACGTGCTGGATGCGCAGATCGACGCCGGAACGATCATCGGAACGGCCATGGGACGGGTTGCGCCCTTTCTGGACGAGGCGATCCGCCTTGGTGATCTGATCTATCTGGACGAAGGCCTGCGACAGACGACGATCGGATCGCCTGTGCAGGACGTCGACCTGAATGTTGCGGATATCGTTCTGGGATCGGCTGAACTCCTTGCAAAGCGCGTGGTGGATCTGAAAGTCGATCTGGATCTCGGGCCTCTGGCAGGGGCCGAGATCCTGCTGCAGGTCTCCGATCCGAGGCAGATCGTCCTGGGCGCCGTGCCCGGCGATCCTGATGCAATCGCGCGCACGTCGCAAATTCGGCTCCATGTGAATGGCGTCGAACTGGCGGGTCTGGTCGAAGTCGATCTGACGATCGATGTCGCTAATGCGTCGGCCCGCCTGTCCGATCAAGGCGCCCCCTGCAGCACGGACCGTGATCAGACGGTTGCGGTGTTTTCCCCCGTTCAGGCCGACCTTCTGCAGGTGACTGTCGAAGCTCGGGCACTTGGAATGACGCTGTGGGCCGTATCGGACGACATGGACGAACATGGCTTTCGCTATGATCGTGTGACCCGAACCATGACGTTCAGCCATGCCGACCTCAGGGACAGGCAGGGCAAGACATTCGGCCCCACGACCTCGGGCCTTACCGCATCCCTGCGCGAAGACATTCGAAACCTGATCCTGGGCGCGTCATCCGAAATCCTGCCCGGCCTGGTGGGGGATCTGCTCGGCCGGACATTCTCGAACCTCGACCGCAGCGTCGCGCTGCTGGGGGACCCGGTAGATGACCTGCTGACGGAACTGGTCGGTCTCGATCTTGCCGAAGCGGAATTGGAGCTGCTGGACGTCAGATGCCGCTTTCGTCTTGCGATCTAGCTCTGCCCGGGCGGGTCACGTTTGAAGTTCGGGCCTCTTGTCCGTGATGGGCGGGGGCCCGTCTATGACAGGGGCGGTGCGCTGCGGTGCCGCCACCGGCTGCGCAGCCACCAGACGCAGACCAGAGCGACCGAGATGGCAAGAATGACGCCCAGACCGTTGCTGACGATGGTGGCGACCTGCGCCAATTGCGCCGCAAAGACATGCCCCAGCGCGACATAGGCCACCGCCCAAATCGCCGCGCCGATGGTTCCGAACAGGGTAAAGGTCAACCGCGCAAGGCCCCCTGCCCCGCACAGATAGCTGACATAGGGGCAGGTCGGGCTGAAGATCGTATGGCTGAGCAGAACCGCGATCGCCCCGCGCCGATGCAGCAGACGTTCACTCCGCTCTACCAACGGGGCCATGCGGCGGACGCGGCGCATCCGCGCCAGCAGATCGCCCCCGACCCAGCGGCCCAGTTGATAGGCCACCTGATCGCCCAGAACGAAGGCGCCGAAAGCCACGGCCAGAACCTGTATCAAGGCAAGGTCGCCGGAGGCGGCGAAGCTGCCCGCCGTCAGGACCAGAAGGGACGATGGCAGCGGTACGGCCAGACAGGCAAGAAAGACCACCGCAAACACGAGGAAGATGCCGTAGTGCGGCACGGCGGCAAGGATCGCCTCGGTCATCGACCGCCCGCACGGTGGGCGTCGGCCGCCTGCCGCACACGGCGGGTCAGTTCCTCCAGCGAAACACCCTTTTCGGCGGCGATATCCGCAAGATGGCGGCCCTTGTCGCTGCCTTCGTCCATGCCGAGAACCTGCAACACGACCCCGCGCGGCAGATCGTAGGACAGCGTGATGTAGCGCGGCGTCATCCACCCCTGCAGCGCCACATCGCGGTGCGCCGGGTCGTTGAAATAGATCACGTCTAGGATGAACCGCGCGCTGAACCAGACCGTTACCACGAGGGACAGCACCAGCACCGCCACGACAGGCCAGTTCTGACGCAGGAATTCGGTCAATCCGGGCCGGGTCATGGGCCACTCCTTGCAGAGGCCGGAAAGGAGCACGGCACAGCGGTCATCGAAACACCTCTCTCGGCGCGCCGGACCGGCAACGCGGGCTGTGGAAAAACGGTTTCGTGCCATCGGGACCAGTCTGAACCAGTGTCAGGGCACACGCACAATCATCCATCAGGGCCGAGGAACCGCAAGCCCGCAATCGCCCGGAAACTGATCCGCGCACCAGCGACCCTGCGCAGTATCGCGCCCGCCCGTTAACCACGAAAGGCCCCGACGGGCCGTCAGGCGGCGGCCCCGGTCGCAAGACGCCCCCCCACATCGCGCCGGATTACATCCGCCATCTCCTGCAACTGGGGCGCGAGCGGTGTGGAATTGCGCCAGATCATGCCGACCCGCCGGGATGGTTGTGGATCGGGGAACCGGCATACGGCGACCGGCGCGGACCGCGTCTCGACCGAGACGGCCATGTCCGGGATTAGCGTCACGCCCAGACCGGCGCCCACCATCTGAACGAGGGTCGACAAGGCAGAGCCATCCAATCCGTGGCGTGTCCGGGCCACGGACCCGCTGTCGCCCATGGAACAGAACGACAGCGCCTGATCGCGGAAGCAATGCCCTTCCTCCAGCAGCAACAGGCGCATCGTGGCAAGTTGATCGGGATCGGGCATCGGCGCATCGGCCTCGGACTCCGGACGGACGAGGACGAAGGATTCGTCGAACAGCGTCACCTCGGTTACCGTCGGCTCCGACACCGGCAGGGCGACGATCGCCGTATCGAGGCGCCCATCGGCCAGTTCCTCCAGCAGGCGGGGCGTGACCGTCTCGCGGATATCGAGGTCCAGACCCGGATACGCCCCGGCCAGCGCGGACACGAGGCGCGGCAGAAGATAGGGCGCGACGGTGGGGATGACCCCGAGGCGCAGCCGCCCCGACAAACCGCCCCCCGACCCCCGTGCCAGATCACCCAGTTCGTCGACTGCGCGCAGGATGTCGCGGATCCGGATGCGGACCTCTTCTCCGAAGCCGGTCAGCCGGACATGCCGAGGGCCACGCTCGAACAGCTTGGTGCCAAGGCCCGCCTCCATCTCGCGGATCTGAACGGACAGGGCCGGTTGAGAAATCGCCGAAGCTTCGGCGGCCCGTCCGAAATGGCCGTGCCGCGCAAGCGCCTCGAAGTAGCGCATCTGCTTGAGGGTGAGATTGTTCATAATTTCAAATTATCGAAAGTATATCTAAATGCAACTTAAACCAATCGACAGGACCTGATACACGGTCGCCATCACCTTGCATCATCCTCGACACAGCCACGCAATACGGGAGAGTATCATGGACGGAACCGACAGCAGCGCGGGCAAATGCCCGGTCATCCACGGCGTCACCCTCAATTCATCCAACCGGGTGCGCAGCAACCGCGACTGGTGGCCGAACCAGCTCAGCCTCAAGATGCTGCACCAGAACCCCGACACGCTGAACCCGCTGGGCCCCGACTTCAACTATGCCGAAGAGTTCAAGAAACTCGACCTGGCAGCGGTCAAGGCCGACCTCGCCGAACTGATGACCGACAGCCAGGATTGGTGGCCCGCCGACTACGGTCACTATGGCCCGTTCTTCGTGCGCATGGCCTGGCACTCCGCCGGCACCTACCGGACCGCGGACGGCCGTGGTGGATCGACCACCGGCAACCAGCGGTTCGCGCCCCTGAACTCCTGGCCTGACAACGGCAACCTCGACAAGGCGCGGCGCCTGCTGTGGCCGATCAAGCAGAAATACGGCAACCAGCTGTCCTGGGCCGACCTGATGATCCTGACGGGCAACGTCGCGATGGAGACCATGGGCTTCAAGACCTTCGGTTTCGGCGGCGGCCGTGCCGACATCTGGGAGCCGGAGGAGGACATCTACTGGGGCATGGAGGACGAGTGGCTCGGCACCAAGGACGAGCGCTACGACAAGGGCGAGGACGGCAAGGGCCGCTTCATGGAAAACCCGCTGGCCGCCGTGCAGATGGGCCTGATCTACGTGAACCCGGAGGGTCCGAACGGCACCCCCGATCCGCTGGCCTCGGCCTATGACATCCGCGACACCTTCGGCCGCATGGCGATGAACGACTACGAGACGGTCGCACTGGTCGCCGGTGGTCACACCTTCGGCAAGGCGCATGGTGCGGGCGACGCCGCCCTGATGGGCCCGGAGCCCGAGGCATCCCCGATGGAGGCGATGGGCCTCGGCTGGAAGAACGGGTTCGAGACCGGCGTGGGCGTGCACACGACCACCTCCGGCATCGAAGGCGCGTGGAAGCCGAACCCGACCAAGTGGGACATGGGCTATCTCGAGACGCTGCTGGGCAACGAGTGGGAACTGACGACTTCGCCCGCTGGTGCGCACCAGTGGAAGCCGGTCGGTGACGCCATGGCGGGCACGGTCGTGGATGCGCACGATCCGTCGCGCACCCATCAGCCGATGATGACCACCGCCGACATGGCGCTGAAGATGGATCCGGAGTACGCCCGGATCAGCCAGAACTTCCTCGACAATCCCGATGAGTTCGCGGACGCCTATGCGCGTGCATGGTTCAAGCTGACGCACCGCGACATGGGCCCCAAGGTTCTGTACCTCGGCCCGGAGGTTCCCGAGGAAACCCTGATCTGGCAGGATCCCGTGCCCGAAGTCGATCACCCGCTGATCGGCGATGCCGACGTGGCCGAGCTGAAGGAGACCATCCTTGCCTCGGGTGTGTCGGTAAGCGACCTGGTTGCCGTTGCCTGGGCGTCCGCCGCATCGTTCCGCGGGTCGGACAAGCGCGGCGGGGCCAATGGTGCCCGCGTCCGCCTTGCGCCGCAAAAGGACTGGGAGGCGAACCAGCCTGTCACCCTCGCGCGCGTGCTGGAGGTTCTGGAAGGCATCAAGGCCGACTACGCCAAGCCCGTCTCGATCGCCGACCTGATCGTGCTGGCCGGCTGTGCCGCCGTCGAAAAGGCCGCGCATGATGCCGGTCACGACATCACGGTGCCTTTCACGCCGGGTCGGACGGACGCCACGGACGAGATGACGGATGCCGCCAGCTTCGAGCCGCTGGAGCCGCGCGCGGATGGTTTCCGCAACTATCAGGCTGCGGAATTCAAGGTCTCGGCCGAGGAACTGCTGGTGGACCGTGCGCAGCTGCTGACCCTGACCGCGCCCGAAATGACGGTGCTCGTCGGCGGGATGCGCGCGCTGGGTGCGAATTCGGGCGGGACGACGCATGGTGTCCTGACCGATCGTCCGGGCCAGCTGACCAACGACTTCTTCGTGAACCTGTTGTCGATGAACACGGAATGGCGCCCGGTGTCCGAGGACGCCCAGCTGTTCGAAGGCGTCGACCGCAAGACGGGCGAAAAGGTCTGGACCGGAACGCGTGTCGATCTGGTCTTTGGCTCCAACAGTCAGCTTCGTGCGCTGGCCGAGGTCTATGCCCAGGCCGACTCGGGGGCGAAGTTCGTGACCGATTTCGTCGCCGCCTGGACCAAGGTGATGGAACTGGACCGCTTCGACCTGAAGTGATCGCTTTCTGATCCGCCGACCGATGGGCGCCTTCCGCAAGGGGGGCGCCCTTTTTCGTGTGCGGGCCGGATGCGCCGGGGGCGGTCCCCGCAACGCCCGCCACTGCCGATACCTGCCAAGATCTACTCGTTTGCCCCGGTCAACGGGCATGCGAGTGGCCACGAAGGTCCAGCCCCCACCGGGATGACGATTAAGGCTTGCCGCCACTGGCAGGGCAGGGTTGTTTCTGGTCAACTCGGGCCGAACGCCAGCAAAGGGGCACACCATGAACTGCGTCTTCATCCAGATCCGCTGCCGCCCTGCGACCGCCTACCAGGTGGCGGACGCGATTGCCCTGCGTGAAATCCATTCAGAGCTGTATTCGACGTCGGGCGAGTATGACCTGATCGTCAAGATGTACATTCCGGATGGCGAAGACGTCGGCAAGTTCATCAACGACAACCTGCTGGACATCGACGGGATCGAGCGGACGCTGACCACCCTGACCTTCAGGGCATTCTAGCGACCGCCCCACAAGACCGACACAGACACACGACGGGAGACAACCATGAACCTGAAATCCATGATCCTTGGCACCGCGCTGGCCGCGATCGGCGGCATCGCGGGCGCCGATGGCCACGGCGGCGTCAAGGTCGGCATGATCACCACCCTGTCCGGCGGCGGCGCGGGCCTCGGCATCGACGTGCGCGACGGCTTCATGCTGGCCATCGCCCAGTCGGGCCGCGACGACATCGAGGTCGTGATCGAGGATGACCAGCGCAAGCCCGACGTGGCCGTGCAACTGTCCGACAAGATGATCCAGTCCGAGCAGGTCGACGTGATGACCGGAATCATCTTCTCCAACCTCGCGATGGCGGTGATCCCCTCGGCGGTGGCGCAGGGCAAGATCTACCTGTCGCCCAATGCGGGCCCCTCGGCGCTTGCCGGGCGCGGGTGCCACGAGAATTACTTCAACGTCGCATGGCAGAACGACAACCTGCACGAGGCGGCGGGCGCCTATGCCAATACCGCGGGCTATGACAACAGCTTCATCCTCGCCCCGAACTATCCGGCGGGGCAGGACGCGTTGACGGGATACAAGCGCATGTTCGAAGGCGACCTTGCGGGTGAACTGTTCACCGACCTGGGTCAGACCGATTACGCCGCCGAGATCGCGCAGATCCGGGCCAGCGGCGCGGACTCCGTGTTCTTCTTCCTGCCCGGCGGCATGGGGATCAGCTTCCTCAAGCAATACGCCGACTCGGGCGTGGACATCCCCGTGATCGGCCCGGCGTTCAGCTTCGATCAGGGCATCCTTCAGGCCGTCGGCGACGCTGCGGTTGGCGTGGTGAACACCTCGCAATGGTCCAAGGACCTCGACAATCCGGCCAACGCGGCCTTTGTCGAGACCTTTCAGGCCGAGTACGGCCGCCTGCCGTCGCTCTACGCGTCGCAGGGATTCGACACGGCAAACCTGCTGATTTCGGCCCTCGAAGTCGCAAGCCCCTCCGACGCGGAGGCGTTCCGCGAAGCGCTGCGCGCGGCTGATTTCGACAGCACGCGGGGAGATTTCGCCTTCGGATCGAACCAGCATCCGATCCAGGACATCTATGCCCGCGAGGTGATCGTCGAGGACGGCATCTTCACCAACAAGGTCATCGGCGTCGCGCTCGAAGATCATGGGGATGTCTACGCCGCCGAATGCGGCCTGTGAGGCCTGCGGGCGGGGGTCACCCCGCCCGACGCACCTGATCCATGACCTCTATCCTGATCATCGAACAGGTCCTCAACGGCCTGCAATTCGGCGTCATGCTGTTCCTGATGGCGGCGGGCCTGACCCTGATCTTCGGGGTCATGGGCCTGATCAACCTCGCGCACGGGTCGCTCTACATGGTGGGCGCGTTCGCGGCGGCGGCTGTTGCGGGCGCGACGGGGTCGTTCCTGATGGCACTGACTGCTGCGATGGCAGCGGCGGCCATCGCCGGCGTGCTGGTCGAAACGCTGGTGATCCGCCGCCTCTACCGGGCCGACCACCTCGATCAGGTGCTGGCGACCTTTGCCCTGATCCTGATCTTTTCGGAAGGCACCCGCTGGGCCTTCGGGTCGTTTCCCCTGTTCCTCGACACGCCCGACTGGGCGTCCGGTCCGGTGACTTTGCCCGGTGGGATCGACTATCCACGCTATCGCCTGCTGTTGATCGGCGTCGGGCTGGCCATCGCGGCGGGGCTTGGCCTGCTGATCACGCGCACCCGGATCGGCATTCAGATCCGCGCAGGTGAAAACGACCGAGAGATGATCGCCGCCCTCGGTGTCGATATTTCCAAGCTCTACACCCTCGTCTTCGCCCTTGGTGCCGCCCTCGCCGGTCTTGCCGGCGCATTGGTCGGGGCCATTCAGTCGGTGCAGGTCGGCATGGGCGAACCTGTCCTGATCCTTGCGTTCGTGGTCATCGTCATCGGCGGCATCGGATCCATCAAGGGCGCGCTGATCGGGGCAATCCTCGTCGGGTTGACCGACACGCTGGGGGGCATCTTTCTGCCCGAGGTATTCAAGCTGTTCATGACACCTTCGGCCGCCACCGCCTCCGGCTCGGCTGTGGCATCGATGGCGATCTACATCCTGATGGGGGCCGTCCTGATCTGGCGCCCTACGGGCCTGTTCGGACCCCGTGCCGCATGACCCGGGAATCCATCGTCAACGCAGTCGTCCTTGCCCTTCTGATTGCCGTGCCCGCATGGGCGGTCGTGACCGGAGAGCCGTTCACCATCACACTGGCCACGCGCGCCGTCATCTTTGCACTGGCGGCCGTCGGCCTGAATATCGCCCTCGGTCTTGGCGGGCTGGTCAGCCTTGGACATGCGGCCTTCTTCGGGATCGGCGGCTATGCCATGGGTATCCTCGCGCACCATGCACAGACCTATACCGTGCTGGACCTCGGGCTGTTCACGACCGGGGGGACGAAGTCCATGCCGGTGATCTGGCTGGTCGCGATGGTCGCCTCGGGCCTTGCCGCCCTTCTGATCGGGATGCTGTCACTGCGCACCGCGGGCGTCTATTTCATCATGATCACGCTGGCCTTCGGGCAGATGTTCTATTTCTTCGCCATTTCTTGGCCGGCCTATGGCGGGGAGGATGGGCTGTCGATCTACGTGCGCAACGGGTTTCCGGGGCTGAACACGCTCGTCCCGATACAGTTCTACGGGCTCTGCCTCGGCGTTCTGCTGCTGGTGCTGGCATTGAACGCCGCCTTGGCGAAATCCCCGTTCGGCCTTGCCCTGAACGCGGCGCGCCAGTCGCCCGCGCGGGCGGAAACGGTTGGCCTGAACCCCCAGCGGCTGAAACTGGTGGCCTTCGTGCTGTCCGGGGTGATTACCGGCCTCGCGGGTGCGCTCTTCGCGGATCTCAACCGCTTCGTCAGCCCGGTGATGTTCAGCTGGCAGATGTCGGGTGAGATCATCGTGTTCATCATCCTCGGCGGCACCGCGCGCCTGTTCGGCCCCGTGATCGGCGCCTGCGTCTTTGTCCTGCTGGAACATGTGCTCGGCGGGCTGTCCGATTACTGGCATATCTACCTCGGGGCGCTGTTGCTGGCCGTCGTGCTGTTCGCGCGGGGGGGCATCATGGGGCTTCTGGCGGGGCGGGGGGCTGTCCATGACTGATCCCGTTCTTGCCGTCGACGGCCTGTCGAAAACCTTTGGCGCGCTGCGCGCGACGGACGGCGTGTCACTCGACCTGAGGCCGGGCGAGATCCATGCCATCATCGGACCGAACGGTGCGGGCAAATCCACCCTGATTGCCCAGATCACGGGGGCCCTTGCCCCGGACGAGGGCCGCGTGACCTTCCTTGGCCGGGATGTCACCGCCCTGCCCGTGCGCGAACGGGCGGGCATGGGCCTTGCGCGTACCTTTCAGGTTTCCGCCCTCGCGATGGAGGATACCGTCCTGCAGAAC
Source organism: Jannaschia sp. 2305UL9-9 (assembly GCF_041403465.1). Classification (NCBI taxonomy): domain Bacteria; kingdom Pseudomonadati; phylum Pseudomonadota; class Alphaproteobacteria; order Rhodobacterales; family Roseobacteraceae; genus Jannaschia; species Jannaschia sp. 2305UL9-9. The sequence goes on from NZ_JBGEHM010000002.1 coordinate 342,093, forward strand.
GCGCTGCTGGGTGTCGTCGGGGCCACTGGCGGCGCGTGGTCGTTCCTGCGCCCCGCCCTGCGCCACGGGGCCGCGCGCGACCGGGCCGAGGCCGCGCTGGTCCGCGTCGGCCTGCAGGATCAGGCGCGCAGCCGCACGGCGGACCTCAGCCACGGTCAACGCCGCCTGCTGGAGGTTGCCATAGCCCTGACCCTGTCGCCCCGCGCCTTCGTCATGGACGAACCCATGGCCGGTCTTGGCGGGGACGGATCGAAACGGATGACTGGTTTTCTGGACATCCTACGCGCCGAAGCCCCGATCCTGCTGGTGGAACATGACATGGACGCGGTCTTTGCCCTGGCCGACCGGATCAGCGTTCTTGTCGGCGGGCGCGTCATCGCCACGGGCACCGTTGCTGAAATCCGGGCCAGTGCCGCCGTGCGCGCGGCCTATCTGGGTGACCCCGCATGAGCCTGCTGTCCCTGTCCGAGGTTTCGGCACGCTATGGCGCCGCGCAGGCCCTGTTCGACGTGACCCTGTCGATTGGGGCCGGTCAGGTTCTGGCCCTGATGGGACGCAACGGAATGGGCAAGTCCACCACCGTCAAGGCGATCTGCGGAATGCTGCCTGCGGGCGGAACGATCACCTTCGACGGCCACGACCTGACCCGTCTGCCCAGTCACAGGATTGCCCGGCTCGGTGTCGGCCTCGTCCCCGAGGGGCGTCGCTGTTTCGCCAGCCTGACGGTGACCGAGAACCTGATCGCGGCCGCGCGTCCCGGCGCATGGTCGCTTGCCACGGTGACGAACCTGTTCCCCCGCCTTGCCGAACGCCATGCGCAGCGGGCCGTGACCCTGTCGGGGGGCGAACAGCAGATGCTGGCCATCGGCCGCGCCTTGATGACGAACCCACGGCTTCTGATCCTCGATGAAGCGACCGAGGGTCTGGCCCCGCTTGTCCGGGCCGAGATCTGGGCCGCCATCGCCGCCATCCGCGATACCGGGGCGGCCATTCTGGTGATCGACAAGTCGCTTGCCGAACTTTCGGCGATTGCGGATCGCGCCGTCATCCTCGAACGCGGTCACAGCGTCTGGTCCGGTGCGATGCAGGACCTGACACCGGACACCGCCGCCCGCCTGATCGGCGTCTGACCATCACGGGACCCGAGCCCGGCAAGACCGCCGAGACCGCGCTAGTTCAGCATTCCGGTTTCCTCGTAGAACCGCTGCGCCCCCGGATGCAGGGGAATGCCGACCCCGTCCAGCGCCGTCTCCATCGTGACCAGGGCCCCCTTCTGGTGCCCCCCGTCCAGCAGGCGGCGCGTCGTGCTGTTCCACAGGGCGCGCGTCACATCGTAGATCAGGTCGTCGGGTTGATCCGTCGTCGTGACCCACTGCGCATTGACGCCGATCGTCCAGACATCGGCCGTCATGCCCCGGTATGTCCCGGCGGGAATCAGGTCGTAGGTCAGGAATTCGTGGTCGACCAATATGATCTCGGTCGTATCCTCGTCGAAGGGGATCAGCACGATGTCCATGTCGTTCGCCAGATCGGACACCGCCTTTGCCGGAAAGCCGCCGGCAAAGAAGAACGCGTCCAACTGGCCCGCCCGCATCGCATTCGCCGCATCGGTCGTCGGAAGGTATTGCGCCTGCACGTCCGCCGGGGTGACACCGACGGCGCGCAGGATGATTTCCGCCTCGACCAGGGTGCCGGAGCCGGGTTCGTCCAATGAGACCCGCTTGCCGGACAGATCGGCAAGCGATGTGATACCGCTCTCGGCGCTGGCGACGACGTGCATCGACTCGGGGTAGAGGTTCGCGATCGCCCGCAGGCCATCGACCGGGGGCCGTGGGGCCCAGATGCCGCTGCCCGTCCAGGCCCATGTCACCACGTCCGACTGCACGAAGGCGCTTTCCATCTGCCCCGCGGCGATCAGTTCGACATTGGCGACCGACCCGTTCGTGGAAATTGCCGTTGCCGTCAGGCCGGGCACGCCACAGGCCCCGCCATCATCGCAGGCCCGCGACCCCGGAGGTGCCGAAATCGCGTTGGCGATCAGGCCGCCGATCGGAAAATAGGTGCCGGCATTGCCTGCCGTTGCGATCCGGAACGTCCGCTCGTCCTGTGCCGCGACGGGCATTGCCAGAAACAGGACGGCACAGGACAGCCCGGTCAGGAAAAGTCGTATCATCATCGGTCCGTCCCCCACGGGGCGCAGACTTGCCGATCCGATCACGCATGGAAAGAGGGCAATCCCGATTGGCGGGCAGGCGATGCCTTGGCGCCCCGCTCTGCACAGATTTTAGACCATTCGTATGACCTTGGGATCAAGCGCAAGGACATAGCCCTGTCGCGTGATGTTCCGGATCAGCAGATGCGTGACGATCTGGTTGCCCAGCGCATCGCGCAACCGCTTGATCCGGGTTGCGCCCGCGGCCTCGTCGCAGTCGGCTTCGGACTTGCCGGAGATCACGCTCTCGATCTGGGCCCCGGTCAGCATGTCACCGTCCAGCCGCGCCTCGGCCAGAACGGACAATGTTTCCATCGCCGCATCGGTCAGCTTCAGTTCGATGTCGTTCAGCATCACGGCATTCTCGGCGCGGGCCAGCACGAGGGATGTCACCTGAATGCCCGATCGCTCGATCTCGCCCATGCGACGGTTCAGCGTCACGATCGCCACGAGCAGGACCACGCAGGCAATCAGGAGGGCGGTGGCAAAGACCAGCAGCACCCAGATGATCATGCGATAGCTGCCCAACACCTCGGAGAAGGCCGTTCCGGACTGGGCAAGAACCTCCAACAGGCCAATTTCCGCGCGCGTGGTCAGATCCTGCTCGACGAACAGGCGTTCCACCCGCGCATTGAAGGCATTCGCATCGGGCAGGGTCGCGAACAGGAATATTGCCGCGGCCAGCAGGATGACGACGATCGCCCCTATGCCGACGCCGACGATTCGTGCCGACACCGCACGCGTTTCAGTAACGGAGGAAATAGGGGCCGGCACTGGCTCTCCTCTGATCCAGACCTTCGGGACCGAAGACCGATTCGATACTTAGCAATTGCCAGCCGTCCCGCAACCGGTCCGCCACCACAGCTGCGGCGGCACTGGCCGAACAGGCCGCGTCCGGAACCTCCATCACGCCATAGTGCAGGCGCAGGGGGTCATCCTGCTTGGCCTTGTAGTCGGCATAGCACGCGGCCTGCGCGGTGCTGGCGCAGAGCAGCAGGACGATCAGAGAGGGCAAGGCATGGGTCATGCGCCGACCTTGGGCGACACGGGCGCGTCACGCAATAACATGCGCGACGTTATCCCATGACCGGCAGCCGTTATTGAGGGGTGGCAGAGGGGCGCGGCAGCATCGGGGCCTGTCGAAACAACGCTGAGGATCCCCCCATGCTTCGCCCCCTTGCCGCCGCCGCCCTGTCCCTTACCCTTGCCCTGCCGATGGCGACCACGCCCGCACAGGCACAGATCGAAGGGCGACATGCCGCCCAGATCCTCGGCGGGCTTGCCGCGCTCTATGTCCTGAAGGAAGCCCTCGACCGGCGGGAGGAGCGACAGGCAACTCCCGTTCAGCGGGCCCCGACCTACCGCGCCCCGGTTGCCCGCCACCCACAACGCGGTGCGCCAGCCCGTGGTGGGCACAACGCCAAACGTATCCCCCAGCAATGCGCGAACACCTTTCGCACCGCAAACGGTCGCGTGACCGGATACGGCGCGCGCTGCATGCAGAACAACGTCGCCCGTCCCGGTGCCCTGCCCCCACGCTGTATACGGCAGGTCCGCACGGACCGCGGCACGCGCAACATCTATGCTGATCGCTGCCTGCAACGCGAAGGCTGGACCATGGCGCGTCGTTGACGCGGGGTGGCAGGGCCGTAGAACCCTGTCATGTCCAAGACATTCCCTGATTTCAGCTTCGAACGCGCCGCCCATGACCGGGGGGCGCGTTTCGTGGTCGGCATGGACGAGGTCGGGCGCGGCCCCTGGGCCGGGCCGGTCACGGCCTGTGCCGTTATGCTGACGGCGCCGCCACCCGATGGCCTGAACGATTCCAAGCAGATGTCCGGCAAACGGCGCATCGCGATGGAACCCCTGCTGCATGACTGCTGCGCCGTCGGTTACGGTGAGGCCACGGTCGCCGAAATCGACCGCCTGAACATTCGTCAGGCCACGCATCTAGCCATGCGGCGCGCAATTGTGGCGCTGCCCTTCGCGCCCGATCACCTGCTGATCGACGGGATAGATTGCCCGGACTGGGTCAAATCCCTTCCGAATTGTAGCTGGCAGACGATCAAAGGCGGGGACGGGCGATCACTGTCGATCGCGGCGGCATCAGTCTTGGCAAAAACAAGGCGGGATCAAGGCATGGTGTCACTGGCGCAACAATTCCCCGGCTACGGCTGGGAGACGAACGCGGGCTACGGAACGGCCACACATCGGCAAGGTTTGGAAAATCATGGAGTGACACAACATCATCGGCGCAGCTTTGCGCCAATCCGCAAGATGTTGTGTCAGTAACCATGCCCAATTTTCGCCTCAATCGTTCTGTGGACCATTAACTAACAGCCGGTCATGTTGGCCAAACAAGGCGACCCCGATCAATGAGGGCGCCAACTGAGGCGACAGACATGGCAAGAAATACCCCGGAGGCGCAGGCGCTTCCGCTCGATACGATTTTGTCCGGCGACTGCATTGCAGCGATGGACGCGCTCCCCGAAAACTCCGTCGATCTGGTGTTTGCGGACCCCCCCTACAACCTGCAATTGCGCGGTGATCTGCACCGGCCCGACAATTCCCTCGTGGATGCAGTCGACGATCACTGGGATCAGTTCGACACCTTCGCCGCCTATGACCGGTTCACCCGCGACTGGCTGCGCGCCGCGCGTCGCGTGCTGAAACCCGATGGCGCGATCTGGGTGATCGGCAGCTATCACAACGTGTTCCGGGTCGGCGCGGCCATCCAGGATGCGGGTTTCTGGCTGTTGAACGACGTCGTCTGGCGCAAGACGAACCCGATGCCGAACTTTCGCGGGAAACGCCTGACGAATGCGCATGAGACACTGATCTGGGCATCGAAGTCGGAAAAGTCGAAATACACCTTCAACTACGAGGCCATGAAGGCCCTGAACGAAGGGGTGCAGATGCGTTCCGACTGGACGTTTCCGATCTGTACCGGGCACGAACGCCTCAAGAACGCGCGCGGCGAAAAGGCCCATCCGACGCAGAAACCCGAAGGGTTGCTGCACCGTGTCCTTCTGTCGACGACGAACCCCGGCGATGTCGTTCTGGACCCGTTCTTCGGCACCGGCACGACGGGTGCGGTCGCCAAGATGATGGGGCGTCATTTCATCGGGATCGAGCGCGAGGAGGAATACCGCGACCTCGCCGCCCGCCGCATCGCCGATGTCCGCCCCTACGAGAAGGCCGCGCTGGAGGTGACCACCTCCAAGCGGGCCGAACCGCGCGTGCCCTTCGGCCAGCTGGTCGAGCGTGGCATGCTGCGTCCCGGTGAGGAGCTGTTGTCCGGCAATGGCCGGCACCGCGCCAAGATCCGGGCCGACGGCACCCTTGCCGGCAAGGACGTGAAGGGATCGATCCATCAGGTCGGCGCAGCCTATGAAGGCGCGCCATCCTGCAACGGCTGGACCTACTGGCATTTCAACCGCGAGGGCAAGCGAGAGCCCATCGATACCCTGCGTCAGCAGATCCGCGATGAGATGGCAGGCAAGCGCCTCAGCTGATCCACAAACAACAAGTTACCGCCTGCGCCCGCTGTCCAATGTCCGGCGGGTGCAACTTGACCCCTGCCCGGCCTGTCCGGTGTGGGGGTTCTTTTATTCCGGCCCCTGCGCAATCAGGCATCGGGACACGAAAAAAGGGCGCCCCCGGAAGGACGCCCTTTGATGTCGAACCGTCAGGTCACGACGCTGTTCGGATCAGTCCGAAGCAGCGGCAGCGGCCAGCAGGACCAGAGCCAGGATCGGAACGATGATGCCACCAGCGGAGGACGAGGTGTCCTCGACGATGACAACCGGCTCAACCGGAGCAGGTGCGATGTTGCCGGCGAAAGCGGCGGTGGAAGCGACCGACAGAGCGGCGGCGAGAGCGAGTTTCTTCATGATATATCCTCCAAGATACGCCATCGGTGAGGCGACAGTTGCCACACCATATGGCACCCAAGACTGTACCTCGTGCGACCCGTTAAGCAGCAAAGCCGGAGGGTTGCAACGACGACTCGGGGCTACAAAAGCAGCTTTGCCGCGCTGCCGTCAAATTAGCAACACTTGGGTGCCGATCTTGGTCATCCCGAAAACCTCTGCGATATGCTCGTTGTAGAGGCCGATGCATCCGGACGACGACCGACGCCCGATCTTGCGCGTGTCATGCGTGCCGTGAATCCGGTAATATGTCCACGACAGGTACAGCGCATGTGTTCCCAGCGGATTGTTCGGGCCCGGTTCGACCACGGCGGGCCATTCGGGGTTGCGGCGCCGCATGTTCGGGGTGGGGCGCCACGTGGGGCCAACGACCTTGCGCACCACGCGGGTGCGGCCCTTGCGCGTCATCTCGGCCGATTGCGGAACCGACGAAGGATAGACGTGATACCCGCCATCTTCCTGCCAGAGGTGCAGGGCGCGGCTGTCTATGTCCACGAGGATCGCACCGTTGCGCAGGTTCGGAAAATGTGCGCGCCACTGGATGGCCCGGAAACTGGCGGTGTTGCGCCGCGTCGTGGACGACAGGCTCTCGCGTATCTGGACCGTATCGGGCAATTCCTGCGCCAAGGCAGGAGCCGCGAGAACACTTGCCGCGGATCCGGCGATCATGCTGCGACGGGTCAATCCCTTCGACATGGGCATCCTCCTCTGACGCGTTCTGTCCGTATTGCGCGCACAATAGGCGCCGCGGCCCGGAAGAACCATAGAAACCGATCCGATTCCGACGTTTCCCGAACGGGGTTACAATTCTGTCGTGTGGAACATTTGCCTCGGGCCATGCTCCGGGGTAATCCCCTTGTCGAACGAATTCCCATGGGGACACCTGCATGAACCGTCGCACCGCTCTGATCCTGTTGGCCGGCTCCGCGCTGACCGCCTGTGCCCCACCCCCGCCGACACTGGGCCCGGACGGAAATCCGCTGCCCAAGCTCTATCGGATTTCCAATGCCGACGCCCGGCGCATTCCGTTTCGGGCCCTCGATGCGGTCAATGCCCTGCGTCAGGGCGCAGGCGTCGCGACGCTCGAACTCGACAATACGCTGACGGCCGCTGCCGAGACGCATTCGCGCGACATGTCGCTTCAGAACAGGCCGTGGCACTTCGGCTCGGACGGATCGTCTCCCATCGACCGGGCCCGGCGCGTCGGCTTCGACGGCACCCTTCTGGGCGAGACGATTTCCGAGACCTTCGAAAGCGAATTGGAAACCATCGCCGCATGGATGCAGGAAGACGGCCCCCGGCGCGTCATCCTCGACCCCGCCGGACGCCGCATGGGATTCGCGTTCTATCAGGAACCCAATGGCAAGATCTGGTGGACGCTGAACGTCGGCACCTGAGGTACCCGTCGCCCGTCAGGCATAGATGTCGACGGGCGTTCCATTCATGACCATCGCATAGACCTGGCGCATCTCGCGGTTCTTGACCGCGACGCAGCCCGCCGTCCAGTCGTCGGACCGCTTGCGGCGTTTGTCGCCCCATCCATGGATGAAGATATCGCCACCCGGTGATTTGCCGTGCGACGCGGCAAAGGCCCGGTCGGCGGCATTGGGATAATCGATGCCGATCGACAGGTAGAAGGCCGAATCAGGGTTGCGGCGGTCGATGTGATACCGCCCCTCGGGGGTCTTTCCGTCACCCTCGAACTGCTTGTGCCCCGCAGCGCGGAAACCAAGCTGCACGTCGTAGATCTCCAGCGGGGTTGCCCCGTTCAGGAGGAACATCCGGCGCTCGGTCTTCTGAACCACGACGCGGGTGACCTGCGGCCCGCTGTAATGCATGAATTTGCCGCCACAGCCCGCCAGCAATGCGGTACCGCCCAGCCCAAGCGCCATCGCGCCACGACGTGTGATTCGTTCCATGTCTGCCTGCACTCTGCGTTGCACTGTCCCGGGGGCGATCATACCGCAAAGGCGAACGCCTGGAAACGGCTGGTTAGCCTTCCTGCGCAGTCGTGCCATCCTGTCGCATCAGGGCCGCAAGACCGGCCCGGTAATCCGGATATGCAAGGCGGACGCCCAGTTCATCCTTGATCCGATCGTTTCGGACCTTCTTGGATTCGGCATAGAAACTGCGCGCCATCGGCGTCATGTCGGCACTCGCGAAATCCTCGGACGGCGGAACCGGCAGGCCCAGCAGCGCCGCGGCATGGCCGATCACATCCTCCGGCGGGGCCGGATCGTCATCGCACAGGTTGTAGACGGCACCGGGATTCGGGCGCCTGATCGATGCGGCCAGAACCTGTGCGATATCGTCGACGTGGATGCGGCTGAACACCTGTCCCGGCTTGACGATCCGCCGCGCGGTGCCTGCCCGCACCTTGGCGAATGGCCCACGCCCCGGTCCGTAGATCCCGGCCAGCCGGAACAGGTGCAACGCGGCACCCGTCTGATCGGCAAGGGCGCGCCACGCCGCTTCGGCGTCGACCCGCATCTGGCCGCGGCGCGTGGATGGCGTCAGGGCCGTCCCCTCATCGACCCAGGCCCCGCCGTGGTCGCCGTAAACGCCCGTCGTCGACAGATAGCCCACCCATTGATCCGGGCGCAGTCCCCGGCGCAAAGCGTCACCATAGGTCGACAGGACGGGATCGCCCGCCTCGCCCGGCGCGGCAGAGGTCAGGACATGCGTCGCCCGCGACAGCGCCTCGTCAATAGGTGCGCCGAAGATTACCGGCATGACCCCTTCGGATCGCAGAACCTCGGCCTTTGCCTCTGTCCGCGTGGTGCCGATCACCTCCCACCCCTGCGCCAGCAGAAGCGGCGTCAATGCCCGCGCCGAATACCCATGACCAAAGCTCAATAAGACGCTCATAACCGCTCCACCGCCCAGCGCGCGGCATCGGCGACCGTCGCGTCATCATCTTCGCACAAATCCTGCACAACCGGTTTCAGATGGGCCGCACCGGAATTTCCAATCGCGTAGCAGACGTTCCGCACCATCCGGTCACGCCCGATCCGCTTGATCGGAGAGCCCGAGAACCGCGCACGAAATCCCGCGTCGTCGAGCTGCGCCAAATCCGCAAGGTCCGGCGCCCGGTGCGGCCCGTGATAGCGCATGTCCGATGCCTCGACCGCAAACTTGTTCCACGGGCAAACCGCAAGACAATCATCGCATCCATAGATTCGATTGCCCAGCGCGGGCCGAAGATCCGCATCGACAGGACCGCGATGCTCGATCGTCAGATAGGAAATGCACCGCCGCGCATCCAGCTGGAACGGCGCGGGGAAAGCATCGGTCGGACAGATATCGAGGCACTTGCGGCACGATCCGCAATGCTCCGCCTCGGGCGCGTCCACCTCCAACTCCAGGGTGGTGAAAATCGCCCCGAGGAACACCCAGTTCCCGAACTTCCGGCTCAGGAGGTTCGTGTGCTTGCCCTGCCACCCCAGACCCGCCGCCTGTGCCAGGGGTTTTTCCATTACCGGCGCGGTGTCGACGAAGACCTTCACCTCGCACCCGGCTTCGGCAACCATCCAGCGCGCGACCCGTTTCAGGGCCTTCTTGACCACGTCGTGATAATCGCGCCCCTGTGCATAGACCGATATGGCCCCCTGCTCCCTCCGGTCCAGATCGGACAACGGATCATGCTGCGGTGCATAGGAATGGGCCAGCATCACGACCGACCGCGCCTCCGGCCACAGCGCGGCGGGATCCCCGCGCCAGGCCATGCGTTCCGCCATCCAGGCCATCTGGCCATGCCGGCCCGCATCGACGAATGTCGACAGGTGCGCGGCGATATCGGGCACAGCATCGGGACGACAGACACCCGTCGACACGAACCCGGCGGCCCGCGACTCTGCGTCCAACCGTGCCCGCAGGCTCAAAAATCCAGATCGGCGTAATGCGACGCCGGGCGGAATCCCGGCACCACATCGGCCAGCAATGACCGGAACGCGGGCCGCGACTTGATCTTGGCGTACCAGTCCCGGACGCCCTGATTGCGGTTCCAGTCCACGTCCGAGCTGTAGTCGAGGCAGGACAGATGCGCGGCCGCGGCGAAATCGGCCAGCGTCATGTCGGGCCCGGCAAGCCATCGCCGCTGATCCAGCAGCCACCCCATGTAGTCGAGGTGGAACTTGATCGCCTTCACACCGTTCTTGACGTTCGTTCCATCCGGGTATCCCGACCGTGTCAGCTTCTTGTTGACCCGTTCGTAGACCAGCTTGGACGTCACCTCCTGATGGAACTTGTCGTCGAACCACGCGACGAGGCGCCGAACCTCGGCGCGGCCTTCCGGATCGCGTGGCATCAGCGGATGCTCGGGAACCGTTTCTTCAAGGTATTCGCAGATCGCCTGGCTTTCGGACAGGGTCAGCCCGTCGATCCGCAGAACCGGAACTTTCCCGGCGGCGTTGCGGCGCAGGAACTCGGACGACGCCTCCCAGAAAGGTTCGTCGATCAGCTGAACCTCCAGCTTCTTTTCAGCCAAGGTCAGCCGCACCTTGCGGCAGAAGGGAGAGAGGGCGAAATGATAGAGCTCGATCATTACCCCGCAATGCCCCGAGGCGCGCGCGGTTTCAATCCTCGAAACAGGCGGCGCGGCCATCGGCGCGGATCGTCGCCGCCCCGTCGACGATGGACGCGGCCCGCCGGGACAGAAAGGCTGTCGGGTTCGCCGCGTCCCGATCCTTCGGCCCGGGCAGGACCGCGGCGAGCAGCCCTGCCTGACGATCCGAAAGCTCGGCAGCGGACCGCCCGAAATAGGCCTGCGCGGCGGCATCGACCCCAAAGACGCCTTCGTCGAACTCCGCGATGTTGAGGTATACCTCGATGATCCGGCGCTTGGGCCAGAGCAGTTCCATCAGCGGCGTCAACCCCGCCTCCAGCGCCTTGCGGACCCAGGATCGTCCCTGCCACAGGAACGCGTTCTTCACGACCTGCTGGCTGATGGTCGAGGCACCGCGGTTGCCGCCCTCCTCGATCGCATCGCGTATCGCATCCACGTCGAACCCCCAGTGCAAGCAGAAATTCGCATCCTCGGCCGCCACGGCGGCCCGCGCCATGACCGGGGCGATCTCCTCCAGATCGACCCACGTCCGGGCAACCCCGGCCAGCCGCGCGTCTTCGCCCACGATATAGGGCGTCGTTGGCGGATCGATCCAGCGATAGGCAAGAACCCATAGGCACAGCAGCAGCAGCCCGCCCAGAACGACGCGCCGAACCCATCTGGCGACAAGACGGATGATCGACGTTGCCCGTGCCCTCAGGCCCGGCTTCGGGGACGCCGCCTTGCGGGTTCTCCCGCCTGCGGGCTTCTGTGTGGATTTCTTCGCCATGGGGCCATCAACGCGCAGCACGCCAAGGGGTCAACCCCACAGCCATGCTTCCTCTGGCGACAAATACCACCGCGGGCCGAAGGCGGGGGCAGAGCCCCCTCGGACGACCCGATGTTCTCGATGCCTCGCGGGCACGCGATGCCGCGCGACTGCGCGCGCCGGGCAAGGGCAGGCCTGACCTGTCCGCGCCCGGCGCTCCTTCATCACTCGGCCGGTATGGCGTCCGCGTCTTCCGACAGGGGCGCCTTGAGGTGCACGAGCATCTCGGTCGGGCAGATCTGGATGAAGTTGCGAACCTCCGCGTCCCAGTCCGACAGGATCAGGCGGGCCTTGCGGGACCCGGTCTCCTCGGCGTGACGTTCCACCAGACCGCGCAACTGCGCTTCCCAATAGGCGACGGTGACCGGGCAGGTTTCCAGCGTTTCCATGTTCATCATCGCCGGGGCGCGCCCGTCCGGATCATAGAGATACGCCATGCCGCCGGTCATCCCGGCGCCGAAGTTGCCGCCGATCTCGCCAAGGATCACGGCCACACCGCCGGTCATGTATTCGCACCCGTTCGACCCGCAGCCCTCGATGACCACCGACGCGCCGGAGTTGCGGACCGCAAAGCGCTCCCCTGCCCGACCGGCGGCAAACAGGAAGCCGTCCGTGGCACCATAGAGCACGGTATTGCCGATGATCGTGTTGCGATCCGCGACCAGACCGCTGGCCATCGGCGGGCGCACCACGATGGTGCCCCCCGACAAACCCTTGCCGACGTAGTCGTTGGCATCGCCCGACACTTCCAGCTTCAGGCCCGGCGCGAGGAACGCGCCCAGCGATTGCCCCGCCGACCCCTGCAACTTGACCGTCAGGTGGTCGGGTTGCAGCGGATTGCGCATCCCGAACTTCGACACGACGTGGCTGGAGATCCGGGTGCCGACGCTGCGGTGAGTGTTCTGCACCGCGTACTGCAACTGCATCTTCTCACCATCGTCGAGGAACCGCTGCGCGTCCTTCACGATCTGGGCGTCCAGCGTGTCCAGCACGGCATTGCGCGGCTTGTTGCGGTCGTAGCGGATCTTGTCCGCCCCATCGACCGTGATCAGCAGGGGGTTCAGGTCCAGATCATCCAGATGCGCCGACCCGCGCGACACCTGCGTCAGCAGGTCCGCACGCCCGATCACCTCGTCCAGCGACCGCGCGCCGATCTCGGCCAGGATCTCGCGCACTTCCTGCGCATAGAAGGTGATCAGGTTCACGACCTTGTCCGCCGTGCCCGTGAACTTCTGGCGCAATGCCTCGTCCTGCGTGCAGACGCCCACCGGACAGGTGTTCGACTGGCACTGACGCACCATGATGCAGCCCATGGAGATCAGGGCGGCGGTGCCGATCCCGTATTCCTCGGCCCCCATCATCGCGGCCATGACGATGTCGCGGCCCGTGCGCAGCCCGCCATCGGTGCGCAGCGTGACGCGCGACCGCAGGTTGTTCATCGCCAGAACCTGATGTGCCTCGGTCAGGCCCATCTCCCACGGCAGACCCGCATACTTGATCGACGTCGCCGGCGACGCACCGGTGCCGCCGTTGTGGCCCGAGATCAGGATCACGTCGGCCTTGGCCTTGGCCACGCCGGCGGCAATCGTGCCTACGCCGGACGATGCAACTAGCTTGACCGTCACCTTGCAACGCGGGTTGATCTGCTTGAGGTCGTAGATCAGCTGCGCCAGATCCTCGATGGAGTAGATGTCGTGGTGCGGCGGCGGCGAGATCAGCGTCACGCCCTTGGTCGAATGGCGCAGCCGCGCGATCAGGTCGGTGACCTTCATGCCGGGCAGCTGCCCGCCTTCGCCGGGCTTGGCGCCCTGCGCGACCTTGATCTCCAACTCTTCGCAGTGGTTCAGGTATTCGGCGGTCACGCCGAACCGCCCCGAGGCCACCTGCTTGATCTTGGCCGACGGGTTGTCGCCATTCGGCTCCGGCACGAAATGCGCCGGGTCTTCCCCGCCCTCGCCGCTATCGGACTTCGCGCCGATCCGGTTCATCGCCACGTTGAGCAGCTTGTGCGCCTCGGGCGACAGGGCGCCAAGCGACATGCCCGGCGTCACGAACCGCTTGCGGATGGCCGTGATGCTCTCGACTTCCTCCAGCGGGATGGCGTCGCCCTTCGGCTTGATCGCCAGCAGGTCGCGCAAATGGATCGGCGGGTTCGCCTTCATGGCGGACGAGAACTGCTTCCACAGCTCATACGACCCTCGGTCGCAGGCAGCCTGCAGCATGTGCATCGTCTGTGCTTCCCAAGCGTGCTTTTCGCCGGACCGGCGCGCCTTGTAGAAGCCGCCGATCGGCAGGACGTTGGACGCACCACCCCATGCTGTCGCGTGGATACCTTCGACCTTGCGCTGCAACCCGTTGGTGCCGATGCCGGAAATACGCGACAGCATGCCGGGGAAATATTCCGCGCACATCGCGCGGCTCAGGCCCACTGCCTCGAAGTTCAGGCCGCCACGGTAGGACGAGATGACCGAGATGCCCATCTTGGCCATGATCTTGAGAAGACCCGCATCGATGGCCTTGCGATAGCGTGCGACCGCCTCGGTCAGGGAACAGTCGAGCAGACCCTTCTCGATCCGGTCCGCCAGGCTGTCTTGGGCCAGATACGCGTTCACCGTGGTCGCGCCGCAGCCAACGAGAACGGCGAAATAATGCGGATCGATACATTCGGCAGAGCGCACGTTGAGCGAGCAGAACGTCCGCAGTCCCTTGCGCGTCAGCCACGAATGCACGGCGCTGGTCGCAAGGATCATCGGCATCGGCACACGGTCCTCGCCCTGGAAGCGGTCCGTCAGCACAAGATGCCCCGCCCCCGAGCGTACGGCCTCCTCCGCCTCGGCGCGGATACGCTCCAACCCGGCGCGCAGGGCACCGTATTCGCCACCCGCGGGGAAGGTACAGTCGATGGTGACGACGCTTTCGCCCATCTGCTCCATGATGGCTTCGAACTGGGCATTGCCGACGAAGGGCGAGTCCAGCACGAGGATCTCGGTCTGCGACCCGTCCTGATCCAGCACGTTCTTGAGGTTGCCGAAGCGGGTCTTGAGCGACATCACCCGGAATTCGCGCAAGCTGTCGATCGGCGGGTTCGTGACCTGGCTGAACGCCTGGCGGAAGAAGTGGGACAGCGGGCGATACTTTTCCGACAACACGGCCGAAGGCGTGTCATCCCCCATGGAGGCCAGCGTTTCCTTGCCATCCTCGGCCATGGGGGCGAGAATCTGCTCCAGCTCCTCGATGGAATAGCCGGCACCGATCTGCCGCCGGCGCAGCTCGGCACCCGTATGGATCGCCGTTTCGGTCACATCCCCGGATGCCTCTTCGAGGTCGGTGATCCGACCGACCCAGTCACCGAAGGGCTGTGCACCGGCCAGTTCGTTCTTGAGTTCCGCATCATGCAGAAGCCGTCCCTCGACCATGTCGACGGCGATCATCTGACCGGGGCCGAGCGCGCCCTTCTCGACCACCGTCGCCTCGTCCACGGGAACCATCCCCGCCTCGGACCCGGCGATCAGCAGGCCGTCACCCGTCACCGTGTAGCGCATCGGCCGCAGGCCATTGCGGTCCAGACCGCCACAGACCCAGCGTCCGTCGGTCATGGCAAGGGCGGCGGGGCCGTCCCACGGCTCCATCACGGCGTTGCAATAGGCATACATGTCGCGCCACGCCTCCGGCAGCTCGACGGCGGCCTGCGACCAGCTTTCGGGCACGAGCATCGTCTTGGCCATCGGCGCATTGCGCCCGGCCCGCACCAGCACCTCGAACACCGAATCCAGCGCGGCCGAGTCGCTGGACCCTTGCGCGATGATCGGCTTGATGTCCGATGCGTTGTCGCCGAACGCCGAGGACGCCATCCGGATCTCGTGCGACTTCATCCAGTTGACGTTGCCCTTGAGGGTGTTGATCTCGCCGTTGTGGGCCAGCATGCGGAACGGCTGCGCCAGCCACCACTGCGGGAAGGTGTTGGTGGAATAGCGCTGGTGATAGATCGCGAAGGCGCTCTCGAACCGCTCATCCTTGAGGTCGGGATAGAACTCCGCGACCTGCTCGGCCAGCATCATGCCCTTGTAGATGATGCTGCGGCACGACAGCGACGCCAGATACAGGCCCGGCAGCTGGGCCGCGATGGCGGCCTTCTCGATGCGGCGACGAATGACATAGAGGTCGCGCTCGAACGCTTCCTCGTCCACGCCCTTGACGTTGGAGATCAGGATCTGCTCGATCTCGGGGCGTGTCGCATTGGCCTTTTCGCCAAGGCACTCGATGTTCACCGGCACATGGCGCCAGCCATAGATATAATAGCCCATGCGCAGGACTTCGGTCTCGACGATCGTGCGGCAGGTTTCCTGCCCGGCGAAATCGTTGCGCGGCAGGAATACCTGTCCCACGGCCAGCAGTTGATCGGCATGCGGCTCGTGCCCGGTGCGCCGCACCTGGTCATAGAAGAACTCGACCGGAATCTGCAGGTGGATGCCCGCGCCGTCACCCGTCTTGCCGTCGGCATCAACCGCGCCACGGTGCCAGATCGCCTTGAGCGCATTGATCCCCGCTTCGACGACCTTGCGCGACTTGGTTCCGTCGATGTTGACGACCAGGCCGACGCCACAGGACGCATGTTCGCTATCCTCGTGATACAGGCTCGTGCCACCCATCTTGGTGCGCATCTCTACCTGTTGCCGTTCCCAATCGGTGAAGTAATGGGTCATGGATCGTCTCCTTCGACAAAGGGGCGGCGCGCCTCGTAATCGGCGCGGGTTGCGGTGGCGTGGTTACCGGCCAGCCGGGCATAGGCCGGGGCGCGGTCCACGTAGATTTCCGAAATCAGGGGAAAGTCATGGGCCCCGGCAAAGATGCCGGGGACGAACTCATAGGGGGCATCGGCGGCATCGTCCCGGAACCACAGATGGCTGCCACAGGTGCCACAGAAGGCACGATGGGCGAAGTCGGACGACGCATAGGACGACACGCGGCCTGACACGGTCACGGCCTCGGGCGATACCTCGAAACCGGACAGGACCGTTCCGGACCAACGACGGCACATGGCACAGTGACAGGCGCCGATGGCGGCGACATGGGCACCGTCGACCGCGATCGTCACGGCCCCGCACAGGCAATGCCCCTGCAGGTGTCCGTCCCGGCGATAGGGCGCCGTGTCCACGGGGCCGGTCATGCCATCACCCCGGCGTATTGATCGTACAGCGCCTCGACCCGCCGCTTGCGCCCGCGCAGCGAGGCGGCGATCACGTCGGACAGGACGCCCGCGTCCTTGAGGCTGCGGGCGAGGTTGTGCCGCCCGCGCGGCAGGACGAAGCGGTGAATCCGCTTGTGTTTGGGCAACAGGGCCAGATGCGCCACATCCTCGGGGCAATTGCCACCGACCGACACGTAATACTGGGTCCGCGTATCCTCGATGGTGTCCGCGATCGACCGCACCGGCAACGCGCCCCACCGCTTGCCGACGTCGGGCCAGCGCAGGTCGTTGAGGACGGACCGGTCCATGGTGATCTGGGGGGCCAGCGCAATCGCACGGGCCACGCGCACGTCGCGTGGCAGCAGCAGCGCGCCATACCCCCCCATGGACGTCCCAAGGCTGACGATCTCGCGGATGCCCTCGGACTGTCGCAGGCCGGTCACGGCCCGCACGATCCGGCGCCACAGGCCCGATGCCGTGTACCACGTGGCCCGGCGATCCGTGACGAACAGCACGTTGTTCTGTCCGTTCAACGAGGCGGAGCGCGCGAATTCGTCCAGCGGCTGCCCCCCGACCTGCGACCGCATACCCGTGAACACGACGACCATCCGCGGCGTCGACCCGGAGAGCCAGCGCAACGTCAGCTCCTCATCCCGGAGCACCGTGTGAATGGTCAGCGCCATGCAGTATCCCTTATGAAGGTTCGAGACAGCCCCCGACCCAATGATATCCGTCCAATCCGGCCCGGCTGGTACAACGACCCACCGGGCGGGCAATGGTTCGGGCGGCCCCGCTCACCTCAGGTGACGGATTGCGGGACCCCGACCGTCATTCAGCGGCGATGGTCGCAGCGGCGTTGGAGAATTGCTCCAGAATGGCCTCTGCCGCCTCGCGCCCGTCGCGGATGGCCCAAACCACCAGCGACGCGCCGCGCACGATGTCGCCCACGGCATAGACACCTTCCAACGGGGTCTGATGCGTGCGGAAATCGGCCTTGACCGTGCCCCAGCGGGTAACCTCCAGCTCGGGCTGCGACCACAGGGTCGGCAGGTCCTCGGGCTCGAAACCCAGCGCCTTGATGACGAGGTCCGCCTCCTCGATGTAATCGGCCCCCTCGATGATCTCGGGCATCTGGCGCCCCGTGGCATCCGCCTCACCCAGTTTCATGCGCTGAACACGTACGCCGCTGACGGCCGCGGCATGGCTGGCGGCCTGTGCGTTCATCGGGGTCACGGCGGGGCCGCCGACAATGGCGTCGCGCGCCCCGGCTTCGAACCCGGCGGGCGCGGTCAGCCAGATGAACTCCACGCCTTCTTCCTCGGCGTTCTGAACTTCGCGCTGCGACCCCGGCATGTTCGCCTTGTCACGGCGATACAGGCATTTGACCGACGTGGCCCCCTGGCGGATGGCCGTGCGCACGCAATCCATGGCCGTATCGCCACCGCCGATCACGACGACGCGCTTTCCTTCGGCCGACAGCTCACCACTGTCGAATACCTCGACGTCGTCGCCAAAGCTCTTGCGGTTGCTGGCCGTCAGATAATCGAGGGCCCGCACCACACCCGAGGCGTCGGAATTGTCCCCACCCAGATCACGGGATTTGTAGACGCCGGTCGCGATGATGACCGCATCATGCCTGGCGCGAATATCCTCGAACAAGATGTCGCGGCCCACTTCGCAGTTCAGCTCGAAGGTGACACCACCTTCGGCAAGCTGATCGTTGCGGCGCATCACGACGTCTTTTTCCAGTTTGAAGCCCGGGATACCGTAGGTCATCAACCCGCCCGCACGATCATAGCGGTCGTAGACGGTGACCTGCACGCCCGCACGACGCAGCACGTCGGCAGCCGCAAGGCCACCCGGGCCCGCGCCGATGATGCCGACGCTTTCGGCACGCTCCGTCCGCGGCTTGATCGACGGCACCCAGCCGTTTTCGAAGGCGGTGTCGGTGATGTATTTCTCGACCGCACCGATGGTCACGGTGCCATGACCCGACTGTTCGATCACGCAGTTGCCTTCGCACAGGCGGTCCTGCGGACAGATGCGTCCGCAGATCTCGGGGAAGGTGTTGGTTGCCTGACTGACCTCGTAGGCCTCCTGCAACCGGTCTTCGGCCACGAGGCGCAGCCAGTCGGGGATGTTGTTGTGCAGCGGGCAATGGCTCTGGCAATAGGGCACACCGCACTGGCTGCACCGGCCTGCTTGCTCGGCGGCGCGGTCTGCGGCAAACTCGCGATAGATTTCGCCGAAATCCTCCTTGCGCGCGTCAGCCGTCCGCTTTTCGGGGGTCTGGCGTTCCAGATTAACAAAACGAAGCATCTTGTTCGTAGCCATGGGTCCCTCCTGAATCCGAGGCCTTCCTATACGAAAGGTTCAAAAGGATATAAAGTCAGCATTGCTGACCTAAATAACAATTTTTTGCCCTACGGACCCAAGTTGACCTGACAAATCGTCGCAATTCATGTCCGGTTCGGACCTATCGCCCTGCCGACTGACCGAACTGCCCTTCACATATCACCAAAAACACGAACGAATCGAGCACCATGGCCCTTTGGCATCTTCTCCTCCTTGCGGCACTTCAGGGTGTCACGGAATTCCTGCCGGTGTCGTCGTCCGGTCACCTCATCCTGTTGCCTGCGTTGACCGGCCTCGAAGATCAGGGCGCATTTCTGGATGTCGCGGTCCACGTCGGAACACTCGGCGCGGTCATTCTGTATTTCCGCAGTGACGTCGCCGCCGCCCTGCGCGGCACCGTCGGTCTTGTCCGCCGGCGATGGGGCCACGAAGAGCGTCTGGCCGCCGGCCTTATCGTTGCGACCATTCCGGTCATCCTTGCCGGGCTCGTCCTCAAGATGACGATCGGGACCGATGTCCTCCGCTCCGTCACCGTCATCGGCTGGACCACGCTGGGGTTCGGCCTGTTGCTGTGGTGGTTCGATCAGCGGGGGGCGACCGGAAAGGATGTCGGCGACTGGGCCCTTGGTCAGGCGCTGAAGATGGGCTTGTGGCAGGCCATCGCCCTGATCCCCGGCACGTCCCGCTCGGGCATCTGTGTGACCGGGGCCCGCGCCATGGGATACGACCGCAAGGAAGCGGCGCGGATCGCGATGCTGATGTCGATCCCGACGATCATGGCCTCGGGCGTGCTGCTGGGGTTGGAGGTCGCGAGCGAGGCGAATGGGGCCCTTGCCCGTGACGGGGCGATCGCCGCCGCCTTTGCCTTTGCCGCCGCATTCGCAGCCCTTCACCTGATGATGCGCCTGCTTCGATCGGTCAGCTTCACGCCCTATGTCATCTACCGCATCATCCTCGGCTCCGGCCTGTTGATCTATGCCTACGTCGGAACGTGACGCGCGGGCCAGGCGACCGGCCCGATGTCCGTCGACAGAAGGTCGGTTGCCCGGGCCGCCACCAGAATGGCCCAGGCCCCGAACAGGTTGGCAATGACGGCCGCGCCCAATATCCCGACATAGCCGAAGAGGGATACGCCAAGCCATGCCAGCGGCACATAGATGGCAAGGACACGCGCCAGAGACAGCGCCATGGCATGCCCCGCACGTGACCGTGCGTTCAGCGCCGCGTTGCCCGTGACCAGCATCCCGTAGCCGAACAGCGACCACCCCACGACGCGCAGATAGGATGCGGCGGCCTGCGTGCTGTCCTCTCCTGCGCCGAAGGCCCGTGCGACAGGCTCCGCGAACAGGGTCAGGACGACCGCGATGCCAAGGCCGTAGACCACGGATATTCCCAGACACAGCCGCAGCGCCTGTTGCGCGCGGTCCTTCAGGTCGGCGCCCCAATTCTGACCGACGACCGGCCCGATACCCGACGACAGCGCCAGCAGGGGGACGGCCAGAATGCTCTCGACTCGCGTGGCCGCGCCAAAGCCCCCGACGGCGCCGGACCCGACCGTCGCCACCGCCGCCGTGACAAGCGCCATGCCCGCCGGGTTGATCGCGTTCGACGTCGCCGCCGGCCCGCCAACCCCCGCGATGGCCCGCGTGTTGCGCCACAGATCCTTCAAGGGCTCGGAACAGGGGTTCAGGATCCCGTCCCGCCATGCAAGCGCGAAGGCCACGCCGGACCCGGCAACCATCGCCACGACCGTGCCCAGCGCCGCGCCCGCGATGCCCATCTCCGGTGCCGGCCCCAGCCCGAGGATGAACACCGGCGTGGTGCCGACGTTCACGACCGCCGAGGCCACCATGACCATCGCGGATGTCGTTCCGTTCCCGTGCGCGCGGAATACCGCATTGATCAGCATCATCGATACGAGAAAGGGAAACGCCGCACACCAGAGCGGCGTATAGCGCAGGGCAGCCTCCAGAACCGCGTCCTTCGCCCCCAGGGCCGACAGCAGAGGCGCGTCCACCAGCCAGAAGACGACCGACGCCACGGTTGCCAGTATCAGCCCCACGCCAAGGGCATGCAGCCCCCGGCGCGTCACGTCATTCGCGCTGTCCTTGCGGCCAAGGGCCTGGCTGATGATTGCGCTGGACCCGGCCGACAGACCGATCGACAGCGATGAGATCGCGGTGGTCACCGGATAGATGAACCCGACGGCAGCCAGCGCCTCGGGCGAGACACGGGCCAGGAAATAGGCATCGACCAGACCGGTGGACAGCACCGCGGCGATGCCCAGCATCATGGGAAGCGACAGGGAGGCAAGCGCCTTCCAGATCGGTCCTGTCGTCAGATCGCGGCCGCCTTGCGCCATGCGTTGTCCTTTCGGGTCGTCTCGACCATCCCGGACATAGCGCAGCAGGCCCTCAAGTCTTGAGGTTGCGCGCGCTTTCCTTGATTTCCGCGTACTGGCCCGACGGACGGAACCGCCACAGGTAATCCGGCAGAACCGATTCAAGCGTCGTCGGCGCGATGCCCAGCGCGTCGAACCCGCGCGCGCCGTCCGCGACGACGTTGTCGTTGGCAAGATTGCGAACCTGATCGCGCGTCAGGGTGCCGTTGTGCAGGATGCCGAACGTCACCTTCTGCAACAGATCGAGGCCACCCGCCATGATGCGGGCAACGAAGAATGGCACGGTCAGAACCAGCGCACGGCGGCGGATCACCGCCAGCATCTCGTGCATCAACTCGCGGAAGGTCCGGATCTCCGGTCCGCCCAACTCGTAGATGCCGGACTGTGCCTTGCCCTCGATCGCCAGTTCGGCGGCGGCGGCGACGTCGTCGACATAGACCGGCTGGAACCGGGTGTTCGGACCGACGACCGGAAGGATCGGCATCAGGCGCGCCATCCCGGCGAAGCGGTTGAAGAATTCGTCCTCCGCGCCGAAGACGATCGATGGGCGCAGGATCACGGCGGTGGGCATGTGCTGCTGCACCGCGGCCTCGCCTTCGGCCTTGGTGCGGGCATAGTCGCTGTCGCTGTCGGCATCGGCGCCGATTGCGCTGATCTGGACCATGCGGTCGATGCCCATGGCGGCGGCGATACGGGCAATGCGTGCGGGACCATCCGCCTGCACGGCATCAAAACCGTTCTTGCCGTTCTCGGCCAGAATCCCGACGCAGTTGACGACCGCGTCCGCGCCCATGAGCGCCGCCTCGACCGAGGCATCGTCGCGGATGTTGGCGAACACGGGCTCTACCTGACCGACGGATCCGTACATGCGCACGAACGGTGCTTCGTAGGGACGACGCACGGCGACGCGCACGCGCCACCCCGCCTTGGCCATCCGGCGTGCAATATAGCGGCCGACAAAGCCGGAGCCGCCGAATATCGTGACGAGCTTCTGCATGACGTCTCTCCTGTCCGGTCGGATTTGCGATACCTTCATAGGACGCGCCGGACAAGAGGACAGGTTTTCGCAATTGAGGGTATTGACGCCACCGCAAACCGGGGATACCCACCGCCCACCGTGGACGCCCAGATGGCGGAATTGGTAGACGCGCTGGCTTCAGGTGCCAGTTCTCGCAAGGGAGTGGAGGTTCGAGTCCTCTTCTGGGCACCACGGTCTACCGCATGAAACGCCCAGCCAATCGGCTGGGCGTTCGTGTTTCCGGACGTATGTTTCGAAAGGGCCAGCAGATGACGATTACCTTGCACAAGGGCGACCTGCCGGACGGGCTGACCTTTCCGGACGGCGTTGCCATCGATTGCGAAACGATGGGCCTGAACCCCCACCGCGATCGGCTGTGCCTCGTGCAGCTTTCGGGTGGCGACGGGAACGCGCATCTTGTCCAGATCGCCAGGGGTCAGACCTCTGCCCCCAATCTGGAAGCCGTGTTGCGGGATGAGACCTGTCTCAAGCTGTTCCATTACGGCCGCTTCGACATCGCCGCGATGTATCATGCCTTCGGTGCGCTGGCGCAGCCGGTCTGGTGTTCCAAGATCGCGTCCCGGCTGGTGCGGACCTATACCGACCGTCACGGGTTGAAGGCCCTGCTGCATGAGTTGTTGCAGGAAGACATTTCGAAGATGCAGCAGACCTCGGACTGGGGTGCGGACGACCTGAGCGAGGCCCAGCAGGCCTATGCCGCATCCGACGTCCTGTTCCTGCACCGCCTGAAAGAGGTGCTGGACGCAAGGCTCGCCCGCGAAGACCGGACGGAGATCGCGCAGGCCTGCTACGATTTCCTGCCGACGCGTGCGAAACTGGACCTGATCGGGTATCCGGAAACGGACATCTTCGCCCATTCGTGACATCATGTTCGGCATGGTCACCGATCGATATCATACCCGCCTTGTCCGGGGTGCGCGCGTCGTTCTGCCCGTCGCGGCGATCGGGCTGTTGTCGACGCTGTTCCTGCTGGCCAGATCGGTCAATCCCGACGATGCGATCCCCTTCGCCGAGGTCGACGTCTCGATGCGCGCGCGCGATCAGCAACTGACGATGCCACGGTTTGCGGGTGTCTCGCGCGACGGCACAGAATTTGCGATGACCGCGGATCTGGCCCGGCCAGATGCCGATGATCCCAGGCGCATGACCGCGCAGGCAGTGATGCTGACCCTGCGCGATACGTCCGAGGCGACGGCGCAGATGACGGCCGACACGGCCGAGGTCGATACCGCGGCCCGACAACTGACGTTGGAGGGTGACGTGCGAATCGAGACCTCGACCGATTACCGGCTGCTGACCACGCGCCTGCAGGGCACCCTTGGCAGTCTGAACATCCGCGCGACCGAAGGTGTGACCGGTGACGGGCCCCTGGGCACCCTGCGCGCGGGGGCAATGTATCTGAACGAGGATGAGGACGGCGCCCAGCGGCTGCTGTTTACCGGTGGCGTCGACCTGCTATACGTTCCGCCAACCGAGTAGGATGTGCCGATGTTGACCCGAGTGTTTGCCCTGATCTGCCTGATCGCCGCGCCCGCGGCGGCGCAACAGGCGCAAGTCGGGTTCGGCGGCGGCAACCATGACACCTCCGCCCCTGTGGAAGTGGCCGCCGACAATCTGGAGGTCGATCAGGCCACGGGTCGCGCGACCCTGACCGGCAACGTGGTGGTGGCCCAGGGCGATCTGCGCCTGAGCGCGGGGCAGATCACCGTCGATTATGCTACAACCGGCGGCGACCGGCGGATCGAACAGTTGAACGCCAGCGGCGACGTGTTGATCGTCGCGGGCCCGGATGCCGCCGAGGGGCAGGAGGCGGTCTATGTGCTCGGCACCTCCGAGATTCTGCTGACCGGCGATGTGGTCGTCACGCAGGGCGGCAGCACGCTGGCCGGGGATCGTCTGGCCGTGAACCTGCAATCAGGCGCCGGAACCGTGACCGGTCGCGTGCGGACCACGTTGCAGCCGTGACCGAAGCACCGTCGGCGGATGCCCCCCACGTGATCGAGGGGGAAGGCGGGCTGCGCATCCGCAACCTCAAGAAGGCCTACAAGAAGCGCCCCGTCATCCGTGACGTGTCGATGGATCTGGCCCGGGGCGAGGTCGTCGCCCTGCTGGGGCCCAACGGGTCGGGCAAGACGACGACGTTCTATTGCATCGCCGGATTGGTGACCCCCGATGGCGGCAAGGTCTCGCTCGACGGTCGAGAGGTGACATGGCTGCCGATGTATCGCCGGGCCAAGGCGGGCATCGGCTATCTGCCGCAGGAGATGTCGATCTTTCGCGGGCTGACGGTCGAACAGAACATCATGGCCATCCTCGAAGTCGCCGAAGGCAAGCGCCATCGCCGCCGGGAACGGCTGGAAGAGCTGTTGGGCGAGTTTCATATCGAACACCTGCGCCGCGCCAGCGCGCTTGCCCTGTCGGGCGGGGAACGCCGCCGGGTGGAGATCGCGCGCTGCCTTGCCGCGAACCCCCGCTACCTCCTTCTGGACGAACCCTTCGCGGGCGTCGACCCGATCGCCGTCGGCGATATCCGCAACCTCGTGGTCGACCTGAAATCGCGGGGGATCGGTGTGCTGATCACCGATCACAACGTCCGCGAAACCCTCGAGATCGTGGACCGCGCATATATCCTTCATGATGGCGGGGTACTGATGTCGGGAACCCCGGACGAGGTCGTCGCCAATGACAATGTGCGCCGCGTCTATCTCGGCGAAAGCTTCTCCCGTTAAGGGGCGCACGGCGTTTTCGATTGACACGTCGCCGCTTCCGGCGCCCAATCAGCGGATGGAGCACCGCTCTCTCGTCCTTGTTTCGCACCCGCGAAACACATGCGACCACTACCGCGTGAGGCGCGGTCCGGTGCCCTGAGCTTCGACCCAAGTTCCACGAAGCTCACGAAAATACCCCGCAGGAGGACTCATGCGTTACCAGATCACCGGCAAGCAAATCGACATCGGCGAAGCACTTCAGACACACGTAAAGACGGAACTCGGCAGCGTTCTCGAGAAATACGCAGGCCGACCGACAGATGCCCAGGTGACGTTTTCCAAATCGGCGCATGAACATGTTTGCGAAGCCACGGTCCACCTGTCGACGGGCCTGACGGCCACGGCAAAGGGAAAGGCCGTCGAAATCTATGCGGCCTTCGATGCCGCCGGCGAAAAGCTGGACAAGCAATTGCGCCGCTACAAGCGTCGCCTCAAGAACCATCATCAGGAGCGGGCACAGCCGGTTGAAGTTTCCGGGGGCTCCTCGTATATCCTCGCCGCCGAAGCAGACGATTCAGAACCGGACAGCCTGAACCCGGTCATCGTTGCAGAGATGGAGACGAAGATCCCGGCATTGTCCGTAGGTGAGGCGGTCATGCAGATGGAGCTGGCCGGCGCGCCTGTTCTGATCTTCAAAAACGAAAAGGGAGGGGGGCTGAACGTGGTGTACCGGCGTGAAGACGGCAACGTCGGCTGGATAGACCCCGCAACAAGCACCCCATGATTTCGCCCGAATAGGCGAAGCGAGGATCAAGCGAATGCAGTTGAACGATATCCTGAGACAGGGCGCCGTGCGCGTCCTGCCCAAGGTCAACAGCAAGAAGCGGCTGTTCTGTGGCCTGGCCGACATCGCGCGCGATGTGCACGGCCTGAACCAGGCGGATGCCCTTGGTGCGCTGCAGGACCGCGAATCCCTCGGACCGACGGGCGTGGGCGACGGTGTCGCCCTGCCCCACGCGCGGCTTGACGGCTTGACGGATGTGCATGGCGTATTCGTGCGCCTTGAAACACCGCTCGATTTCGACGCCACGGATCGAAAGCCCGTCGACCTCGTGTTTGCCCTGTTCGCGCCCGAGGGCGCGGGTGTGGCACACCTCAAGGCACTGGCACTGGTCTCGCGCACCCTGCGGGACAGCTCTCTCTGCGCGAAACTGCGCGCCAACCATGACCCGTCCATTCTCTATACCGTTCTGACCGAAGCGCAGGCATCGCAGGCCGCCTGACGGGCGGATCGGTCCGGCCTCGACTGAACGTGACTAGCTGTTCTTCCAGCGTTTGAAGCCGAACTGCATGTAGTCGTGACGATAGGCCTCGACCGCCGCATCGTCGTGCGCATCCCGGTAGATATCCTTCAACGTCGGGCCGGCGTGATCCGCATCGGGGCTGAACACCTGCGGGGGACGTCCGGCCAGTATTGCCAACCTGTCCAGTTCCTCCTGCGCATCGAATTCGCGCAGGATGCGTTGCGGCAGGACGGCCTGCGCCTGACCGGCGAGGATCCCGGCCTGGCTGGCCCATTCCGGTGATACGGGCAAGGAGGATTGCCCACCAAGGTTTGCCCTGAGGAACCTCAGAAAGCCCAGAAACCCCTCTGCGTGGGCGTCGGCATCCGCGGTTTCGGGCAGGGTCACGGAATGCTGATTGGTCAGGATCCGGCGCAGGGTGTTCGCCTCGGGCCCCTTGCCGGTCAGAACCCTGCCCCATGCATCATACGCGCGGGCCAACGGATGCCGCACCACGCAGAAGGATACGAACCCCTTGGCCTTGCGCATCCATGGCCTGAGGGCGCGTTCCGTCATTCCGGTTTGCGGCGCCACGCCATCAAGCCGGGTCAGCCAGTCACGGATCGCCGCATCCGGCCCGCCGGGCACCGGAAGATACAGCAGCGGCGATCGTCCCGCGGCGACCAGCGTGCTGATCTCGGGGCCGCGCGGAGGTTCGAGGTTCACGGACCGGGACAGCAGAAACGGGTCGAGCGTGGCCAGATGCGCGCGCATCTCGTCAGGGTTGTCGACCTTCGCCTCGACGCTGCCGGGGTTCTGTTTCTTCAGCTTGCCCGGCACCGCCGCCAGACGGTCCTTCGATCCAAGGAAGGCCGCCAGACCGTTCAGAACCTCCAGATCGCCGATCTGATCATACCCGATCCAGAACGCGGATTGTCCCGTGACCTGCAACGCTCTCTGAATGCGGTCGCGGAACGCCCGCTGGCGCGCAAGTTCGGCATCGAACTCCGCCGCATCGAAATGCGCCAGCGCCGCCTTGGCCATCTTGGGGTTCGTCAGGCGCCACTGCCCGGTCTTTCGCGCGATGGCGAGGCTGACATAACTGTCCAGCGGATTGCGTGTCAGGATCACCTTGGCCGTGCGCGCATCCTGCAGGATCGGATCGACGACGCGCGGGTCATGATCGTGGAAGAACCGGAATCCGGGCAAGCCGTCCGTCTGTTCGCGAATGACATCGAGCAACGGCAGGGGATCCGCTTCGCGTAGCGCCATGGTCATCCCGAACAGCTCTTCGCGATTGTGCGCGCCCAGAAACACCGGATTGAAGATCTCGCCATAGCTGGTGACATCCGACAGGGTGTTCAGCGACTCCTCCAGGTGGTTGGATCCCGTGCGCATTTCCGCGAACAGGACGAATGCGTCGAACCTAGCGGCCATTCCGCCCCCCCGGTGTTGCCGTGAAATCCCCCATCACGACCGGTTTCATCCCGTCGTTGCGAAGCTGTTCGAGGAAGGCGGGAAAGCCCGTCAGGTCGCGCATCGGCGGCAGGTCCGTCACGCGGCGCGGCCCCGGGCCCGTGATCTCGTGCATGATACCGCGCATCCTGTCTCGTGGCTGCGCCACGAAGTCGGCAAGCGTCCAATGGTGCAACCGGGCGGCCGTGCCCGCGGATTGCAATGTCGCGGTCATGGCCGCATCGGCACGTTGCAGCCGCGCAGCCTCGGCCCGCATGTCGGCAAACGACAGGTCCGACAGGTGCAGCGGAACCGCCCATGCGCCGGTGATCACGCAGATCGTGGCATTCGGATCGCGCGCGATGAAATCGACCACCTCTGGCGTGTCGCCGGGGTGGTATTGGAATGTCTGCCTTTCGCTGCGCGTGGACCACAGCAGGTTCGTCAGGAACTGTTCGGGGCGATAGTCGCGCAATGTCGGATTGTCGGACAAACAGCCGTTGAACACACGCTCCGCCCCCGCGAACCGCGCACCATCGGGGTGAAACAATCGCCCGTGGACCCGGCCGCCGATCCGCCGTGCAAGCCATGCCCCGAACCCGTCGAACAGATCGTCGAAGCCGCAGAACACGTTGTAGCGGGCGGCCGTGATCCCGTTCTCGAAGCCTTGCCTCGGAAACCGTCCCTGGTTGTAGAGGCCCGGGCGTCCGACTGCGCGGCGCCCGTTTGCGCGGGAAAACACGCGGTCTATCTTGCCGGGGTTGGGTTCGGCCACCCTTCGTGACGGACGGTCCGCCGCCAGAAACGTGTCATACAATCCGTTCGCCTGCGGCCATATCTTGCGTGCGACGAAGCAATCGGACCGTTCCAGCAATTGCAGGTGATCGTCGTAGAAGATGTGCGGCTTTCCCTGAACATCGAACTTCGACAGGGTCAGCGACCGGCTTTCGATGCGGCGCGCATGGTTGCGCACCAAAGACTGAAAATAGCTTTCGTCCGGAATCCAGACCTTGCTGAAATAGGCATCGATCTCGGCCCGGTCCGGCGCCGTCAGGATCGCCTGCAGGGTCGTGCGGGTCAGGCACCACCACTGGCTGCCGAGGTGGGGCCTGACCGCCTCCGGTATCTTGCGCCGCACGCCCAGTTTGCGCTGCACCTCGGTATATCGGTCGAACAGTTTGCGTCGCTTGCGCCATGAGAACGGGAACCGCAGGGTGAACCGCTCCGCCTCCAGCCCGTCGATGGTCCATGTCGCCTCGTCGGTCGTCACGCTTTCGATGAAATCCGTATCCGGGTTTGCATCCAGATAGGCGCACAGCTCCGGGATCGGGCGCAGCGGCATGCAGGACCCGCTGGCAAGGTAGACGTGGCGGACATCGGGAAACGTCTGCAACAGACGCTCGGTCGCGACCTGTGTGGCCGCGACGAGGGACCACGTGCCCCATTCGACGCGCACCCGGCGCGAGAACCGGATCAGCGGATCGCCGGCGAACCGGTCGCGGAAGCCGCGGAACACCTTGCGCGTCACCTTGCCGTCGACATGGATCACCACCGGACAGCCGGCGGCGGCCCAATGGCGCGCCACCTGTTCCGCCCGGTCAAACGCCGTATGCACCAGCATGACAAATCCCAGGGTCATGCCCAGTTCCCCTTGCTGATCAGGCCCAGAATCTCCAACTGGCGCCAGTTGATGTAGCGTTCAGACCATTTGCACCAGAGGTTCGCGCCCGGGTCCAGTTCATCTGCATAGGTCTTGTATTCGTCGCTTGCGCGGTAATGCTCCTGCCGGGCGGCCTCCTCCTCGGCGCGGTCGACGAACAGGTTCAGGAACTTGGCATGCAACAGGACGCCGCTGGCCTTTTCGCCGCCTTTCTGGTCGTAGACCTGGTTCAACCCCCGCGGCAGAAGCGCATGGGTCGAAGACACGTAGACATAATCCCGCGTCCATTTCACCAGGGGTATCTTGTTGAGGGCAGGGGCCTGTTTCGGTCGGTCGGCAAAGAATTTGCGCGCGCGGACCCCGCCTTGGATCCACAGGTTGCCATACCTCGGATTGGGTTCGATCAGGTAATTCCCGGCATCGAACCACGAGGCGATCTCGAACGGGTTCCGACCCTCGGCATATGTCTGCGCGGCGATCGGCCCCTTGGGATACATGTCCAGAAGCATCGCGCCGAACGACCGGATCTGGCTTGCGTCCAGCCAGTCGGTCAATGCGCGCAGGGGGCGGGTGTCGCAGAACGGATAGACGAAGAACTCGTCCACATCGACGGTCAGGCACCAGTGTCGCGCGCCATGTTCCCGTTGCAGCCAGTTCAGCCAATCGACGCCGAAACCGGATTTCCGATAGCTGGCCGTCGTCGTCCAGACGGAAACATCGTCCTGTTCGGCAAGGTATTCGCGGGTGCCATCATCACTGTCGTTGTCGACGATCAGGAAGTGGTTCACGCCCAGCTTGCGGTAGTAATCTAGGAAGTAGGGCAGGCGGATACGTTCGTTCCGCATGGTCGAGAACAGCAGGATGTCGGGGCCGGAGATGCTGCGCGTATTGTTCCGCACGGACCTCAGCTGCCGCCGGCGCACAAAGGCCCGCGCGCGCCAGAATTTCCGGCGCCACCTCATCCGGTAGGAGGAGATCAACCCCATCGCAGCCCGCAACCCTCTTGCCTTCGGCGCTATGGAACCACCCCTTGCGCCCAATTGTCGATTGTTTCCGCCTATTTGCCAATTGCGGCCATCTTTGGGCTTTGTCGCAAGAAAATGTCCGGGGGCGTCGGGGTCCGGCGCTCATTCCCATCCGCCCCGCGACATCAGGCCCAAGGCCTCCAGCTGTTGCCAGCCTTCGTAGCGGGTGGATTGTGGGCACCACAGGGTCGGATCGCCAACAAGCGCGTCGTAATACCCCTGATAGAGTTCGGAGTTCTCGAAATGCTGTCGCCGGACCTGCTCCTCCTGCGATTTCTGAAGGATGTTCGGAAGGAACTTGCTGTGCAGCAGCACGCCTGTCGGGGCCTCCGACCCATCCTGCGCGTAGACGTGGTTCAACCGGCGCGGCAGGGCGGAATGCGTCGAGGTGACATAGGCGTAGTCACGGTGCCATCGGATCAGCGGCACCTTCGACAGCGTGGGCGCCCGCCGGGGGTCGGAGGCAAAGAACGCGCGCGCCCGCACGCCGCCCTGAATCCACAGGTTCTGAAGCTTGGGCTGACGGGTGATGACGTAGTTCCCGGCGTCGAAATAGGGCAACGTCCGGGTCGGGTCGTCGGTCGGCCGGTGCGTCGTCCGGCCAAGGGGGCCGCGTGGATAGAGATCCAGCATCAGGGCGCCCATGCTTTCGCGACCCTGCCAGTCCAGCCAGCCGGTCAGTGCGCGGAGATCGCGGGTCTCGTGGTGCGCAT
This sequence comes from Jannaschia sp. 2305UL9-9, assembly GCF_041403465.1. Taxonomy (NCBI): domain Bacteria; kingdom Pseudomonadati; phylum Pseudomonadota; class Alphaproteobacteria; order Rhodobacterales; family Roseobacteraceae; genus Jannaschia; species Jannaschia sp. 2305UL9-9. The sequence goes on from NZ_JBGEHM010000002.1 coordinate 373,436, forward strand.
AGACGAACAGCTCATCCGCATCCAGCGTCAGACACCAGTGGCCGTGACCGTAGCGACGCATCAGAACGGTCAGCCAGTCGATACCGAAGCGGGACGCCTTGTACCCATGCGACGTGGACCACAGCGATACGTCAAGTTGGCCGGCCAGCCATTCGGCGCTTCCGTCATCGCTGTCGTTGTCGACGATCAGGAAATGCGACGCACCCAGCGCGCGGTGGTGATCGAGCCAGAACGGCAGGCGCAATCCTTCGTTGCGAACCGTCGCAAACACCAGGATCGCGCCGGGGGTGATGGATGCCGTGTGATCGGTCACCGGGTCAAGCTGTCCCCGCTTGCGCAGGGACCGCATCAGAAGACGGCGGCGACGCCAGCGCAGCTTGTAGGCTGTCCGCAGGTCGCCTCTCGCCATTCGGGGACCTATTCGGCGGCGGCCTGGATCGAGATGACGTCTGACATGAAATCCATCAACTCGTCGCGCAGGTCGGGCCGTGCCATCCCGAAGGCAACCGTCGCCTGCAGGAAACCCGCCTTGGAGCCGCAGTCGAACCGTTGGCCGTTGAAGCGGAAGCCGTGCACCTTCTGACCGTCGTCGATTTCCCTTGCGATGGCGTCGGTCAGCTGAATCTCGCCCCCGGCCCCTTCCTTCTTTTCGTTGAGTTGGGTCATCACCCGCGGGCTGAGGATATAGCGCCCGATCACGGCAAGGTTGGACGGCGCCGTGCCCGCCTTGGGCTTTTCCACCATTCCCCGGACCCGAAGGGTAGAGCCCGCGGTGTCCTCGACATCGAGGATGCCGTAGGACGAGGTCTTTTCAGGGGCCACTTCCATGGCGGCGACGACGCTGCCACCGGTTTCGGCAAAGGCTTCGACCATCTGCTGCAGACACGGCGTGTCGGCGGCGATCACATCGTCAGGCAGGATGACGGCAAAGGGTTCATCCCCCACCAGACGCCGCGCGCACCAGACCGCATGCCCCAGCCCGAGGGCCTGATGCTGCCGGATATAGGCGATCTGACCGGAATCCATGTAGGTATGGTGAAGCTCGGCCAGCAATTCATCCTTGCCACCATCCTTAAGCTTGCGTTCCAGCTCGGGGGAATGATCGAAGTAATCCTCCAACGCGGATTTTCCCCGCGCGGTGACGAAGATGAACTCTTCGATGCCGGCGGCGCGCGCTTCATCGATGGCGTATTGGATCAGGGGCCGGTCGACCAGCGTCATGATTTCCTTTGGCACCGATTTCGTCGCCGGCAGGAAACGCGTCCCGAGGCCCGCAACCGGAAAAATGGCCTTGGTAACTTTCTTTTCCATCAAAGTGCTTCCTTCAGTATTTCGGTGCTGGCTGACGCTGTTGCCGTCATGCGGTTGCGGTCCATGTCGCGTCGCGGCGGATCAAATATCCGCATTCTCTGCCGTGTCCCACGTGACCGTCAACCTTCCAAGGCTGGCGATACACCTCGGCAAAGGCTTGCCCATCAGGCCGGTGCCAGTGACACGCCCGGTGCATAGGCGATGAAGAAGGGGTTCTCGAACCCGGGTTTTCCATATGTCAGGGCCTGATGATCATCGAACCGCACGACCTTTCCGCCCGCACCTGAAAGCACCGCGTGACCCGCTGCGGTATCCCATTCCATCGTGCGGCCCAGACGCGGGTAGAGATCCGCCTCGCCCGTGGCGACAAGGCAGAACTTGAGAGAGGATCCGGCAGATTTCATGTCCGCCACGGCATAGCGGTTGATGTAGTCGTCGGTCGCCTGATCGCGGTGCGATTTGGATGCCACGACCAGAAGCGCATCGTTGTCGGGCGTCGAAACCCCGATCGGCGTCAGGTCGCCCGCGGCGTCCTTCCGGAACGGCCCCGTCTCTTCCACCGTCGTGCCATCCGCCCTGGTCCAGAACAGACGTTCGCGCGCGGGCGCATAGACGACGCCGCGGATCGGAATTCCGTCTTCGACCCATGCGATGTTCACGGTGAAATCGCCGCGCCGTTGCACGAACTCCTTGGTGCCATCCAGCGGATCGACGATGAAGAACGTCGTGGCGGATACAGTATGGGTGTCGGCCTGTTCTTCGGTGACGACGGGAACGTCCGGAAATGCGGCCGCCAGACCAGCCGAGATGATCGCATCCGCCGCTTCGTCGGCTGCCGTGACCGGGCTGTCGTCGGACTTGCTGCGCACTTCGAAATCCTCGCCGTCATAGATCTCCATGATCTTGTCGCCAGCCTCGAGCGAGAGACGACGCAGCGTCTCCATCATTCGGTCAAAATCCATGAGTATGTCTTCCCGTTAATATATCCGGAGGTAGTATCCGGTGAAAATCCGAAGGTCTTTGGCGCGTTGCCCGATTATGGTAGCCTGCCGGCACCCTTAGCAAGACGAGAAGGCAAACCAAGGTGTTTCGAGTTGAAAGACGACAGACCGCGCTGACCAGTGCGTTCACCCTGGTGGAACTGATCTTTCACGCCACCGTGCGCCAATCGCGCAAGGGGCATGGCAATGCGCTGCTCGCCCTCGGAATAAACGTCCTGCAGACCGTGATCTTCCTTGCTGCGTTCTTCATTCTGTTTTCCCTTCTGGGCATGCGCGGCAGCGCGATCAGGGGCGATTTCCTGTTGTACCTGATGTCGGGCATCTTCCTGTTCCTGACGCATATCAAGACGATCGGCGCGGTCTTCGGCGCCGAAGGCCCCGCATCCCCGATGATGAAACACGCGCCGATGAACACGGCCGTGGCCATCGCTGCCGCCGCCCTGTCGGCGCTGTATCTGCAGACCCTGTCGCTGGCCGTCGTGTTGTTCGCGGTCCACGTGGCGTGGCACCCGGTCTATATCTCGGACCCGACCGGATCGGCGATGATGTTCATGCTGGCTTGGTTTTCGGGCATCGGGATCGGCCTGATCCTGCTGGCGATCAAACCGTGGTTCCCGAACTTCGCCCAGATCGCCAATACGATCTATTCGCGGGCCAATATGGTGTTCTCGGGCAAGATGTTCGTTGCCAATTCCCTGCCGGGTGCGTGGCTGAGTTATTTCAGCTGGAACCCCCTGTTCCACACCATCGACCAGTCGCGTGGCTTCACCTTCGTGAACTACAACCCGCATTACACCAGCTGGACCTACCCGCTGATCCTGTCGCTGATATTGATCCTGATCGGCCTGATGGCGGAATTCTATACCAAGCGGCACGCCTCGCTTTCGTGGAACGCGGGTCGGTGAGGGCGCTTGCCGTCCTGTTGATCTGGCTGGCGGCCCCCGCTTTCGCGACGCAGGACGCATGGCCCGCCCTGTTCGACGTGACGGGCGTGGCGGTGAACGACGTGCTGAACATCCGCAGCGCCCCGGACGCGGGCGCCGCCATTCTCGGAACCCTCGCGCCGGACGCGACGGGGGTGGAGGTGATCGCCCCGAACGATACCGAGACATGGGGACAGGTGAACGTCGGTGAAGGCGTGGGGTGGGTGTCCCTGACGTTTCTCGACCGTCGTCCGGGACAGTGGACATACAGCCATCCGCAGGTGACCCGCTGTTTCGGGACGGAACCGTTCTGGACCCTGCATGTCGCGCCGCAGGCCGCGTTCCTCACCCCTGCCGGCACCACCCCGGGCACCCTGCGCAGCCGACAGACGCCGCTTGCGAACCTGACGCGTCATGGCCTGACCGTAGATCTGGCCGACCGGACCTTTCGCGGGGTCCTGATGCGCAACCGGTGTTCCGACGGCATGTCCGACCGGGCCTATGGGATCGAGGTCGTCGCCTTTCATGGCAACGAGATGCTGGCGGGTTGTTGCACGCTGGCACGCTAGCCGGCCACCCGCAGCGTCAGGTTGATCCGCCCCGGTGCATCCAGCAGGGTCGAGGTGCCGGGCGCGATCCGATCCACCCCGTGATAGGTCAGACGCGCGGCACCCCCCATGACGAGGACGTCACCGGACCGCAGCCAGAGGCTTTCGGTCCTGCCGCCCCGCTCCGTATTGCCGATACGGAACAGCGCATCGTCGCCCAACGAGATAGACACGACCGGCTGCGTCAGGTCCGCCTCGTCCCGATCCTGATGCAGGCCCATCCGCGCAGCCGGGGCGTACCAGTTGATCAGACAGGTATCCGGCGACCGGGCCTGTGGCACCACGGCATTCCAGACGGCAAGGATGCTGTCGGGGATCGGGGGCCATGGCATACCGCCGGGATGCATCGCCTGATAGCGATATCCACGCCGGTCCGTGACCCACCCCCGCGCCCCGGCCGAGGTCATGCGGACGGACATCGCCTGCCCCCGCGCCGTGACGGGTGCGAACAGGGGTGCGGCGCGCACCACGCGGCGCACGTCTGCAACCATGTCCCTTTGGGCCGTCGCACCGAGCATTCCGTCGAATATGCGAAAGCCCCTGATTTCGCGTGCCACGCTTTCCGTCAATTTGAGTCCCTTCACATCCTTGCGACCCCAAAACCCCCTCACTATATACCCCACGAACCGCGGAAAGGGTGCATTGGACCCGATCCGTATTCATTCGGGATGAGGACCGAAGTGCCGTCAGGGCTTCGGTTCGAGCAAATCGCCTAGAGAGGACACTTCGAAATGGCAAAAGTCATCGGCATCGACCTCGGGACCACGAACTCCTGCGTCGCCATCATGGACGGGGCCACCCCCCGCGTGATCGAGAACGCGGAAGGGGCCCGCACCACACCATCCATCGTCGGCTACACCGAAAACGAACGCCTGGTCGGTCAGCCCGCCAAGCGGCAGGCCGTCACGAACCCGGAAAACACCGTGTTCGGCGTCAAGCGCCTGATCGGTCGCCGGTTCAACGACGAGCACCTGAACAAGGACAAGAAGAACCTCCCCTTCAACGTCGTGTCCGGAAACGGCGACGCCTGGGTCGAGATTCGCGGCGAGAAGTTCTCGCCCGCGCAGGTCAGCGCGCTGATCCTGCAGAAGATGAAGGAAACGGCTGAATCCTATCTGGGCGAAGACGTCACCCAAGCCGTGATCACCGTGCCCGCCTACTTCAACGACGCCCAGCGTCAGGCAACCAAGGACGCCGGCAAGATCGCCGGTCTGGAAGTGCTGCGCATCATCAACGAGCCGACGGCAGCCGCGCTGGCCTATGGCCTCGACAAGCAAGAGACGCGCACGATCGCCGTCTACGACCTTGGTGGTGGTACCTTCGACGTCACGATCCTGGAAATCGACGACGGCCTCTTCGAGGTAAAGTCGACCAACGGCGACACCTTCCTTGGTGGCGAAGACTTCGACATGCGCATCGTGAACTACCTCGCGGAGGAGTTCAAAAAGGAGCATGGCGCAGACCTGACGCAGGACAAGATGGCCCTGCAGCGCCTGAAAGAGGCGGCGGAAAAGGCCAAGATCGAACTGTCGTCCAGCCAGCAGACCGAGATCAACCAGCCCTTCATCTCGATGGGGTCGAACGGTCAGCCGCTGCACATGGTCATGAAGCTGACGCGTGCCAAGCTGGAAAGCCTGGTCGGTGACCTGATCAAGAACTCCATCAAGCCCTGCAAAGAGGCTCTGAAGGATGCAGGTCTGTCGACCTCCGACATCGACGAAGTCGTTCTGGTCGGCGGCATGACGCGTATGCCGAAGGTCATCGAAGAGGTGACCAAGTTCTTCGGCAAGGAGCCGCACAAGGGTGTGAACCCCGATGAGGTCGTCGCAATGGGCGCCGCCATTCAGGCCGGTGTCCTGCAAGGCGACGTCAAGGATGTGGTTCTGCTGGACGTGACGCCCCTGTCGCTCGGCATCGAGACGCTGGGTGGCGTGTTCACCCGCCTGATCGACCGCAACACGACGATCCCGACCAAGAAGTCGCAGGTGTTCTCGACCGCCGAGGACAACCAGAACGCCGTGACGATCCGCGTGTTCCAGGGCGAACGCGAGATGGCCGCCGACAACAAGATGCTCGGCAACTTCAACCTCGAAGACATCCCGCCCAGCCCGCGTGGCATGCCCCAGATCGAAGTGACCTTCGACATCGACGCCAACGGCATCGTGTCGGTGGGCGCCAAGGATAAGGGCACCGGCAAGGAACAGCAGATCACGATCCAGGCCTCTGGCGGTCTGTCGGATGTGGACATCGAACAGATGGTCAAGGACGCAGAGGCAAACGCCGACGCCGACAAGAAGCGCCGCGATCTGGTGGAAGCCAAGAACCAGGCCGAAAGCCTCGTGCATTCGACCAAAAAGTCGGTCGAGGATCACGGCGACAAGGTGGATCCGTCCACCGTCGAGGCAATCGAACTGGCGGTTTCCGCGCTGGAAGAGGTCATGGAAGGCGACGATGCCGAGAAGATCAAGTCCGGCATCCAGAACGTGACCGAAGCGGCCATGCGTCTGGGCGAGGCCATCTACAAGGCGCAGGCCGGTGATGACGACACCGCCGCCCCCGCCGACGAGGGCACTGCCGGTCCGGACGACGAGATCCTCGATGCGGATTTCGAAGATCTGGACGACGATCAGAAGCGGGCCTGATTCCTGCTGGCATGTTGCAACACGTCAGGCCGGCCCCCCGCGGGCCGGCCTTGTCGTTGGAGGATAATCCATGGCCAAACGTGACTATTACGAGACGCTCGGCGTCGCGCGCGGCGCGAGTCCCGACGAAATCAAGAAAGCCTTCCGCACCAAGGCAAAGGAACTGCACCCCGACCGCAATTCCGACAACCCCAACGCGGAAGCACAATTCAAGGAAGCCAACGAGGCCTACGACGTTCTGAAGGACGCCGAGAAGAAGGCCGCCTACGACCGCTTCGGCCACGCCGCCTTCGAGGGTGGCATGGGCGGCGGCGGACCGCGCCGTCCGGGTGCCGGACCGCAGGGGCAGGGCGACTTTGCCAGCGCTTTTTCGGACGTGTTCGAAGACCTCTTCGGTGACTTCATGGGCGGGCAGCCCGGCCAACAGGGTCGGGGCGGTCGGGCGCGTGCATCGCGCGGGTCGGACCTGCGCTACAACATGCGCATCACGCTCGAAGAAGCCTTCGCCGGCGAACAGAAGACGATCACGGTTCCGACCGCCGTGCAGTGCACGAAATGCGACGGCAAGGGGACCGAAGGTGCCTCGGAGCCCGCGACCTGCCCGACCTGTTCCGGCATGGGCAAGGTGCGCGCGCAGCAGGGCTTCTTCACCGTCGAACGGACCTGTCCCACCTGTTCGGGTGCGGGTCAGATCATCAAGAACCCCTGTTCGCAATGCGGCGGCGGCGGTCGTGTCGAGAAGGAGCGTCAGCTGTCGGTCAACGTGCCGGCCGGTGTCGAAACCGGCACGCGCATCCGCCTGACCGGCGAGGGCGAGGCTGGCCTGCGCGGTGGGCCGACGGGGGATCTCTATATCTTCATCGAAGTTGCGGATCACCCGATCTTTCAACGTGATGGCGTGAACCTCTATTGCGCCGTGCCCGTGTCGATGACCGCCGCTGCCTTGGGCGGAGAGGTCGAGGTGCCGACCATCGATGGTGGCCGGTCCCGCGTGAAGGTCCCGGCCGGGTCGCAGACCGGGCGTCAGATGCGCCTGCGCGGCAAGGGCATGCCCGCCCTGCGCGGTGGCGGTGTCGGCGACATGTTCATCGAGATGGCGATCGAGACGCCGGTGAACCTGACCTCCAAGCAGAAGGAACTGTTGCGCGAATTCGAAAAGATCGATGCGGACAACAACCCGCAAGGCGACAGCTTCTTCCGCAAGGTCAAAGGGTTCTGGGACGGGATGACGCAATAAGGTCCGATCCGTCGAACAGCCGAAAAAACGAAAGGGGCGTCCTGTGGGCGCCCCTTTTGCTATCTGGCATCGTGCCCCGATCACCGGCCCGGGCGGCGGGCAATGCCCTGCTATCCACCCACGCGACAGGCCGCCAGCAACGCCATGTTCAGGATATCCGAGGCCGTGGACCCGGTCGATGCGATCTGGATCGGTCGTTCGATCCCGGTCAGGATCGGGCCGATCACGGTGGCCCCGGCCATTTCCTGCATCAGCTTGACCGAGATCGACGCCGAATGCCGCGCCGGCACGACCAGAACGTTCGCCGGTCCCGTCAGGCGCGAGAACGGATAGTTCGCGGCCACCTCCGGGTTCAAGGCGACATCCACGGTCATCTCGCCCTCGTATTCGAAATCCGCCCCGCGCGCTTTCAGGACATCGGGCGCCAAATGCATCTTGGTCGCGCGTTCCGACACCGGGTAGCCGAAGGTCGAGAAGCTGACGAAGGCGACGCGAGGCTCCATTCCGAAACCACGGGCAACGCGGGCGCCCGCCTCGGCAATGGTGGCAAGGTCTTCCTCCTCCGGCCATTCGTGCACCAGCGTATCACCGATCAGAACGATGCGCCCCCGATGCAGAAGCGCCGTGATCCCCACGGCCTGATCGTTGCTCTGGATCTCGAAGACATGATTCAAAAGGCGGATCGCATGGGCCGATTTGCGCGTGGCCCCCGTCACCAACCCGTCACCGTGGTCATGGGCCAGCATCAGCGCCGCAAAGACATGGCGGTCGCGCGTGGCAAGGCGGTGGACGTCCTGCGCGTCATATCCCTGCCGCTGCAACCGCTTGTAGAGATGCGCCTTGTAGGCATCCAGATGCCGGGTATTGGCCGCGTTCACGACCTCCAGTTCGCGGACGGCATCGCCAAGGCCCGCGGCCTCCAGCTTTTCGCGCACGTCATCCGACCGCCCCACCACCAGCGCCTTGCCATAGCCGTTGCGCTGATAGGCAACGGCGGCGCGCAGGACGCGGGGATCATCCCCTTCGGCAAAGATCATGCGCGCCTGCGCCTGCCGCGACCGCGACGACAGCCCCTGCAGGATGGACGCCGTCGGATCCATTCGCGCGGCAAGGTCATTGGTATAGCGTTCCATGTCCACGATGGGGCGGCGGGCAACCCCGGTGTCCATCCCCGCGCGAGCCACGGCGGGCGGGATGACGTGGATCAGGCGCGGGTCGAAAGGGGTCGGGATGATGTAATCGCGCCCGAAGGTCAGCTTGCGACCGTAAGCCATCGCCACCTCGTCCGGCACGTCCTCGCGCGCGAGTTCGGCCAAGGCCTCGGCACAGGCGATCTTCATCTCGTCGTTGATGGCGCGCGCGTGGATGTCGAGGGCCCCGCGGAAGAGATAGGGAAAGCCCAGGACATTGTTCACCTGGTTGGGATAGTCCGACCGCCCCGTCGCCACGATGGCATCGGCGCGAACCTCGTGCGCCTCCTCCGGGGTGATCTCCGGGTCGGGGTTGGCCATGGCGAAGATGACGGGATTGTCGGCCATGCTGGCGACCATGTCCTGAGTCACGGCACCCTTGGCGGAAACCCCCAGAAACACATCCGCCCCCTGCATCGCCTGTTCAAGGCTGCGCAGGTCGGTCTTGACGGCATGGGCCGACTTCCACTGGTTCATCCCCTCGGACCGACCCTGATAGATCACGCCCTTGGTGTCGCACATGATGCAGTTCTCGTGCCGTGCGCCCATGGATTTCAACAACTCGAGACAGGCGATCCCCGCCGCCCCCGCGCCGTTCAGGACGATGCGCACGTCCTCGATCTTCTTGCCCGACAGGTGCAGCGCGTTGATCAACCCGGCGGCGCAGATCACGGCGGTGCCGTGCTGATCGTCGTGGAAGACGGGGATGTCCATCTCCTCCTTCAGGCGGCTTTCGATCATGAAGCATTCGGGCGCCTTGATGTCCTCCAGGTTGATGCCCCCGAAGGACGGCCCCATCAGCTTGACGGCCGCGACGAAGGCGTCGACTTCTTCCGTGTCCAGCTCGATGTCGATGGAATTGACGTCGGCAAAGCGTTTGAACAGGACCGCCTTCCCCTCCATCACCGGTTTGGAGGCCAGCGCACCAAGGTTGCCAAGGCCCAGAACCGCCGTCCCGTTGGAAATCACCGCCACGAGGTTGCCCTTGGTGGTGTAGTCATAGGCCAGCGCAGGGTCGGCGGCGATCCGTTCGCAGGGCACGGCGACACCGGGGGAATAGGCCAGAGACAGATCACGTTGCGTCGCCATCGCGGTCGAGGCATTGATCTCGATCTTTCCGGGCCGCGGCTCCAGATGGTAGCTCAGCGCCTCTGCGTCGGTGATCCTTGTACGTCCGGCCATTGTCTTCCTCCCTCGGGTCAGGATGGTGTAGCGGGCGGCGCGCACGGACGGTAGGGTGCGACCGCTAACGGAGGGGCCCAAATGTCAGTCACGCCGATGATGGCCCAGTTCCTTGAGATCAAGGCAGAGGCGCCCGATGCCCTGCTGTTCTACCGGATGGGCGATTTCTACGAATTGTTCTTCGATGATGCCGTTGCGGCGGCCGCCGCGCTGGATATCGCCCTGACCAAGCGGGGCAAGCATCTGGGTGAAGACATCCCGATGTGCGGCGTGCCTGTGCATTCCGCGGAAAACTACCTGATGACCCTTATCCGCAAGGGGTTCCGCGTCGCGGTTTGCGAGCAGCTCGAAAGCCCGGCCGAGGCAAAGAAGCGCGGATCCAAGTCCGTCGTCAAACGCGGCATCGTGCGCCTTGTGACGCCGGGCACCTTGACCGAGGATACCCTGCTGGACGCGCGGGCGCACAACTACCTTGCCGCATGGGCGGAGGTGCGGGGCACCGGGGCCCTGGCATGGGCGGATGTCTCGACGGGGGCGTTCCACGTGGCGATCTGTCCCCGCGTGCGGCTTGGCCCCGATCTGGCGCGGATCGGCGTCGCCGAAGTCGTTCTGGTCGAAGGGTCCGACGCCATTTCGGTGGTCGAGGATCTTGGCGCGGCGGCAACACCGCTGGGGCGCAGCGCATTCGACTCCGCCTCTGCCGAGGCACGGTTGCGGGCGATGTTCGACGTCGGCTCCCTCGACGCCTTCGGCAGTTTCGAACGCGCCGAGCTGTCGGCCATGGGCGCGCTGATCGAATACGTGGAACTGACACAGCGCGGTCAGTTGCCCCTGATGCGCACGCCGCGGCGCGAGGCCGCGTCGGACCTGATGGCCATCGATACCGCCACGCGGCGCAGCCTGGAGTTGACGCGCGGGGCATCGGGCGGGCGGGACGGATCCCTGCTATGGGCGATCGACCGCACCGTGACAGCGGCAGGCGGCCGCCTGCTGGAGCGGCGCCTCGCGGCCCCCTCGGCGGTGACGGACACGATCAAGGCCCGGCTCGACGCAGTCGAATGGGCCACCGTGGAAGCGGCCATGGCAAGCGATCTGCGGGCCGTCCTGCGACGTGTGCCAGATATGGATCGCGCCTTGTCGCGATTGTCGCTGGACCGTGGGGGCCCGCGTGATCTTGCGGCCGTGCGCGATGGGCTTGCTGCAGCAGACAGGCTCTATTCCACGATTCACGAGACTGATCTGCCGCTGGATGTGACGGGTTTGATCGGGTTGGAGGCATTGCGCGACCTTCTGGACACCGCCCTTGTCGCGGAACCGCCCCTGATGCTGCGCGACGGGGGCGTGGTGGCAAGCGGGTATGACGGCGAACTCGATGAGATGCGGCGACTGCGTGACGAAGGCCGCGGCGTCATCGCCGCCCTGCAGGCCGACTACGTGGCTGCGACGGGGATCACCACGTTGAAGGTCAAGCACAACAACGTGCTGGGCTACTTCATCGAAACGACCGCGACCCATGCGGACAGGATGCGTGCGGATGACAGGTTCATCCATCGGCAGACGACGGCCAACCAGGTCCGGTTCACGACCGTCGAACTGTCCGAGTTGGAGACCAAGATCCTGAATGCCGGCGGACGCGCGCAGGAGCGGGAAAGCCATATCTTCTCGGAACTGCGCACCAACGTGCTGGCCGCGTCCGATAGGATCTTCACCGCCGCGCGGACCCTTGCGGAACTGGACGTCACGACGGCGCTTGCCGATCTTGCAACGGGGGAAGGGTGGTGTCGCCCCAGGGTCGACACCAGCCGGGCCTTCGACATCACCGCAGGTCGTCACCCCGTCGTCGAACGCGCGCTGAAACGCGACGGAACACCCTTCGTGACGAACGACACGACGCTGACCGCGACGGACGGCGCAGCAATCCGGCTGCTGACCGGGCCGAACATGGCAGGTAAATCCACATGGCTGCGCCAGAACGCCCTGATCGCGGTGCTGGCGCAATGCGGATCCTTCGTGCCCGCCGAGGCGGCCCATATCGGGATCGTCACGCAGTTGTTCAGCCGGGTAGGGGCCTCGGATGACCTTGCCCGAGGGCGGTCGACATTCATGGTAGAGATGGTGGAGACGGCGGCGATCCTGAACCAGGCGGACGACCGCAGTTTCGTCATTCTGGATGAGATCGGTCGCGGCACCGCGACCTATGACGGCCTGTCCATCGCTTGGGCCACGCTGGAGCATCTGCACGACATCAACCGTTGCCGCGCGCTGTTCGCGACGCATTACCACGAAATGACGGTTCTGGCCGGTCGCCTCGACGGGGTCGAGAACGCGACCGTCGCCGTGCGGGAATGGGAAGGCGACGTGATCTTCCTGCACGAGGTGCGCGATGGCGCGGCAGACCGGTCCTACGGGGTGCAGGTCGCCAAGCTGGCGGGCCTGCCGCAGTCTGTCGTCACCCGCGCCCGGGCCGTTCTGACGGCGTTGGAAGAAGGGGAAAGATCGGGCAAGACGGCACCGAAGGCCATGATCGACGACCTGCCGCTGTTCAGCGCGACACCGGTGCCGGCACCGACGCCACCGAAGACGAGCGCCGTCGAAGCAAGGTTGGGCGATGTTCTGCCAGATACGCTGAGCCCGCGAGAGGCATTGGACCTGATCTATGAACTCAAGGCGCTGAAGGACGGCAGGGCGGAGTAATCCGCCCCGCCGCGCGCAATCACGCGGGCGTGGACGACACGCCGACCTGCGCGGGCCGCAACAGGCGGTCGTGCAGGAAGAACCCTTCGGAGGCAATCTGGATGATCTCTCCGGCCTTGGTGCCGGGCAGGGGCGCCTCGAACATCGCCTGATGCACCTGCGGGTCGAACTTGTCACCGACCTCGGGCGAGATCAGCGAAATGCCGTGCTTGCCGAACACGTCGATCAGGGCCTTCAGCGTCAGCTGGATCCCCTCGATCACGCCGTCCTTGCCGTCACCGGCGGCATCCAGCGCGCGGCGCAGGTTGTCGTAGACCGGCAGCAGGTCACGGGCCAGCTTGGAGCCGCCGTACTGCTCTGCCTCGACACGGTCGCGGGCGGCGCGTTTGCGCACGTTCTCGGCCTCGGCCAGAGACCGCATCAGGCGGTCGCGCAATTCATCCCGCTCGGCGGTGATCGCCTCGACGTTGGCGCGGGACGTGGCGGGCGCGGTCGGTCCGTCGCCCTCTTCCATCGCGGCGTCGAGGTCGAAATCCTCTTCCATATCCTCGGGGTCATCGAGGAACGGATTTTCCTTTGGCTCAGCCATGCTCACCCTCTTCGTGGTTCTCTATCTTTGGGGGCCGGACAGGATACGTCCGACCAACTGTGCGGTGTAATCGACGATCGGCACGATCCGTCCATAATTCAGACGGGTCGGACCGATCACGCCGACCGCACCGACGATTTTGCGATCCGCGTTCATATAGGGGGAAACCACCAGAGATGAACCGGAAAGTGAGAAGAGTTTGTTTTCCGACCCGATGAAAATGCGCACACCTTCCCCCGTTTCCGCAAGGGACAGGAACTCGGTGATGTCCCGCTTGCGTTCGAGGTCGTCGAACAGGCTGCGGATGCGGTCGAGATCGGCGGGATCGGCCCCTTCGCCCAGCAGGTTGGCACGGCCGCGCACGATCAGGCGCTCGGACCGTTCGCCCTCGTTCTCCCACGCGGCAAGACCCTGTTCGATAAGGTCGTGGGCCAGGATGTCGATCTCCTGCCGCCGCGCGTCGACCTCGGCCGCCATCAGGCCGCGCAGGTCCGAGATCGTCTTGCCGTCGATCATCGCGTTCAGGAAATTCGCCGCCTCGCGCATCGACGACGGCGTCTGGCCGGGGGGCGGGACGAACACGCGGTTCTCGACGTGGCCATCGGCAAAGACCAGCACCACAAGCGCCCGGTCCGCAGCGAGGGACACGAATTCGATATGCTTGATCGGGGCCTCGTGCTTTGGGGCCAGGACAAGGGACGCGCCCTGCGTGATGCCGGACAGGGCGTTGCCGACGCGGTCCATCATCTTGCCGACATCGGCTTCGGACGATCCGACGGAGGCCTCGATCTTGTCGCGGTCCTCGTCGCCCAGCGTCGCCTCCAGCAGGCCGTCAACGAACATGCGCAGGCCGGCCTGTGTCGGAATGCGCCCAGCAGAGACGTGGGGCGCCTGTATCAGGCCCAGATACTCCAGATCCTGCATCACGTTGCGCACGGTCGCCGCCGACACCTGTTCGGACATCGTGCGCGTCAACGTGCGGCTGCCCACCGGATCGCCGGTGCCAAGATACCCTTCGACCACCCGACGAAATACCTCGCGGGAGCGGTCGTTCATCTCGGACAGGATCTTGGCGTTATCGGACATCGGGTTCTCGGGGTGGGGCGCTAGGGATGTATGCACCAAAGGCCGTGCGGTCAATCGCGCGTTGTCCACCGCGACCCTTGCTTATGGGTGGGGCAGGGGTCAGAACCCGGGGCAACATCACACAAGGACGACAGACATGAGACCTTCCGGCAGAGCCCTGGACCAGATGCGCGACATCGAAATCGACGTGGACGTGACCATGCATGCCGAGGGATCCTGCATGATCCGTTGCGGCAATACGCATGTCCTGTGCACGGCATCGCTGGAGCCGCGCGTGCCGCCCTTCCTGCGCAACACCGGACAGGGCTGGGTCACCGCGGAATACGGCATGTTGCCCCGTGCAACCACGTCGCGCATGCGGCGCGAGGCGGCGGCAGGCAAGCAATCGGGTCGCACGCAGGAAATCCAGCGCCTGATCGGGCGGTCCCTGCGCGCCGGCATCGACCGTCAGGCCCTGGGCGAGCGTCAGATCACCGTGGATTGCGACGTCATTCAGGCAGACGGCGGCACGCGCTGTGCCTCCATCACCGGTGGTTGGGTCGCGCTGCGGCTGGCGGTCAACAAGCTGCTCAAGGCCGGGGATATCACCAGCGATCCGCTGCTCGACCATGTCGCCGCGGTATCCTGCGGGATCTATGCGGGCCAGCCGGTCCTCGACCTCGACTACCCCGAGGATTCCGAGGCCGGAACGGATGGCAACTTCGTGATGACCGGATCGGGTCAGATGATCGAGTTGCAGGCCAGCGCGGAGGGCGCCACCTTCAGTCGGGACCAGTTCGCGGAACTGATGGCGCTGGCCGACAAGGGTGTGTCCGAACTGGTCGCCGCACAGAAGGCCGCGGTCGCATGAAGGCGATTGGCGACACGCTTTTGATTGCCACGCACAACGCCGGCAAGCTGGAGGAGTATCGCGCCCTGTTCGCCCCCTTGGGCATCACCTGCAGGTCGAACGCCGATTTCGACCTGCCGGAGCCGGAGGAGACGGAAACGACCTTCGTCGGTAATGCCCGGATCAAGGCCCGCGCCGCGGTTGCGGCCACGGGTCTGCCTGCCCTCGCCGATGACAGCGGGATCGAGGTCGACGCCTTGGACGGGCGTCCGGGCGTGCACACCGCCGACTGGGCTGAGACGCCGAATGGCCGGGATTTCATCATGGCCATGACCCGCACCAAGACGGAACTGGACGCGAGTGGTACCGCCGAGCCGTGGACGGCGCGGTTTCGCGCCACGCTCGTCCTGATGTGGCCTGATGGCACGGAGGCGGTTTTCGAAGGCGCCGTCGAAGGCACGCTCGTCTGGCCCATCCGCGGTCAGGTCGGTCACGGCTATGACCCGATGTTTCAGCCATTGGGTCACGACAAGACGTTCGGCGAGATGACTTTCGCGGAAAAGAACGCGATCAGTCACCGTTCGGACGCCTTGCAACAGATGATGGCGGCCTTGGCCAAGACTGCGGGATGAGCCGCCGACTGATCAGCACCGGATCCCCGTTCGAGGCACAGGTGGGCTATTCCCGCGCGGTGGTTCAAGGGGACTGGTGTTTCATGGCCGGGGTGACCGGCTATGATTATGAAACGATGAAACTGCCGGACGGGATCGAGGCGCAGGCACGGGCCTGCCTTGCCACGGTGCGCAAGGTCCTGACCGAAGCAGGCTTCCCCTTCGATAGCATCGTTCGCGTCACGCACTACGTATCGGATCGCAGCCTCGTGCCCGCTCTGATCCCCGTCCTGGGCCAGGAATTGGGTGATGTCCGCCCGGCGGCGACGATGGTGATCGCCGGGTTGATGGAGGACGCGATGCTCTACGAAATCGAAGTCACGGCCTATCGGGGCACCTGATGGAAAATTGGCAAGTCGGCGGGTTCGGCATCTATGTGCATTGGCCCTTCTGCGCCGCGAAATGCCCGTATTGCGATTTCAATTCCCACGTATCGCGCGGAATCGATCAGGTGGCCTATCGCAAGGCCTACCTGTCCGAGATCGACCATTGGGCCGATCAGACCGAAGGGCGCGTCGTCTCCTCCGTGTTTTTCGGGGGCGGAACCCCCTCCCTCATGGATCCTGACACCACGGCCGCAATTCTGGACAGGATCGCGGGCCGCTGGACGATGGCCAACGATCTGGAGGTGACGCTGGAGGCAAATCCGACTTCGGTCGAGGCGGGACGGTTCCGCGCGTTTGCGGGTGCCGGGGTCAATCGCTTTTCCGTCGGCCTGCAGGCGTTGAACGATGGTGATCTGACCCGCCTTGGGCGGTTGCACAGCGTCGATGAGGGTCGACGCGCCTATGAAATTGCCCGCGATACCTGTGATCGCGTCTCGTTCGACCTGATATATGCCCGGCAGGATCAATCCCTAGCCGCCTGGGAGGCGGAGCTGCGCACCGCCCTGGCGATGGAACCGGATCACCTGTCCCTCTATCAGCTGACGATCGAGGAGGGCACGGCCTTCGGCGATCGCGCGGCCATCGGTCGGCTTGGGGGGTTACCCTCCGAAGACCTGTCTGCCGACATGTACGACCTGACCCAAGCCATGACGGCGCAGGCCGGTATCCCAAGGTATGAAATTTCCAACCACGCACGACCCGGCGCGGAAAGCAGGCACAACCTGATCTATTGGCGGGGTGGGGACTGGCTGGGCATCGGGCCCGGTGCGCATGGACGTGTCGCGTTGAACGGACACCGCACGGCCACACGAAACGCCATGATGCCCGAAGTCTGGCGAAGCCTTGCGCAAACCAGGGGACATGGCGCGGAAGAACGGCAAACCTTGCAGAACATCGATACCGCCGAGGAACTGCTGCTCATGTCATTGCGGTTGCGTGACGGGCTGGATCTGGACCGCCTACACACGCTCGGGTTCTGTCCGGACGATGCGGCCATTCAGTCGCTTGTGGATCAGGGCGTTCTGGTCGCGGATCAGACGACCTTGCGCGCCACTGACCGCGGCACGCCTGTCCTGAATCAGGTGATTGGCGGCCTACTACCGCTCCAACCCGTTGGATAGCAGCGCGCAGAGCTGATCCAACTGTTCAAGAGACTGATATTTAACGGAAATCTGACCACTTTCTGCGCCGTTTTCGTGCTTGATCTGGACCGCCAATCCCAGAGCGGCTGTCAGATCGCCTTCGAGGGCCACGGTATCCGCATCCTTCGCGGCCTTTGACTTGGCGGGACGCGCCGGGGTTTCGGCCTTGGACGACTTTGCCAGGCGCTCCGTCTCCCGAACGGACAAGCCATTCTTGACGACCAGCGCGGCCAAAGCCTCGGGGTCTTCGGCATTGATCAGGGCCCGCGCATGGCCTGCGGACAACTGACCGTTCCGCAGCAGATCCTGAACGCCGTCGGGCAGCTTCAGAAGGCGCATGAGGTTCGCGACGTGACTGCGCGATTTTCCCAGAACGGTCGAAAGCTGATCCTGCGTATGACCAAACCGGTCAATCAGCTGGCGAAAGCCCTGCGCCTCTTCGATGGCATTCAGATCATCGCGCTGAATGTTCTCGACAATGGCAACTTCGAGGACTTCGAGGTCGTCAAACTCCCGCACGATGACCGGGATCTTGTGCAACCCGCTTCGCTGCGCCGCGCGCCAACGACGTTCCCCGGCGACGATCTCGTAGCGATCCGTCTGTCCCGGTGCACTGCGAACGATCAGAGGCTGCAGAACACCTTTCGCAGCGATCGAGGCCGCAAGGTCGGACAGCTTCTCTTCATCGAAAGAACGGCGCGGCTGATCCGGATTGGGATGGATCAGTTCGATCGGAATCTCGCGATCAGGGCTGCTGCTACGCTTGCTGCCCGCGTCGGTCGCGTCGACGCCAATATCGGCCATCAGGGCTGAAAGACCGCGTCGCATGGGTTTCCGCGTGGTGGAGTCAGACATTTTCGGGCACCTGGCTGGCAGAGTTACGGGACATGACTTCGCTTGCCAGAGCCTTGTAGGCCAAGGCCCCCCGCGACGTCGGATCATAGTTCAGGACAGGCATGGCATAGCTTGGCGCTTCGCTTAGCCGGACGTTGCGCGGGATCATGGTTTCGAAGACGAGGTCGCCCAAATTGGAACGCGCATCTTCCTCGACCTGCTGGCAAAGGTTGTTCCGCCGATCAAACATCGTGAGAACGATCCCTTCGATCCGCAAATCGGCATTTGCCGTTTCCCGCACCTCTCGTACCGTCAGCAGAAGCTGTGACAGACCTTCGAGCGCAAAGAATTCCGCCTGAAGGGGCACGATCACCGTGTCGGAGGCCACGAAAGCGTTGATGGTCAGAAGGTTCAGAGACGGCGGACAGTCGATCAGGATGAAATCGAAATCGGACTCCCGATGATGCAAGGCGTTGCGCAGGTGAACCACACGCCGGGCCGTTGCCATCAGTTCGGAGTCCGCGGAGCTAAGATCCATGTTCGCCGGAATGATCGACAGATTCTCCACATCGGTCGGTCGCGCCAGAGACGAGGCCGAATCCTGCCCGAGCAGAAGATCGTAGACTGTCTTGCGCCGCTCATCCCTGGAGATGCCCAATCCGGTCGACGCGTTGCCCTGCGGGTCCAGATCAATGATCAGCACGCGCTGACCTCGTACGGCTAAAGCCGCGCCAAGATTGATCGCCGTGGTCGTTTTTCCCACACCACCTTTTTGATTGGCGATGCTGATGATCTTCTTGCTACCCATTGCGACGCCGTAAGTTTGTAAGTTCAAGAATCTTACCATCCGATGCCGGGGCACCATCGTGTACGTTAAGATCGTAAGCCCAGTCTACGCTGGCCAAATCGTGCTCCGCTTCCCAGTTCTTCCCTTTCGGGAAAAGGTATCTGGTCCCATCTGTCCCGTGTCTTAACGCATATTCCAGCAGCAACGGCAAAGGCGCGAGTGCACGGGCCGATACGATTTCTGCGTTCAGTGGCGGAACGGCTTCTATGCGATCTGCGATCACCTGAGCATTCAGCCCGAGTTCCCGCTTTGCCGTGCGAAGGAATGCTGCCTTGCGTCCGTCGCTTTCGACAAGCGTAACCTTGCAGGAAGGACGCAGGATCGACACGACCAACCCCGGAAACCCGCCCCCGGAGCCCAGATCCACCCACGAAGATACATCGTGAGCTACAGCATTCGATACGGCCGCGGCGTCCAAGGAATGCCGATTGCGGATATCCGTCAAGGTAGAGGGCGCGATGAGGTTGATTTTGCTGTTCCAACGGCGAACCAAGTCTTCAAGCCGGTCCAATGTTTCACGTGAAACATCGTCAAGGTTCTGCGCTGCGGACATCAGGCGGACAGCCGCGCATGACGTTTCACCGCACTCAGAAGGGTAACCAAAGCTGCTGGGGTCATCCCCTCCAACCGGCCGGCTTGACCAATGGTTTCCGGACGGGCCTTTGCCAGCTTGCTTCGAATTTCCCCGGACAAACCGGAAATTGCCGACAGATCGATATCTCGCGGAATGGCCAAGTTCTCTTCCCGCTCCATTGCGGCAACATCACGGGCTTGCCGTTCTTCGTAGTGGTGATACGTCGCATTACGCTTAACCTGATCCCGGATCGCCTGATCCCAAGTCTCGAACGCCGGCCACGCCTGTTCAACTGCCGATACATCCACCTCCGATAGCGACAGAAGATCATAAGCGGAGCGTTTCCGCCCGTCAGATGCGGATGCGATACCGGCCCGGTGCAATGCATCGTTTGTTATGGCAGTTTCCTTTGCGGCCGCCGAGCAATCGTCAATTTTCCGCAGCTTCTCTTCGGCCATACGCAAGCGGTCTTCACCAAGGCATCCGATCTGCGCACCAAAGTTCGTAAGGCGCGCATCCGCGTTGTCCGCCCGCAACGAAAGTCGAAACTCGGCCCGGGACGTAAACATGCGATAGGGCTCAGTCACGCCGCGGGTCACAAGGTCGTCGATCATGACACCGATATAAGAGGACGACCGAGAGAACGTGACGGCATCCTTATCCAAGCTCCGCCGAGCCGCATTCAGTCCGGCAACCAAGCCCTGAGCGGCGGCCTCTTCATAGCCAGTTGTGCCGTTGATCTGGCCCGCCAGATAAAGTCCGGGAAGATCGGGCAACTCAAGTGACCGGGAAAGCTCTCTCGGGTCAATATAGTCGTACTCGATCGCATAGCCGAACTGGGCGATTTCGGCGTTTTCCAACCCTTGAATGGAACGGACGTAGTCCGTCTGCACATCCTCCGGCAGCGATGTAGAGATGCCGTTGGGATAGACTAACGGGCTGTTTAGACCCTCAGGCTCAAGAAAGATCTGGTGCGATGCCTTCTCGGCAAAACGTACGACCTTGTCTTCGATCGACGGACAGTAGCGCGGTCCGATGCTGTCGATATGTCCACCATACATTGCGGACCGATCCAGGTTCCCCCGGATAATGTCATGCGTCGCTTCGTTCGTATGCGTGATACCACAGGAAATCTGGCGGATGGCGGTCGCTCTTGTCGCGAAGGAAAAGAACGTCGGATCCTCGTCGCCCGGCTGCATGTCCAAGCCTGACCAATCAATCGACGCGGACACGATGCGGGGCGGGGTGCCCGTCTTCAAACGCCCCATGCGCAAGCCGCTCTCCCGCAACCGTCTGGACAGCCCATGCGACGCCGCTGCACCATGGCGGCCACCGGGAAATGAACGGTCACCGATATGGATCAGGCCGCCGAGGAATGTGCCAGTTGTCAGGATGACCGTAGAACTGGAAACACTGCTCCCATCAGCGAACATGACACCGGCAACCCTGTTTCCGTCCGTCACGATCAGATCGGCAACCTCGGCCGCTATAAGGCTGATCCCGCGATCCGCGCTGAACTCCGCCTGCATTGCCTGCTTGTAGGCATCGCGATCGGCCTGCGCCCGTGGCCCCTGCACAGCGGGCCCCTTGCGCCGGTTCAGCAGACGGAACTGGATACCTGCCGCGTCGGCAACCCGTCCCATGACACCATCCAGCGCGTCGATCTCCCGGACCAGATGACCTTTACCCAAGCCACCGATTGCCGGGTTACAGGACATCACACCAAGGTCATCGAGACGCATGGTAACCAGTGCGACGCGTGCACCGACCCGTGCCGCGGCCTGAGCGGCTTCACAGCCGGCATGACCGCCACCGACGACGATGACATCATAATCCAATTGTTTCACGTGAAACCCTGCTTATTTTCCGAGGCAGAACGAACTGAATATCTCGTCCAAGACGGCTTCGATATCAACCCCGCCGATCATCCCCTGAAGGTTGCGTGCGGAAAGCCGCAGTTCCTCGACAAACACCTCATCAGGCGGGGGAGGGGTGCTGGATACCAGACGGGACAACCGTTCAACGGTATCACGCAAGGCGACTTCGTCCCGTTGCCGCGATACAAAACCCGCGTCCGATACGCGTGCGGTCAGAATTTCGCCGATCTTTTTCACCAGTTTGTCGATCCCCGCACCGGTGACAGCCGAAATATCAGCCTCCGCATCGATATCAGCTTTCGTACGCAGATGCAGATCATCCGTCTGTGATGCCACGGGAAATTGCGGTTGACCCTTGCCTTCGTAGAGAAACAGTCGAAGGTCTGCCTCATTCGCGCGTTTCACGGCACGTTCGACCCCAATGGCCTCGACGACGTCATCAGTCTCGCGCAGACCAGCGGTATCCAGGAAGTTTACCTTCAACCCGGCGATATCCAAGGATTTTTCAACAACATCGCGTGTCGTCCCAGCAATGGGGGAAACGATGGCAATGTCGGATCGCGCCAGTCGGTTCAGCAGGGATGACTTGCCGGAGTTCGGCGCGCCGACCAAGGCCACATCGAATCCGCTTCTCAGGCTTTGTGCGGTTTTCACGCCGGCCAGTTCATCCCGAAGCGATGCGACGAGCCGACGAAGCAGGTCCATGACCTCCGGCATCACCTGCTCGGGAACATCCTCGTCCGCGAAGTCAATCGTTGCTTCGATCAGGGCCATCGCGCGAATGATGTCGGCGCGCCAGCGGCCGATACGTTCCGCCATTTCGCCGGACAGGACACGCATCGCCTCGCGCCGCTGAACCTCCGTCTCGGCATCGATGATATCGGCGAGGCCCTGAACTTCCGTCAGGTCCAATCGGTCGTTCAGCAGGGCCTTGCGTGTAAATTCCCCCGGCTCCGCCATGCGGGCGAAAGGCATCTCACCAAGCCGCCGCAGCACCGCACGCACCACGGCGATACTGCCGTGCAACTGCAACTCGGCCGATACCTCACCGGTAAAGCTGCGGCCAGCCTCGAAGAAAAGCACGAGCGCCCGATCAAGAACCGTCCCGTCGGAGTCGCGGATGGATCGAAGGCTGGCGTGCCTTGGTTCCAATCCGGTGATGCCGAGCTCGGACAAGACCTGTCCCGCCTCGGGACCCGAGATCCGCACGACGGAAACGCCAGCCTTCCCTGGCGCGGACGCCAGGGCAAAGATCGTATCCGTCATAGGAAAGCCCCGGTCAGGAGTTCATGGAATCGAAGAAATCCGCGTTCGACTTGGTCTGCTTCAGCTTCGAGATCAGGAACTCGATCGCATCCGTCGTGCCCATCGGGTTCAGGATGCGGCGCAGAACGAAGGTCTTTTGCAAGTTGTGCGGATCCACCAGCAGGTCTTCTTTCCGGGTGCCGGACTTGAGGATGTCCATAGCCGGGAACACACGCTTGTCAGCGACCTTGCGGTCCAGAACGATCTCGCTGTTGCCGGTACCCTTGAACTCTTCGAAGATGACTTCGTCCATGCGCGATCCGGTATCGATCAGCGCGGTCGCGATGATCGTCAGCGATCCACCTTCCTCGATGTTTCGCGCAGCACCGAAGAACCGCTTGGGCCGTTGCAAAGCGTTCGCATCGACACCACCGGTCAGGACCTTGCCCGACGACGGCACGACCGTGTTGAACGCACGGCCCAAGCGGGTGATCGAGTCGAGCAGGATCACGACGTCGCGCTTGTGCTCGACGAGGCGCTTGGCCTTTTCGATCACCATCTCGGATACGGCAACGTGGCGGGTTGCAGGTTCGTCGAAGGTCGAGGAGATGACCTCTCCCTTGACGGACCGCTGCATGTCCGTGACTTCCTCCGGCCGCTCGTCGATGAGCAGGACCATGAGGTAGCATTCGGGGTGGTTCGTCTCGATCGATTTGGCAATATTCTGCAAAATCACCGTCTTACCCGTCCGCGGGGGTGCCACGATCAACGAACGCTGACCCTTGCCGATGGGCGCGACCAGGTCGATGATCCGGGCCGAACGATCCTTGATTGTCGGATCCTCGATCTCCAGCTTCAGACGTTCGTCCGGATAGAGCGGCGTCAGGTTGTCGAAAGACACCTTGTGGCGCGTCTTTTCGGGATCTTCGAAGTTGATCGACGTGACCTTCGTCATCACAAAGTAACGTTCGTTGTCGTCGGGCGCCTGGATGATGCCGTCAACCGTGTCACCGGTCCGCATCGAATGCGCGCGGATCACATCGGGCGAGACATAGATATCATCGGGACCGGGCAGATAGTTCGCTTCGGGTGCGCGCAGAAAGCCGAAGCCGTCCTGCAGGACCTCGAGCACGCCTTCGCCGCTGATCTCCCAGCCTTCATCGGCCCGTTCCCGCAGGATGGAGAACATCAGCTCTCCCTTGCGCATGGTCGAGGCGTTCTCGATTTCCAGTGTCTCGGCCATGTCGACCAGCGCCTTGGGCGAGGTCGCCTTCAGGTCACGCAGGTTGAGCCGTTCGGTGCTTTCGGGGGCATCGGATTCGGTGCCAGAAATATTGTCGCGCATGGGCGAGCCTCCGTCACGAAGCGCCGCGAACCTTATCGGGGTTCGGCGCGTGGACTATCGTCATAGGGAAAACGGATTACGGGCCAGAACGGCCCCCGTTCTGGATCAGCTAGGGCCGTGGAACGGCAAAGTCAATCAGAACGGTCGTACGATCACGGCAATGACGATGATGATCAGCAAGATGGTCGGAACCTCGTTCATCATCCGGTATCCCCGGCCACTGACGGTTGACTGGCCGGCGGCAAGGGCCTTGCGCTCTTTCGCGCACCACATGTGAAACGCGGACATTGCGATCACCGCAGCTAGCTTGATCCACGACCAGGCGGCGCTCCAGTCGAAACCGCCCATCCCAACCATGATCAGGCCGAAGATCCATGTCGCGATCATTGCCGGGGTCATGATCGCCTTCAACAGACGGCGTTCCATGATCTCCAGCGTCGGAATCATCTCGGGGACGGAGGCCTGTCGTTCCACGTGATAGACGAACAGCCGTGGCAGATAGAAGATCCCCGCCATCCAGGCGACCATCGAGATCACATGCAGGGCCTTGGCCCAGATATAGATGTCCATGGCGTGATGTCCTCGTGATCCCCTCTCTTCCTATAAAGAAATAAGAGAAGATTGAAGTTGTAGATAGTACGGTGAAAACCGGGGATGGAATTTCGTCCCCAGAACGGTGAACAGATGGTTTCCTGCAATTCTGTTCGCTTGTGGATTTCTGTAAAAAAATAAATCATATCAGTAATTTGAAATGTTGCCTGTCTTGTGGATGACAGTTTTGTTACGTGTCGAAGGATCGCTTTGTGCACATCCCCCTGACGATCCGTGATCCCCATGGATAACTTCGCGGCGACGGGCTAGGAACAGGTCAGTTCTTCCACTGCGACACCCGGTCGGATCTGATCACAGACCTATCGACAGGGTAATCCGCCCCCTGATGCACAGACCTATCCACATGCTGATCCTCGCCTCGTCATCCCGAACACGGCAGACCCTGCTTCGAAACGCCGCGATCCCGTTCGAGGCCGTGCCACCCCGTGTCGACGAGGAAAGCGTTCGTGACAGCCTCATGGCCGAAGGGCATGGCCCCCGGAACGTCGCCGATGCGCTGGCCGAGTTGAAGGCTCTTCGCATCGCGCGCCCGGGCCTTGTACTTGGTTGCGATCAGA
This sequence comes from Jannaschia sp. 2305UL9-9, assembly GCF_041403465.1. NCBI lineage: Bacteria > Pseudomonadati > Pseudomonadota > Alphaproteobacteria > Rhodobacterales > Roseobacteraceae > Jannaschia > Jannaschia sp. 2305UL9-9. The sequence goes on from NZ_JBGEHM010000002.1 coordinate 398,818, forward strand.
CGCTGTCCTTCGACGGTGACGTGATTGGCAAACCGGAAACCCCAAAGGACGCGGTGGCGCAGCTGACCCGTTTGTCGGGTGGCCGGCACAAGCTGCACTCCGCCGCGGTCATTTGCGAGGACGGCAAGCCCGTCTGGCGCCATATCGGTGATGTCACGATGATCATGCGCGCGGCCAGCCCCGCGTATCTTGGCGATTACGTCGCCCGGAACTGGGACAGCATCCGACACAGCGCGGGGTCCTATACCCTTGAAGGCGAGGGCGCGCGCCTGTTTCACCAGGTGCAGGGGGACTTCTTCTCGGTGCTCGGTTTGCCCCTGTTGCCATTGATCGATTATCTCGTGACCCGTGGAGAGGTGACAGCATGACCATCCTGGCGGGCGTTATCGGGGATCCCATCTCTCACAGCCGGTCACCGCGGCTGCACGGGCACTGGCTGCGCCGATACGGGATAGATGGCCACTACGTGCCCTTGCACGTCACACCGGACGACCTTTCGCGAACGCTCGACCTGCTGCCGCGCCTCGGGTTTGCGGGCATCAACGTGACCCTTCCCCACAAGGAGGCCGTCTTCGCCGCCGCCGACGAAGTCACCGACCGTGCGCGTGCCGTCGGGGCCGCGAACACCCTGACCTTCCGGGAGGGGCGCATCCTTGCGGACAATACGGATGGCTACGGGTTCGTGGCCAATATCGATCAGGTCGTGCCCGACCGCGACAGGACGGCCCCGGCGATGATCCTCGGGGCAGGGGGGGCCGCCCGTGGCGTGATCGCGGCCCTCATGGCCGAGGGCACCGGGGCAATCACCCTGACGAACCGCACGCGCGCCCGGGCCGAGGCGCTGGCCGCCGAATTCGGCAAGGCAGTCACGGTCGTCGATTGGGCATCGGCGCAGGACAGCATGGCCAACCATGGTCTTCTGGTGAACACCACGAGCCTTGGCATGTCCGGCCAGCCGGCGCTTGACCTCGATCTTGGGGGCCTTTCCGTCGACGCCGTGGTCACGGACATCGTCTACACGCCGCTCGAAACACCGTTGCTTGAGCGGGCACGGGCGCGTGGAAACCCTGTCGTCGATGGGTTGGGGATGCTTCTGCATCAGGCGGTGCCGGGATTCAGCACATGGTTCGGCCGGGTGCCCGACGTCGATGACGCCCTGCGCAAGGCCGTGCTGGGATGATCATTCTGGGGCTGACGGGATCGATGGGCATGGGCAAATCGACCACGGCCCGAATGTTCCGGGACAGGGGGCTGCCGGTCTGGGATGCGGATGCCACGGTTCACGACCTCTATGCGCCGGGTGGTGCCGCGATCGGCCCGGTCGGGGATGCCTTTCCCGGAACGCGGCAGGGCGATGCCATAGATCGCGCGGTGTTGCGCACGGCAATCAGGGCCGATCCCGATGCCGCGCTTGCCCGCCTGAATGCCATCGTTCACCCCCTTGTTGCGCAGGCGCGCAGCGACTGGATGGCCGCCCGTCACGACCCCATCGTCGTCTGGGACGTGCCCTTGCTGTTCGAAACGGGTCTCGATGCACAATGCGACCGGGTTGCCGTCGTATCTGTCGATGCGGCAACGCAACGGGCCCGCATCCTTGAGCGTGGCACGATGTCGGAAGACGAGCTGGCGATGATCCTTGCCCGCCAGATGCCGGATGCTGACAAGAGGGCCCGCGCCGATTATGTCATCCCCACCGATACGATGGCCGTAGCCGAAGCGGCGGTCGAGGCGATAGTGACGGATCTGACAGGGGGCCGATGATGCGCGAAATCGTTCTGGATACCGAGACGACGGGATTCGAGCCCGAGGCAGGCGACCGCATCGTCGAAATCGGCGCTGTCGAACTGATCAACTATGTCCCGACGGGCCGGACCTATCACCAGTACATCAACCCCGAACGCAGCATGCCGGACGGGGCGTTTCAGGTTCACGGCCTTGGCGATGACTTCCTGAAGGATTTTCCCGTCTTCGCGCAGATCGGGCAGGCCTTCGTCGATTTCATCGGGACCGACAGGCTGGTGATCCACAACGCTGCCTTCGACATGAAATTCCTCAATGCGGAATTGAAGTGGATGGGGCTGGCCCCCCTGCCGATGGCGCAATCGCTCGATACGCTGGCCATCGCGCGCAGCAAGTTTCCCGGCTCTCCGGCGTCGCTGGATGCGCTGTGTCGCCGCTTTGGGGTCGACAACTCCAACCGTGAAAAGCACGGCGCCCTTCTCGACAGCGAGATTCTGGCCGAAGTCTATCTGGAGCTGATCGGCGGGCGTCAGCCGACCCTGACCCTTGCCGGGCAGGAAAAGCGTGTCGCGGTGGACGATGGCGCCAATTGGAAGGCGCGTCCCCGTCCCAAACCCCTGCCAAGCCGTTTGACGGAGGCGGAACGCGCCGCCCATGCCGCCCATGTCGACGGTCTGGGCGACGGCGCGATCTGGAAAAAGCTGGCCTGAGGCCGCGCGCGCTTTTCGACTGGCAAGGCATTCCTGCGGCCTTGCCCCGATCATACGTCCCCGGCTTAGTGGCACAGCCCCAACCCGGAGAGCCGCCATGCCAGATACCGTCCTCACCTTCGAGGATCACCCCGTACCCCTGCCGGATGGGACCGTCCTGTCGGCCCGTATCTGGCGACCGACGGGCACGGCCCCGGCTATTCTGGAGGCGCTGCCCTACCGCAAACGCGATGGGACGGCGGCGCGGGACGCGACCACCCATGCCTTGTTCGCGGAACGCGGCTATGCCTGCATTCGTGTCGACCTGCGCGGGGCAGGTGAATCGGACGGCCTGTTCGACGATGAATATTCCGAGACCGAGCTGTCGGATATCGAGGCGATCATCGCCTGGATCGCGGATCAGCCATGGTGCAGCGGTGCGGTCGGGATGATGGGCATCTCATGGGGTGGGTTCAACGGGTTGCAGGTCGCCGTCCGACAGCCGCCCGCGTTGCGTGCGATCATATCCTCATGCTCCAGCGTCGATCGTTTTGCCGATGACATCCACTACAAGGGCGGGTGCCAGCTTTCGGAGAATATCGGCTGGGCCGCGGTGGCGATGTCGTGGCTGACCATGCCGCCGGACCCGGCGTTGCGGCCCGACTGGCGACGGATCTGGCAGGACAGGTTGGAGGCGGCCCCGTTCCTTGCAGAGACATGGACATCGCATCAGACCCGCGATGCCTATTGGCGCCATGGGTCCGTCTGCGAGGATTATGCGGCGCTTGGCATTCCCGTCCTGTCGCTTGGCGGGTGGCACGATGGGTATCGCAACACGCCGTTCAGGCTGTTGGCGAACCGGCCCGACCAGACCCGCGCCCTGGTTGGCCCCTGGAACCACAAGTATCCGCATCTTGCCACGCCCGGTCCGCGCCTCGACTTCGTCGAGGAGGCGATTGCCTGGTGGGACCGTCATCTGGCGCAGGAACCGGGGCCGGATCTGCCGGCCGCGCGGCTCTACCTGATGGACGGCATCGCACCCGCCACGTCGTACGATCACAGGCCCGGTCGTTGGCTGTCGTTTCCGGAATGGCCCTGCCGGGACATTCGGGCACAGGCGTTCCATCTGACCGATGGGGGGCTGTCCCGCGATCCGGCCCCTCTGTCCGCGAGGGTCACCACCGATCCGCTGCACGGCGAAGGATGCGGCGAATTCTTCCCCTTCGGCTTCGGGCCCGGTGAATTGCCGGACGACCAACGGGCGGACGACGCCCGGGCGTCGACATTCGACAGTGGTCCCTTGGCGGCACCCTTGGCCATCGTCGGCGCGCCACGGATCGACATCTGTCTGACGCCCGACCGGGATTTCGGTCAGCTCGTGGTGCGGCTTTGCGATGTGGCCCCGGACGGGTCGTCGCATCTCGTCACCAATGGCCTGCTGAACCTAGCCCTTGCGGATGACATGGGGCAGGCACGGCCACCACGTCCGGGTCACGCGATGGATGTCTCGCTGTCGCTTGATCATATCGCCTATGTCGTTCCCCGCGGGCATCGCCTGCGCATCTCGATCTCAACCTCCTATTGGCCCTTCGCATGGCCGGAGCGGGGGGATGTGACGCTGTTGCTGACCGCCGGGTCCGTTGCCCTGCCGATCCTTGCCGATCCGGAGGCCTACGCGATCACGATCCCCGAGGATGTTCCCCCCACATCGCCCAGCCACAGATCCCTGACCGAGGGCCGGGAAGAAAAGCGCCGGTACGACGCCGATGGCTTGCGCCACTTGGAGATCATTGCGGATCGTGGCGCGACCGAGGATCTGTCCCACGGGTTGATCACCGCCAACAGTGTTCGTGAGCTTTGGTCGATCGACACGGGCAATGCGGCCTGCGCGCAGGCCCGGATCGAATGGACCCGCAGCCTGACGCGGGACGGCGTCACGGCCTCGTCGAAGGTGGTGCATGTCATGCGGTCGGATGAGACGCACTGGCATATCGACGCCACGCTGGAGGCTTTCGTCGACGACGAGCCTATCTGCCAGCGTGCTTTTCATACGGTGCAAAAGCGTGCCATGATATGACCATCCAAGAAAAACAAACGTCTGGGGAGTTATAGATGTCCGATGAACTCAAGTACCTGTCGCGCCTTGTTGCGGCTGGCCGGTTGGACCGTCGCGCCTTCATGGGGCGGGCCGCTGCGCTGGGTGTGACCGCGATGGGCGCAGGAACGCTGCTGACGTCGCAGGTTCGCGCACAGGGGGCCGTCAAGGGCGGCACGATTCGCGTCGGCATCCAGGGCGGGTCCTCGACCGACAGCCTCGATCCGGCGACGGCGACGAACTCCACCGCGACGCAGATCCTGCGCATGTGGGGCGAACCGCTGGTCGAACTGACGGCGGATGGCGGGCTGGAAAACGTGCTGGCCGAAGAGTTCAGCGCATCCGCCGATGCGGCGACCTGGACGTTCAAGATCCGGCCCGGTGTCACCTTCTCGAACGGCAAGACGCTGGAGCCCGCCGACGTCGCGGCCACGCTGGAACGTCACGCCGGCGAGGAATCGCAATCCGGTGCACTTGGACTTTTGACCGGGATCACCTCGATCACCGTCGAAGGCGACAGCGTCGTGATCGCGCTGGACGGGCCGAATGCCGACCTGCCCTATCTGTTGACCGATTATCACCTGATGATTCAGCCGGGCGGCGGCAAGGAAGCACCGGATGCGGCCATCGGCACCGGTCCCTACACCCTTGTCGCACACGAGGCAGGCGTGCGGTCGGTGTTCGAAAAGAACCCCAACTACTGGCGCGAAGACCTCGGCCATGCCGCGACCATCGAACTGCTGGTGATCAACGACGACACGGCGCGGTCCGCGGCCTTGCAATCCGGGCAGGTCCACATGGTGAACCGTGTCGCGCCCAAGGTCGCATCGCTGGTCAGCCGGATGCCCGGCGTCACTGTGCATTCGACGCCAAGCGCCGGACACTACGTGTTCATCATGCATTGCAACACCGCGCCGTTCGACAACAACGACCTGCGACTGGCGTTGAAATACGCGATGAACCGCGAGGAGATGGTCGACAAGATCCTGTTCGGCAACGGCACGGTCGGCAACGACACCCCGATCAACGCCGCCTATCCGCTGTTCTCGGACGATATCGAACAGCGGACCTACGATCCCGACAAGGCGGCGTTCCACTTCAAGGCCTCCGGTCACGAAGGTCCGATCCTTCTGCGCACCTCGGACAATTCCTTCCCCGGCGCGCCCGACGCATCGCAACTGTTCCAGCAATCCGCCGCCGCCGCCGGGATCGAGCTGGACATCAAGCGCGAACCGAACGACGGCTACTGGTCCGAAGTCTGGAACACGCAGCCGTTCTGCACCTCCTACTGGGGCGGCCGGTCGGTTCAGGACGCGATGTTCTCGACCGCCTATTCCTCGGCGGCGGACTGGAACGACACGCGGTTCTTCAACCCGCAGTTCGACCAGTTGCTGGTGGCCGCGCGGGGCGAGTTGAACGAGGAGACGCGCAAGGGGATGTATCGCGACATGTCCGTCATGGTGCGCGACGAAGGCGGCCTGATCTGTCCGATGTTCAACAACTTCATCGATGCGACATCCGACAAGGTCGCAGGTTGGGGGCCGTCCAAGGGCTTCGACCTGATGAACTTCTATGCGCCCATGAAAATGTGGGTGGTCGGCTGACCCCATGCATATTGCACTGAAACTGATCGCCCAGCGCCTTGCGCTGGGCGGTCTCCTCCTCGTCGCGGTCTCCGTCCTGATCTTCGTCGGCACGCAGATCCTGCCCGGTGACGTGGCACAATCCATTCTCGGTCAGTCGGCGACACCCGAAAGCCTTGCCAACCTGCGCGCCGAACTTGGCCTGAACGAACCTGCGATCACGCGCTATTTCGCATGGGCGGGTGGCATGCTGACCGGTGATCTGGGCACTGCGCTGACCTCCGGGGCCGATATCGGCGATGCCATCGGGGGGCGCCTGGCGAATACGCTGTTCCTCGCCTCCGTGGCGGCGGCCTTTTCGATCCCGCTGGCGATCCTGCTGGGTCTGCTGGCCGTGCGGTTCAAGGACAAGTGGCCTGACAAGCTGATCTCGGCCACGACGCTGGCCTCGATTTCCCTGCCGGAGTTCTTCATCGGCTACCTTCTGATCTTCTTCTTCGGGGTCAAGCTGGGCTGGTTCCCTTCGGTCGCGACCGTCTATGACGGCATGGGCTTCTGGGACCGGCTGGAGGTCGTGATCCTGCCCGCGCTGACCCTGACCCTCGTGGTGCTGGCGCATATGATGCGCATGACGCGCGCCGCGATCCTGAACGTGATGCAGTCAGCCTATATCGAATCCGCCGAGCTGAAGGGCCTGAGCCGGTTCAAGATCATCTATCGACACGCCTTTCCGAACGCGATCGCGCCGATCGTCAACGTCGTCATGCTGAACATGGCCTACCTGATCGTCGGCGTCGTCGTGGTCGAGGTGATCTTCGTCTATCCCGGCATGGGCCAATATCTTGTGGATCACGTGTCGAAACGCGACGTGCCCGTGGTGCAGGCCTGTGGCCTGATCTTCGCGGCCTTCTACATTGGCCTGAACCTTGTGGCCGATGTTGTGTCCATCCTGACCAATCCACGTCTGAGGCACCCGAAATGAGGCCGCTCGGTATTCCCATCAGCGCGTGGATCGGCCTGATTTCCACGGGACTGTTCGTGTTTGCGGCTGTCTTTGCACCGCTGATCGCCCCCTATCCCATGACCGAGATCGTCGGCGCCGTGTGGGAGCCGCGATCCGCGGAGCATTGGCTTGGCACCGACAACCTTGGTCGGGATCTGCTCAGCCGCATGATCTATGGCGCCCGCACCACCCTTGGCATTGCCGCTGCCGCAACCATCCTGTCCTTCACGCTCGGGTCTGCCCTCGGCATGACGGCGGCCGTGGTCGGCGGCTGGATCGATCAGCTGCTGTCGCGGTTCGTCGACCTGCTGATGTCGATCCCGACGCTGATCTTCGCGCTGGTGGTCCTGTCGGTGATGCCGGTGTCGATCCCGGTTCTGATCCTCGTCATGGGCATCCTCGACAGCACGCGCGTCTACCGTTTGTCCCGTGCCGTGGCCGTCGACGTCAACGTCATGGATTTCGTCGAGGCGGCCAAGCTGCGCGGGGAAGGCCGCATCTGGATCGTGACGCGGGAAATCCTGCCCAATGCTTTGTCGACGCTGGTCGCGGAACTGGGCCTGCGGTTCATCTTTGCCGTGCTGTTCCTGTCGTCGCTGTCGTTCCTCGGCCTCGGGATTCAGCCACCTGCCGCCGACTGGGGCGGGATGGTCAAGGAAAACAAGGACGGCATCGTGTTCGGCATCGGTGCGGCACTGATTCCGGCGGGGGCGATCGCCTTGCTGGCGATTTCGGTGAACCTCGTGGCCGACTGGATCCTCAACCGGACGACCGACCTGAAAGGGGGCCGTGGTGGCCAATGATCTGAACGACGACAGCTTTCTCGATATCCGCAACCTGCAGATCGGCGTCACCGTCCGCGAACCGGGCGAGCCGCCCCGGGATATCGAGATCGTCCAGGGCGTCTCGACCGTTCTGGGCAAGGGCAAGGTTCTGGGCCTGATCGGGGAATCCGGTGCGGGCAAATCCACCATCGGTCTCGCCTCGCTCGGATACGGTCGCGGCGGGGTGGAGATCACGGGTGGCGAGGTCTGGGTCAACGGGCGCGACATCCTGGAGCTGTCGCGCGGCGGCCTGAACACCCTGCGCGGGCGCGAGGTCTGCTATGTCTCGCAATCGGCGGCCGCCGGGTTCAATCCGGCCCACCGCCTGATCGATCAGGTGATCGAGGCAACGCTCGAGCACGGTCTGATGACCCGGGCGGAAGCCAAGGCGCGGGCCCGCGAGTTGTTCGCCGCCCTGTCCCTGCCAAATCCCGACACCATCGGCGACCGCTATCCGCATCAGGTGTCGGGCGGGCAATTGCAGCGGGTGATGACGGCCATGGCGCTGTGCCCCAAGCCCGACCTGATCGTTTTCGACGAACCGACGACGGCCCTCGATGTCACCACCCAGATCGATGTTCTGGCCGCGATCAAGAACGCCATCCGCCTGACCGGGGTGGCCGCGCTCTATATCACGCACGACCTTGCCGTCGTGGCGCAGGTCGCGGATGAGATCATGGTCCTGCGCGGCGGCGAAATGGTCGAACACGGCACCACGCAACAGATCATCGAAGCCCCGCAGGAGGAATATACCAAGGCGCTCGTCTCGGTGCGGTCCATCGTGCATGAAGGCAAGCAGCCGGGGCCGGACCCGATCCTTCGGGTCGAGAACATCGTCGCCGCCTATGGCAATGGCCCCCGCATCCTCGATGACGTGTCGGTGGACCTGCACGCGGGTCAGACGCTGGCCGTGGTGGGGGAAAGCGGATCGGGGAAATCGACCCTCGCACGGGTGATAACGGGGCTTCTGCCCCCTCGATCGGGGCAGATCGCTTTCGATGGGCGCCCGTTGACGCCCGCCTTGCGCGATCGTCCCGCCGACGATCTGCGGCAGATCCAGATGATCTACCAGATGGCGGATACGGCGATGAACCCGCGCCAGACGATCGGCACGATCATCGGGCGGCCGCTGCAATTCTACCTCGGGCTGTCGGGCAAGGCGCTGCGCGCGCGGATCGACGAATTGCTGGACCTGATCGAGCTGCCCCGCGACATGGCGCGCCGTTACCCCGCCGAACTGTCGGGCGGGCAGAAACAGCGCGTCTGCATCGCCCGTGCCTTGGCGGCGGAGCCCAAGATCATCATCTGCGATGAGGTGACATCGGCGCTTGATCCGCTGGTTGCCGATGGCATTCTCAAGCTGCTGCTGGACCTGCAGGCGCGCGAGGGGGTGGCCTACCTGTTCATCACCCACGACCTCGCCACCGTCAAAGCCATCGCGGACAGCATTGCCGTCATGCATCTGGGCAAGCTTGCACGCTATGGCACCAAGGCCGAAGTCCTGTCACCGCCGTTCGACGATTACACCGATCTTCTGTTGTCTTCGGTCCCCGAGATGAAGCTCGGCTGGCTGGAGGAGGTCATGGCCCATCGCAAGATGGAAGGGGCGGGCAACTAGGGCCTGTCTGTCCGGTACGGCCACCGTCCGGACCCGAGGGCACGGAGGGCTTCGACGATCCTGTCGAAACTGGCCGCGGCGCGCCCGACCGAATGGCGGGCCCGCAGATAGCCATGGACGAGGCCGGTCTCATCGACCCAATGGGCCTTGCCGCCCGCGGCCCGTATGCGGTCGCGATAGACCCTGCTGTCATCACGGACGGGGTCACAGGACGCCGTGATCAACACGGTCGGGGGCAGGTGGCCATGGACCGGGGCGGCAAGGGGGATCGCGGTCGGATCCCCCGCCGGAACCTCCCCATCGAAGCGCAGGGCGTCGTAGTCGTACAGGTCCTCGGTGGTCAGCATCGGGGCCCGTGCCCATTCGACGTAGGAGCCTTTGGTCCTGTCCCCACCCAGGCCCGCATAGATCAGGATCTGCCCCGCGATCACTTCCGGAACCCGTGCCGATACGCATGCCGCCAGACAGCCGCCCGCGCTGTCCCCGACAAGGACAAGGGGCGTGGTCATCGACCGCGCGACCGACCGGACCACGGCAAGGCAATCGTCGAACGCGGCGGGGTGGCGATGTTCGGGGGCAAGACGATAGTCGACGGCGATGACCCTGTATCCACTGCGATCGCAAAGCTCGGCACAGACGTCGTCGTGACTGTGCAGGCCGCCCACCACGAACCCACCGCCATGCAGGTAGACCACGGTCGCCGTCGATGCGCCCCGGGTGTAGATCCGGACTGGAACACCGGAAACCATCGTGTCGGTCGTTTCGATGGTGGTGGGGGTGGGGGCATGGAATGCCCGGCACATCCTGTCATAGACCCGCCGCTGATCGGCGATGGACATCTGCTGCCCATTGGCAGGATAGAATGCCTCTGTCCGGTCGATGAACGCCCATGTTTCAGGGTCTATATCGGGGAAATCCAGGCTACGGCTCATCGGGGATCGGGCCACAGAAGCCATTGATCGCCGCCCAGTTTCGAATTGAGAAGTTCGGGATAGTCGTTGGCCACGTCCAGAACCAGCGGATCGCGATGCAATGTCAGATAGGCGGGAATCCACGCCAGAACATGCGCCTCCAACGTCTGTGTTCCGTCGAAATAGGACTGCACGGCCCCGGCATAATCTTCGGTCGCGGCACCGCGGTTGCGGTAGTCGGTCAAGGCAAAGGTCACGGCGCGGGACAGGGCGTCGTGGCACATTCCCGACAGGGGCATGCCTTCCCGCTGCGCGGAGGCGGCGATTGTGACCAGCGGGGCGATCGCATGGAACTGGTAGTGCAGGCCGAATTTCCCACGCCGCGTTTCCTGCGGCAGGCTGCCGTCGGGACGGGTGCTGCACAGGATACGTGCCGCCGAAGCATAGGCCCAGAATCGCGCGGCGTCGTCATCCGTGATCTGGCCGGTCAACAGAATGGCAAGGCTGGCCCAGGCCCGCAGGTTCCCGCGGCGTGCCCCCGTGGTTGCGTCCTTTTCCCAGAAATCGATCTGCGCGGCGGTGCGACGGCTGAGCCATGCATCGATCGCGTCCGTTTGCGGGGTGGCGGAGACAAGGGGGCGCAGGTGTCCATAGGCGGTGACGATGCCCGCCAGACGCCCGCCCACGGCCAGCCTTGCGTTGAAACTGTCGAGGCGGGATAGGGCGTCGGCCTCGGCCCAGGTGGCAATTGCCGCGATCCCGCATTCGGCCCGGCCAAGGTCGTTGCTGCGGATGGCCGCCGTCACGTCCCGCGACAGGGCGCGGATGAAATCATCCACGGGTTTCAGGGCCTCGGTCACGGCGCGGTTACTTGCCGCGTCGATGGCGGACCGGCTGCTGTCCTCGACCTGATAGCGGCTGCCGTGATCAAGGGTGATGACAGGGGCGATCACGGCATCGCAGGCGAATGCGGCGGACCCGAAGGCCAGGCCACAGCCCAAGGCACCGGCCATGCGCGCGCCCCTGATCAAAGCTGACCGCTCAGCCGGATGAGTCGCGTGATTTCGGCGGCACGGTCGCTGCCCCGGCTGGCCGCCCGGTCCAGCCATCGCACGGCCTGCGCCCTGTCGGCGGGAACGCCGATGCCGAAGGCCAGCGCCTCGCCATAGTCGGCCATCGCGAAGGAATCCCCCGCCTCGGCCGCGCGGTGCAGCCATGTCATCGCATGGGCCAGTTCATCCGCGTCCTGCGCATCGTCCCGCAACAAGCGTCCATAGCTGCGCATCGACGTCGCATCGCCGCTTTCTGCGGCCACACGCAGAATACCCTGCATGTCGATGATGGCGGCGATGCGGGCCCGCACCGCGTCATCCGCGTCGCGATAGGTGGACAGATAGCCGGACAACCGGTCGAACGCGGCGTCATCGGCGGCCTGCACGATCAGGTCCGCGGCGCGTTCGGGGTCGTAGACATCGCTGCCGGGGGTCACGACGATGCGAAAGATTTCCCGGTCGGCGGGCGTGTGCCCCAGCAGGCTGGCCCGTGTCAGCAGGGACAGGGCCGCCGGCATCGCGGAGCGGCCATCGATGGACAGCCTCGCGCGGGCAAGGCCGGTCATCTGGGACGGATCGTTTTCCACCAAGGCTTGCGCCACGGCAAGCCAGCGATCGGTCCCTGCGCGATCCGACAGGTCGCGGGCCAGGTCGACCATCTCCATCGCCGTGCGATAGGTGCAGGGGACGGTGCCCGCCGCACGGGCAAGGTATCGGTCGCGGTCCGCATCCTGTGCAAGGCCCGCGGCAAACACCTGTGCGGCGAAATCACCATCGGCATCGATGATGGGACGATACTGCGCGAACAGGGCCTGTCGTGCCTCGTGCGTCGGGGCACGGGCCGCCAGAACCTGCATCGCGCGCCCATAACCCAAGGCGGCAGAGGCGTGCAGCATGTTCGCCAATGCGGTGTCTTCTTCGGCAGACAGGTTTTGGCGCACCTTCGGTCCGGCAATGCCGTCAAACAGCGTCGGGGTCAGGCCACCTGCGAAATCCGGCCCCGCGGCAAGATAGCGGGCGCGCAGACCCGCATGGATCAGGTCCACGGCCTTCGGATCATTCGTCAGGCTGAGGTCGACCTTGGCCCTTGCGATGAACAAGTCATCGGTTTCGGCATGATAGCCGGACCAGAGCCTGCGTTGCCCGTCGGTGGCAAAGGGCGCCACATTCAGGATGCGTTGCCATTCGGCCAGCCCCACAGGAGAGGCTTCTATCGCCTCGGATTGTATCGCGGCAAGGCGCAGGGGATGGGTGCCGTGGTCAAGGGCAGTGACAGGCGTTTGGTCATGATCATGAACCTGTGTGCCAAGCGCGCGTTCCCGTGCCTGCCAGAATGCCATTTCCGACAGATGCGGGCCGTCCGGGGCGACACAGGCATGGGCGGCTTGCAACATCGACATGGGTTGCGCCCCGCCGCGTTCCGACGCGACGCGCGTCAACAGGTCGACGGCGCGGTCGACGTCTTCGACACCGTCGCCGGTGGCCAGAAGGATGCGGGCCAGAATAACGTGCCCGTCCAGCGTATCGCGCAGGACCGCCTCCTCGGCCAGATCGCGGGCCTTGGCGGCCCCGGCCCAGCGTCCCTCGTCCTCCAGCGTGATTTCGGCAAGGGCGGCAAAGGCCCAGCCCGGTGCTTCCTCGATTTCAGTCAGGCGGGTCAGAACCTCGATCCTGCGCGTGTGATCCTCGGGGGACAGGGTTGGTTGACGGCCAAGGAACAGGGCCAGCTGCGACAGGCCCCGGACACTGCCACCGCGGGCCGCATCCTCGTAGAGGGCGCGTGCGTGGCCCATGTCGCGGGGGGCGAGGGCCCCGCGTTCGTGGACGCGCGCCAGTTCGATCTGCGCGTAGGACAGATCCGCCGAGGCGGCCTTTTGCAGATAGCGCAGCATCACGTCGTTCGCGCGGTCGAACCCCTCGGCGTCGAGATGCATCTGCGCCACTTTCCACGCGGCATGACCGTCGCCCAGATCGGCGGAAAACCGGAACCAGTCGTGCGCCAGTTCGATATCCGGCGTGACGATGCCGCCCCATTGGTATTGCTCGGCAATGCGGACCGTCCGTTCGCAGATATCGGGCCCCAACTCACCGACCAGCGCGCCGAAGGCGGTGGTGACCGTCAGCTCGACAGGCACGATCCAATCGGCGGGGGCGGTGCCGTCCAGCTGTCGCCGTGCCAGGGCTTGCAGGGCGCTGGAACTGCCGGCGAAACCGGCTTCGATCAACAGGGCATCGGCCCGGTCTTCATCCTGTGCGATGCCAAGGCCACTGCGCAGATAGCCTGCAAGGACGGTCTTGCCCTGCGGACCCAGATCCGGGCCAAGGTCGGCAAGGTTCTGGACAAGCCCGCTGTCCGTCAGTTCGGCAAAACGGCCGGAGGCGTCCAGGGCCAGAATCCGCAGGAGCAGGGCCGTCTCACCGAAAAAGTCCGAATCCTGCTCCTCCAGAAGGTCCATGGCGCGCGTTGCTGTGCCGAACCACATGGCGCCGTCGATCTGCAGAAGGCGCCGGATATCGCGGCGGATGTCGGCCATGTCCCGGTCGGGCAGGGCGCGTTTGTCCCATGCCTGCCAGAACCCGAGGGTCGCGTCATCGCCGGGTGGCGACACGCAGATCGGCCCCGGGCTGATGTCCGGCGGGCGGAATTTCAGGTCCAGCGTCGGGCCACCGGTCGCGGTGGTCCCGGATTGGGCGATTGCCCCCCCCGACAGAAAGGTTGCGGCCAAGATCGCAAGGATCGGGGCGCGCAGCATCCGTGTCATGACGGCGGGGGCAGGGGGCATATGGGGCTACCTCAGATAGCTGTTGGGCACGGCGACCGCGGAATAGGCACCCGCATCCCCGGTCAGCACGACCGAGACACCTGCGCGCCGCTTCAGTTCCACAGCGGGCACGGAGGCCAGCACCATCTCGCCTGCGCGGAAATCGAAATCGAGGGTCAGCGGGGCCTTGAGGGCCACGGATTTCGCCCCGGCCATCGGCACCGCGCTCAGCGCGACGGCGCGCGCGGCGGGCACGAACAGGTCGACGCCATCCTGACCGCTGAGGTTGTAGAGCGACACATCCGATTTCGCTGGGTTCATCTTGAGGTCGTCGATCAGGACCAGCGGGGCGGACCCTGCGCGCGCGATCACGGTGTAATGGGTGGCGGGCGCCACATCCAGATCGGTCGCGCCATCGGCAAAGGCCACCGACAGAGTGCTGGGCATCACGTTGACATAGGCCGACAGGCCCGCGTCGAAATCGGTGACGCGCGTACCCCCGATCGAGGCAAAGGCCTGATCCGGGGCAAGGACGCGGATGAAGCTGGACTGTGGATCGAAGGCGTCTTCGTACAGCCCGTCGTCATTGGCAAAGGCACGCGGGGCACCCAGCAGAAGGCTTGCGGTCAGGCCGGTGGCCAGAAATCTACGGCGGTTGGTCATGGTCAAGTTCCTTATCAAGATGCGTCCAAGGAACAGACGAAAAGGGTCGGAGTGGGGCCAAACTTGGCAGTGCTGGTGACTTCGACCTGCCGGGCGCCATCCGGCCAGAGCCCGGTAAGCGGCATGTAGAAACGGCCGGTCCGGCGCAGGCGGTCGCCACGCCGGATGCTGCGCGTGCGGATGCGATCCTCGGCGGACCAGAAGTGGAAGGCGACCGCGTCCGTGACGGGCGCATCCGTATCCAGAAACAGCGTGTCGCCCGGTGTCAGGTCCGTATCCAGATCGGCAATCAGGGTCTGTCCGTTCGGGTCAAGCGTGAAGGGCACCTGCCGCGTACAGGTATCCCCGGCGGCCGCGATCAGTTCCCGCATCGGTTGATCGCCAACCTGGGCAAAGTTGGTGTAGATCGGGTTTTCCCAGACAAGAAAGGTCGGCGGCGCGTTCTGGTAGTCATCCGAGGTCAGATAGGACGTGATCGCCCCGAACTGCGCGCCCCCGGTGATGGCGTAGTTGACCACTTCGAGGTCGGAATGCTGTGCCAGGAAACCGGGAAAGTTCACGGTGGCAAGGTCGCTGAAGGACGTGCCGACGATCGCCACCGGCAGGCGTGCCTCGGCCTCGCCGAACAGATCGATGTCTTCGCCGCCCAACCCTATATCGAGGGGGGAATCATCGCCGAGGCCGATGTCGAGCGGGGCATCCTCACCCAACCCGATATCGAGCGGCGCATCGCCGCCCAGTCCGATATCGAGGGGACCGCCGGGTTGGGCGACCCGTGTCTCGTAGGTTCTGGTGACCGGCATCGGCAACGTCTCGGTGCAGCGCCGCTGCAGGATACGCCGCATCACGAGGACGCCGTTGTCGGTGCCGGTTTCCACGGTCTCGTGCCGCGTCTTTTCGAGGGTGTCATAGACGGGCTGGGCGCGCATGACCTCGGCAATGGCTCGGGCGCCAAGATCCGCCCCGTATGCGTTCCAGTGGGTGTCGGTCGCAAAGAAGGTCGGGCGTCCTGGCTCGGCCGTCAGAAGGGCCGCGCGCAGATCGGCGGTCACGACTCCTGCCGCATTCAGGCGATCGAGGATGTCCGTCTGAACCTTCGTCGCCACCTCCAGATCGAAGCCAAGATCGGTGGCCCGGTCCGGAAGCCAGGCCGGCATGGACACGGACTTGGTCGGGATGGGCGCATAGATCAGGGTTGTCCCGCGCGAGGCCAGCGCCCGCGACAGCGCCGCCATGTCGGCCACGGTCGCATCCGAAAACGGGCGATCCATCCGCATGTCGGATGCCATGCGGTAGAACATGCCGTCCCGCCCTTCGATCGTCGCAAGGTCGGCATCCTGTTCCAATCCGTGACAGCCGTAGGCGCTGGGTATTTCCTGCGCCGTGGCGGGCAGGGTCAGCAAGCCAAGGGCGGCGATCGCCGCGGTGCGGGCAAGGGGGGTCATCCTTCGCCCTCCGGGCGGGTGGGGGACAGGTCGCGGATGCGGTCCTCGACGACCGGCAGCATGTTCCCCGCGATCAGTCGGACCCGCATCGACGGCGCGTCCGATGCCGTCTGCAGATAGCCGAGCGCGAGCGACAGCGCATCGGGATCGTCCCATTGGCGCTGCATCAGGTCGCCTGCAAGGTGCAGGGCCACGGTCGCGGCACCGCGCCCGCGTCCATCGCGCGCGAGGCGGGCAATGTCGTCCGGCATCGGACCGAATGGATGGCCGGTCCGATCGAACCGGATGACGGCATCGATTGCCACGGAATTGCCCGCGATCGCATAGGCCATCAGCGTCTTGCGCAGCAGGTCCAGCCGCGCGGCCGATGTCTGATCCGGGTCGATGGCGGGCAGGATGCGCACAAGACCGAACAGCCCCCCGACGCGTCCCGTGGCAGCGGCAAGGCCGTAGTAGTGGGCAAGGTTTGCGGGTTCGGCGGCGATCCCCTCGGCCTCCATCCGGCGGGGCAGATGCAGGGCGGCGTTGCCGTCGCCCGCATCCGCAAGCGCCCGCAGGTCCTGCAACGTGACCGGCTGATCCCGCGCAAGACGGCGGCGCGTTTCGATCAGGCGCGCATCCTTCAGATCCGCGGAGCTGCGAACGCCGGGGACAAGGGTGACGGAGACGCGCCGCGCCTCGGCGTCGGCGACGCCCATGCGGGCAAGGTTCAGGCCGGACGGCGCCTGTGCCTGCGCAGATCCAGCCGCGATGGCCAGCGCAAAGGCCGCCCCGGTCAAAAGCCAGAGGACGGCCCAGGTGTCACGGGGTTCCGGCAGGCGCATTATCGGGCCCCCGTCGCCGTCAGGCCGGGATCGGTCAGATACCGAACCGGGATTTCCCAGATCACGACCTGTGGCGGCGACATCGGGTCCAGCCGGTCGAGATAGGCGGTCATCGGCGCAAAGGGGCCGCGGCCCTCTTCGGCATGGTTCACGACGTCGCGGCCCAGTTCCAGCTTCAGGGCTTCGGCAAAGCTCCAACTCGGGTTGGCGGAATAGGAGGTTCCGACAAGATCGGTGCCCGCGCCATCATCGCCGAACAGGTCCAGCAGCCCGAGGTCGCTGTCGTCGGCATGCGCCACGGCCCGCCAGGATGTCACCGTTTCCGGTCGCAGACCGACGCGCGGGGCAAGGGTGTCGGACGTCACGTAGGACACGAGGTCGCCCGTCATCGGTCGCGGCGCATCGCGTTCGACCGCGAAGGCCTCCGTGCCGGGATCGATCATGCCGCTGTCGGCGATCATGGCGGCGACGGCGCGTGCGCCGGCGGGCGTCCAATGGGTATCCGTCGCAAGGAAGGGGGCCCTCTGCGCGATCAGGGCGGGCCGGGTGTCGACGGCCGGAATGCCCAGATCGCGCAGATCGCCGAGCAGGCGGTGATACAGCGCCTCTGCCGCCTCTGTCGCGGTCGCATCGGGGGCATGATCCCGCATCACGTCCACCTTGGCCGGCAGTGGGGCGATCACGAGGCGGATACCGGCGTCGGTCAGTCGGTCTGCCGCGGCGGTGATCTGCGCGGTCGCCGCCTGATAAAGGGTATCGTCCACGGGCCGGAACTCCTCCGCCGTGAACAGGTGACCATCGGCGCCGACGACGACACCCTTTCGACCCTCGTCCAGCAGAACATACCGTGCCGCGCCGATCAGGCCGATGGCCGGAGTCTTGTGGGGCAGGGTGTCACGGTAAAGCGTGTCGATGACCTGCGTGATCTCGCCGGTCAGAACGCCCTGCGCCTCGGGCATCCGCACATCCGGCGTCAGCACGAGCGCAAGGTTCGCAATGGCGGCATAGCCGAAGAAGGCGGTCGGCACGATCAGCTTGAGTGCAAGGGTCGGGGTCATCGCGGGGCCTCAGAACTGAAAATACAGGAAGGGAGAGAAGCTCTGCTCGGCCAGCTTCATCACCGTGAAGGCCCCTAGGCTGACAAGGCCGAAAGACACGACGCCCTGAACGATCGGCAGGACAACGGTGCCGTCGGGGTTCACGCGAACGTCGCCCTCGCCCTCGAACAGGGACCAGATCCGCGGCTCCAGCGCGCAGATGGCCGCCGCGAGAATGCAGAAGGCAAGGCTTTCACGAGTGACCTGTTGCCAGAGGGTCGCGTCACCGGCCCATCCGTTCAGGCCAATCATCGCGCGATAGATATCCAGCCCCTGCCCGACGTGTTCCGCGCGGAACATCACCCAGCCGATCAGCACGAGGGCCAGCGTCAGGGGCAGGGCCCACACCTGCCCAGCCGCGCGCCGGTCGTGACCGGTGGCGCGTTCGATGGCCAGAAGACCGCCATGCCACAGACCCCACAGCACGAAGGTCCAGTTGGCCCCGTGCCACAACCCGCCCAGCATCATCACCGTCATCAGGTTGCCATAGGTGCGCAGCGCGCCTTTCCGGTTCCCGCCCAGCGAGATGTAGAGGTAATCGCGCAGCCAGTTCGACAGGCTGATGTGCCACCGGCGCCAGAATTCGGTGATCGATCGGCTGACATAGGGAAAGCGGAAGTTTTCGAGGAAGGTGAATCCCATCATCTTGCCCAGCCCGATCGCCATGTCGGAATAGCCGGAAAAGTCGAAATAGAGCTGCAACATGTAGGCAATCGCCCCGACCCACGCGAGGGCCATGCCGACCTCGCCCGAGTTGCCGAAGGCAAGGTCGGCAAGCGGCGCCACCGCATCCGCCAGCAGGACCTTCTTGGCCAGTCCGATCAGGAAGCGCGCCATGCCATCGGCGAACATCTCGGCGCTATGGGTGCGGGACCGGAACTGATCCTCCAGATCCTTGTAGCGCAGGATCGGCCCGGCGATCAGCTGCGGGAACAGCGCGATGAAGGCGGCGAAGTCGATGAAGCGCGCGTCGGCCTTTGCATCGCCGCGCCAGACATCGATCAGGTAGGACAGGGCCTGGAAGATGTAGAAGCTGATCCCGATGGGCAGGATCAGGCGCCAGTGGATCCCGAGGCCCGCGACGTCGGTGCCGACCAAGGCGGCAATGCTGTCGAGGAAGAAGTTGAGGTATTTGAACACGCCCAGAACGCCAAGGCATCCCGCGACGCCGACCCAGAGCCAGACCTTGCCCTGCGCCGTGTGCCGGTGCCTGGCGACCTGTTGGCCGACCAGATAGGCGAAGGCCGTCGTGCCGAACAGCAGCGCCAGGAAATCGACCCGCCACCAGGCATAGAACAGGTAGCTGCCCGCAAGGATCGTGAAGGATTTTCCCCGCGCAGGCGTCAGGTAGTAGGCCAGCAGGAACAGCGGCAGAAACAGGAACAGGAAGGATTCCGAGGAAAAGACCATGGTTCAGCTATCCTCGTACTGGGTGCAGGTCGCCGGGGGCGGCAACGTCCTGTCGATGCCACCGGCGGCAAGAACGAAGGGCGCCTCCCCGCGCAGATCGCGCATGACCACCGGCGTCAGGAGTTGGATATCCCCGGCCAGAAAGCGCGGAAACTGATCCGAAAAGTCGTTGCCCGTCAGGTCGAGGTGACCGGGCGCGGCCGTTTCGATGCCGGTGCGGTTCATGGCAAAACGGTTGCCCGCGATGCGGGTCCGGGCGAACTCCGGCTGATCGGCAATCATCAGGCCGGCGTGGCCCGATCCGATCATGTCGGTGTCCACGATGCTGGCTTGGCGCGTGCCACGCAGCAGGATGCCCTCATGCCGGGGGGCAAGGATACGCATCCCGGTCAGTGACAGGCAGTCGGACTCGCGCGCCAGGACACCGTGGTGTCGGGGGCGCCAGATCACCGTGTCGCGCAGGTCGGTGCCATGGCTGCCATCGGCGATGGATATGCCGCTGTTGCGGGGGCGATAGATCGCGTTGCCGGCGATGCGCGTTGCGGTGGCGTGGTCGGACAGGCGTATCGCATCGCCCGCCTGTCCGTCGACAAAAGTATTGCGCAGGACGCGGGCCCGGTCCGTGCCGCGCAGGATCAGGTCGCTGCTGCGTCCCTTGTCGAAGACATTGTCGGCAATCAGCGCATCCGCCCCGCCCGACAGGCTGAGCGAGCCGGTATCGCGAAAGGTGGTCCCCGTCACGCGGGAGGGGGCCTTCGGCCGGTAGAGGCCGCTGACCATCACAGAAAGGCCCGCATATGTCGGGGCGTGACCGAACCCCAACCCGGTGACATGAGCGTCCTCGATCATCATGACGCCCTGACCCGCTGTCGCGATGAAGGGGGCGAAATCCGGCGCCGGATTGTTGGCATGACCCGTGGCCGCGATACTGCCACCGACGACATGCAGGGTTCCGAAGTTGACGATGAACGCCCCGGTCCCACGGTCGAGACGGAGGGCATCGCCGGGGCCGACAAGAAGGCTGGCACCCTGTTCGATGATCAGCGGCACGGAAAGGCCACCCGAGGCGAGGGCCGTATCCGACATGCGCGGCAGCGCCGCCAGCAGATCCGCGAAGGTGATATCACCCGACATCAAGGTGATGCCCAGACGCCGCCCGTCCGGTTGCGCCCGAAGGACGGTCGCCTGCGCGGCCGCATCCTCGGGGCGGCCGAGTTTCATCAGGGCGATGCGCAGATCGGTGATCTGCAGATCGGGGTCCCGGCTTTCGAAGCGGGTCTCGGCCGCGTGGTCCCGTGCTTCGGGGGGGGCGGCAAGGTCCGACACCAACGCCGCATAACGTGCCTCGGCCTCGGACAATGCCGCGCCGGAGGACAGCGGCTGCGTAGCCCCGGCGGGCCCGGACAATGATCCGGCAACCGCGCATACCCCGACCAGAGTCGCGCAAAGGGCGCGGCGCAGGTGGGTCAATGCGGATTTCGGATGGGACACGGGGGGAAACCTTCCGGTGTTCGATCAATCGGTCGGGGCGGAGCGGCGCAGAAACGCCGGCAGAAGATGTCGGCGGAAGCGCAGGCGCGCCACATCGCCGGCGGACACGCCTGTGACGTCATCCAGCGTGATCTCGATCGGGACCGTCCGGTTGGCGTCTTCGCGGGATGGCAGGATGTGGGGCGTGACCGGAACGATGCGGCCGTTCGTCATGACCAGCTCGACGGCATCCCCCCCGACGAGGCGGACCGCGCCATCGGCGCTGATGTCGGTATTGCCGACCAATCCGGCGCGACCGGACACAAGTCGCACCAGCGGCGTCCCCGGCAGGATGGTCGCGCCTTCGACGAAATCGCGCAAAGGCTCCAGCGTACAGTCGCAGGGCATCTTCACGCTGATGTAATCGCCTGAGTTCGACACGAGCGAGTAGACGACATCGCCCAGCTCCGCCTCTTCGTCGACATAGCTGAGCTGCCCTGCGGCCGTCGCCAGAAGGGTCTGTCCCGGTGATGTCACCGTCACAGGGCGGGACTCATATGCAAAGACCACGCGTTCATGCGCAAGGTTCAGCGCCATCAATGCCAGACCGGCGGTCAGCGTGACGACGACGGCCCGGCGGGCCATGTTCCGGATCCGATACAGGCGGGACGGTGCCTGAACTTCGGCCTTGGCCTTGACCGACACCGGTCCGGTATAGCCCATCACCCCGTTCAGGGAGACGATGTCCCCCGCGATATGGCTGTTGAGCAGGTATCGCAGCGGGGCAAGGTGCGATGCCGTCGGGTCGGTAAAGTGCAGCACGTAATCGCCCGCATCGCCGCCGACGGTCCGCTCTACCCAGACGTCGATGAACAGGACGATGGAAAAGCCGTCGAAGTTCATCCGCAGGACGGCATCCGTGGCACCGTTCTCGGCACGATCGGGCAAGGTGCCCGACACGATGGCGCGCGTGATGGACAGGGTCCGTCCCTTCAGTTCGCGCCCGTCGACGAGGGCGGTAAACGGCAGGTCCAGCTGTGGATGTTCATTCCCGTGGGCAAAGGCCGGCGGCAGGATCGTGTTGGCGCGCGGGGCGGTCAGATCAACATGCTTCATTCGTCAAATACCTGCCGACAACAAGAAGAGGGCCACGAAGAGCCAGCCGAACGTCAGAACGTTCATGTAAACGGAACTTGCGGCGATCAGGCGCTGGGTCATCGACAGCTGCACCGCGTTCGAGGCGTATGTCTGTCGTGTCCACTTTTGCCGATCGAGCCGGAACAGGACGAAGCTCTTGACCAGCGCGCCATAGAGCTGACTGAAATACAGAAGGAACGGATAGGTGATCGGAAAGCCGATGCGGCCCCTGAAGGCCGTGATCAGGGTCACGAAGACATATCGTGTCAGCATGATCCAGGCGATGTAGACCGCCACGAGGGCCACGTCGAAGAACAGGGCCGCCATCACCGCAAGGATCGGCCCCGAGATCGTCGTCCAGATCGATACCCGCTGATCCAGGATCGACCACCATGTAAATATCCCCATGCGGGACGGTGACAGGCGCAGCGCCCGGCCATTGGTGCGCAGCATGTTTCCGAACCACCGCACCATCAGAACGTTCGCCGAGGCATAGAAGGTATCGCGGGGCTGGGTCTCGGCCGAGATCGACTGCACATCGGGCAGATAGATCATCTGGTAGCCGTTCCTGAGCAGCCAGAACCACGTCGACTTGTCATCACCCGTCAGGAAGTTGACCCGCCCGAGGCGCAGGTGGTCGATATAATCGGCCTGGACCATCTCGATGAAGGTCGGATCCGTGGCAAGGCACGCCCGGAACGCCGACATGCGCCCCGTCAACGTCAGGACGCGCCGCGACAGCCCCATGGAGCACATCATCACCTGTCGTTGATCGAACCGCAGTCTGAACCAGTCCTGAAACAGGCCTGCATCCGGGATATCCACCGCTTCATCCGTCGTCAGGGCGCCGACCTTGGGGTCGGAAAATACCGGTGCGATCTGGTCGATGATGTCTTCGGGAACGCAGGTATCGCCGTCCGCCACCAACAGGACATCGTGCTGTGTCGGATAGTGTCGTGCGATGATGCGGAAGGACCGGGCAAGGGCATCGCGTTTCCCGGTTCCGGGAATTCGGTCGACGATCAGGCGCACATCCCCGTTCTGTGCGGCGGGCGAGGTGGCGTACAGCTGATGGACCAGACGCTCGTCCGCGCCATCCACGACAGATACCACGATGGTGGCCCCGTCACGGGCCTTGTTCGCCGCCGCGAAGATCGAGCGATAGACGGCCATCGTCGTCGCCGTATCGATCATGTAGGACGTGACGAGGAAATAGGCATGCGCCTTGTGGCCGGACGCGGCGAACCTTGCGCGGGCGCGGGCCTTGCGGCGGGGGTGCGACACCACCCGAAACCACGCGGCGCGCACGAAATTGATGAGGGCCCAGCTATAGCGCCAGGTGCCGAGCAAGCCGATCGCAATGACCGTATCACGCGCCGACCCAAGCAGATCCTTGGAGACGGCGGAGCCGAGGATGACGACGATCGACAGGTAGGCGATATGACTGACCAGCATCATCGGCGGTCAGGCGGAATCACCCGAACCGGACACATGCGGCACAGATGCTTGTTTGGGTTCGAGGCGGGGCAAAGATCTCTCCACGCATGAAAACGACACCCGCGACAAAACGCAGCGGCGGCTATCCGCTGGTTTTCATAACAATAAGGAGAGAATTGGGCGGTTTTCCCTTTTGTGTTTCCGAATTGGAAACCGGCGCGGAATCACGGCCTGACCGGCCGATGTCGGGAAAGGACAGGAATGCTGACAGTTAAATTGTGTTGGTTAACAGTTGTTTGACTCTGTTTTTCCAAAAACTCGTGCCCGCACCGACATCCCGTGATGCGCAGCCCTGTCCATGGCCCGATCGACGACGGTACCTGTCCCAAGCCGCGGCAAGCCGTAAAACTGTTGCTTATCTGCATCAGGTGTTAACGGGCCGGGAGGATCGCGATCTGCTGCAAGACCGGGCATCGGCGCCGTGGAAGCCACCGGGGTTGACCATCGGGGCCAAGGCTGGACGGGGCGGAACCATTCTTCGCAGGCCAGACACCTTCGGTCGCCCCGAGGTTCCGTGACGCCGCACACATGGGGAAACGACGGATCGCGTTTCCGGGGTTGATGCGGGTCAAGGTGTCGGGTTCTGATCGAAGGCAGACTGGGCCCTTCCCGGTGAAAGGAAGTTTCGATGCGATTGATGTCCGTTCTTTTTGTCTTGGTTGTCGCGGGTTGCGTCGACAGGGACCTGCCTGTCGCGACCGACGTCGATGCCACGCGCGGCGCCGCGTTGTTCGATGCCTCCTGTGCGGATTGTCACGGGGCCGATGGCCGGGGCGGGGTCGGGCCGGACCTGACGATGCTGAGCGCTGATGCGGGCGGCACCTTTCCGCGCGATGCCGTCATGGCCCAGATCGACGGTCTTGGCCGGCACGGCGACAGCGACGCGGTGATGCCCGAATTCGGGGCCGGCGATATGGGCGCCACGGTCATCGTGGAACATGATGGTCTTGGCACGCCGGTTCCCGCCGATCTGCTTGCGTTGACGACATACCTGGAAACCATCCAGCGCTAGGCCCTATACATTTGGTGCCAACACGCGTAGCAGCCCGCCCTTGGCCGCCCCATCCGGGGGCGGAATGGGAACCGATATGAAAAAGACACTGGCCGACGCCCTTGCCGCGCGCGGATATGACACCCTCACCCCCGTTCAGGAAGCCGTCCTTGCGCCGGAACTGGATGGTGTCGACATGCTTGTCTCGGCGCAGACCGGATCGGGCAAGACGCTTGGTTTCGGCCTCGCGATTGCACCGACGATCCTTGGCGTTGCCGACGAATTCGAACAGGCGGATGCGCCGCTTGCCCTGATCGTGGCGCCGACGCGCGAACTCGCGCTTCAGGTGAAGCGCGAGCTTTCGTGGCTCTATGCCGGGGCTGGCGCTGTTCTGGCCTCGACCGTGGGCGGTATGGACATGCGCGACGAACGCCGGGCCCTTGCCCGTGGTGCGCATATCGTCGTGTCCACGCCGGGCCGCCTGCGCGACCATATTCAGCGGGGGTCCATCGACCTGAACTCCGTCCGTGCGGTCGTGCTGGACGAAGCGGACGAGATGCTGGATCTCGGGTTCCGCGAGGATCTGGAGTTCATCCTTGGCGAATGCCCCGAGGCGCGCCAGACCCTGCTGTTCTCGGCCACCGTGCCGGCCGCAATCGCCAAGCTGGCGCAGAGCTATCAGCAGGATGCCGTCCGCGTGGCGACCGCCACCAAGGAAAAACAGCATTCCGACATCGAGTATCAGGCCCTGAATGTCTCGGCCCGCGATGGCGAGAATGCAATCATCAACGTGCTGCGTTATCACGAGGCACCGAATGCCATCGTGTTCTGCAATACGCGGGCGATGGTGAACCGTCTGACCACGCGCCTGTCCAATCGCGGCTTTCCGGTCGTCGCCCTGTCGGGTGAGTTGACGCAGTCCGAGCGGACGAATGCCCTGCAGGCGATGCGCGACGGGCGCGCGCGGGTCTGCGTGGCCACGGACGTGGCGGCGCGGGGCATCGACCTGCCGAACCTCGATCTGGTGATCCACGCCGAACTGCCGACCGGGTCCGATACCCTGCTGCACCGTTCGGGCCGGACGGGCCGTGCCGGGCGCAAGGGCGTGTCCGTGATGATCGTGCCGCCCTCGGCGCGGACGAAGGCAAACCGCCTTCTGGGGTGGGCGAAACTGTCGGCAACCTGGGGCAATGCCCCCTCGGCCGACGATGTGACGGCCAAGGACCGGGAGCGCATGCTGGCCGATCCTGCGTGGTACGAAGAGGTGACGGAGGGCGAATCGCCCATCGTCAACGAGTTGGCCGCGCGGTTCACCCCCGAGCAGCTGGCCGCCGCCTACATCCGCCTGCTGGCGCAGAAACAGACCGCACCCGAGGATCTGTCCGAGGTGCCCGCCGGTGGGGCCAAGCCCGCGCCGCGTGAATCCTTCGGCGCAAGCCGGTGGTTCGAAATCTCTGCCGGTCGCGATCAGGATCTGGAACCGCGCCGCCTGTTGCCGATCCTGTGCAAGGCCGGGGACGTGACGCGTGACGATGTCGGCGCGATCCGCATCCGCGACAATGCCAGTTTCGTGCAGATCAAGGAAAGCAGTGCCGATGCCTTCCTGTCGGCGGCGCAGGGCAACATCGAAGGTGGCCTGACGTTGAAGCCCGCCGACGGCCCGCCTGCCGACGATCGCGGTCCCCGGCCCGGTGGGTTCAAGGGCAAGCCGGGCGGCAAACCCGGCTACAAGCCCCGCGATGCGGATGACGGCCCCCGGCCGAAAAAGCAGTGGAAGCCCAAACCGGAAAGCCTGACGGCGAGTTCGGACGGGGCGGTCACGGACCGCAAGCCGCGGCACAAGGCCGACGGCGGCAAGCCGAAGTTCGCCGGAAAACCCAAGGGTCCGAAACCGCCCGTAGGCCGTCCCGACAGCAAGAAGAACGTCGCGCGCGCCGCCGCCAAGTCAGGTGGCAAGCCGGGCGGAAAACCGGGGTCCAAGCCGCGCGGCTGACTTGTGCGGCAAGCTGACCCGGGGATAGGGTCGCCGCCATGAATGACATCGATCTTGTAATATTCGATTGCGACGGCGTCCTGATCGACAGCGAAGGCCTGTCCGGTCAGGTTCTGGCCGCGGCCCTTGCGGAAATCGGGGTCTACATCGACCACGATGAGTTCTGCACCCGCATGGTCGGGCGCAGTTTCCCGACCGTTGCGGCCGAGATCCGGGAAACACGGGGCGTGAAACTGCCCCCGACCTTCGAGGCCGATTACAGGGCGCAGTTGCTTGCCCGGTTCGAGCAGGAACTGCAGGTCACCGACGGGATCGAGGCGGCGCTCGATGCGCTGGATCTGCCGAAATGCGTCGCGACATCCTCCAGCCCGCCGCGCGTGCGCCGATCGCTCGAACTGACCGGACTCGCCCCGAGGTTTCCGCATGTGTTTACCGCGTCCGAAGTGTCGCGCGGCAAACCTGCGCCGGACCTGTTCCTGCATGCGGCGGCGGTGATGGCGACCCCCCCTGCCAGATGCCTTGTCATCGAGGACAGCCTGCCGGGCATCGAGGCCGCGAAGGCCGCCGGTATGCCCGTCCTGCGGTACACGGGCGGGGCGCATCTGCGCGGTCGGCACCTCAAGCACGGGGACGATGTGACCACTTTTGAAGACTGGTGCGCGTTTACCGCACTGATGAACCGGGCGAATGTATCATGACCGACGGAAAACTGGACGAAGCGGCGCGGGCCGGCTGGCTGTATTATGTGGCCGGGAACACGCAGGACGAAATCGCGCGCAAGCTGGGCGTGTCGCGCCAGTCCGCGCAAAGGCTGGTGGCCACGGCGGTCAGCGAACGTCTCGTCAAGGTGCGGCTGGACCATCCGATCGCCCGCTGCATGGAACTGGCCCATCGCCTGTCGGACCGGTTTGGCCTGACCCGGTGCGAGGTCGTGCCCTCGGATCGCAACGCCCCCGGTCTGTTGACCGGCGTCGCAATCGCCGGTGCCGTCGAGATGGAGCGTCACCTCAAGTCGTCGGAGCCGCGGATCATCGGTCTGGGCACCGGTCGGGCCCTGCGTGCCTGCACCGAACAGCTTCCGATGATGAACTGTCCCCAGCACCGGATCGTCAGCCGCCTTGGCAACATGATGCAGGATGGCAGCGCCTCGCCCTACAACGCGGCGGTGCGGTTGGCCGAACGGGTCGGCGCGCGGCAGTATCCCATGGCCCTTCCGGTGCTGGCCCGGTCGACCGATGAATTGCGGACCCTTCAGGACCTTCCCCCGATCCGCAACACGATGGACCTGTGCGCGCGTGCCGACGTGTCCTTTGTGGGGATCGGTCAAATCGACGAATCCGCCCCGCTGCTGCTGGACGGTTTCCTGACCCAGGGCGACATGCGCGCCCTGATGGGGCAGGGGGCCGTTGGTGAGATCACGAGCTGGGTCTACGATGCGGAAGGTCGGATCCTGCCCACCGGGTCCAATGAGCGGGTCCTGTCGGCCAAGCTGAATACTGCGGATGACAAGCCCGTACTTGGCGTCGCCGTCGGAATTTCCAAGACATTGGCGATTCGTGCGGCACTTGTCGGTCGTTTGGTGAACGGTTTGATTACAGACGAGGCAACTGCCGAAAGCATCCTTGCGATCTGACGCGAGTCGCGCCTGGCTAAAATCGCGGCGGTATCAAGACCCCCCTTGACAGATTCGTGTTTATCGATGAGCATGTGCCCACCTGATAGGCAATTGCCCGGTCGGGCATTGGGAGGACTAAATGAACAAGACCATGCGCGCCCTGCTGGGCGCTTCCGCACTCTGTGCGACTGGCGGCATTGCGCTCGCCGACGGCCACGCCACCACGCTGACAATCGCGACCGTGAACAACGGCGACATGATCCGCATGCAGGGCTACACAGACGATTTCACCGAGAAGACCGGCCACCAGGTCGAGTGGGTCACCCTCGAAGAGAACGTCCTGCGCCAGCGAGTCACCACCGACATCACCACCAAGGGCGGTGCTTTCGATCTGATGACGATCGGTATGTACGAAGCCCCCATCTGGGGTGCCCAGGGCTGGCTCGTGCCGCTGGACGATCTGTCCGCTGAATACAACGCCGACGACATCCTGCCCGCCATGGCCGGTGGCCTGTCGCACGATGGCACCCTGTACGCCGCACCGTTCTACGGTGAATCGTCGATGGTGATGTACCGTTCGGACCTCGTCGACCTGCCCGAGGCCCCGACCTGGGACCAGATCGTCGAAGCAGCCGCGTCGATGACCGACCGCGACAACGAAATGTACGGCATCTGCCTGCGCGGCAAGGCCGGCTGGGGTGAGGGCGGCGCCTTCATCACGGCAATGGCAAACTCGTTCGGCGCGCGCGTCTTCGACGAGAACTGGGTTCCCCAGCTCGACAGCGAAGAGTGGGCCACCACGGTCAACTTCTTCAAGGACACGATGGACGCCTACGGCCCTCCGGGCTACGCGACCAACGGCTTCAACGAGAACCTGAACCTGTTCCAGCAGGGCAAGTGCGGCATGTGGATCGACGCCACCGTGGCGGCGTCCTTCGTGACCAACCCCGACGACAGCCAGGTCGCTGACTCCGTCGGTTTCGCACTGGCACCCGACAACGGTCTGGGCAAGCGCTCCAACTGGCTCTGGGCCTGGGCACTCGGCATCCCCGCCGGCACCCAGAAGGCAGACGCCGCGAAGGAGTTCATCGAGTGGGCCACCGGTACGGCCTACATCGAGATGGTCGCCGCCAACGAAGGTTGGGCCAACGTGCCTCCGGGCGCCCGTCAGTCGCTCTATGACACCGCCGAATACCAGGAAGTGCCCTTCGCACAGATGACCCTGGACTCGATCCTGTCGGCTGACCCGACCAACCCGACGGTCGACCCCGTCCCCTACGTCGGCGTCCAGTTCGCCGCCATCCCCGAGTGGTCCGGTCTCTGGACCCAGGTGAGCCAGGAACTGTCGGCTGCCTATGCCGGTCAGCAGACCGTCGAGGAAGCCCTCGAGAAGGCCCAGGCCATCGCCGTCGAAGAAATGGAAGCCGCAGGCTACTGATTTCATGGTCCGGGGCGGCGTTCGTCGCCCCGGAAACCCAAGCTGCCGCCGCGCTTTACAAGCGGCGACCTCTTTTTTTCACTGACGCCGCAAGCCGCGATCCAATCGGGCTTCCGCAGGAGAATCGGTCATGGCAACCGCGCATTCCAGAACCGCCGCACGCTACATGATGGCACCAGCCGTCACGCTCCTCCTGGGGTGGATGTTGGTGCCGCTGATCATGACGCTCTACTTCTCGTTCTCGGACTACCGCCCGCTGCGCGGCGTGTTCGAACCTTGGGTGGGCTTCGAAAACTACGTCCGCTTCTGGAATTCGTCGTCCTTCGCCGACTCCGTCTGGACGACGCTGATCCTCGTGGCGGCGGTGCTGATCATCACGCTGACGATCGGCGTCTTGCTCGCCCTGCTTCTCAACGAGCAGATCTTTGGACAGGGCATCGTCCGTATCCTCGTGATTTCACCTTTCTTCGTGATGCCGACCGTGTCCGCGCTGGTCTGGAAGAACATGATGATGGACCCCAACAACGGCGTGCTCAGTCATGTCTGGCGGTTCTTCGGGGCGACGCCACATGATTTCCTGTCACAATCGCCGCTTCTGTCGATCATCCTGATCCTGTCGTGGCAGTGGCTGCCCTTTGCCACGCTGATCCTGCTGACCGCGATCCAGTCGCTGGACAGTGAACAGCTGGAAGCAGCCGAGATGGATGGCGCCCCCGCCCTGTCGCGGTTCTGGTACCTGATCCTGCCCCACCTGGGCCGCGCGATTACGATCGTGACGCTGATCCAGACGATCTTCCTGCTGTCGATCTTCGCCGAGATCTTCGTCACCACCGGTGGTGCCTTCGGAACCCGGACGCTGTCCTACCTCGTGTTCCAGCGGATTGTCGAAAGCCAGAACATCGGCCTCGGATCCGCAGGGGGCATCTTCGCCGTCATCGTAGCCAACATCGTCGCGATCTTCCTGATGCGGATCGTCGGCAAGAACCTCGACGCCTAAGGAGGGAAGTCATATGGCCCGCGCCGTCACACCCCGCCGCAAGGCGATCACCACAGCCGCCGCCTGGACCATCGGTCTGCTGCTGTTCTTCCCGATCCTCTGGACGATCCTGACATCGTTCAAGACCGAGGCCGAGGCGATCGCATCGCCGCCGAGCTTCGTGTTCTTCGACTGGACGCTCGAAAACTACGGCGTCGTTCAGGACCGCTCCGGCTACATGAAGTTCCTGTGGAACTCGATCATCATCGCCGGCGGCTCCACCCTTCTGGGTATCATCGTCGCCGTTCCGGCGGCCTGGTCGATGGCCTTCGTGCCCTCGGCCCGGACCAAGGACATCCTTCTGTGGATGCTCTCGACCAAGATGCTGCCTGCCGTCGGCGTGCTCTATCCGATCAGCCTCGTATTCATCAAACTGGGCATTCTGGATACGCGGATCGGCCTCGTGATCGTCCTGATGCTGATCAACCTGCCGATCATCGTGTGGATGCTCTACACCTACTTCCGCGAAATCCCCTCCGAGATCCTCGAGGCCGCGCGGATGGACGGTGCGTCCCTGCGGGAGGAGATCTTCCACGTGCTCACGCCGATGGCGGTGCCCGGGATCGCATCGACCCTTCTGCTGAACTTCATCCTGGCCTGGAACGAAGCGTTCTGGACCCTGAACCTGACGGCCGCCAACGCCGCACCGCTGACGTCGTTCATCGCCAGCTACTCGTCACCCGAAGGCCTGTTCTTCGCCAAGCTGTCCGCAGCGTCCACAATGGCCATCGCGCCGATCCTCATCCTCGGCTGGTTCAGCCAGAAACAGCTCGTCCGCGGCCTTACATTCGGAGCAGTGAAATAATGGGACAGATCAATCTCACACAGGTCACCAAGTCTTTTGGCGACGTCAACGTCATCCCGCCGCTGGACCTGCAGATCAACGATGGTGAATTCGTTGTCTTCGTAGGCCCCTCGGGCTGCGGCAAGTCCACCCTGCTGCGTCTGATCGCAGGGTTGGAGGACATGACCTCGGGCACGATCGAGATCGACGGGACCAATGCCACCAGCCTGCCGCCGTCCAAGCGCGGCCTTGCCATGGTGTTCCAGTCCTATGCCCTCTACCCGCATATGTCGGTGCGCAAGAACATCTCGTTCCCGCTGAAGATGGCCAAGATGGACCAGGCCGAGCAGGATCGCCGCGTCAACCACGCCGCCAAGATCCTGAACCTCGCCGACTACATCGATCGGCGTCCCGGTCAGCTTTCAGGCGGTCAGCGTCAGCGTGTCGCCATCGGCCGCGCCATCGTGCGGGAGCCGTCCGCCTTCCTCTTCGATGAGCCGCTGTCGAACCTCGATGCGGCCCTGCGTGTCGGCATGCGCATGGAGATCAGCGAGCTTCACAAGGAGCTCAAGACCACGATGATCTACGTGACGCACGACCAGGTCGAGGCCATGACCATGGCCGACAAGATCGTCGTTCTGCAGAAGGGCAACATCGAGCAGGTCGGATCGCCGCTGGAACTGTATCACAAGCCGCGCAACACCTTCGTCGCCGGTTTCATCGGGTCGCCCAAGATGAACCTGATCGAGGGACCCGAGGCCGCCAAGCACAACGCCACCACCATCGGCGTGCGCCCCGAGCATCTGGCCGTCGACCCGAACGGCATCTGGGAAGGCCGTGTCGGCGTGGCCGAGCATCTCGGATCGGATACGTTCCTGCACGTGCATGACACGGGCCTGATGGAAACGATGACCGTTCGTCAGACGGGCGATATTGCCGTGAACCACGGTGATACCATTCGTCTGAGCCCCAACATGGAAATGATCCACCGCTTCGGCCCGGATGGCCTGCGCCTGTGACTGACGTGACTGAAACCATGACCACCGGGGATATCATTCCCCTGTCGTTGGCGAACCTCGATGCCCTGCCTGCGCAGGTGGCGCGTCCGGGATACGACCGCGACGACCTGACCGCGGGCATCGTGCATATCGGTGTCGGCAACTTTCACCGGGCGCATATGGCGGTCTATCTCGATCAGCTGTTCGGGACCGGCAAGGACCATGACTGGGCCTTGCTGGGGGCCGGTGTGCGCCCCGGGGACGCCGCCATGCGCGACCGTCTCAAGGCGCAGGATTGCCTGAGCACGGTCGTCGATCTGGACCCGGCGGGCGCAAGCGCCCGGATCACGGCGCCGATGATCGACTTTCTGCCCGTCGATGCCGCCGTGCTTGTCGATGCGCTGTCGAAGCCGTCGATCCGCATTGCCTCGCTGACGATAACGGAGGGCGGATATTACATCGATCCGCTGACCAACTCGTTCGATACGAAGCATGCGGACATCGTTGCCGATGCGGCCAACCCCGATGCGCCCAGGACGGTGTTCGGCATCCTTCTGGCCGCCCTGCGCGCGCGCCGTGCCGCCGGCACGCCGCCGTTCACGGTGCTCAGCTGCGACAACATCCCCCACAACGGGAATGTCACGCGGGGCGCGCTGGTCGGTCTGGCCGCGATGTCGGACCCCGATCTTGCCGCATGGATCGAGGCCGAGGTGGCTCTGCCCAACGGCATGGTCGATTGCATCACGCCGGCGACCGGGCCCGCCGAGATCGCGCGCGTCCATGCGCTCGGCATCGACGACAAGGCGCCGGTGACCTGCGAGCCGTTCCGTCAGTGGGTTCTGGAAGACACCTTCCCACAGGGCCGTCCGGCGTTGGAAGATGTCGGGGTGGAGTTCGTCGAGGATGTCCTACCCTATGAGCTGATGAAGCTGCGGCTTCTGAACGGTCTGCACGCGGCGATGGGCTATGCCGGTGACCTGTCCGGGCATGGTGTCGTGCATGATGCGGTACGCGATCCGGTCATCCGGTCCTGGATGCTGGGCATCGCCCGCCGGGAGATCGCGCCGACTTTGGCGCCGATCCCGGGCGTCGATTACGACGCCTACCTGCTCAAGCTGCTGGAGCGGTTCGGCAACGATGCGGTGCGCGATACCATTCCGCGCCTGTGTTTCGACGGGTCCAACCGTCAGCCGAAGTTCATCGTGCCGACGTTGCGCGATTGCCTGGCCGCTGGCGGTGACGCGCGGGGTCTGTTGCTGGAGGTGGCGCTGTGGCGTGAACACGTCCGCACCTCGGATACCTTCGCCGATCCGAATGCCGACACCGTCCGCAAGGCCGCGATGGGCGACCCGGTGACCTTCCTGCAGATGACCGAAGTTTTCGGCGACCTCGCACAGAACGCCGTCGCCGTTGCCGGGTTCGAGGAAGCCTGCGCCCGCATCGCCAGCGACGGCCCCCGCGGTGCGATGATCCACGACGCCGAGCGCGACTGACACCATCTGGCATTGTCTGCATGACGGCGGCCCCCGACGGGGCCGCCGTTTTGCGTTCAGTGACCGGTGTGGCGGCATGATCCTTCAGACCCGGTGTCACTTCGCGGGTTGACTTACTGTTATCGGTAACAAACCCTGCTCCGAGCAAGAACTGAACGGAATGGGGGCCGGAATGGCGGGTGCAGTATCCTTGATAGGGGCCGGGTCCATGGGCGGGGCCATTGGCGAGCGACTGGCAAGGACGGGTCAACAGCTGACCGTTTTCGATCTGGATGCGGAAAAGGTGCAGGCCTTGGTCGATCTGGGGGCCCGCGCAGCGGACAGCGGTGCGGCCGCAGGCGCAGCCTCACCCGTCGTAATCACCAGTCTCAATGCGCCAATCATCGTCGAACGGGCCGTGTTTGGTCCCGGCGGCGTGGCCGAGGGGGCGGCAAAGGGCACGTTGATCATCGACATGTCCTCCATCGATCCGGACGCGACCAAGGACCTTGCCGCAAGGGCCGCCGACCATGGCCTGCGGTGGGTCGATGCCCCCCTGTCGGGCGGCGCGCCCAAGGCGGAAACGGGGGAGCTGACCCTGATGTGCGGCGGGGCGGAGGCGGATGTGGAGGATGCGCGCGGCGTCCTGTCCCATGTCGCATCGAACATCACCCGCATGGGACCGGTCGGCGCGGGTCAGACCACGAAACTGATCAATCAGGTCCTGTGTGCCTTGAACTTCCTTGCCGTGGCCGAGGCGACGCAACTGGCGCAAGATGCCGGTGTGGATGCCGAGATGATCCCGCAGGCCCTGCGCGGGGGACGTGCGGACAGTGCGATCTTGCAGGAATACATGCCGCGCTTTGCAACCCGTGACTACCGACGCACCGGCCGGATCGACAACATGGTCAAGGATCTGAACGGCGCGCAGGATCTGGCGCGGCGCACGCATACATCGATGCCGATGACCGCCCTGGCGGCAGAGGTGCACCGCATGCTGACCGCTGCCGGTCTGGGCGGCGAGGATCAGGCGGCGCTGATGGAATACTTCAAGGGACCCAACAAGGAGCACTTCGAATGATAACCCGCTACGCCCTGTTCGAGGGCACGGTAAAGGACGGCCACCGGGATGCGTTTCGCACCGCCGTGCAGGAGCGTCTGGTCCCCCTGTGGCGCCAGTTTCCCGGCAATGTCGCCGTGCGCGTCATGTTCGGAGAGGAGCGTGACGAAGGCGCGCCGGAGTTTCCGCTGATCCTCGCGATCACCTATGCGGACCGTGATGGCATGGAGAGCGCCCTCGGCAGTCCGTTCCGCGCGCAATCGCGGGAGGTCACGGCGGAAATCGTGGCTGCGCATTTCGATGGGCGCATCCATCACCACGTCACCGAAGCACATGAGTGGCTGGCCTGAACCTTGTCACGGGCAACGCCATCACGTTGCCCGCAACCCGCCCCTTGGTGGATCAGGCGGCCAGGGCGGCCTGATGCTTCATCCGGTGTGCATCGCGGAACGAGATCAGCTTGCGCGTGCCGGTATCCCAAAGGTCCAGTCGGGCGCAGGCAAGGCTTTCCCGCAGAGTCATGCGGCCATAGTCGCCCAGTTCCGCATGGTCGCGCAGAACCTCGCTCAGCCGGTAGAAGGGGATGCGCGCATAAAGGTGGTGCACGTGGTGGATGCCGATATTTGCCGAGAACCACCGCAGGATCGGCGGCAGGTCGTAATGCGATGATCCGTGCAGGGCGGCATCGTGCAACTGCCAGTCGTCCCCTTCGTCCCAGTGCGTTTCCTCGAACTGATGCTGGATGTAGAACAGCCACATCCCGATCGACGCCGCGACGAGGGTCGAGGGCAGCATGACGAGAACCAGCGCCTGCCAGCCGCCGACATAGGCGATCAGCCCGAGGATCGCGGCCAGCGCGATGTTGGTCCCCATGGCCGAGATCCAGTATTTCCTGCCCTGCGTCATCAGGCCGAGCGGCAGGCGGTTCTGCAGAAAGAAGATATAGCTGGGACCGATACCGAACAGCACGATCGGGCTGCGATAGGCCCGATAGAGCCAGCGGCCGAAGGCGCTGCGCTGATGATATTCCTCGGTGGTCAGGGTCATGATGTCCCCGATCCCGCGATGGCCAAGGTCACCGGCGTGGCTGTGGTGGATGGAATGGGTCCGGCGCCAGACGTCATACGGTGTCCAAGTGACCACCCCCAGAACCCGGCCAACCCAGTCGCTGACCCGACGATCCCCGAAAAACGACCCATGCCCGCAGTCGTGCTGAATGCAGAAGAGACGCAGGAGGAACCCGCCGTTCACGATCGAGATCGCGAGCGCGCCGAGATAGCTGTATTGCGCCACCCAGCATGCCAGCACCCAGAGGGCGATGAACGGCCCTGCGCTGACGCAGAGTTCGAAGACGCTGCGCAGGTTGTCGGGTTCACGATACTTGGCGAGGGTCATGACCCAGTCGCGTCCGCTGGCCCGCGCGGGCGCGTCATTGTTGTTCGTCATGATGTCCTGTCCCTTGTTGCGCGCAGTCGAACCAGAAAAGCGAACTATTCGCAACGGGACATCATGTCCCGTGGCGCTCAGGCGTCTCATCGTTGCGGCTTTGTCATGGGCGGCACCCGTTCGTGACGGGTGCCATCCCGCATGTCGGCGTGGTAACGTTAACGCGGTATCAGATGACCGACGGATGTGCCTGCGTGCGGGCGATCCGTCCACCGACGGAAGGTCCCGAATGATGCAGCGCAGTGCGCGGATGAAGGACGTTGCAATGGCCGCCGGCGTGTCGGTCATGACGGTCAGCCGGGCCTTCAAGAAGGATGCCTCGGTCAAGCAGGCGACGCGGGCCGCGATCATGAAGGCCGCCGACGAGCTGGGCTATGTCTACGACAGCACCGCCGCGAACCTCAGGTCGCAGAAAACGGACTTCGTTGCCGTTCTGATCCCGTCGCTGAACAACGCCAATTTCGCCGATACCGTTGGTGGGCTGGCGCCGATACTGTCCGATCAGGGCCTTCAGGTCCTGCTCGGCTATACCAACTATGACATCGAGGAAGAAGAACGCCTCGTGGAACAGTTGCTGCGCCGCAGACCCGAGGCGATCGTTCTGACGGGTGGGCGCCACACGGCGCGGACCCGCCGCCTGTTGCAGGCCGCCGCAATTCCGGTGATCGAGACATGGGACCTGCCCGAGGATCCGGTCGACAGGGTTGTCGGGTTCTCCAACGCGGCGGCGATGGGGATGATGGTCGATCACCTCGTGGGGCAGGGTCATGGCCGGATCGCCTTCATCGGGGGTGACACGGACGGCGACACGCGTGGGGCCGACCGGCGGCGGGGGTTTCTGTCGGCGATGGCCGCGCATGGATTGGACGCATCGCGCCTGATCGGCGCGGGACGGCCGCCGATCTCCATGCGCGAGGGGGCGGATGCGATGGTTCGTCTGCTCGACGGTTATCCGGGGACCGAGGCGGTCATCTGCATTTCGGACCTGTCGGCCTTTGGCGCGTTGACGGAATGCGCACGTCGGGGTCTGTCGGTCCCGGGGGATATCGTGATCGCAGGGTTCGGTGCCTACGAGATCGCGGATATCTGCGTGCCGCGCCTGACCACGATCGATCCGCACCCCGCAAGGATCGGGCAGGCAACGGCGCAGATGATCATCGATGTATTGACGGGGCGCCCTGCGCCGCCGCGGATAGATGTGACCCCGACCCTCATCGTGACGGAATCGACGGCGATCGGACAGGGTTGAGCGGCGAAGGGGGAGGGGGCGCTGCCCCCGGCCTGACGGCCCCCCCGAGGTATTTTCGGTCAGAGGAGGGCCTTAGCCTTTATCGCCGGATGCTTGATGACGCCGGCTGACCTGTGATGGGCGCCCGGGAAGTGTCAGCTCGCCGGTGCCACGGGCCTGTCGGCTGACGACGCGGCCCTTGGAGACGACAGCCAATCGTGCGGGCCGCAGGCGCAGGGCTTCGGTCGGGGTGGCGGCGTCCAGAACGACGAGCGAGGCCAGGCGTCCCGGTTGCAGGCCATAGTCGGTCAGGCCAAGGATGCGGGCATTGGCCCCCGTTACCATGTCGAAACACCGGGCCATTTCCGTCGGATGGGTCATCTGGGCCACGTGCAGGCCCATGAAGGCCACGTCCAGCATGTCTGCCGTGCCCAGTGAATACCACGGATCGAGAACGCAATCCTGCCCCCACCCGACCTCGATCCCCGCGGCCAGCATTTCGCGCACCCGTGTCAGGCCGCGGCGTTTGGGATAGCTGTCGTGCCGGCCCTGAAGGACGATGTTGATCAGGGGGTTCGGAATGGCGGCGATCTGCGCCTCGGCCATCAGCGGCAGCAGTTTGGAGACATAGTAGTTGTCCATCGAATGCATGGACGTCAGGTGCGATCCGGCCACCCGGCCCTGCAGCCCCAGTCGCGTCGTTTCGGCCGCGAGGGTCTCGATATGGCGCGACAGCGGATCGTCGGTTTCATCGCAATGCATGTCGACGGGCAATCCGCGATCCGCCGCCATTTCGCACAGGATGCGCACGCTTTCGGCGCCGTCCGCCATCGTGCGTTCGAAATGCGGGATGCCGCCCACCACGTCCACGCCCATGTCCAACGCGCGCGTCACGTTTTCGAGGCCGGTCGGCGTGCGCAACAGCCCGTCCTGCGGAAAGGCCACGAGCTGCAGGTCGAGGTAGGGGGCGACGCGGCGTTTGACCTCCAGCATCGCCTCGACCCCGCGCAGGTGGTCGGGGGTCGTGTCGACGTGACTGCGTATGGTCAACAGGCCCATCGACACGGCCCAGTCGCAATAGGACAGGGCCCGGTCGATCAATGCGTCGGTGCTGGCAAGATCGCGAAGCTCCCCCCAGAGGCCGATCCCTTCGAGCAGGGTGCCGCTGGCGTTGACGCGGGGGGTGCCGTAGCTGAGCGTCGCGTCCATGTGGAAATGCGGATCGACGAAGGGCGGGGACACCAGATCGCCTACGGCGTCGATGACGTCGCTCGCCTCGGCCGCCGACAGGTCCTCGACTGCCGCGATGCGATCACCGCGAATGCCGATGTCGGTGACGGTTCCGTCGGGCAGGGTGCCCCCCCGGATGATCAGGTCGAACATCAGCGTTCCCCCTTGTTGAATGGCACCATCAGGGCCGCAGGCACGGCCGCCCGCCGTGACATGAGGACAAGTGCGAGGATGGACAGGATGTAGGGTGCCATCAGGAACACCTGATAGGGGATGTCCGCGCCGATCGGCGTCTGTTGCAGACGGATCTGCAATGCATCGAAGGCCGCGAACAGGATCGCACCCAGCAGGGTCTTGCCCGGCTTCCATGCGCCGAAGACCACCAGCGCGATGCAGATCCAGCCGCGTCCGTTCACCATCTCGAAGAAGAAGCTGTCGAAGGCGGACATGGTCAGGAAAGCCCCGCCAACGGCCATGAGGCCCGAGCCCGTGATGACCGCGCCCATGCGGATGCCCGTGACCGACAGGCCCTGCGCCGCGACGGCAGAGGGGTTCTCTCCGGCCGCGCGGATCGCAAGCCCAAGCGGAGTGCGGAACAGCACGACGGACACGATGATCACGGTCAGATAGGCGCCATAGGTCAGGGGGGTCTGCTGGAACAGGGCGGTCCCCACGATCGGCAGATCCCCGAGGATCGGGATCGCATAGGGTTCGAATGCATCGATCTTGGGGGGGGATGTCACCTCGGGCAGGGCCAGGCGATAGGCGTAATACGTGGCCGAGGTCGCCAGAAGCGTGACGCCCAGCCCCACGACATGCTGCGACAGGCCGAAGGGCACTGTCAGGGTCGCATGCAGAAGACCGAACAGCATCCCCGCCGCCATGGCGACGCCGACGCCCATCCACAGGCCGGCTCCCGCATAGACCGCCATCCACCCCGCGAAGGCGCCCGCCACCATGATGCCCTCGATCCCGAGGTTGAGGACGCCCGCCCGTTCACAGATCAACTCGCCCATGGCGGCGAAGATCAGGGGCGATGCGATGCGGATCGCGGCGGCCCAGAACGACGCGGACAGCAGGATTTCGATCAGATCGTTCATCTCCAGACCACCCTGCGCCGTGTCAGGCCGATTGCCAGCACCATCGCCAGAAGCGATCCGGCCAGCAGGATATCGGCGATATAGGTCGGAACGCCGGCGGCACGGCTCATGCTGTCGGACCCGACGAAGATGCCCGCCACGAAGATCGCGGCGATGACGACGCCCAGCGGGTTCAGCAGGGCCAGCATCGCGACGATGATCCCGGTGTAGCCGAAGCCCGGCGACAGGTCCAAGGTCAGCGACCCTTTCGCGCCCGCGACTTCGGAAAACCCGGCCAGCGCCGCCAACCCGCCCGACAGGACGGCGGTCCGCACGAGGACCATGTTGACCGGCATCCCGGCAAACCGCGCCGCGCGGGCGTTCAGGCCGACGGTCCGCATTTCATACCCCCAGATCGTCCGCGTCTGGATGACCCAGACCACCACCGCGGCGATACAGGCCAGCGCGAACCCCCAGTGCAGGCGCAGCCCTTCGGCCAGACGGGGCAGGCGTGCCTCGGGGATCAGGCGGGGCGATTTCGGCCATCCCATGCCCATCGGGTCCTTCAGCGGCCCCTCGAGCAGGTAGGACACGAAGAGGAGAGCCACGAAGTTCAGCAGAAGGGTCGTCACCACCTCGTCGACGCCGAAACGTGTCTTGAGGAAGGTCGGGACAAGCAAGGTCGCCGCCCCGGCCAACATCGCGACCACGGCCAGCACGGGCAGCAACGTCGCGGCAGGCCACGGCAGCATCCCGGTGCCAAGGACCACGACCACGACCGCCCCGAGGTACAGCTGTGCCTCGGCCCCGATGTTCCACAGCTTTGCCCGAAACGCGACAGCGACCGCAAGACCGGTGAAGATCAGCGGAGTGGCGCGGTTCAACGTCTCCAATAAGGCGAATTTCGACCCGACGGCCCCGCGAAGCACCAGCCAGGCGACCTCTGCCGGGGCGGCACCGGCCAGTGCGGCAAGGCCCATCGCCAGCAGGGCCGTCGCCGTCAGCGCGGCAAGGGGCAGGCCCAGCCGACGGGCAAGGCTGGGCGCGGGAATGGGTTCAAGCCGCATCGGCAAACCCCGCACCGGTCATCCATTCCCCCAATTCGACGGCCGTCTTGGTGCCGCGGTCGAAGCCGGGCGAGAGCCGCCCCTCGGACATCACGTGGATCACATCCGACAGGGCGATGACCTCGTCGAGGTCTTCGGAGATCAGCAGGACGGCGGCCCCCCGGTCGCGTGCCGCCAGCAGTTGTTCATGCACATAGGTCAGCGCGCCGATATCAAGGCCGCGCACCGGCTGATTGGCGAGGATCACCGACGGGGCCACCTCCATCACGCGGCCGAGGATCAGCTTCTGCATGTTGCCCCCAGACAGTAGGCGAATGGGCGTGGTCGGGCCGGGACAACGGACATCGTAGGCCGCGATGATCCTGTCGGCAAAGCCAAGCGCCGCCTTGCGGTTCAGCCAGCCGTGCTTGGACATAGGGGGGGCGGCATACCTCTCCAGCATGGCGTTCTCGGCCAGGTCGAAATCGCCCACCGTGCCGGTGCCGTGCCGGTCTTCGGGGATGCGGGCGATCCCGGCGGCGATCGCGGTGCGCGGGGACCAGTCGGTCGGTGTCGTCCCGTCGATGGCAAGCGTGCCGGACGTGGGGCGGATCAGGCCCGCCAACAGGTCGGCCAGCGCGCCCTGTCCGTTGCCCGATACACCCGCCAGCCCCGTGACCTGACCGGCGGGCAACGACAGGGTCACGTCGCGCAGACCGGGAATGGCGCCGATGCCCGGCGTCGATACGCCGACAAGATCGACCAGGGCGCGACCGGGCGCCGAGGGGCGCAGGGCCGGGGCCGCGATATCGCCGCCGATCATGAGACGGGCCATGTCCGCGCGGCTGGTGTCCGCCGTTCCTGCCTGCGCGACGACACGGCCATGGCGCAACACCACCACCCTGTCCGATATGGCCGCGACCTCGTGCAGCTTGTGGGAAATGAAGATCACGCTGAGGCCGCGCGCGACGGCGATGCGCAGGGTGGCGAAGAGGTCTTCTGCCTCCTGCGGGGTCAGGACGGCGGTCGGCTCGTCGAGGATCAGGATGCGCGCATCCCGGTAGAGCGCCTTGAGGATTTCGACACGCTGCCGTTGCCCGACAGACAGGGTCGCCACCTGCGCATCCGGGTCCACATGCAGGCCGTAATCCGTCATCAGGGTCATCACCCGCGCGCGGGCGGCGCGCAGACCGAGCGACAGCGACCAGATCGGACGTGTCCCAAGGACGATGTTGTCCAGAACGCTGAGGTTTTCGGCCAATGTGAAATGCTGATGCACCATGCCGACGCCGGCATCGAGGGCCGCGCGCGGATTGCCGGGGGGCAGGGGATGTCCGAACAGCTCCACCTCGCCCTCATCCGCGGAATAGAGACCGAACAGGATATTCATCAGCGTTGTCTTGCCTGCGCCGTTCTCGCCCAGAAGGGCCACGACCTCACCCGAGGCGACGGCGAACGAGACATCCTCGTTCGCCGTGACCGGTCCAAACCGCTTGGTGATATGTTCAAGGCGAAGGACAATCTCCGCCTTGGCTGCATCGGACATTCAGGAGGACTTCGGCTCTTCGTCGTTGATCTCGACCGCGAAGCTGCCGTCCATGATGGCGGCCTCGCGTTCGGCCACGAGGTCCAGTGCCTCCTGCGGGACGCGGTCTTCGAAGGTGCCCAGCGGCGCAAGGGACGATCCGCCCCGGTCCATGAAGGAATAGCGGCCGTAATCGGCTGCGGTGAACTCGCCCGCCTTGACCGCGGCGATGGCCGCATCAAGCGTCGGCTCGAAGTGCCAGATCGCGCTGGCCACGACCGTGTTGGGGTAATCGGCCTGCGTGTCGATGACGTTGCCGATCGCCAGCACGCCCTTTTCGACCGCCGCATCCGACA
The DNA here is from genome assembly GCF_041403465.1 of Jannaschia sp. 2305UL9-9. Classification (NCBI taxonomy): domain Bacteria; kingdom Pseudomonadati; phylum Pseudomonadota; class Alphaproteobacteria; order Rhodobacterales; family Roseobacteraceae; genus Jannaschia; species Jannaschia sp. 2305UL9-9. Next base: position 441,935 of record NZ_JBGEHM010000002.1, read on the forward strand.
CGCCGAAGCGTTCGGCATACATCACGTCGGCGCCGTTCTCGATCATGGCGAAGGCGGTTTCCTTGGCCTTGGGCGGGTCGAACCAGCTGCCGATGAAGCTGACCTGGAAGGTCGCCTCGGGCTTCGTCTCCTGCACGCCGGCCATGAAGGCGTGCATCAGGCGGTTCACCTCGGGGATGGGAAAGCCGCCGACCATGCCGATGTTGCCCGTCTCGGACATGGCGCCCGCGATGATCCCGGACAGGTAGGCCGCGTCCTGGATGTAGTTGTCGAACACCGCGAAGTTCGGCAGGGCCGGATCTTCCTTGAAGGACGACCCCATCAGGAAGGCCACCTCCGGGTAATCGGCGGCAACTTCGCGGGCCTCTGCCTCGGCGCCGAAAACCTCGCCCACGATCAGGCCGACGCCGCTTTCGGCGTATTCGCGCATGACGCGGGGATAGTCGGTGTTGGCGACATTCTCGGTGAAGGTGTATTCGATGTCACCACGCGCGGCGGCGGCCTCGGCCGCGATGTGGATGCGGCTGACCCATTGCTGCTCGACCGGCACGGTGTAGATGCCCGCAACCTTCAGGGGCGCATGGCCATCGGCAGAGGCGGGCAGGGCGGTCAACAGCGCCAGGGCAGCGGCCCCGGACATCAAATGGCGGCGGGTCAGGGTCATCGTATCACTCTCCGGGGCTGTGCTTCGCGTCGGAGGGTTTGCCTATATTCCGGGCATGTCAAGCGATGGCAGGCGCGGTTATCCGATTGCGGCAAACACAGGCGGTTCCGGCGGCAGGTGCCATCCACTTGTGCAAAAGGAGTTCTGACGGAAAAGGGGGGGCGACCGGGCCAAGGGCGGCCCGGTCTCTATGCGTGGGTCAGGACGGCGTGACCTGCGCGGCCTCGGCCTGTGCCCGGCGCGTGATCTCGTTGCGGTAAAGCGACACGAAATCGATGTTCTCGAGGTTCAGGGGCGGGAAGCCCCCGTCGCGCGTCACGTCCGAGACGATGCGGCGCAGGAACGGAAACAGCATCCGTGGGCATTCGATCAGCAGGTATGGATGCAGCTGATTGTCGGGCACGTTCTGGATGGCGAAGACGCCGCAATAATCCAGCTCCATCGCGAAGATCGGCTCTTCCCCGCCCTTTGCCTTGGCGGTGATGTTCAGCTTGGTCGCGACCTCGAACTGACCGTCCTGCTTGCGCTTGCGCGCATCGAGGCCGACCTGGACGTTGATGTCGGGCTGACCCTCCATCGTGTTGCCCTTCTGGGCGGCGACGTTCTCGAACGACATGTCGCGGATATACTGGCCAAGAACCTGCATCTGCGGGGTTTTCGGTTGCTCGGTCGCGGCGTTTTCGGCGGCGGCTGCGTCGGGTGCGGGAACGGTTTCGTCCGTGTCGGCCATGTGACTGTGTCTCCGGGTCTGGCGTGTCTGGTTGCAGGACGGTTAGCAGACCGCCCCGGAGGTCACAACAATACGCTAGCGGCGCGGGGCGGTGCCGTTCGGATCCGTCCAGCCCGATGGCCCGTCCCGCCGGGGCACTTCGACATAATCGGCCTCGATCACGTCGTCCCGGCCGTGCGGGTCGGGGCGGGCATGCTGCGGCTGTGGGCCGGTGCCCATGGTAAAGCTCTGCACTTTGATCCGGGATTTGACGGCCTTCATCACCGCATCGCGCACACCGGGCACCAACAATGCAAAGCCGACCGCATCGGTGAAGAAGCCGGGTGTCAGCAAAAGCAGACCGGAGGCGAGGATCATCGCGCCATGGGCCAAGGGCCGCGTCGGGTCCGACAGTTCACCGAAGGACCGCTGCACGGCGGCCAGTTGTTCCAACCCCTGCTTGCGCACCAGCCATGTGCCCAGCATCGCGGTGATCACCACGATCAGAAGGGTCGGCCACAGGCCGAGCCATCCGCCGACCTGGATGAAAAGGCCGATTTCCACGATGGGGACCAGAATGAAGATGGCGAGCAGCCACATGCGACGAAACCTCCTGTTGGGGTCGGAATGACTTGACCCCTTCACGGTGTTACATATGTGCCCTCTGTGCGATACCAAGACCAAATGCCCAACGACGGGCGCGGAGAGAAGGATGGATGACGCCGTGATACAACTCCTCGTACTGGCGGCCATCGCGCTGTTTCTGGTGTTCCGCCTCAAGAATGTTCTTGGCACGCGGACCGGATTCGAGAAGCCGCCCGCCATTCAGTCGGGGGATGACATCCCCGTGCGCCGCGATTTCGAGGTGATCGAAGGTGGACCCGATCAGGACATCACCGATCACGCCGAGGATGGTACCGAAACGGCCAAGGCCCTTGCGGCGATGAAAGCGGCCGAGCCAGGTTTCGTGGTGACGGAATTCGTCGCCGGCGCCCGCGGCGCCTATGAGATGATCCTCATGGCTTTCGAGAACGGCGATCTGTCGTCGGTTCAGCCGTTCCTCGGCGAAGATGTCTACGAGGCATTCCTGTCGGTGATTGCCGACCGGGAGGACAAGGGCCTGAAGATCGACGCCAATTTCATCGGCGTGCGCGAGACCACGCTGGAGGATGCGGCCTTCGATCCCGTCACGAACGAGGGCCAGGTGACGATCCGTTTCGTCGGAGAACTGACCAGCGTCGTGCGTGATGCCGAGGGCACGATCGTCGAGGGCAACCCGAACGAGATCAAGAAACAGCGCGATATCTGGACCTTCGCGCGCGAAATGGGTGCCGCCGATCCGAACTGGAAACTCGTCGCCACCGGCGGGTAGGGTGGCATCGACCCGCGATACCCCGGCCGCCCCCGAAACGGGGCGGCTTTCGTTTGCCGATCTGCCGGGGTGGGCAGAGGATGATCTTGCGGCTGCGACGGCGGCCTATGCGTTGACGTGCGACAGGCCCCTGCCATCCGGGGATATGCGGCGGGCCCTCGAAGGGGCGTTCCGTCCCGGCCCGGCCATTCCCGCGCATGTCACCGGGTATTATGAGCCTGAGCTGTCTGCCAGCCTTGCCCCGTCCGATGAATACGGCGTTCCGCTGCACGCCCTGCCGCCCGGTGGCTGTACGCTGCCCCGCGGCGATGTGGATGCTGCTCTGGTTGGGCAGGAAATCGCCTGGCTGCGGGACGAGGTGGATCGCTTTTTCCTGCAGGTGCAGGGGTCGGGGCGCCTTGCCCTCGGGGACGGGTCGGTGCTTCGCGTGGGGTATGCGGGGCGCAACGGCCATCCCTATCGATCGATCGGACGCCTTCTGATCGCAGAGGGCATCTTCGGGCCGGACATCACCGCGGATGCGCTCAAGGAATGGCTGCGACGGGATGCGGCACGCGGGCGGGCCGTGATGAACAGGAACCCCAGCTATGTCTTCTTTCGGCTGCTTGATGTGCCCGCCGACCGGGGGCCGACCGGTGCAATGGGGCAACCCGTGACGGCCGGACGCAGCCTTGCGGTCGATCCGGACCACATCGCGCTGGGCAGCCTCGTCTGGCTGGAGGCGGCGGGAATGGCCCGTCTGTGCGTGGCACAGGATGTCGGGTCCGCGATCAAGGGGGCGGGGCGCGTCGATCTGTTTCTCGGCACGGGCGATGACGCCGGTCGCGCGGCCGGTCGCCTGAACGATACCGGTCGCCTGATCCCGCTGGTGCCCCGATGACCCGGCGCCCCCTGTCCCCCGAGGATCGCGACCTGTGGCAGCGATATACGAAATCGGCTGATCCTTTGGCGAAATCCAGCCGGGATGCCCCCCCCGATCCGGCGCCCCGTCCCGCGCGGACCGATCCCGTGTCGCCCCGCAAGGTCGATCCCTTCACGCTCGGCTCTCGGGCGAAGGCGAAGGGGTCCGTCCATTCGCTCGTGCCCAGCATCACGGAACAGGTCGCCGCCGCCCCGTTGCGCATGGACGCAAAGGCCCACAAGCGGATGAAGGCCGGCAAGCTGCGCCCCGAGGGCAAGATCGACCTGCACGGGATGACCCTTGCCATGGCCCAGCCCGCATTGGTCGGGTTCGTGATGCGCGCCCATGGCGACGGCAAGCGCCTGATCCTCGTGGTGACGGGCAAGGGGAAATCGAAACCCAGCGATACGGTCATTCCGAACCGTCTCGGCGTGCTCAAGCATCAGGTGCCGATGTGGCTGTCCATGCCGCCCCTTGCGGCGGTCGTGTTGCAGGTGGCGCAGGCGAACCGCGCGCACGGCGGTTCAGGGGCGTATTACGTCTACCTGCGACGGTAGGGTCGGGCCCGCCCGCCGCACGGCCAGCGTCGCAATCGCGGCAGAGGCGACGAAATAGGCCGCGATCCACGGCATCTGCGACGGCAGGTCATGCCCGAGGTCGATCATCAGGCCCGTCAGGCCGGGACCGATGGCCGAGCCGAGCACCATGATCGCGACGGCCATCGCCTTGATCGATCCAAGGTGCTGCGTGCCGTAATATTCGGCCCAGAAGGCGGTGGGCACCGTCGCCTGTGTCCCTGTTCCAAGACCCAGCACGATCAGGCCGAGGGCGGCGGCCCAGAGGCTTTGTCCGAAACCAAAAATCAGGAACGCACCGGCAAAGGGCAGCAGATAGAGGCTGATCAACCGCCCGGTCCCGATCCGGTCCAGCATGGCGCCAGAAGCAAAGGTCGTCGCGACCGCGACCACCGTGAACGGCGGCATCAGCGCGACATAGGAGGCAAGGCCCCAGCCCTTCACGTCGACAAGATGCACCTGATGAAAGAACAGGGCGGTGCCGAAGGCGGGTGGCCCCAGAAGCAGGGGGATCATCGCCCAGAACATCCAGTGGCGCAGCATCTGGCCACGGGTCCAGTGCTGGCCACCCATGCCTGCGACCGGCGCCTCTGCCGCCAGCGATTGCGGCGTCCGTTCCGCCCGCAACAGGCGCAGGATCACCGGCATGGCCAGCAGGACCAGTCCCGCGGCCACCCACCAGAGCGACCGCCATCCAAGGCTGGCCATCAAGGCGACGAACACGATCGGCAGGATTGCCTGTCCAAGTGCGAAGCCCATGGTCGAGATCGACAGGGCCTTGCCGCGCGTGGCCACGAACCAGCGGGACATGGCCACCGCCGAGATATGGCTCATCATGCCTTGCCCGAAAAGGCGCAGGGCGAGAACCGTCAGGACCAATGCGAACACACCCTGTGCCGTCGCCATTGCGAGGCAGGCAAGCGTCAGGCCCACGCCCGCGATCATGGCAAGGCGGCGCACCCGGAACCGGTCCGTCAGGCCGCCCATGAACACCATCAGCGCGGCGGATGTCGTCGTTGCGACGGTATAGGTCAGACCCCACTCCCCGTCGCTCAGACCGAAATCGGCCATGATCCCATCCGCGAACAGCGAGATGAAGTATGTCTGCCCATAGCTGGACGTGAAGCAGATCAGCAGCCCCGCCAGCAGGAAGGCTGCGTTGGCCCGCAGGAACCCGAGGTAGGTCGCCAAGGCCCCGTCCTTCCTCACAGAACGTATCGGGACAGGTCGGTCGACCGGGACAATTCGCCCAGCTGGGCTTCGACGAAATCGCCATCCACGACGACCTCGCTTCCGCCCTTGTCGGGGGCATCGAAGGACAGGTCTTCGAATACGCGTTCCAGAACGGTATAGAGACGACGGGCGCCGATGTTCTCCACGCTTTCGTTGACCTGCGCGGCGATCCTGGCAAGGGCGGCGATGCCTTCGGGCGTGAAGGTCACGGTCACGTCCTCGGTCGCCATCAGGGCGCGGTATTGAAGGGTCAGCGCATTGTCCGTTTCGGTCAGGATGCGGACGAAGTCCTCCTCGGTCAGGGCGCGCAATTCGACCCGGATGGGCAGGCGGCCCTGCAACTCGGGCAACAGGTCCGACGGCTTGGCGATGTGGAAGGCGCCGGAGGCGATGAACAGGATGTGGTCCGTCCTGACCGCCCCGTGCTTGGTGCTGACCGTCGTGCCTTCGATCAGGGGCAGCAGATCGCGCTGCACACCCTCGCGGCTGACATCGCCGCCGCGCGCGTCCTGTCGCGTGGCGACCTTGTCGATCTCATCCAGAAAGACGATGCCGTTCTGTTCGACGGCGCGCACGGCCTCGCGCTTGACGGTTTCATCGTCCAGCAGCTTGTCGGCCTCCTCGTCGATCAGCAGGTCATAGCTGGCCGCGACCGACAGGCGCTTTTTCACGGTCCGCTGCATCATCTTGCCGAACAGGTCGCCCAGCCCCGCCATCTGGTCCATCCCCGGCTGACCGGGGATCGCCATGCCCATCGGGTTCGACGTGTCCGCGACCTCCAGCTCGATCACCTTGTCATCAAGCTCGCCCGAGCGCAGCTTGCGGCGAAACGCTTCGCGCGTGCCTTCGCGCGCATCCTCGCCTGCCAGGGCGGTGATGACGCGGTCCTCGGCGGCGGTGTGGGCCTTGGCCTTCACCTCTTCGCGCATCTGTTCGCGGATCATCGCGATGGCGGCATCGACCAGGTCGCGCACGATCTGCTCGACGTCGCGGCCGACGTATCCGACCTCGGTGAACTTGGTCGCCTCGACCTTGAGGAACGGCGCGCGGGCCAGCTTGGCAAGCCGGCGGCTGATCTCGGTCTTGCCGACGCCGGTGGGGCCGATCATCAGGATGTTCTTGGGATAGACCTCGTCGCGCAGGTCATCGCCCAGCTGCTTGCGCCGCCACCGATTGCGCAGCGCAACGGCCACGGCACGCTTGGCGTCCTTCTGGCCAATGATGAACCGGTCCAGTTCGGATACGATTTCGCGCGGGGTCAGGTCGGTCATGGCAGTCTCCTTCGTCCCCTACCTAAGGGGCAAAGCGGGAAACGCAACGTCGTCCCCGCTGATGCACGTTGCCGGACACGCCACCTGACGGGCGGTCACGTTGGCGTGCGGATGGCTTTGCCGATGCCGCAGCCAAGGGCAGGATGCAGGCATTGCCCCAACCATGCCGGAGTTGCCCCATGAACCGCCGATCCTTTGTGACCCTTGCCGTGACCGGCCCCCTCCTTTTGTCCGCCATCCCGGCCCTTGCCGGCGGCCATGGCCGACTTGGCAGCTTCAGCGGCGCGGCCCGCTACGGCATCAGCGGCACGGGAGAGCTGGCCGGAAACCAGGTCAACCTGCTGGATGATTTCCGCTTCGGCAGTGCGCCGGACCCCAAGGTGGCATTGGGCCGCGACGGCTATGACCCTGCGACGCTGATGGGGCCGCTGAAGTCCACCAGCGGCGCCAGCAGTTACACCGTGCCCGCAGGCATCGACCCCAGCCAGTACAACGAGATCTGGATCTGGTGCGAACGCTTCAACGTGCCCCTCGGCATGGCCAAGCTGAGCTGAGCCGGTATCTAGCCGATCGCCTCGACCGTCAGGTTGCCGTTGGTGTAGACGCAGATGTCGGCGGCGATCGACATGGCGCGGCGGGCGATCGCCTCGCCATCCATGTCCGTGCCCATCAGGGCGCGCGCGGCAGCGAGGGCATAGTTGCCCCCCGATCCGATGGCCGCCACGTCGTGTTCAGGCTCCAGCACATCGCCCGCGCCGGTGATGACGAACAGGTCGGTGCCGTCGGTGACGATCAGCATCGCCTCCAGCTTTTGCAGGTACTTGTCGGTGCGCCAATCCTTGGCCAGTTCGACCGATGCGCGCGCCAACTGGCCGGGCGTCGCCTCCAGCTTCTTTTCCAGACGTTCCAGCAGGGTGAAGGCATCCGCCGTGGACCCGGCAAAACCCGCCACCACGTCGAAGCCACCGGGCGACAGGCGGCGCACCTTGCGGGCGGTGCCCTTCATCACGGTCTGGCCGACGCTGACCTGCCCGTCACCCGCGATGACGACGCGGCCCCCCTTGCGGACGCCGATGATGGTTGTGCCGTGCCAGCCGGGAAAATCGCTCATGTCTCGTCTCCTTTGCCCCGATATGGGGCGTCGTCACGAGAATCGCCAGCCTTTGCGCCGAGGCACCCGCATCGCCAGCATCGGCATCAGCCAAGGCTTGCGAAAGCGATCGAGGTCCAGTGCCTCGTAGACGCCCGTCGTCGTCTCGCCATGAATGACCGTTTCCACGGCGCAGCGGTTGTAGAACGGGGCGTCGAGCATTGCCTTCACTTGCCGGGGTGCTGACCCCGCGTCGCAGCGTGTTTCCCGCCGGACCAGCCAGTTGGACCGCCTGAACCGTTGCAAGGGCGGGGCGGCGATTTCCTCGCAGGATCCGTCCGCGCCGAAGCGCAGGGCCACCGACAGGTCCGAGCCGTCGCGCCGCACCGCATCGTAGAAGGCGACCGACCCACCCGCGACCGGAAAGCGCCCCCATGTCCAGTAGTCGAAATCCGTCTCCAGCGCCCGCGTGCCGAAGTTCGCGTCGAGGTAGCCGTGCCCGGACCAGCGCCATCCGGGGCGGTCGATGTCCACCTCGATTGTGGCGGTCGGCGCGAAGGGGCGCCAGACATGGGCGCCATCGGGGGTCAGGGGCACCTCGACCTGCGTGATCGCGCTGGGGGTGAGGGTGACCGTGCCGCGAATGGCCTGTGCGTGGGGCGTCGACATCTCGTCTATGTCGATCACCAGCCGCCCGCCTTCCCACCGGATGGAGGAAGGGCCGACGGTCATCGTCCGGTCGGTCAGGCGCAGGGCATCGCGCCCCCGGTCCGTCATCGTCCAGCGTCCGCCAGCGCCATAGGTCACGACATTGATGCAGACGTTGTCTTCGGGGTCCGTCCGCCCGCTCCAGCGGTACCAGGGCGAAAAGACCGATCCTATGAAGACAATGATCGAGATGGCGCGGGCGCCGTCGTCGCTGATCCCGTCGACATACCACCAGCCGTAGCCGGGCGCCGGGACGGAGAGGTCGAAGCGAGGTCCGTCAAGATCGCCTCGGCCGCAAGCCTGCCGGACGTGGCCGCCATCGGTACCCCCGCCCCCGGATGCGCCCCGCCCCCCGCCAGATACAGACCCGCGAGCGCCGTGCGCGCCGTCGGTCGCCGAAACGCCGCCATCATCCCGTGCGGGGATCGCCCGTAGAGGGATCCGTCGCTGGCCGGGAACAGCTGACCGAAGCCCTCGGGCGTGGTCAACGCGCCGATCTCCGGGATCCGGTCGAAGGTCAGGCCCATGCGCGCCAGCCTGATGAATGTCGTCTCTCGGCATTGCTCAGCCTCCTTCGGGTCGGGGGTGGGTCCGTTGCGGGATGGTCCGTTGATGATGATCTCGAATCGTTCGGCCCCGTCCGGCACATGTCCGGTCCCCCGGTCCTGCGCGCAGACATAAAGCGTCGGGTCCGACGGCAGGAGGCCTGCGCGGATCTCGCTGAACTCGCTGTTCGGGGTGTTGGCGAAATAGACATTGTGATGGGCAGGGGGATCGCCGGTCACCCGTGCGGCAAAGGACCAGACGAAGGCCGACAGGCTGCGCGGGGCGACCGCCCGTTCCGGGATGCCACCGAGGCCATCCCCCAGAAGGCCGCGGGACAGGGCCCCGGGGTCGCCGTTGAAGACGACGTGGTCGCAGGTGTATCGCTGGCCGCCCGCATGAACGGCGGCGGTGCGGCCGTCCTGTACCTCGATCCGGTCGACATGGGCGTCGCACACGAACCGCGCACCGGCGGCCTCGGCGACCGACCGCATCGCCTTGGCCAGTTCGTGCATCCCGCCGCGCACGGCGTAGACGCCCCGCGATTCCGCCTGCCAGATCAGCGACAGGATCGCGGGCGCCTGATCGGGATGGCCGCCGACGTAGGTGGCATAGCGTCCGAACAGCTGTCTCAGCCTTGGGTCCGAGAACCTCAGCGCAAGGGCGCGTGCCATGCTGAGCCCCGGCATCATCGCGGGAATCAGTCTCGGATTGCGCAAAACGACGCCGGTCATGCCGGACAGGGTCGGGGCCTGCGCCTGCATCATCGGTGCCTCGAACGCGCGGAACAGGCGGGCGGTGGTCTTGTGAAAGCTGTCGAACTGCCGGGCCGCGCGCGCCCCCGCGAACCGCGCGACGGCATCCAGCGACCGGGCATGGTCGGCGAACAGGTTCAGCGTGCTGCCGTCGTCCCAGTGGTGGCGGGCCAGAACATCCAGCGGGTCCAGCGTGACATGCGCGGAAAGGCTTGTGCCGCAGGCGTCGAACAGGTCTTCGAAGACATCCCGCAGGGTCAGGACGGTCGGGCCCGCATCGACCGGCCCCGCTGCACTCGGCAGGGTGCGCATCTTGCCGCCGACGTCGGCGGCACGCTCCATCACGAGAACGTCACAGCCGGCATGGGCAAGGCGCATGGCCGTGGCCAGCCCGCCAATGCCCGCACCGATTATGACGACCCGTTTCGACATCATCCCCCCCACCGGTTGACAGACACCGGCATATGTCCACACTGTGTTACACCTTTTGTCATCTTTCAATGACAGATCAGCCCCGAGGTCGGCCATGCCCCTGAATGCCAGAATCGAAGCCGCAATCGACCGGGCGCTGGCGCGTGCGACGCGGGCCACCCCGCCCGCGCGACTTGCGGCCGCGCTGCATCATGCGGTCAAACCGGGGGGCGCGCGCATCCGTCCGACGATCGCCCTGTCCGTGTCGATGGCCTGCGGTGACGACCGGCCGACCCTGTCGGATGCGGGTGCCGCCGCGATCGAGATGATCCACTGCGCATCACTGGTACATGACGACATGCCCTGTTTCGACGACGCGGACATCCGGCGCGGCAAGCCCAGCGTGCACCGCGCCTTCGACGAACCCATTGCCCTGCTGACGGGGGACAGCCTGATCGTGCTGGGGTTCGACATCCTTGCGCAGGCGGGGGCGGACGATCCGGCCCGCGCGCTGTGCCTGACCTCCGAACTGGCGCGCTACACGGGCATGCCGCATGGCATCTGTGCCGGGCAGGGGTGGGAGAGCGAGGCCGAGATCGACCTTGCGACCTATCACCGTGCCAAGACGGGGGCGCTGTTCACGGCGGCCACCCGGATGGGGGCCGCCGCGGCGGGGCAGGACCCGGAGCAGTGGACGGAACTGGGCGCCCGCATCGGCGAGGCGTTTCAGGTCGCCGATGACCTGCTCGACGTGCTGCAACCCGCCGACGTGACGGGCAAGCCGGTCGGACAGGACGCGGCGCATGACCGCCCAAGCGCGGTCGCGCAATTCGGTGTCGAGGGGGCGATCCGGCGGTTGGAGGATATCCTTTCGGGCGCCATCGCCTCCATCCCGGCCTGTCCGGGTGAGGGGATGCTGGCCGAAATGGTGCGCCGCACGGCCGAGCGCCTGACCCCCGCGCATCACAGCACAACCCCGGCGGAATAGGTCGTGACCCTGGCAGAGCCGTCCCCCGCGCCCACCCCCCGTGGGTCTTGGATGATGCGCCTTGTGGCCTCGCGCCGGTTTCAATCCTTCTGTTCCGCCGTGCCGGGATTGCGCAGCATTGCCCGCCGCGACGGAGAGGCGCTGTTCGATCTGGTGGCAGGCTTCGTGCATTCCCAGATCCTGTGGTCCGTCGTGGAACTTCGGTTGCTGCACCGTATCGCGGAGGGGCCGCAGACGGCGGCTGGCCTTGCGGTGGGCAGTGGCCTGACGGCCGATCGCATGGCGATCCTGTGCAATGGCGCGGCGTCCCTTGGATTGATGACAAGGGGCCGGGATGACCGCTTTCGCCTTGCCCGGCGTGGGGCGGCCCTGCTCGGTGTTCCGGGGCTGGAGGCGATGATCTCTCATCACGCGGTCCTCTACCGGGACCTGCAGGACCCCCTGTCCGTCCTGCGCGGGGGCGAGACCGGGCTTGCGGGATTCTGGCCTTATGTGTTCGGCGCGGGCGCCGCCGAGGATCCGGCCACGACGCAACGCTATTCCCGGCTGATGGCCGACAGCCAGACCCTCGTGGCCGAGGAGACGCTGCGCCGCGTGGATGTATCCCGCGCGCGGGAGGTGATGGATATCGGCGGCGGCACCGGTGCGTTTCTGACGGCTTTGGGGCAAAGGCACGTCGGGCCACGCCTTCATCTGTTCGATCTGCCGGCTGTTGTGTCAGGCGCGCGTGACACATTTGCCGCCGCCGATCTGGCACCCCGCGTTCAGATCACGCCCGGCAGCTTTCGGGACGACCCCCTTCCCGCCACGGCCGATGTCATCACCCTCGTGCGTGTTCTCTATGACCATCAGGACGACACGGTCCTTGCCCTTCTTCGGTCCGTGCATGCGGCTTTGCCCGCGGGCGGGCGCGTCGTCATCAGCGAGCCCATGACGGGCGGTGCGCGTCCGAACCGCGCGGGCGATGCCTATTTCGCCATCTACTGCATGGCGATGCGGACCGGTTGCGCCCGAAGTCCGGCCCGGATCATCGACCTGCTGCAGCAGGCCGGTTTTGCGGCCATCACGGATCACGGAACGACGCGCCCCTTCGTCACGCACGTTCTGTCAGCCTTGAAGTGACGATTATAACTGACACCTAATCTGTCAATCCTGATTGACATAAAGTGGCGTGGCGGTAAGGTGAGGGCAAGCCGGGCGAGTCCAATGCGTCCGAAGATCGGGAGGGATCGCGTGCAGACAGAGGCCATCATCATGTCCGGACCGGGGGCCATCGCGCTGTCGTCTCTGGGCCTGAAGGATCCGCAGGACGGATCCGTGGTGGTCGACATCAGGCACTCCGCGATTTCCACTGGTACCGAAAAACTCTTGTGGTCAGGTGAGATGCCGCCGTTCCCGGGCATGGGATATCCGCTTGTTCCGGGTTACGAGGCCGTGGGCGAGGTGGTCGAGGTCACCGCCGGCGCGGCCTTCGCTGTCGGTGACCGCGTGTTCGTGCCGGGCGCCGATTGCTACGACGGCGCGCGGGGCCTGTTCGGCGCCGCCGCGTCCCGCATCGTCAGCCCCTCTGACCGTCTTGTGAAGATCGACGCCGGTCACGGCGCGCAGGGCGCCCTGTTGGCCCTTGCCGCAACCGCGCGCCATGCGATTGCCGGGCTGCGCGTCGACCTGCCGGACCTGATCGTCGGACACGGCGCCTTTGGCCGCCTGCTGGCCCGCCTGACCGTTGCCGCCGGCGGGGCGCCTACCGTCTGGGAAACAGCGGCGGAACGGCGTTCGGGGGCATCCGGCTACGATGTCCTCGATCCCGCGACGGACGCCCGCACGGATTACCGGACGATCTACGATGCGTCCGGCAACGCGGACCTGATCAACGACCTCGTCGGTCGTCTGGCCAAGGGCGGCGAGATCGTCCTTGCCGGGTTCTACCCCCAACCCGTCAGTTTCGCCTATCCCCCCGCGTTCATGCGCGAGGTGCGTTTTCGCATCTCGGCCGAGTGGACGCGCGACGACCTCGTGGCGACGCGCAACCTCGTCGAAGACGGGATCCTGTCGTTGGACGGTCTTGTCACGCACAGGCGGGCCGCGACCGACGCGCCTGCCGCCTACGCACAGGCGTTCGAATCGCTCGACTGCCTGAAGATGATCCTCGATTGGGAGACGGCGCAGTGAAAGATATTCCGGACCTCACGGGTTTCACCGACCGTCTGCGCGACGAAGCCGCGGCAGAGCCGACGTTGGAGATCCCGCAGGGAGAACCGACGTCGAAGTGCCAGGTCATCGCGATCTATGGCAAGGGCGGTATTGGCAAGTCCTTCACCCTCGCCAACCTCAGCCATATGATGGCCGAACAGGGCAAGCGCGTGTTGCTGATCGGCTGCGACCCGAAATCGGACACGACAAGCCTGCTGTTCGGCGGCAAGGCCTGCCCCACGATCATCGAGACCTCTACCCGCAAGAAACTGGCGGGCGAGGAGGTCGCGATCGGTGACGTCTGTTTCAAGCGCGGCGGCGTCTTTGCCATGGAGCTGGGCGGGCCGGAGGTCGGTCGCGGATGCGGCGGGCGCGGCATCATCCACGGTTTTGAGCTGCTGGAGAAGCTGGGCTTCCATGACTGGGATTTCGACTATGTCCTGCTCGACTTCCTGGGCGACGTGGTCTGTGGCGGCTTCGGCCTGCCGATCGCGCGCGACATGGCGCAGAAGGTGATCCTCGTCGCCTCCAACGATCTGCAATCGCTGTATGTGGCCAACAACGTCTGCTCGGCGGTCGAATATTTCCGCAAGCTGGGCGGCAATGTCGGCGTTGCGGGTCTCGTCATCAACAAGGACGACGGCTCGGGCGAGGCGCAGGCCTTTGCCGAGGTCGCGGGTATTCCGGTCCTGGCCTCGATTCCGCAGGACGACGACCTGCGCAAGAAATCGGCCAACTACCAGATTGTCGGCACCGCCGAGAGCCAGTGGGGCAGTCTGTTCGCCGGGCTTGGCGATGCGGTTGCCGTCGCGCCGCCCGTGCGGCCCACGCCGGTCGATCAGGATGGCCTGCTGGCGCTGTTCGACGGGTCCGAAACGGGGGCTGGCGTCACGTTGGAGCCCGCGACGGACGCCGACATGCGAGGCAAGTTCTATGAGGTGAAGCCCTCGCTGGAAGTGGTGTATGACGATGCCTGACGACTTCCGCGATATCGCCTCCGAAGGGGGGTGCAGCACACCCGACACCTTCGAGGCGGCAGCGCGCAAGGCGGGCAAGGGCGACGTGCTGGACCGCTACAAGGCGGATTACCCGGTCGGCCCGCATGACAAGCCTCAGTCCATGTGCCCCGCCTTCGGGTCGCTGCGCGTCGGCCTGCGGATGAAGCGGGTCGCGACGATCCTGTCCGGCTCTGCCTGCTGCGTCTATGGCCTGACCTTCGTGTCGCATTTCTACGGGGCGCGGCGGTCGGTGGGCTATGTGCCGTTCGATTCCGAGACGCTGGTGACCGGCAAGCTGTTCGAGGATATCCGCGACGCGGTCCACGATATAGCCGATCCGTCCAGGCTGGACGCCATCGTGGTGACCAACCTGTGCGTGCCGACGGCCAGCGGCGTCCCGCTGCGCCTGCTGCCCGATCAGATCGACGGCGTGCGCGTCATCGGCATTGACGTGCCCGGTTTCGGCATTCCCACCCACGCCGAGGCCAAGGACGTTCTGGCCGGAGCCATGCTTTCCTACGCCCGCAAGGAGATCGCCGCAGGGCCCGTGCCCGCGCCGAAAGCAGGCAAGTCCGATCGTCCGACAGTCACGCTGTTGGGCGAAATGTTTCCTGCTGACCCCCTGGGGATAGCAGGAATGCTCGCGCCACTCGGTCTGGCGGCAGGTCCGGTCGTTCCCTGCCGTGAGTGGCGCGAGTTCTATTCTGCGTTGGATTGCGGCGCTGTCGCCGCGATCCATCCCTTTTACACCGCAGCCGTGCGGGAGTTTCAGGCGGCCGGACGCCCTGTGCTCGGGTCGGCCCCCGTCGGGGTCGATGGAACGGCTGCGTGGCTCGCATCAGTCGGCGATGCCTTCGGGATTTCTGCTGCACAAGTGGCCGAGGCGCAGAACCAGTTCCTGCCCGCGATCCAGGGTGCCCTGTCGGGCAGCCGGATCGACGGGACGGTGACGGTGTCGGGCTACGAAGGGTCCGAATTGCTGGTCGCGCGGCTGTTAATCGAAAGCGGCGCCGATGTGCCTTATGTCGGCACCGCCTGTCCGAAGACGCCCTGGTCCGCCCCCGATCTGGAATGGTTGGAGGCCAGGGGTGTCACGGTCAGGTTCCGCGCTTCGCTGGAGGATGACCTGTCGGTTGTCGAAGGGCTGCGCCCCGACCTTGCCATCGGCACGACACCTGTCGTCCAGAAGGCCAAGGAACTGGGCATCCCCTCGCTCTACTTCACGAACCTCATTTCCGCGCGGCCTCTGATGGGCGTCGCGGGCGCCGGGTCGTTGCAGCAGGTGGTCAACGCCGCCATGGGCAACAAGGACCGCATGGCGAAGATGAAGGGATTCTTCGAAGGTGTCGGTGACGGCGATACCGCCGGTGTCTGGGAGGGGGCGCCGAACCTGCGCCCGGATTTCCGCGCCGCGCATCAGAAGAAGCTCGACAAGAAGGCGCGCGCAGATGCTGCCGCGCAGATGATATGACCCGCGCGCGCGCCTTCGGGGCGCGGGCTGGGGCTCTGCCCCAGACCCCGGAATATTTCCGCCAGGAAGAAACGGGGGGTCGGTCATGCTAGTTCAGGATCATGACCGCGCGGGCGGCTATTGGGGCGCCGTCTATGCCTTCTGTGCCGTCAAGGGGTTGCAGGTCGTCATCGACGGGCCGGTCGGGTGCGAAAATCTGCCGGTGACGAGCGTGTTGCACTACACCGATGCCTTGCCGCCGCATGAGTTGCCCATCGTGACCACGGGTCTGGGCGAGGAGGAGCTGGGCCGCGACGGGACCGAAGGTGCCATGAAGCGGGCCTGGGCCACCATGGACCCGGCCCTGCCCGCGGTCGTGGTGACCGGTTCGATCGCCGAGATGATCGGTGGCGGCGTCACGCCGCAGGGCACCAACATCCAGCGGTTCCTGCCGCGCACCATCGACGAGGATCAGTGGCAGGCCGCCGACCGGGCCATGACCTGGATCTTTACCGAGTTCGGGATGACCAAGGGACGCATGCCGAAGGAGAAGGCGCGCGAGGAGGGCGCGAAGCCCCGCGTCAACATCCTGGGCCCCATGTACGGCACCTTCAACATGCCCAGCGATCTGGCCGAGATCCGGCGGCTGGTCGAAGGGATCGGCGCGGAGGTCAACATGGTGATGCCCTTGGGCGCCCATCTGGCCGAGATGCGCAACCTGGTGAACGCGGACGTCAACATCTGCATGTATCGCGAGTTCGGACGCGGGTTGTGCGAGGTTCTGGCCAAGCCGTATCTGCAGGCGCCCATCGGGGTGGAGAGCACGACCGCCTTCCTGCGCAAGCTGGGCGAGCTGACGGGGTTGGACCCCGAGCCGTTCATCGAGGTCGAAAAGCATTCGACGTTGAAGCCGGTCTGGGATCTGTGGCGTTCCGTCACGCAGGATTTCTTCGCGACCGCCTCCTTCGGGATCGTGTCGAACGAGACCTATACCCGCGGCATCCGGTTGTTCCTCGAAGATGATCTTGGTTTTCCCTGCGCCTTCGCGATCCCCCGCTTGCAGGGCAGGAAGACCGATAACGATGCGGTCCGCGCGGCGCTGCACGAAAAGCGCCCGTTGATCGTGATGGGGTCGATCAACGAGAAGATGTACATGGCCGAGATGTCGGGCGGTTTCGGACCGAAGCCGGCGTTCATCCCCGCAGGCTTTCCCGGTGCCGCAATTCGCCGCGCTACGGGCACGCCCTTCATGGGTTACGCCGGGGCCACCTATCTGTTGCAGGAGATTTGCAACGGGTTGTTCGACGCGCTGTTCCACATCCTGCCATTGGGCACGGAGATGGACGCTGCGGAAGCGACCCCGACGCCCCTGCAACGCGATTTCCCGTGGGAACCCGAGGCGCAGGCGATGCTCGACCGCATCGTCGCCGAGTTCCCCGTCCTGACCAGAATTTCCGCCGCCAAGAGCCTGCGAGACGAGGCCGAGCGGGCCGCCCTGAAATCGGGGGCCGCCCGCGTGGAGGTGGAGACCGTGGCGCAGATCGCGCCACGAGGCCCAACACCAAAGGAGGATGCCAATGTCTGACATGACCTCGAATACCCCGATTGCCCGGTCCCGCAAGGAACCCGGACTGGAATACTGGGCGTATTTCGTCCCGATCTTTGCCGTGTCGGTGCCGCTGGCGGTGCTGCGTGCCGGCATGGCCGTGGTGCAATCGGACGCGGCCCACCGACCGGGTATCATCGCGGACGCCTGGAGCCGCGCAAGCGACGTGACAACGACGATCTGCTCGGTCTGACCACGAGCTGATCCTGCCTCGCAAGGGGCACCGAGATACCTTGGCACGTCAGACACGCCGAGGGTTGAGACAGGGTTCCTCTCCCGTGGCCGGGCGGATGGAACCATCGCTTTCACCCCCCGCCAGGGGGGTGATCGGCCGGTGTCGCAATAAGGCGGCACCGGGGCCCGGCCGCAGGGTGTGCGGCGTTGGCTGATGGAGGATAATCCTATGGCTGACAGAACTGACCTGTCCTTTACAGGTCTCACTGACGAGCAGGCCCAGGAACTGCATGCGGTGTATTTGAGCGGGCTCTGGCTGTTTTCGGCAGTCGCCGTCGTCGCTCACTTGCTCACGTATATCGTGTTCCCGTGGTTCGCGTTCTGAGGGGGTAGATCATGTCCAAGTTTTACAAAATCTGGCTGGTCTTCGACCCGCGTCGCGTTTTCGTGGCACAGGGCGTCTTCCTGTTCCTGCTCGCGGCAATGATCCATCTCGTTCTGCTTTCGCACGAAGGGTACAACTGGTTCGAACTGAGCCAGGCCGCCCGTCTCGCCGAAATGTGAGAGATCCGATCTGATCGAAACGGTCGCGGGCGACCTGCAACCATGTCGCCCGCACCAACCAATTCCTGAAACAATCGACGGCCGAGCAGGGAGCGACCCTTGCCTGTCTGACCGTCCCGAATGCGCGGAGGCTGCCCCATGGCATTGCTCAGCTTCGAGAGAAAATACCGCGTCCGTGGCGGGACGTTGATCGGGGGCGATCTTTTCGACTTCTGGGTGGGGCCGTTCTATGTCGGCTTCTTCGGTGTCACGACTGCCTTTTTCGCCGCTCTCGGCACGTTGCTCATATTTATCGGTGCCGCCTGGCAGGGGACGTTCAATCCCTGGACGATCAGCATCGCGCCGCCCGACCTGTCATACGGCCTTGGCCTTGCCCCCCTGCAGGAGGGCGGCCTGTGGCAGATCATCACGATCTGCGCCGTTGGCGCCTTCGTCAGCTGGGCCCTGCGCGAGGTCGAGATCTGCCGCAAGCTGGGCATGGGATACCACGTGCCCTTCGCCTTCGGCGTCGCCATCTTTGCCTATGTCACGCTGAACGTTCTGCGCCCCGCGATGATGGGCGCCTGGGGACATGGTTTTCCCTATGGCATCTTCAGCCATCTCGATTGGGTCAGCAACACCGGCTACGCCTATCTGCATTTCCACTACAACCCGGCCCACATGCTGGCGGTGACGCTGTTCTTCACCACCACCCTGGCGCTGGCGCTGCATGGCGCGCTCATCCTGTCGGCGGCCAATCCCGAAAAGGGCGAGGCGGCCAAGACGCCTGATGACGAGGATACGTTCTTTCGCGATTTCATCGGCTATTCGATCGGCACGCTGGGCATTCACCGCCTCGGCTTCCTGCTGGCGATCAACGCCGGGTTCTGGTCGGCCGTCTGCATCATCATTTCCGGGCCGGTCTGGACCCGTGGATGGCCCGAATGGTGGAACTGGTGGCTCGACCTGCCGATCTGGCCCGCGGCGTCCGTTGTAACAGGGGGGATGTAAGACATGTCTTGGTGGCCTGAATATCAGAACATCTTCACCCAGGTGCAGGTGCAGGGTGCCCCGGAAATGGGGATGGACAACGAGAACGAGATGGCGCGCGAACGCACGAACGGCGCCACGTTCAGCACCCTTGCCGGCCTGATCGGCAACGCCCAGCTCGGGCCGATCTATCTTGGCTTTTTCGGGGTGATCTCGCTTGCGACCGGTCTGATCTGGTTCAACATCATCGGCTTCAACATGCTGGCGCAGGTGGACTGGTCGATCCCGGAATTCATCCGGCAGCTGTTCTGGCTGTCGCTCGACCCGCCATCGCCCGAACATGGGTTGACCATGCCGCCGCTGGACGACGGCGGATGGTACATGATCGCGTCGCTGATGCTGCTCGTGTCCGTGATGTCGTGGTGGGCGCGGTCCTACCACCTCGCGCAGCAGCACAAGATGGGCAAGCACGTCGCATGGGCCTTTGGCGCCGCGATCTGGCTTTTCCTCGTGCTGGGCCTGTTCCGCCCGATCTTCATGGGGTCGTGGTCGGAAATGGTGCCCTACGGCATCTTCCCGCACCTCGATTGGACGACCGCCTTCTCGATCCGTTACGGGAACCTCTACTACAATCCGTTCCACGCGCTTTCGATCGTGTTCCTCTATGGGTCCGTCCTGCTGTTCGCGATGCACGGCGCCACGATCCTCGCCGTCACCCGCTATGGCGGCGACCGGGAGCTGGAGCAGATCTACGACCGCGGCACCGCGACCGAACGGGCCGCCCTGTTCTGGCGCTGGACCATGGGGTTCAACGCCACGATGGAGGGCATCCACCGCTGGGCCTGGTGGTTCGCGGTCCTGACCCCGATCACCGGTGGGATCGGGATCCTGCTGACGGGCACCGTGGTCGACAACTGGTTCATCTGGGCGCAGGAGCACAACTTCGCCCCCACCTATCTCGAGCCCTACGGCTACGAGTCCTACGTGACGGAGGGTCAGTGACATGTTCCCCAAATGGTTCGATAGCTGGAACTCCGAAAATCCCACCAACGTCTTCGGCCCCGCCATTCTGGTGGGGGCCCTCGGGGGGGCGGTCTTCGTCGCCGCCCTGCTGGTGACATGGGGCGACCCGTTCTACGACGAGTTCGATCAGACAGGCCCCCGCGGGACCGGCATGCAGATCGCCGCGCTCAGCAGCACGGTCGATCCCACCATCGCCGACTACTACACGGAGGAGCCCTATCCCCGCGAGGAGGGAGAGCCTCTGGCGAGCGAGATCTACGAGAACGTCCAGGTTCTGGGCGGCGTGTCCGAGGGGAACTTCCTGCGCCTGATGAATGCCATCACGATCTGGGTCTCGCCCGACGAGGGCTGCGCCTATTGCCATGCCGGCGCGGACGAGGGGAACTACGCCGATGACGACCTCTATACCAAGGCCGTTGCCCGGCGGATGATCCAGATGACGCAATACATCAACGAGGATTACATCGGCCACGTTCAGGCCAATGCCGAGGTCGGCGTCAACTGCAACACCTGTCACCGTGGTCAACCCGTCCCGACGAACGTCTGGTTCCGCATCGATCCGGTCACGGATGCGACGGCAGGTTGGGCGTCCGTGCAGAACCGCGCAACGATCCAGTCGCAATCGACGTCCCTGCCATCCGACGCCCTGTACCGCTACCTCTACGAGGACAACGTCATCGCGGTCCATGACCTTGAAAGCCGCGTCGCAGGCAGCCCCTCGGACCCCGGTTTCCCGACGGTGCAGGACACGGAGCGGACGTATTCGTTGATGAACTACTTCGCAAACTCGCTGGGTGTGAATTGCGTGTTCTGTCACAACTCGCGGGCGTTCTACGATGGTGCGCAGGTGACGCCGCAGTGGGCGACCGCATCGCTCGGCATCTACATGGCTCAGGATCTCAACAACATCTTCCTCGAACCATTGGGTCCGGTCTATCCGCCCGAACGCCTCGGCCCCGTCTATGCCGATGCGCCCAAGGCCGCCTGCGCGACCTGTCATAAAGGATACAACAAGCCGATGCAGGGTCTGAACGCGATTGCGGACTGGCCTGAACTGGCAAGCACGGAACCACCAGTTTACGAGTGATCTTTTGTCGGTGCCGAAAGGCAGGCCCCGTCCGCAGAAATGCGGGCGGGGTCGATTTGCGCGATACCCGCATCGACAGAAGCAGGGCCATGCCCTAGCGCAGGGGGATGCGCCTTGCCATCGTCGATACCCTCACCACCATCGTGTTCTTCACGGTTGCCGCCGGTCTGTCGGAACTGCTGATTGCGGGGATGGCACCGGGCCAGGTGCTGATCACGCGTCTTCTGACCATTCCGATGATGGTGCTGACGGGGCGCCCCTATGCGGCATGGCGCGATCTTCTGTTTCGCAGGATGGCACCGTCCGGACGGGTCGGCCGGACGCTTCTGGATATCGGCGCCTTCCTGACGTTCCAGGTGCCGGTCTATGCCGCAACGCTCTGGGTTGCCGGGGCTGACCTGGCCGAGATGTCGGCGGCAATCGGGTCCGCCATCCTGTTCATGATCCTGCTCAGCCGGCCATTCGGCCTGTTGCTGGATGGGGTGCGCCGCTGGGCGGGGGTCGATCGGGCCATCCAATGACCCGGACGGATCAGGCGCGGTTCAGAACGCCGAAGATCGCATCCATGTGGTCGGCAAGGTAGATCCGCAGCCACGGGGTGAACCGGTCCGGGTGGCGTTCCACCTCGGCGGCCAGATCGTACAGATCGATCCAGCGGACGGCGGCGACCTCCTCCGGGTTCAGGCGCATCGGCAGATCGGCGGGCGCTTCGGCCGTGAAAACCTCGACCACCTCGTGTTCCGTCAGACCGTTCCCCACCTCGGCGCGATATTCCAGAACGCCGCGCGGGTGCATCTGCAGGCCGGTGATGCCCAGTTCCTCGGACACGCGGCGCATTGCGCAGGTTGTGTTGTCCTCGTTCCAATGGGGGTGCGTGCAGCAGGTATTCGCCCAAAGGCCGGGGGTGTGATACTTCGACAATGCGCGCTGCTGGATCAGGATGCGCGCGCCGTTCATCACGAAGACCGACACTGCCTTGTGGCGCAGGCCGCGGCGGTGCACCTCCAGCTTCTCGACCGGGGTCAGGGTGCCGTCCACCCATGCAGGGATCACCATCGCCGTCATGCCCGGCGTGGTCCCGTCGCCCGGACCACGCCCAACAGATGCGCCACGTTCTTGATGCCTATCTTGAGATGCGCCATGGGGCGGGCCCTTACCAGTTCCTTGTTCATATACGCCTCGAAGGTCAGGCGTTGCACGTCGACATCGTGACACAGTGTGACAAAGCGTTCCCGCCGCTCGTCGGACTTGTAATAGGCATCCTGCATGGCGCCAAGGATGCGAAAGACGGCCTTGTGGTCCTTCATGAACAACTTGCGCGCCGTTGCCAGATGCCTCGCATTGCCGGTCGCCAGCACCTTCTCGCAGGCCACGGCGGCAACCCGTCCACCCACCATCGCATAGAAGATCCCCTCGCCCGACGAGGGGGCGACAACGCCCGCCGCGTCACCGGCCAGCACGAGGTCGCGGCCGTTGTCCCACTTGTCGAGGGGGCGCAGGGGGATGGGCGCGCCTTCCTTGCGGATTGTCCTGCAGTCGGACAATCCGGAGGCCATGCGCAGCGCCGTCGTGGCCGCCTTCAGGTCGACGCCGTCGCGGCCCGTGCCCATGCCGACGCTGGCCGACCTGCCGTGCGGAAAGACCCAACCATAGAAATCGGGACTGATGGCGCCGTCATAGATCACGTCGCAACGGGTCGGATCATAGGTGCCCGTCCTGCCGGGCGCCTCTATGATCTCATGGTAGGCGATCACGTAGGGGATTTCCTTGCCACCCTTCACCTCGGCCCGTGCCACGCCGGACCGGGCGCCATCGGCGCCGATCACCAGTCGCGCATCGAGCCGTTGATCCGTGCCACTGGCCTTGTCGCGGAACACGACGGTCTGGACGTTTCCGGCGCGTTCGATCCGCGTGAACGTGCCCGTCAACCGCACCGCCCCGGCGTCGGCCGCGCGGACGCGCAGGAACTCGTCGAAATGTTCGCGATCCACCATGCCGACGTAGCCATCCTCGATCGGGATATCGACCTGTCGCCCGGTGGGTGAAATCATGCGCGCGGTGTTGATCCGGGCCACGATCAGGTCATCGGGGATGGCGAAATCCCGGACGGCGCGGGGTGGAATGGCGCCGCCACAGGGTTTGATCCGCCCGGCCTTGTCGATCAGGGCCACGCTGCGACCGGCAAGCGCCAGATCGTGGGCCGCGGTGGCGCCGGATGGGCCCCCGCCGATGACGACGACATCGAAGGTCTGGTTCATGTCTATTCCCCCGGAATGGCGGCGGGCGCGGGGCCCAGGATACGGGCGGCCATCAGGGCCGCCAGCAGGAACAGCACGGCTTCGATCGCGAACAGGCTGCCATAGGCGGCGCCGTCGCTCAGAATGCCGCGCAACAGATCAAGGGTTGCGGTCGCCGCGATGCCCGCAAGGCCCGCCGCAATCGCCTGGGCCGCGCCGAAGACGCCCATCGTCGTGCCCTCTGCCCCCGAGCGGGCGGACGCGAGGCGCATCATCGATCCGATGGCGCCGACGACGAACAACCCGTTGCCAAGCCCGAGGGTCAGCGTCGCGGGCATCAACGGTGCGCCCCCGCCCAGGGCCAGAAGGCCCCCCGCCGACACGAGGCATCCGACGATCGCCCATGCCCGCAGACTGCCGATGCGCAGCTGGGCCAATGCACCGCTGGCAATCATGCCGATCAGCGCGGCGCCATCCTTGGCCCCCGACAGCCTGGTCGAGGCATCCGGCGTCAGGCCGTGCACTTGTCCGGCGAAAGGCTCGAACACCAGTTCGGACAGGTAGAAGGCGAGGATCGAAAGAAAGACGAAACCCGTGAATTGCCGCGCGGCCGGATCCGCCCATGTCTGCCGGAGGGCGGCCCCCAACGCAGGCGTCGGTGCGGGCGCGGGCGTGTGCCGATCCATCCCGAATGTCGCGACGACCGTCAGTGCCAGCGCGATGGCGACGCAGGTGGCGACGACGATGGTCAGGTGCGCCGGGGAATAAGGCTCCAACGCGATGCCCGTCCCGACCGAGGCCGCGATCGCGCCTGCAATCAGCATCAGCCACGCCAACGTTGCCGCGGCCCCGCGCCGGTCACCCGCGACCGTCGCCAGCAGGGCAAGAAACGATGTGCCCGCGGCCCCGACCCCGATTCCGATGGCCGCATAGGCCGCGACCCAGACGATCAGCGCGACCCCCGTCGGCAGGCCAATGGCCCAGGCTGCGGCAACGACGCCTGCGCCCAGAACGCTCATGCCGCCAAGGATCACCGGCACCCGCGCGCCGGCGCGATCCGACCGGTGCCCCCATGCGGGGCGCGTGATCTGAACCGCGTAGTGCAGCGCGACAAGCAGGCCCGGCAGCAGGGCGGGTAGGGCGAGTTCCACGACCATCAGCCGATTGAACAGATTGACGGGCAGGGCGGCCATCCCGCCGATCGCGGCATTCACGAGGCACAGCCGCAGGATCCCGCCCCAACCCATCACAGGCCGCCCAATGCAAGGGCGGCAACCATCATGCCAGCAACGGACCCGAGGACGCCGGTGCCGTTGAACCAGGGCGCCAGTGCCTTCGGGTCCGTCAGCATCCGGCGCATGGCGATGACCTGCGCGGCCAGAAGGCCAAGAATGACGAGCGCATGGATCGGTCGGCCCCATGCCACGAGCAGGGCAATGACACCGATCTGGGGAACGCCCATGATCCAGCAGGCAACCCGCGCCGCGCGATCAGGGCCGAGCGTCACGGGAAGCGAATGCAGGCCCATCTGACGGTCGCCCTGCAGGGATTTGAAGTCGTTGAAGGTCATGATGCCATGCGCTCCGATGCCATAGAGGGTGGCGATGGCAAGGATGCGCCAGTCCGGCAGGCCCGCGCTCAGCACGGCGGCACCGGTGATCCATGGCAGTGTCTCATAGCTGAGCCCGCAAAGGCCGGGCCCCCACCAGCCCGATTGCTTGGCGCGAAACGGTTCCGCCGAATAGGCCCAGGCCGCGATCACGGCAAGACAGGTCGCCCCGAACCCCCACGGCCCAAGCGACGCGCCGACGACAAGGGACACAACGGTCATCGACAGGGCGATCCACAATCCCCAACGCCCGGGCACACGGCCGGACGGAATGGGGCGGTCAGGCTCGTTTATGGCATCGACGTGCCGGTCGCACCAATCGTTGGCGGCCTGCGACATGCCGCAGACGATGGGACCGGCCAGCACGACGCCAAGGACGACGAGGGCGGGTTGCGAGAAAGGGGAGATCCCGGAGGAGACGACACCGCACAGATAGGCCCACATCGGCGGAAACCACGTGATCGGCTTGATCAGCCGCAGCATGGCGGCGGGTTCCGGAAACCGGCGTGTCTGGGTCGACTGTAAATCTGGAATGACACTCATGACCGTATCGTAGCCGATACACCCATGCTGTAACAAGAACTTTACACGTCAGGGGGTTTACGGTTCGTCCCGCTGCAACAGGCCGTATTTGCGCAGCTTCACGTAAAGGCTCTGCCGGCTCAGGCCCAGCATTTCGGCCGCTGCAACGCGGTTGTTGTTCGTCAACTCGACGGCCGCCTCGATGCATTGCTTTTCAACGACATCGGTCATCGACGCCACGATGTCGCGCAGCGGCGCGCTGCCGACCAGTGCGGTCGCATTCGCCATGCCGGTCGTCTGGCCGGATGCGCCTGCATCCTCTGCGTCGCGCATGATCGCGTTGCGGCCCTGTTCTCTCAGGACGAAGGCATATTCCATCCGGTTGGCATCGCTTCCGACGGGCGTAGCCGTCATCTCGATCGCCAGATGGGATCCGAAATGCGTGATGAGTCGCGTCTCGTAGGCGCCGATCTGGTTGCCATCGGTCACGAAGCGCAAATCGACGCTGCCCCGCGCCAGCAGGTCCGCCATCGCCCGTCCGCGCAGGATGGAAAGGGAATCGACGTCCATCATCGACAGGAAGGCGTCGTTCGCCTGCGTGATCTGGTGGTCGGCGTTCGTAAAGACGATGGCTTCGCGCGCACCATGGAACAGGTCCGACATCTTGCCCAGAAGCGGATCGGACCCGCCTTGCCGGAACGGGTCGTCGCCCTCGCCGGAAAGGCGACACAGCAGCATGCGCTCTCCGGCATTGCGGAAAAGCGTCGGGTGAAGGCAGATCGTCTCCGCGCTGCGCCGCAGCAATGCGCGCAGCGGCTGGGATGTGTCGTTCTGCGCAGCGGCGCACAGCTCCTCGATGAACTCGGCGCGCCGGCGGCCCTCGAACTCCTGCGTGAAGGCCGCGTTCACGAGGGTGGAATGCGTGCCTCCAAGGCGGCGCGCCCCGGCGTCGTTCAGGTCGACGATGCGCCCGGACGTGACATCGATCAGGGCAACCGCGTCGGTCGTCGCCTCGATCAGGACGCGATACCGCGTCTCGAAGACGCGCTGGCTTTCGTAGTCCTTCTCGAGCGCGAGCTGTGCCCGGACAAGGCGTTGTTGCAGCTCTGCCAAGGGGCGCAGATCACGGCCAAGCATCAGCACCCGACCATCCCGCCCGGTCAGGTGCATCGTGTAGCGGATGGGAAAGTCCCACGCCGCGCCATCGATGTGATTCACTTCGATCGACTCGGGGTGATCCGCCTCGCCGTTCGTGACGGCGGACAGAAGACGTGTGACCTTGCGCATGCTGTCGGGTGCCAAAAATTCGGTGATCTTGCGACCGGCCCAATGGTCCATCTGGCCGAGGGCGGAATTCAGCGGATTGCGCGTGACGGATACGACCGTGCCGCCTTCGGACAGGACGATGGCCAGGTCGGCGGCCGTCGCGACGATATCGCCGAAATACTCCGGGGCAATCCGCGGCCCGGAACGCTCGTTCCAGAAATCGCTTTCCCGGGTATTCATGATAGCCACCTCTTTTTGCCCATCGATGTGCTCATGGGCGATTACACCCCGGCCGCGCTGACGGGAACTGTTACTTCACGTAGGGGGAAATCACAGAAACGCAACGCCTCATTCAGATCACTTGTGGCCAGATCGGCGCCGGAATGTGCACAAAGGGTCCTGTTCTCGACCATCGCGGGGCCGCCGACGATGATGGGAAAGGTTTGCGGAATGTCCTTGCGCAAGGAACGGACCAGTTCAGGAAGCCGCGCCGCCGACCGATAGCTGCTGGTCGATATCAGGACGGCATGGGGGGCGATCCGGGCTGCAAGGCGGATGATCTCGGGGGTGGACAGGCCGCTGAGAAGGCGCGTCGGGGCCCCGAGGCGGCGCAGCTTTTCCGTGGCGAATATCGCGGGCAGTCCATGCTGCTCCCACTGGGGGACGATCATCAGCAGCGATGCGATATCCCGCGCAGGTGGGCATGGTCGGCTGAGGATGCGGATCGCATCCTGCAGGCGGGTGGATGCGATCGTGACGTCCACGAATGACAGGTGGTCATCGTTCCAGCCGGTTTCGAGGCTGCGGGCGACATCCGTGAACACCTCGGTCACCAGAAGGTCCGCGAACCGCGCGTCTGCCTTCGCTTGCGACAGCAGGCACCGGCGGGGCGCGTCGTCGGCATGCAGAAACGCCGCTTCGATCAGCGGGACAAGACCGCGCGCAATGCTTTCGGGGTGCTCTGCCAGCCGCGCCAATCCGGCAAACCGTTTGAGGGTCGTCACGAGCACGGCGGCGGACATCGCCTCCGGCGGGGTGGGGATCATGATCTTCGTTTCAGTCCCCACCGGCAAATCCTCGCAACTGGTGTCGGGCGACAGGGTGAATAGACAGGCTGACGGTTCATATGTCAATCTGACGCGACAAATACCCACAGGTTCCGCCTGTTCGGCGACCCGGATCCCCCGGATACTGTAAGTTCAAGTTGACAACATGGGCGTCAATACGCTGTTACTGTTGTCAGAGGGGGAGTCGTTGCAATGAATGTGCCGAGCCGAACCAGACGCCGTACACGGCTATACACGCCCGAAGAGCGTGCGCGGCGGGATGCCAGCATCTGGACGCTGGTGCAGGGCGTTCTCGCACCGCTTCAGTTTCTGGTGTTCCTCGTCTCGCTTGCCCTCGTGTCCCGCTATCTGGTCACCGGCATCGGCTACGAGGCCGCGACCCTGTCGATCATCGTCAAGACCTGTGTCCTGTTGGCGATCATGGTCACCGGGTCGATCTGGGAAAAGGTCGTCTTCGATCACTGGCTCTTCGCGCCTGCCTTCTTCTGGGAGGATGTCGTCAGTTTCGGCGTCATCGCCCTGCATCTCGCCTATGTCTGGATGCTGATCGATGGCGGCTTCGGTCCGCGGGCCGAAATGGCCTGCGCCCTTGCGGCCTATGCCGCCTATGTCGTCAACGCGGGTCAGTTCATCTGGAAACTTCGGATGGCCCGTCTCGAAGGGGCGCCCGCATGAACGATCAGGCGCCCATCGGCTGTTCGGCCGCCCCCGTCATCCGCGAACGTGGTCAGCACGAGGTCTTCTGCGGCCTGACCGGCATCATCTGGCTGCACCGCAAGATGCAGGACGCCTTCTTCCTCGTGGTCGGTTCGCGCACCTGTGCGCATCTTCTGCAATCGGCGGCGGGCGTGATGATCTTCGCCGAACCGCGTTTCGGCACCGCCATCCTCGAGGAGGGCGATCTCGCAGGGCTCAAGGACGCCAACGAGGAGCTGGACCGCGAGGTCGCGCGCCTGCTGGAGCGCCGCCCGGACATCAGGCAGCTGTTCCTCGTCGGCTCCTGCCCCTCCGAAGTCATCAAGCTGGACCTCGCCCGTGCCGCCGAGCGGCTGTCGGTCGACCATGCGCCGCATGTGCGCGTGCTGAACTATTCCGGCTCCGGAATCGAGACGACCTTCACCCAAGGCGAAGACGCCTGCCTCGCCGCGATGGTGCCCGGACTGTCCACGACGACGGCGCGGAACCTGCTGCTGGTCGGCGCGCTTCCCGATGTGGTCGAGGATCAGGTCCGTGGCCTGCTTTCGGCCATGGGCATCGATGACGTGACCGTCCTGCCCGGGCGCCGCGCCGACCTCGACCCCGTCGTCGGACCGAACACGCAATACGCCCTGTTGCAGCCCTTCCTTGGCGACACATCCGCGGAACTCGACAAGCGCGGCGCCACCCGTATCGCGGCGCCCTTCCCCTTCGGCGAAGAGGGCACGACCCTCTGGCTGCGTGCCGTGGCCGACGCCTTCGGCGTGCCCGTCGCCCTGTTCGATGCCGTGACCGAAGCGCCCCGCGCCCGCGCCCGCAAGGCGATCGCCGCGGCCGCGACAACACTGTCCGGCAAAGCGGTCTTCTTCATGCCCGACAGCCAGCTGGAGGTCCCGCTGGCCCGCTTCCTGACCCGCGAATGCGGGATGGAGGCGATCGAGGTCGGCACCCCCTTCCTGCACGCGCGGATCATGGAGGAGGAGCTGGCCCTCCTCCCCTCCGGGCCGCGCATCGCCGAAGGGCAGGACGTCGACCTGCAACTTGACCGCGTCCGCGCCGACCGCCCCGACCTCACGGTCTGCGGGCTCGGCCTCGCCAATCCGTTGGAACGCGAGGGGCTGACGACCAAGTGGGCAATCGAACTGGTTTTCACACCTGTGCATTTCTACGAACAGGCCGGCGATCTCGCCGCGCTCTTCGCGCGCCCCATCCGCCGCAAGGCCCTGCTTCTTCTTGGCTCAAATACTCCGGGGTCCGGGGCAGAGCCCCGGCGGGTCGCGACCGCGCAGGTGGCGACATGAAATTGACCGTCTGGACATACGAAGGCCCCCCGCACGTCGGCGCCCTGCGCGTCGCCACGGGGATGGAGGGGCTGCACTACGTCCTGCACGCGCCGCAGGGTGACACCTATGCCGACCTGCTGTTCACCATGATCGAACGGCGTGGTGCCCGCCCACCCGTCACCTATACGACGTTCCAGGCCCGCGACCTCGGCGCTGATACCGCGACCCTGTTCAAGGACGCCTGCCTCGCCGCCTACGAACGCTTCAAGCCCGAAGCCCTGATCGTCGGCGCCTCCTGCACGGCGGAACTGATCCAGGACGACCCCGGTGGCTTGGCCGAAAGGCTCGGCCTGCCGGTGCCGGTCATCGCGCTGGAGCTGCCCAGCTACAGCCGCAAGGAAAACTTCGGCACCGACGAGACGTTCTATCAACTGGCCCGCGCGCTGGCCAAACCCTGCGACCGCACACCAGAGGTCAGCTGCAACATCCTCGGGCCGACGGGCCTCGGCTTTCGCCACCGCGACGACGTGGTTGAGGTGACGAAACTGTTGGAGGGGATGGGCATCGCGGTCAACGTCGTCGCCCCCATGGGCAGCCGTCCGTCCGACCTGAAACGGCTGGGGGCCGCGCATTTCAACGTCGTCCTCTACCCCGAACACGCCGAAGCCGCCGCCCGCTGGCTGGAGCGGGAGCATGGCCAACCCTACACCGGGACCATCCCGATCGGCGCCAACGCCACACGTGCCTTCGTCGGCGAAGTGGCCGCACTTGCCGGGGTCACCCCGGTCCTCGATGACGCCGAGTTGCGACAGCCGTGGTGGGCCGCCTCGGTCGACAGCACCTATCTGACCGGCAAGCGCGTCTTCATTTTCGGGGACGCCACCCATGCCATGGCCGCCGCGAAAGTCGCGCGCGACGAGATGGGGTTCGAGGTCGCGGGCCTTGGCTGCTACAATCGTGAATTTGCCCGTCCCGTTCGCGCGCTGGCGCGCGAGATGGGTGTCGAGGCGCTGATTACCGACGATTACCTCGAGGTGGAGCGCGCCATCGCCGACGCCGCCCCCGAGATGATCCTCGGCACCCAGATGGAGCGGCATATCGGCAAGCGGCTGGGCATCCCTTGCGCGGTCATCTCCTCGCCCGTCCACGTGCAGGATTTCCCTGCGCGCCATTCGCCGCAGATGGGCGTGGAGGGGGCGAACGTGCTCTTCGATACATGGGTCCATCCGCTGGTGATGGGGTTGGAGGAGCATCTGCTGACGATGTTCCGGGACGATTTCGAGTTTTCCGACGCGGCGGGTCCGTCCCACCACGGCGGCCATGCACCTGCCGAGAGCGCCGAAGTCCAGCCCAGGCACCCTCGGGATATTCCCGAAGGGAAGAAGACGGTCGAGGAGATCGTCTGGGGCCCCGCGGCAGAGAAGGAGTTGCGCAAGATCCCGTTCTTCGTGCGCGGCAAGGCCCGCCGGAATACCGAGATCTTCGCCGCCGAACGCGGTGTCGCGGAGATCAGTGTCGAAACCCTCTACGAAGCCAAGGCGCATTATGCGCGGTGATGGTCCCCTCCCGGGTGTCGCACCCTACCGGGTGACGATCATCACCCTCGACCCGTTGTCGGCGGGACCGGTTCAGCGCGTCGTCCCGGCGATCGCGGCCGAGTATCCGAACATCGAGGTCAGCGTACATGCGGCTGGCGAATGGGCCGAGACGCCCGGCACGCTGGATGCGGCCATCGCGGCGGTGGGGCGTGCAGATATCGTGATCTGCGGCCTGCTGTTCATCGATGAGCACATTCAGGCCATCCTGCCCGCGTTGCGCGCCCGTCGCGATCACTGCGACGCGATGGTCGGGATGGTGTCGGACCCGGCGGTCGTCAAGCTGACCCGGATGGGGGAATTGGACATGGCGCAGCCGTCTTCGGCTGCGGTCGAACTGCTCAAGCGGTTGCGCGGGTCGAAGTCGCCCAGTGCCTCCTCGGGCGAGAAGCAGATGAAGATGCTGCGCCGCCTGCCCAAGCTCTTGCGCTTCATCCCCGGCAAGTCGCAGGACCTTCGGGCGTGGTTCCTGTGCATGCAGTATTGGCTGGGCGGGTCCGACGAGAATTTCGAGGGGCTGCTGCGGCACCTTCTGGGTCGCTATGCGCCCGGCATCGACCTGTCAGCAGCGGCGCCGGTCGATTACCCGGACGTGGGGCTCTATCACCCGGATACGGGGATCGTGACAGAGGCTACGGACCTGCCGCCGCTGCCGGGGGACGCCAAGGCGACCGTCGGTCTTCTGTTGATGCGGTCCTACGTGCTGGCCCGCGATACGGCGCATTACGACCACGTCATCCGCACCTTCGAGGCGCAGGGCATTCGCGTTCTGCCGGCCTTCGCCGGTGGCCTAGACATGCGACCGGCCATCGACGCCTATTTCGCTGATGGGCGCATAGATGCGTTGGTCAGCCTGTCGGGTTTCTCCCTCGTGGGGGGGCCCGCCTACAACGACAGCCCGGCGGCGGTCGCGGCCCTGACGGCGCTGGATGTGCCCTACGTCGCCGCGCATCCGCTGGAATTCCAGACGCTGGGCCAATGGGGCGCGTCCGGCCATGGCCTCGGGCCGGTCGAGACGACGATGCTGATCGCCCTGCCGGAAATCGACGGCGCCACGACGCCGACCGTCTTTGCCGGGCGCCACGGCGCGCAGGGCTGCAGCGGTTGCGCCAAGGCCTGTCCCGGCAGCGACAGCCGCCAGATGGCCCCTTGCGTCGAACGTGTCGGCGCGCTGGTCGCCCGCGTGTCGCGGCTGGCCCGCCTGCGTCGGTCGCAGGCCCGTGATCGCAAGATCGCGATCGTGCTGTTCAACTTTCCGCCCAATACCGGATCAGCCGGGACCGCCGCCTATCTCTCGGTCTTCGAAAGCCTGCACAACACCCTGCTGCGGCTGCGTGCCGATGGGCATTCCGTCGAGGTGCCTGAAACGGTGGAGGCCCTGCGGGAGGTCGTTCTGGCCGGAAACGCTGCGACCTACGGGCAGGATGCCAATGTCGCCGCCCATATCAGCGCCGATCGCCTTGTGGCCGAAGACCCGTATCTGGCCGAGACGGAGGCCGCATGGGGCCCCGCGCCCGGACGGTCCCTGTCGGACGGCAGCGGCGTCTTCGTTCTGGGCGCGCAGCTTGGCAATGTCTTCGTCGGGTTGCAGCCGCCCTTCGGGTACGAGGGCGATCCGATGCGCCTGATGTTCGAGAAGGGTTTTGCCCCGACCCACGCGATGGGTGCCTTCTATCGCTGGCTGCGCCACGATTTCGGCGCCGATGCGGTGCTCCACTTCGGGATGCACGGATCGTTGGAGTTCATGCCGGGCCGGCAGGCGGGTCTGGGGGCCAGCGATTGGCCCGACCGCCTGATCGGCGATCTGCCCAACGTCTACCTTTATGCGTCCAACAACCCGTCGGAAGCGTCGCTGGCCAAGCGCCGCGCCAACGCGGTGACTGTGACGCATGTGACGCCGCGCCTGCTGGCGTCCGGTCTCTACAAGGGTCTGGTTGCGCTCAAGGACAGCGTGACACGCTGGCGCGGGGGAGACCGGTCCGACGACCTGGCGTCCCTGATCGCGGATCAGGCGGCAGCGGTGGACATGGATGGCACCGACCCGGATGCCCTGTGGCTGACGCTGCTGGAGACGGAGGCCGCGCTGATCCCCGAAGGCCTGCACGTGGTCGGGCGTGACCTGACCGATGCGCAGGTTGCGGCCTACCTTGGCCATCTGCCCGATGACACGCGCGGCGCGGCCGAAGTGGCGCTGCGCTCCTCCGCCGAACTCGACGGGTTGATGCGGGCGCTGTCGGGGCGGTTCATCGCGCCGGTGCCGGGTGGTGACCTGATCCGCTCGCCCGAGGTGCTGCCCGCCGGGCGCAACATCCACGCGTTCGACCCCTTCCGTATGCCGACCGCCTATGCCCTGCGCGATGGCGCGGCACAGGCCGACCTGCTGATCGCGACCCACGCGACGCTGCCCCATTCCGTCGCGCTGGTCCTGTGGGGGTCCGACAACATCAAGTCCGACGGCGTTCCCATCGGTCAGGCGCTTGCCCTGCTGGGCGCACGGCCCCGGTTCGATCATTACGGGCGCCTCGCGGGGGCAGAGCTGATCCCGCTGGCCGAACTGGGCCGTCCGCGCATCGATGTCGTGATGACCTTGTCCGGCATCTTCCGCGACCTGCTGCCGCTTCAGACGCGCCTTCTGGCCGAGGCCGCGTGGCTGGCCGCCAGCGCGGAGGAGCCGGTGGAGCAGAACTTCGTCCGCGCCCATGCGCTCGACTATGCCGCGCGGATGGGCTGCGATCTGGAGACGGCGGCCCTGCGCGTGTTTTCCAACGCAGAAGGGGCCTATGGCTCCAACGTCAATCAGCTCGTGGATAGCGGCGCCTGGGACGACGAAGGCGAACTGGCCGATGCCTATGAGGCGCGCAAGGGCTTCGCCTATGGGCGCGATGGCAAGGCATCGTCACAGGGGGCGTTGCTGCACGCCGCGCTGGGCGACGTCGACCTTGCCTATCAGAACCTCGAATCCGTCGAACTGGGCGTGACCACGGTGGACCACTACTTCGACACGCTGGGCGGGATTTCCCGCGCGGTGAAACGCGCAAGGGGGACCGAGGCGCCCGTCTACATCGGCGACCAGACGACGGGCGCCGCCAAGGTGCGCACGCTGGCCGATCAGGTCGCGCTGGAAACACGCTCGCGCAGCCTGAACCCGCGCTGGTTCGAGGGGCTGCTCAAGCACGGATCCGAAGGCGTGGCCATGATCGAAAGCCAGGTGACCAACACGCTGGGCTGGTCGGCGACGACCGGCGCTGTGGAGCCTTGGGTCTATCAGCGCCTGTCGGAAACCTTCGTGCTGGACGACGCCATGCGCCGCCGTCTGGCGGACCTGAACCCCAAGGCCAGCGCCCGCATGGCCAATAGATTGCTGGAGGCCGGGGACCGCGATTTCTGGCAGCCGGACGCAGACACCCTCGCCGCGTTGCAGGACGCCGCCGACGAGCTGGAAGACCGGCTCGAAGGCATCACCGTGGCCGCGGAATAGGAGAGAGACGAGATGCCCAAGGATACCATTCCGAACCTCGGACAGGACGGCGAAGGCTCCGTTCAGGTGCACCAGGACGAGGGTGCCAGGATCGAGGGGGCCAAGGTCTTTTCGGTCTATGGCAAGGGCGGGATCGGCAAGTCGACGACCTCGTCGAACCTGTCGGCGGCCTTTACCAAGCTGGGCAAGCGCGTGCTGCAGATCGGATGTGATCCCAAGCACGACAGCACCTTCACCCTGACGGGTCGGTTGCAGAACACGGTGATCGACGTGCTCAAGGACGTGGACTTCCATGCCGAGGAGTTGCGCCCCGAAGACTTCGTCGCCGTCGGCTATGGCGGTGTGCAATGCGTCGAGGCGGGCGGACCGCCCGCCGGCACCGGTTGTGGTGGATATGTGGTCGGCCAGACGGTCAAGCTGTTGAAACAGCATCACATGCTGGAGGACACGGATGTCGTGATTTTCGACGTGCTGGGTGATGTGGTCTGCGGCGGGTTCGCCGCCCCCCTGCAACATGCCGACCGTGCCCTGATCGTGACGGCCAATGATTTCGACAGCATCTATGCGATGAACCGGATCATCGCCGCTGTGCAGGCCAAGTCGAAGAACTACAAGGTGCGGCTGGCGGGATGCGTCGCGAACCGGTCGAGGGACACCGACGAGGTCGACCGCTACTGCCGCACGGTAGGTTTCGACCGGATCGCGCATATGCCCGACGTCGATGCCATCCGCCGCTCGCGCCTCAAGAAGAAGACCCTGTTCGAGATGCCCGACGAGGAGGACATCGTCCGCTGTCGCGCCGAATACGTGCGGCTGGCCAAGCTGCTCTGGGACGGGACCGAGGGAAAGGCCCCCGAAAGCCTGCCCGACCGCGAAATCTTCGAATTGCTGGGTTTCGACTGACATGACCTATTCCGCCACCCTGACCCGTGTCGAACACTACTTCGACCGCTCCGCCACCCAGGTGTGGGAGCGTCTGACCTCCGACGCGCCCGTGTCGGGCGTGCGCGCGACGGTGCGCGCGGGCCGGGACCGGATGCGCGCCACGATGCTGGATTGCCTGCCGGGCGATCTGTCCGGTGCGCGGATCCTCGATGCGGGTTGTGGCGCCGGACAGATGGTGACGGAACTGGCGGCACGCGGGGCGGACGTGGTGGGGGTCGATATCTCGCCTGCGCTGCTGGAAATCGCCGCGCGGCGTCTGCTTGAGGACTTGCGCCCCCGCGTGACCCTGATGGCGGGGGACATGTTCGCCACCGATCTGGGCACGTTCGACGCGGTCGTCGCACAGGACTCGATGATCTACTACCGCACGCCCGACCTGGCCGAAAAGCTGGACATCCTGTCGCGTCGCAGCGCGCAGGTGGTCTTTACCGTGGCGCCGCGCACGCCGTTCCTGATGGCGTTCTTCGGGATGGGCAAGCTGTTCCCCCGCGCCGACCGGTCCCCCGTGATGGTGCCGCAGGATACGGCCCGCCTGTCGCGCGCGGTCGCCGGAAACCTGCGCGAGGTGCAGCGTGTGACATCCGGTTTCTACATCTCCACCTGCATGGAGTTGCGCCCATGAGTGCCCCGAGCGTCCTCAAGCAGTTCGCGCTGAACGCGCTGCCGTTTTCGGACGCGGGCAGCACGGGCCTGCCGCTGGGCCAATTGCTGCGCCTGTCGCTGTTCCAGGTGTCAGTCGGCATGGCCGCGGTGATGTTGCTGGGCACGCTCAACCGCGTGATGATCGTGGAACTGGGCCTGTCGGCCTTCCTCGTGGCGGCGATGATCGCCCTGCCGGTTCTGGTGGCGCCGTTCCGGGCGCTGCTGGGCTTCAGATCCGACACCTATCGCAGCGCGATCGGCTGGAAGCGCATCCCCTACCTGTGGTTCGGCACCCTGTGGCAGTTCGGGGGGCTGGCGATCATGCCCTTCGCCCTGCTGATCCTCGGGGGCTACGACCAGATGGCGATCCCGCCGTTCGCCGGAGAGGCGGCGGCTGCCGTGGCGTTCCTGATGACGGGCCTCGGGATGCACATGACGCAGACGGCGGGCCTGGCGCTCGCCGCCGACCGTGCGGACGATGAAACGCGGCCGCGCGTTGTGGCCCTCCTTTACGTGGCCTTCCTTGCGGGCATGCTGGTCAGCGCGCTGTTGATCGGCTGGCTGTTGCGCGACTTCGACCCGGTCGTTCTGATCCAGGTGGTGCAGGGCACCGCCGTGATGACCCTGATCCTGAATGTCGTGGCCCTATGGAAGCAGGAATCCATGCGCCCGACGACCCGGGCAGAGCGCGCCGCCCCCGCGCCGCAGTTTCGCGATGCCTGGGCCGACCTGGGGCAGGGCGGCACGGCGGGGCGCCTGCTACTGGCGGTCTTCCTTGGCACGATGGCGTTCAACATGCAGGACGTCCTGCTGGAACCTTACGGCGGAGAGATCCTGGGTCTGTCCGTGTCGGCCACCACGCTGCTCACGGCCTCCTGGGCGGTGGGCGCGCTGGTGGCCTTCGGTCTGGCCGCGCGGTGGTTGTCGGCCGGGATGAACCCGACGCGCATGGCGGCGCGGGGCGTTCTGGCCGGGGTGGCGGCCTTTTCGGCGGTGATCTTCGCCTCGCCCCTCGGGTCATCCGCGTTGTTCTTTGCCGGGGCCGTCGGCATCGGCTTTGGCGGCGGGCTGTTCGCCGTCGCCACCCTGACCACGGCAATGACATTGCCCACCGGTCTTGCCGGGCGCGGCCTGGCCCTTGGTGCATGGGGCGCGGCGCAGGCCACCGCACAGGGCCTGTCGACCGCACTGGGCGGGGGCTTGCGCGACAGCGTGAACGCCTTGGCGACCAGCTGCACCTTGGGTGAGGCGCTCGCCTCGCCGGCGACGGGCTATTCGGTCGTCTATCACACCGAAATCGGACTTCTCTTCCTGACGCTCGTGGCGCTCGGCCCCCTCGTCAGCCGCACCGACAGACACCGCAACAGACCAGACCCGAAGGAGGCCAGGATCGGACTGGCCGACTTCCCAACCTGAACTCTACCCGGAGGACACCCCCATGGTGGACGCCTTTTTTGCAAACTTCGACCTGGCCAGCCTGGCGATCTGGCTGTTCTGGGGCTTCTTCGCCCTGCTGATCTACTATCTTCAAACCGAGAACATGCGCGAAGGCTATCCGCTCGAGAACGACGATGGCACGCTGGCCCCGAACCAGGGGCCGTTCCCGCTGCCGTCGGCCAAGACCTTCATCCTGCCGCATGGTCGTGGCGAAGTCGTCCAGCCCACCAAGCAGCCCGAGCAGCGCGATGTCGCGATGCGCAAGACGGCCGTTTCCGAGGGGTTCCCGTTCGAGCCGACCGGCAACCCGATGCTGGACGGTGTCGGCCCGGCCTCCTGGGCGCCGCGCCGCGACGTCCCCGAGCTTGACGGCCACGGGCACCCCAAGCTGGCCCCCATGGCGTCGGTCGACAGCTTTCGCATCAGCGCCGGACGCGACCCGCGCGGTATGCCCGTGATTGGCGATGACGGCGAAGTCGCCGCCACCGTCACCGACATGTGGCTGGACGTGCCCGAGCAGTTGGTCCGCTATCTGGAGGTCGACGTGGAGGGCGCGGGCAAGCGCATCGTTCCGATGACCTTCTGCCGTATCCACGCCGACCACGTCGAGGTGAAGGCCCTGCACGCGGCGCATTTCGCCCAGATCCCGGCAACCAAGTCACCCACGCAGGTCACCCTGCTGGAAGAAGACAAGATCAGCGGCTTCGTCGGGGGCGGCAAGCTCTATGCCAGCCACGACCGGCAAGATCCGCAGCTCTGAACCGAACCGAGGGGGGACCGGCCGATGTCACATGACGATTTCGACAATGAACCGATCCGGGGGCTGCCGCAGATGCTGCCCGCCGGAGAGCATATCCTGTGGCAGGGGGCGCCGGACTGGCGCGCGCTGGCTGTCGACTCGCTCAAGGTGAAATGGGTCGCCGGATATTTCATCGCGCTGTTCGGGTGGCGAGCGATCGTGGCCGGTGCCGAGATGTCCGTCCTGCAGGCCATGGCCGCGTCCTCCTTCTACCTCGTGCTGGGCGCAGTGGCCTGCAGCCTTCTGGCCCTGACCGCCTGGATCCAGGCGAAGACGGCCGTCTACACGATCACCAACCGCCGCGTGATCCTGCGGATCGGGGCGGCCCTGACCATGACGTTGCAGTTCCCCTTCAACTGGATCGGTGCCGCCGATCTTGTGACGCGGTCCGATGGAACCGGCACCATCGCCCTGCGCACGCTGGGCGAGACACGGTTTTCCTATCTTCTGTTGTGGCCGCATCTGCGCCCCTGGCGGATGGCCAGGACACAGCCCGCGCTGCGCTGCATTCCCGACGCCGCCGCCGTCGCGCGCCTTCTGGCCGAGGCCGTGGCCGACGCCGAGGCGATGCCCCGCGTCACCGTGGTGGACAGCACCCATGACACTGCCGGCGCAATGCCGGTTCCAGCGGAGTAGAGCCCATGACCCCCGAAGCCCGTCTTGCCAACCGCGACGAGGAAATGGTGCCTGTCCTGCTGCTGCGTGCCGTTGGTGTGCTGGTGGTCTGTGCCCTCGTGATCACGGCCTACGCCAGTCTGACCGATCGTCCGTTGGAGGCGATGCCCGCCCTCGAGGGAGAGGTCGCGATCGCCAAGGAGCGGACGATCATCCTCGACGCGGATGGTGTCACCGGCGCGGCCCGCGTTCTGGATGAAAATGGCTCCGTCATCGTGAACCTTGACACAGAACAAGGCGGCTTCGTCGCCGGTGTGCATCGTGTCCTGGTGTTTGAACGCCAGAAAAGAGGAGAGGACACGCAGGCACCGGTGCGTTTGATCCTGTTCGAGAATGGTCAGCTGTCCCTGCGCGACGACGCAATCGGATGGCGTGCCGAGTTGATCGGTTTCGGGGCCAAGAACGCCGCAACCTTCGCAAGATTGCTGGACTAGACCCCAGCCGACACATCACCGGCTGGATGGACCCCAGCCTTTTGCCAACCGGGAGGAACGACCCATGGGATTTTTCACGAGGACGCGGGAAGAGGCGCCCTGCACCGTCGAGGTGTCACACCGCTTCGAGGAGTTGTCGGCGCATGTCCGTCTGAACAACGGCGCCGTGATCCACCCCGGTGACAGTGTTCAGGTTCTTGGCGCCGAGATCATGGCCCCCTACGGCGAATGCGTGTCCGAGGACCGCACGGCCATCATCACGCGCGCCAGCGGGTTGGAGCGGATGTGGACACGCGCCACGGGTGACCTGGAATTCATGGAGCTGTGCGAATTTTCCTTCTCGGAAGAGGTGCTGACATGAACGCCCATATCAAGCATTCCGCCGATGCCAGCACCGTCGAGGAGGCACTGGCCGCCGAGAACCAGACCGTCGTGGACAGCAAGGGCGCGACCGCGCTGGCGATGCAAAACACCCTGCTGACGCCGCGCTTCTACACCACCGATTTTGACGAGATGGATGCGATCGACGTCACCCCCGTGCGCGCCGATTGGGACGTCCTGATCGGCCAGATGAAGGCGGACCCGAACAAGGGTCATTTCAAGAAGAACGAGGATTGGGACACCGTCGATTGGGACGGGATGGAGCCCGCGCTCAAGAAGGAATTCATCGACTTTCTCGTGTCGTCCTGCACCGCCGAATTCTCGGGCTGTGTCCTCTACAAGGAGATGAAGCGCCGGGGGTCGAACGAGGATATCGTGACCCTGTTCCAGCTGATGGCGCGGGACGAGGCGCGGCACGCCGGTTTCATCAATGACGCCCTGCGCGAGGCGGGCGTTTCCGTGAACCTCGGGTTTCTGACGCAGAAGAAGAAATACACCTACTTTCGGCCCAAGTTCATCTACTACGCCACCTACCTGTCGGAGAAGATCGGCTACGCCCGCTACATCACCATCTTCCGTCACCTAGAGCAGCACCCCGAGCATCGCTTTCACCCGATTTTCAAGTGGTTCCGGGAATGGTGCAACGATGAGTTCAGCCACGGCGAGGCCTTTGCCCTGCTGATGAAGACGGACCCGAAGCTGACGCAGGGGCGCAATGTCTGGTGGATCAAGTTCTTCCTGACGGCGGTCTACGGCACGATGTACGTGCGCGACCATCAGCGGCCCGAGTTCCACAAGGCCCTTGGCGTCGATCCCGACTGGTATGC
The DNA here is from genome assembly GCF_041403465.1 of Jannaschia sp. 2305UL9-9. Lineage (NCBI taxonomy): Bacteria > Pseudomonadati > Pseudomonadota > Alphaproteobacteria > Rhodobacterales > Roseobacteraceae > Jannaschia > Jannaschia sp. 2305UL9-9. The sequence goes on from NZ_JBGEHM010000002.1 coordinate 483,112, forward strand.
GCAGGAAGTGTTCCGCAAGACCTCCGAGATCAGCCGCCAGGTCTTCCCGATCACGCTGGACATCGACCATCCGCGCTGGATGCCGACGCTGGTGCGCCTGCAGAAGGCCAACGCGGATCTGGCTGCGGCAGAGAAGAAGACCGGTCTTGCCCGCGTCGTGGCGCAGACCGGCGCGCGTGCGCGTGCGGCGCTGGCGTTCGTGTCGCTCTATACGATTCCGGCGCACAAACACGTCGTGCCTGAACAGACCCGGTTGGAGCCCGCCTACTGATGTTCGCCTCGCCCTGGATTGCCGGCCTCGTCGCCCTGTTCGCCTGGTGGTTTTCCACCGGGGCGATCCTTGTGATCGTGCGCCGGGCCGACAGGGCGGGCGCCCATGTCTGGGCCGTGGTCGCGATGATGCCGATGATGGCCTTCGGGGTGATCGCGGCTTGGGTGTCGATGGCGGATGCGGGGCTGGGCGCGACCTACCTCGGCTTTGCCGCCGCGCTTGCCATCTGGGGCTGGATCGAGCTTGCGTTCCTGACCGGCGTGATCACCGGCCCCAACCGGATGCGCGCCCGCGCCGGCGTGCCCGAGTGGGAGCGGTTCATCCGCGCCTGGGGTACCGTCGCCTATCACGAGATCACGCTGACCGCCGCCCTGATCGGCCTTGCCCTTGCCAGCCACGGGGCCGAGAATCGCTTTGCGCTCTGGACCTTCGCGATCCTCTGGGCCGCGCGGATCAGCGCCAAGCTCAACCTCTACCTCGGTGTGCGCAAGGTGAATACGGAGTTCATCCCGTCACCCCTGCGCCACCTGCCCAGCCATTTCCGCGAGGCGCGGATCAACTGGCTGTTCCCGACGTCGGTGACGGTTCTGTCCTTTGCGACCGCCTGCTGGGTCGATCGGGTCATATATGCCGAAACCGCCCCCGAGGCGGTGGGCTTTGCCCTGCTGGCCGCGCTGACCGCGCTGGCCTTGCTGGAACACTGGTTCATGGTCGTGCGCCTGCCAGACGAGAAACTGTGGCGGTGGATGCTGCCCGCGAACGAAAGACTTCTGGAGGAGGCGCCCGATGCCATTCGATAAGCTGTTCGAGAGACAACTCGACGATCTGAAAGCGGAAGGGAACTATCGCTACTTCGCCGACCTGACCCGCGAATGCGGTCAGCACCCGCGCGCCAAGAACCACCACGAAGGCGAAGTGCGCGACGTCACCGTCTGGTGCTCCAACGACTACCTCGGCATGGGTCAGCACCCCGACGTGGTCGAGGCGATGGCGCAGACGGCCCGCGAATGCGGCACCGGCGCGGGTGGCACCCGCAACATCAGCGGCACCAACCACCACCACCTGGAGCTGGAGGCCGAGCTGGCCGACCTGCATGGCAAGGAATCGGCGCTTCTGTTCACCTCCGGCTATGTGTCGAACTGGGCGGCGCTGTCGACCCTGGGATCGCGCCTGCCGAACGCGATCATCTTCTCGGACAGCCTCAATCACGCCTCGATGATCGAGGGTATCCGCCATTCCCGCGCACAGAAGGTCATCTGGAAACACAACGACCCCGCCGACCTTGCCGCCAAGCTGGCGGCGGCCCCGGCCAATGCGACCAAGATCGTGGCTTTCGAGAGCGTCTATTCCATGGACGGCGACATTGCCCCGATCCGCGAGATCGTCGAGGTCGCCGAGGCGTTCGGCGCCATGACCTATCTGGACGAGGTGCACGCCGTCGGCATGTACGGCCCGCGGGGTGGCGGCGTCGCCGAGCGCGAGGGGCTGATGGATCGCATCACCCTGATCGAAGGCACCCTTGGCAAGGCATTCGGCGTGTTCGGTGGCTACATCACCGGATCGGCCGCGCTGTGCGACTTCATCCGCAGCTTCGCGTCGGGCTTCATCTTCACGACTGCCCTGCCGCCGTCCGTCGCCGCCGCGGCCACCGCTTCGATCCGTCACCTCAAGGACAGTCAGGTGGAACGCGACGAACAGGCCCGGCAGGTGGCCCGCCTGCGCGCCCGCCTCGATGCCGAAGGGATCCCCCATCTCGACAACCCGAGCCATATCATCCCCGTGATGATCAAGGATCCGGTCAAGACGCGCATGCTGTCGGATTACCTGATGGACATGTTCGGGATCTACGTGCAGCCGATCAACTATCCGACGGTGCCCAAGGGGACGGAACGCCTGCGGTTCACACCGGGCCCGCGCCACAGCGACGAGGATATCGAGCACCTGGTGCTGGCCCTCAAGACACTGTGGAAACAATGCGCCATCGCGCGTCAGACGGCCTGACAGTTTTCGGCACGGATCGTTGGACAGGGATGGCCGGCGATCTACATCCCACACAGAGTTTTCCACGGGAGAGAGAACAAAATGCTTCGCAGACTGACCATCATCGCCGCCATGACCATCGCCGGCCCCGCATTTGCCGATGCGCATCTTGACCCGGCGCTTGCCCCGACCGGCGACGCCGCCGGTGGCGAACGTGCCTTCCGTCAGTGCCAGTCCTGCCATGTGGTTCAGGATGGTGACGGGGAAGTGCTTGCCGGTCGTGCCGCCAAGACCGGACCGAACCTCTATGGTGTGGTCGGACGCAGCTATGGCGCGGTCGAGGATTTCCGGTACTCGGACATCATGCTCGCCGCCGGGGAAATGGGCACCATCTACGACGAGGCGAATTTCGTCGCATACGTGATGGACCCGACCGGCCACCTGCAGGAGGTGACGGGCGACAGCGGCCGGGGCAAGATGTCCTACAAGGTGCGCAAGGAAGAGGATGCGCTGAACCTCTATGCCTTCCTCGCCCAGTTCGCTGACGCCGAAAGCTGATCCGGCGCAGACGGTTTCGGGGGCCTCGCGGAAACGCGGGGCCCTTTTTTCATGCCCGGGGGGCGGCGCGCGGGTCGGCGCCGTCAGGCGGGGTCGGCCCCTTGGATCGACAGGAACGAAAGGCACCGCTCCGCTACGATCTGCGGCGCCTCCTCGTGCATCAGGTGGCCCAGATCCGTTTCATGGATCAACGTGCCATGCGTCAGCCGCGCGGCCATCTCGCGGCTGATCTTCGGGGGTACGGTCCGGTCCCGGTCGCCCGCCAGCAGAAGGACGGGCGCGTCGAGATGCGCGGCGTCGCGAACCAGCCGGTCCAGCGACCATTGCGCCATCATCGACAGCGCGCCCGAGACATGATCCCTGTCGCTGATCAGGCGATGATACAGGTCGATGCCATGGTCATCCAGCACGCTGCCGGTTCCATCCAGCATGCGACGGGTGCGCGCCCGGCTGGCGCCGGCGGTAAACAGCGGCACGGTCAGCGGATTGATGGCAAGCGCCTTGGCCATCAGGGGGAACACCACGCCCGCGATGCCTCCGAACATCTGGAACGCCCCGTTGATCGACACCACGGGAAGGATCCGCCCCGCGTCAAGCGACAGGCGCAGGGCAATCGCGGCCCCGGCGGAATGACCGATGATCGCCTTCGGCACGACGCCGAGCGACGACAGCAGAGAGGTGATGTCTGCCGATGTTTCCGCCAGCCCGAAACGGTTGCGACTGCCGACTTGGGTAAAGCCGTGGCCGGGCAGGTCCAGCAGGGTCAGCCGGACATGCGGCGCCAGAAGGGGGGCCAACCCGCGCCACGAATGGGTTGCCGCCCCCGCACCGTGCAGCAACACGACATCCGGCCCGGTCCCGAACTGCTGCACGTGCCAGCGGTGGGGGGCGCACGCGACGATGCGGCTATGTTCGGCAAAGGGCCAATCCGCGGGCGGGGGCGGGCGCATCACAAGGCCGCCGCCACGGCGCGGCTCAGGCCGTGGGCATCGGCACGCGGCAGGGGCAGGCATCGTGCGCCCATCTGCGCGGCCAGATCGGCCAGCGCGGCTGTCGGTCGGTTTCCCGCGTCGATCAGCAGCGCGGCAATCCCCTCGGCCCGCAGGGTGCGCGCCATTGCGACCGCATCCTGCATGGCCTCGGGCCGGGATGCGGCACCCGACAGGGCGATGTTCGGTCGCCCGTCGGTCAGAACGACGATGGCCGGGTCCATCCCGCGTCCGCGTGCCTGCGTCGCGAGGATGGCCGCCTCGCGCAGTCCGGCGGCAAGGGGGGTTCCGCCCCCACCGGGCAGGCCGGACAGTTCCTTCTTCGTGCGCAGAAGGCTGCGCGTCGGGGGCAGCAGAAGGTCCGCCGTGTCCCCCCTGAACGAGATCAGGGCCACGTGATCGCGCCGCGCATAGGCCTCGGCCAGCAACAACTCGACGGCGCCCTTCACCTCGCCCAGACGGCCAAACGCGGCCGAGCCGGAGGCATCGACAGCAAAGATGATCAGCCGGTCGGAACGTGTCTCGTAGCGTTTCAGGCGGATGTCGGCGGCACGGACCTGAACCGCCTGGCCGGGCCCGCCACCGCGCAGACGCTGCCAGGGGGCGGCCGCGCGCAGGGTCGCGACAAGGTCGATCCGTGCCCGCCCGTCCGGGCGTCCGGCGCGCGGCGCAAGGGGGCGTCCGCGCCGGTTCCCCTTGCGGGCCGCACCGGCGCCCGTGCCCGTGGCGCGTGGCACCGTGCCAGCCGCCAGATCCGCCAACAGGTGTGGGGGAAGGCTTGCAAGGGCAGCCTCAAGCAGAACATCGCCAGCAGGGATGTCTTCGGGTGCGTTTGTCGTATCCTCCGCCGGGGCATCCGCAGTGCTGTCCGCGGCGGTCTCCTCCTCGGCCTTCTCGGGCGCCTCTTCCGGTGGAAGCTGCGTCGCATGCGGTGCAAGGCAGGCCTGCACGGCGAAGGCGAGATCCGCCTCGATCAGGCTGTCGCGCCGGTCGATCGCGGCGGACGCGCGCGCGGCGCAGAGGGCCAGCGTTGGGCGGCGCAGGGAATGCACGCCAAGCGCGACAGAGGTCGCGACCAGCCGGATCAGGGCGTCGCCCTCTGTCACCGAAGGGGCGGTTTCGAACGGGGTGCAGGGTCCAAGGTCGCCCGCGCGCAGGCCGGTCAGGTCCACGAACAGGCCAAGCCGATCCACAAGGGCCGGGGGCGGCACCTCGTCCGGTTCGGCGCCCTCATCCAGTGCGATCAGGCAATGGCGACCAGCGTCAAGTGATTGACACAGCCGGGCGGCAAGGCCGGGGGGTGTTCGTTCCGCCATCGGCAGGATCAGCATGTCGTGCCGCGTCAGCAGGCCCGCGCGTGTCACGCGCCGCCCGGAGGCGAGTGTTTCCGTCAGGTCCAGCCCGCCCAGCAGGTCGGCATCGGGAATGTCGGGGTGCAGGCGTGCGGCGGTTCGGATCGGGTCGGGCAGCAACCCGAGATACGCATCCCGCGCGTCCCCGGCCCGTGCCCGAAGGTGAAGCCCGCCAAGTCCGAAAGGGTCGGCGGCCAGACATGCCGCCGCGCGGGCTGCGAGGGCCCCGCGATCGGTCACGCCAGCACCTCCTCCACCGTGCGGGTGACGCGTGCGGTGCTGCCCGCGTCGTCCAGGGGGTCGCGGCGCAGGCGGTGGCGCAGGGCCAGCGGCGCGATGCGGCGCAGGTGGTCGCGCGTCGCCGATCCACCACCGTCAAAGGCCGCAAGCGCCCGCGCCGCGCGCAGCAACGTCAACTCCCCGCGCAACCCGTCAGAGCCGAGCGCGATGCACAGGGCGGCGCAATCGTGCAGGATGTCGTCGCCCGCCACGACGTCCGGCAGGGCCCCGCGCGCCGTGACGATCCGGTTGCGCAACGTGATCTCCGCGCCCGCCCATTCGGCGGCAAAGCCCGTGCGGTCCCGATCGAAGGCATCCCGGCGCTTCACCACGGCGACCCGGTCCTCGATCGTGGTCGGGGACCGGACCTCGACCGACAGGCCGAAACGGTCCAGAAGCTGTGGGCGCAGCTCCCCTTCCTCGGGGTTGCCGGATCCCACGAGGACGAAGCGTGCGGGATGACGGATCGACAGGCCCTCCCGCTCCACCACGTTTTCGCCCGACTGGGCGACATCCAGCAGCAGGTCGACGATGTGATCCTCCAACAGGTTGATTTCGTCGATATAGAGATATCCGCGGTTCGCCCGCGCCAGCAGACCCGGTTCGAACGCCTTTTCGCCGCGCGACAGGGCCCGTTCGATGTCGAGCGCGCCCGTCACCCGGTCTTCTGTCACGCCAAGGGGCAGGTCGACGACGGGGGTGGGGCGGCTGACCATCTCGGTCCCCGTGCGGGCCCAGTCGGGTACGTCGTCGGGATGCGCCGAATTGACCGGACAGTCCGCGACCATATCCAGCGGTGGCAACAACCCGGACAGGGCGCGCACGGCCGTCGATTTTCCGGTTCCCCGGTCGCCGAACACCAGCACCCCGCCAAGGCCGGGATCCACCGCCGTCAGGATCATCGCGGTCTTCATCTCGTCCTGTCCGACGATGGCGGTGAAGGGGAAAGCGGTCATGCAAGTACCTCGGTGATGGGCCGCCCCTGCCATGTGCCCGTGGCGTCGGTCACGTGGAAGCGGGCGTAGAGTTCTTCGGCGAACCAATCGCCATCGCGCACCGCCCGGATGGCCGCGGCATGGGGCCCCGAGGTGCGGGCGAACCGCGCCATGGCGTCGGCATCGGGCCAGATCGAAAAGGTTACCTGATGCAGGAACGGCACCTCGCCCACACCGATCTTCAGGCGGACGTCCGGGTTGTCACCGATGCGCGCGCTGATGTCGGGAACCCGCCGCCAGAAGCGCAGCATCCTGCCCGGTCTGACAGAGGCACGTGTCAATGCAGCCAGAGGCCCGTTCGGGGCGGGCGGGCCTGCTGCGGCGAAGGGCGCGCGACCGCTCCATGCGCCACGCGCCGAAGTCGGGCGCAGCGACATCTGGCAGACCTCTTCGGCGCGGTCGGCATAGCGTTGAAAGACACGCGCACGCAGGCCTGTGCGCGCGGCGTCGGCATCAGGCCAGACGCACAGAATGGCATAGACGGCGGTATTCGGGACGGGGGTGAAACCCTCGCCGCTGCCGGAACCCATCAACTTCCAGAAGGCACAGCCGGGCAGGCGGGCCATCGACGGGCGTGCGATCCCCATCTGCGCAAACGCCCAGACGCGGTCCCGGATCGGGCCGAAGCGATAGAGCGTCAGGGTCACGGTCTGAATGGTCGGATCCTCGGGTGCGCGGGGTGTCGCAACAACTGTTGGCTTTGCTTACAAAAATACTGTAAACCGAAATGGACACTCAAGCCAATACCGAGCCGCATGACACGTCATCAGACCTTTGAGCCTCCCGAATCCTCCCACGCGGTTGTCATTGGCGCCGGATTGGGCGGTCTTGCCGCCGCGATGCGCCTTGGGGCCAAGGGGTGGCGGGTGACGGTGATCGATCGCCTCGACATGCCCGGGGGGCGGGCGACGTCGATCACGGCCGACGGGCATCGATTCGATCTTGGGCCCACGATCGTCACCGCACCGCAGGTATTCCGAAAGCTCTTCGATGATTGCGGCCGCGACTTCGACGCCGAGGTGACGCTGACGCCGCTGGACCCTTTCTATACCATCCGCTGGGCGGACGGCTCACATATGGAGGCCCGCGCCCGGGACGAGGATATGGAGGCCGAGATCGCGCGCCTGTCGCCGGATGACGTGGCCGGCTGGCGCAAGTTCCTGCGCGACGCCGAGGCGCGCTACGAGGTCGGCTACGAAGGCATGCTGACCAAGCCGATGCACAAGCTGTGGGAGACGATTCGCGTCCTGCCGCAGTTTGCTTGGCTCCGCGCGGACCGCTCGATCCTTGGCCTCGCCCGCGCGCGGGTCAGGGACGAACGTCTGCGCATGGCGTTGTCGTTTCACCCCCTGTTCATCGGCGGCGATCCGGCCCGCGTGACCTCGATGTATGCCCTGGTCAGCCATCTCGAAAAGACGCAGGGCGTGCATTACGCGATGGGCGGCGTCGGGGCGATGGCCAATGCGATGGCCAATGTCGTTCGCGATCAGGGGGGCAGCATCCGTTTCCGGTCGCAGGTCGATCAGGTGATGCAGGACGCCCGGGGCCATGTCAGTGGCGTGCGGTTGACCGACGGCGAGGTGATCCCCGCCGACATCGTCGTCAGCAACGCCGATGCGGGCCATACCTATCGCCATCTTCTGCGCAAGCGGACCCGGACGCGTTGGACGGATGCCAAGCTGGACAGGACGCGGTGGTCCATGGGCCTGTTCGTCTGGTATTTCGGGACGAAAGGCACGCGCAGGATGTGGCCAGAGCTGGGTCATCATACCATCCAGTCCAGCCACCGCTACGAGGGTCTGCTGCGCGACATCTTCCGCAAGGGGCATCTGGCTGACGACATGAGCCTGTACATCCACCGCCCGTCGGTCACCGATCCGGGCGTGGCGCCTGACGGGGACGATACCTTCTATGCGCTGTCGCCCGTGCCGCACCTTGGCCACGACAATCCCGTCAACTGGTCGCAGGAGGCGGAGCGGTATCGCCAGAAAGTTCAGGATACATTGGAGCGGACGGTCATGCCGGGACTGGGACAACATCTGACGGCCAGCATGTGCCTGACGCCCGAGGATTTCCGCGATCGATACCTGTCGCCGCACGGCGCGGGTTTCTCGATCGAGCCGCGGATCCTGCAATCCGCATGGTTCCGGCCGCACAACGTCTCGGAGGAGATACCGGGCCTGTTCCTCGTCGGGGCAGGCACCCACCCCGGTGCGGGCCTGCCCGGTGTCGTCGCCTCGGCCGAGGTTCTGGAACAGGTGGTGCCGCAGGCCCGCACAGGTGCCCGCGCACCGACCGCGCGATCCTCGGCCGCCGCCGCGATGACGCAGGCCGCTGAATGAGCGCGGCATCGGACATGGCCCATTGCCGGGATGCCATTCGCACCGGCTCCCACTCCTTCCACGCGGCATCGCGTCTTCTGCCGCGCGCGGTGCGCGACCCGGCGCTGGCGCTCTATGCGTTCTGCCGGCTGGCCGACGATGCCGTGGACGAGGTCGCCGACAAGGCCCCCGCCGTCCTTGCCCTGCGGGACCGGCTGGACATGGCCTTCGCGGGCCGGCCCGGAAATGCCCCCGCCGACCGCGCCTTTGCCCGCGTGATCGAGGATTTCGACATGCCGCGCGCCCTGCCCGAGGCCTTGTTGGAGGGGCTGGCCTGGGACGCACAGGGGCGCACCTATACCAATCTGTCCGCCCTGCGCGGCTATGGCGCCCGGGTAGCCAGCGCCGTTGGCGCGATGATGTGCGTGCTGATGCGTGTGCGCGATGGCGATGCCCTTGCGCGCGCCTGCGACCTTGGCGTCGCGATGCAGTTGACCAACATCGCCCGCGATATCGGCGAGGATGCGCGCGCGGGGCGTCTGTATCTGCCCACGGACTGGTTCGTCGAGGCAGGCATCGATCCCGACGCATTCCTGCGCGATCCGCAGCCGACACCGGAAATCCGGGCCATGACGCGCCGCCTTCTGGCCGAGGCGCGGCGTCTCTATCACCGGTCGGAGGCCGGGGTTCGTGCCCTGCCGCTGAGCGCGCGTCCGGGCATTCTGGCCGCGCGGCACGTCTACGATGGCATCGGCGGACAGGTCCGGCGTCATGGGTTCGACAGTATCACGCGGCGCGCCCATACCAGTTCCGCGCAAAAGCTGGGCTGGATCGGTCGCAGTGTCATTCAGGCCGGGCTGATATCGGTGGTCCCGCGTTCACCTGTATTGCATGCCCGCCCGTTGGAGGAGGTCGCCTTCCTCGTGGCTGCGGCCAGCGATCCGCGTCCGGCCCGCGATGGATGGGGCGAAGACCTGATGGGCGTCTTCGCGCAACTTGCCGCGCAGGACAGACGGATGGACAAGGACGGTCTGCACCCTATGTAGGGTGCATGGATTGGATGCTGTTTCTGCTGTTCTTCGGTGCCTGCTGTGCGGCGGGCACGACGGGTGCGATGTTTCCGCCCGGCGATTGGTATCGTCAGCTGTCGAAACCGCCATGGACACCCCCGGACATCGTGTTCCCCATTGCTTGGTCGATCCTGTATCTCTGCCTGGCCTTCGCGGCGGCGCGCGTGGCGCCAATGGACGGGGCCGAATACGCCCTGGCCTTCTGGGCGGTGCAGATCGCGTTGAACACGCTGTGGACGCCGGTGTTCTTCGGGTTGCGGGGCATGAAGGCCGCATTGGTCGTCATCGGATTTCTGTGGCTGTCGGTCGCTGGTCTGTTGATCATGCTCTGGCCGCTCGACCGGCTCGCCTTCGTGGCGATCCTTCCCTACCTTCTGTGGGTGACGATCGCGGGCGCGCTGAACGCCTCCGTGCTGCGCAGAAATCCCGAAATGGCGGCCTAACCCAGATAGGTCCGCAGGGCAGGGGTCGGGTTCGCGAAAAGCTCGGCCGTGGGGGCCGCCGGGGCCATCGCGCCGTCGGACAGGACCGCCGTATGATCGGCAACGGCCCGTGCATCGCCCGGATCGTGGGTCACCATCAGAACGGACATCCCCTCGGCCAGCGCGGTGGTGCGCAGCAGGTTCAGCATGTCTGCCCGCAACGCGGGACCAAGGGCCGAAAACGGCTCATCCAGAAGCAGCCATGGCCGCGCGCGCAGCAGGGCACGGGCCAATGCGGCGCGGCTTTGCTGACCGCCGGACAGATCGCGGGGGCGGCGGTCGGCCATCCCCTCCAACCCCACGCGGGCCAGCACCGCATCGCGGGCGGCCTTCTGGTCCGCAGACAGGCGCAGGTCCGGGCGCAGGCCAAGGCCGACGTTCTGCGCGATCGTGAGGTGGGGGAACAGGTTGTTGTCCTGGAACAGGATGGACAGGGGGCGGTCGCCCGGTGCCGCACCCGATACATCGCGTCCGTCGATGAGGATCCGTCCGGCGGCCGGGGGGATGAACCCGGCGATGGCAGACAGCAGGGTCGATTTTCCCGACCCGCTGGCCCCCATCAGGGCCGTCACCCCGCCCGCGGGCAGGGTGCCATCGGCGCTCAGGGAAAACCTGCCCAGATCGATGCGGAGACCGTCAAGTTGCAGCATCGCGGCTTCCCTTCTCGAAGATCCAGAACAGGCCCAGTGACAAAACGATCAGGACGATGGCGGCGGCCTTTGCCTCCTCCATCCTGTAGGCGCCCATCAGCTGGTACAGGACAAGCGGCAGGGTTGCCTGATCAGGTGTCGCAAACAAGGCGATCACCCCAAGATCCCCGGCGGCCAGCGCGGCCGTCAGCCCCGCGGCAAACCCCGCCGGTCGCCGCAGGCGCGGCAGACCGACCAGACGCAGCCACGTGAAGCCGGTCAACGACAGGGAGGAGGAGAGGCGGCCGTAATTCGCATGCAGGTCCCGCATCGCAGGGATCAGGGCGCGCAGGGCAAAGGGCAGCGCCAGCACCACATTGACCAGCAGCACGATCGGCAGCGCCAGCGCGATCGGGTTCACCCAAGGCAGCAGCAGAATATAAAGCCCAGTCCCGAGGACGAGGGGCGATGCCGCGATCGACAGCGTTCCCACCACCTCGACCCAACCGGCGCGCAGGGCGGCAAGGGACATGGCGAGGGCAAGGGACACGGTCAGCATCGCTGCCGCAAGGGCGATGGCCAGCGACCGCAATGTCGCCCACCAGACGGACGCGGGCAGGGCGGTCACATGGCTCAGCCCGTCGGCGAGGATCATGCCGATCGGCAGCAGAAGGAACCCGCAGGCCAGCACGATCGCCACCGTGTCCTGAAGCCGGAGCACCCACCCCGCCGAATCCCAGCGGCGCACGATCCTGTCCTGTCCGGCCCCGAATCCCGACGGCAATGTCATGCGCAGCGACGACAGCGCGGCGCCAACCCCGAGCGCGAGTTGCAGCGCGCCGAGGATGGCGGCACGGCCGAGGTCGAAATCAAAGCGGAACGCCTGATAGATCGCGAGTTCGACCGTCGTGGACCTTGGCCCGCCGCCCAAGGCCAGCGCCACGGCAAAGGACGTCGTGCAGATCAGGAAGATCACGAGGAAGACCCCCGGCACGATGGCACGCAGCATGGGCCATTCGAGGAACCGCCGCGTGTCGCGGGCGTCGAAGCCGAGGGAGGCGGCCAGACGTATCCGTTCCCCCGGAATGCCTTGCCAGCCCTGCACCATCAGCCGGGTGGCCAGCGGCATGTTGAAGAACACATGCGCAAGGATCACGCCTTGCGCACCATAGATCGAAACCGGGTCGACCCCGAACCAGCCGAGCACGAGGCTGATCGGGCCGGACCGGCCGAACAGGGCGACGAGGCCCAGAACCGCGACGATCACCGGCAGGATGAAGGGCGCCCCCAGCAGCAGGATCACCGCGCCCCGTCCCGCGAACCGTCGGCGGGCCAGCGCGCGTGCCACCGGAATCGCCAGCAGGACGGACAGGCCAGCCGACAGGGCCGCCTGCCACAAGGTAAAGCGCAGGGCCCCCCAATCGGATGCCGTCAGGCCGTCCCACCCCTCGGCGCGCCAGGCCACCGCCCCGAGGGGCAGCAGCAGGACAACCGCGACGACAAGCGCCGCCGCGATGCCGATGCGGGTGCCGCGACCCACCCCGGTCAGCGGCCGAGGCCGGCCTCGAACTCTGCCACGACGGTGTCGCGCAGCGCCTCTGCCTCATCCGAGGAAAACAGGAGCGCAGTGTCCGGCATGTCGAGCATGGCAAACCCTTCGGGCATCTTCGCTGGGTCCAGCTTGGCGGGCAGGGACCAGTTCCCTTCGGGAATGATCGACTGGAAATCCTCGGTCAGGATGAAGTCGAGGAAGGCCTGCGCCAGCTCCGGCTGGTCGGTGCCCGCGATCTGGCCGGCGGTCTCGACCATGACGTAGTGGCCTTCGTCGAAGATGGCGGCCTTCTTGGTCAGGTCCTCCTCGGCGATGATGTGATAGGCGGGGCTGGTCGTGTAGGACAGGACCATGTCGGCCTCTCCTTCGGTGAACATGCCATAGGCCTCGGACCAGCCGCGCGTGACGGTCACGATCTTGGGGGCCAATGCCTCCCACGCGGCCTGCGTATCGTCGCCGAAGACCGACTTCATCCACAAAGCCAACGCAAGGCCGGACACGCTGGTGCGCGGGTCCTGGATCACGATGCGCAGATCGTCGGGCGCATCCAGCAGGCCCTGGAAGGTCGTCGGGACGGCATCCAGCTTGGTCGTGTCATAGACGAAGGCGGTATGCCCCCAGTTGAAGGGCACGAAGGTGTCGTCCGTCCAGTCGACGGGCATGGTCAGCCCCTCGATCGTCACGCCGTGGGGGGCGAACAGGCCGGTCTGACGCGCGCGTTCCGCATCGTCGGTGTTCAGGCCGATCACGACGTCGGCGCCGGTGCGTTCCCCTTCGAGGCGCAGGCGTGGCAGCAGGTCGCCGGTGACATATTCGATCTCGCATGCGCAATCGGCCTCGAAGGCCGTCTTGATGGCCGGGCCGGGGCCCCATTCGGACGCGAAGTAATCGGGGGCATAGACCGTGAGCGGTTCGGCCGTGGCGGCCGAGGCGATCAGGGTCAGGCCCGTGGCGATGGCGGTGGTCAGTTTCATCTCACAACTCCCATGGCGACGGACGGGGGTGAGGTTGGCATTGACGTGCGCGACCTTCCCTCCGCCGGTCTTAACCGGTTCAGGTTCAACGGGTCCGCTTTCGCATCTCAGCCTGTGTTGGCCCCCCGAGGTGCCTTGTGCTTAGCCGAGGTGCGGTCCGGGGACCAGCCCCCGGAAACCGTGTGGCTGGCAAAGGCTCGTCGTCCCGAGGTGGCGGTGCTATCACGGTCGGAACGATGGGCGATGAGGAGCATGCCGGTGGCACATGACGAGGATCCAGCCCTGTCCCGCGCGCGCGAGCGGGGCAGCCACGGGCGACAGCAGGATGACGGCGTTCTGGTCATCCGCACCATCGCGATGCCCGCCGATACGAACCCGGCGGGTGACATATTCGGCGGCTGGCTGATGTCGCAGATGGATCTGGCGGCGGGCAACATGGCCGGACGTGTCGCGCAGGGGCGCGGCGCAACGGTCGCGGTGGAGGGGATGCAGTTTCTGCGGCCCGTCAAGGTCGGCGACGAAGTCACCCTCTATGCGACGCTGAAATCCGTCGGGCGGACCTCCATGCGGATCCACGTGGATGTCTGGGCCCGCGCGCGGTTCGCCAAGACGGGGGCCAAGGTGACGGATGCCGATTTCGTCTTCGTCGCGCTGGATGATGCCGGGGCCCCGCGCGCGATCCCCGATACCTGACGGGCGCGACCGGGCGTCCGCTTGCCGCCCCCTGACGTTCCGTCTAGACCGCAGCCCGTGAGGAGTGCGCCCATGTCCATGAATACCTTCGGCCATCTGTTCCGTGTCACCACCTGGGGCGAAAGCCACGGGCCCGCGCTGGGTGCGACGGTCGACGGGTGCCCGCCGGGTGTGCCCGTGACCGCAGAGGCCATTCAGGTCTGGATGGACAAGCGCAAGCCCGGCCAATCCAAGCATACGACGCAGCGCAAGGAACCCGATCAGGTCGAGATTCTGTCCGGCGTCTTCGAGGGTGTCAGCACGGGCACCCCGATCCAGTTGATGATCCGGAACACCGACCAGCGGTCCAAGGACTACGGCGAGATCGCCGAGAAGTTCCGCCCCGGCCATGCCGACATCACCTATTGGCAGAAATACGGCGTGCGGGACTACCGTGGCGGTGGTCGGTCGTCCGCCCGCGAAACGGCGGCGCGGGTCGCGGCGGGGGGCATCGCGCGGGCGGCGCTGGCCGCGCTGGCCCCCGAGGTTTCCGTGATCGGCTACATGACCGCGATGGGGCCGCTCGACATCGACCGGTCCCGGTTCGACTGGGACGAGATCGCGCGCAACGATTTCTGGTGCCCCGATCCGGTGGCGGCACAGGCGTTCGCCGATCACCTCGACTGGCTGCGCAAGGATGACCACAATTCCGTCGGGGCGATCATCGAATGCGTCGCGCGGGGTGTTCCTGCGGGCCTTGGTGCACCGATCTATGCCAAGATCGACACCGATCTGGCGGCTGCGATGATGTCGATCAACGCGGTCAAGGGCGTCGAAGTGGGCGAGGGCATGAATGCCGCCCGCCTGACCGGCCGCGACAATGCGGACGAGATCTCGATGGGCCCGGACGGACCCGTCTATTCGTCGAACCACGCGGGCGGCATTCTTGGCGGCATCTCGACCGGGCAGGACCTCGTGGTGCGGTTCGCGGTCAAGCCGACGTCATCCATCCTGTCGGAACGCCGGACGATCACGAAATCCGGCGAGGATACGACAATCGTGACCAAGGGGCGTCATGATCCCTGCGTCGGTATCCGGGCGGTACCCGTGGCCGAGGCGATGATGGCCTGCGTTGTGCTGGATCACCTGTTGCTGCATCGCGGGCAGGTTGGCGATGCGGGCGGGGTAATCGGCTAGGGCCGTTTCAACCGACTGATCTGCACCGCCAGAATGCCAAGGGTCACGACGACGACACCGATCACGTCAAGGGGGCCCAGCCCCTCGCCCAGAAGGGCCCAGGCGATGACGACCCCGAAAAACGGGTTGAGAAAATGGAATGTCGCCGCGGGTGTCGCCCCGATGCGCGCCACCAGCAGGAACCAGATCCACGTTGCCGCAAGGCCGGGCACCAGCGTCGTATAGGCCAGGGCTCCGATCAGGCGCGGTGTCCAGGTGACGTCCCAGACCTCGAACATCAGGCCCACCGGCAACAGCGCGGCGGAGCCGACGAGCATCTGAAGCCCGACAACCATCAAGAGATTGCCACCGCCCGAGGCGCCGCGCACCGACAGGGTCGCGATCGTCAGGGCGATGACCCCCAGGATGCACAGCAGAATGCCGGTCGGGTCCGCGCCGTCCTGCACCCGCGTGCCCATGATCAGAACGACCCCCGCCGTTCCCGCCAGCAGGCCGAGGACACCGAACAGCCGCGTGCCTTCGCGGAATACGACCCAGTTGGCCAGCGCGACAAGCAGGGGCAGGCAGGACGCGATGATGGCGGCCAGCGACGCCTCGATCCATTGCATCGCGACGAAGTTCAACCCGAGGTAGAGGGCGTTCTGACAGATGCCGAACACCACGACCGCCTGCCATTGGCCGCGGGTCAGCCGCATCCGTTGCCCGATGGCATAGGCGATGACGATCCCGAGGCAGCCCGACATCGCGAACCGCAGGGACAGGGACAGGATCGGCGGCGCTTCGGCCACGATGATCCGTGCCGAGGTAAAGGCCGAGGACCACATCAGGGCAAAGAGCAGCCCGTAGAGAAGTGCGCGCATATCCATCGGGCGGACCTTGTATCAGGCGCGTCTGACACGAAAGACCGAAACGCCAGCGTGGATGCGGAAAGGGCCGCCCGAGGTGGGCGGCCCTGTCGTCGGGTGTGGCAGGTCAGTCGTCGCGGCTGATGCCGCCGCCGGAATGGCCCGCGATCCGTGGTCCCGGTCACACCGTCCCCGGACGGCAACGACCGGAAAGGCCGGATCAGCCGTTGACCGAGTCCTTGAGCGCCTTGGCGATGGTCATCTTGACCACCTTGTCGGCTTCTTTCTTGAACTGCTCGCCCGTGGCGGGGTTGCGAACCATACGCTCGGGGCGTTCACGGCACATGATCTTGCCAACGCCGGGCAGGGTGACGGCACCGCCATTGGATACTTCGTCGGTGATCACGCCGACAATGGCGTCGAGGGCGGATGTCGCGGTCTTCTTGTCCGTATCCATCTTCTCGGCGAGTGCAGCGACCAGTTGTGTCTTGGTCATCGGTTTCTGGGCCATAAGGCGGCTCTCCCTTTTCACGGCAGGTTTCGTGTCAGTCTGCGGCAGACTAGCCTATTGTTGTTGGAGCCCACAAGAATTTGTAATGGTCAGGGCCCCGTCAACCAGAGTGTCGTAGGGTCAGAGGAATGCAGTTTCCTCGAAACTGCGCAATTTCCGGGAATGTAGCCTCTCCAAAGGCATCTCCCGAAGGGATTCCATGGCTTTTATGCCGATTTGCAGGTGGCGGCTGACCTGAGTCTTGTAGAAGGCCGAGGCCATTCCGGGCAGTTTCAGCTCTCCGTGCAGCGGTTTGTCGCTGACGCAGAGAAGGGTGCCATAGGGAACGCGGAACCGGAATCCGTTGGCGGCGATGGTCGCGCTTTCCATATCCAGCGCGACGGCGCGGGATTGCGACAGGCGCTGGACCGGTCCGGCCTGCTCCCGCAGCTCCCAGTTGCGGTTGTCGATGGTGGCGACGGTCCCGGTGCGCATGATCCGCTTGAGGTCGTAGCCCTTGAAGGCCGTGACCTCCGCGACCGCCTCTTCCAGCGCGATCTGCACCTCGGCCAGGGCCGGGATGGGAACCCAGACGGGCAGATCGTCATCGAGGACGTGGTCTTCGCGCAGATAGGCATGCGCCAGCACGAAGTCGCCCAGCGACTGCGAATTGCGCAGCCCGGCGCAATGCCCGACCATCAGCCAGACATGCGGACGCAGGACGGCAATATGATCCGTGGCCGTCTTGGCGTTGGATGGGCCGACGCCGATATTCACGAGGGTGATGCCGGCTTCCTGGTCGCGGGTCAGGTGATAGGTCGGCATCTGCGGCATCTTGGGCGGGTCGGTCATCGGTGCATCGGGATCGTCGCGGGTGACACGCTGTCCGTTCGGGCCGACCAGCGCGGTATAGCCGGAAGACGGGTCGCGCAGCGCCGCGCGGGCGTAGGCGACGAACTCCTCGACATAGAACTGGTAGTTCGTGAACAGGATGTGGTTCTGGAAATCCTCGGGCGCGGTTGCGGTGTAATGGGCAAGTCGCGCGAGGGAGTAATCGACGCGTTGCGCCGTGAACGGGGCCAGTGGCCGCGCGCCGTCTTCGAAGGTGAAACCCGTTCCGTTGACGATCGCATCATTGGTGGTTTCGAGGTCGGGAACATCGAAGGCGTCGCGCATCAGAAATGGCAGGACGCCGTCCTGCGGCACCGTCAGGTCGGTATCGCCCAGCATCGCGAAATGGATCGGAATCGGCGTGCGCGACCAGCCGACCGACACCGAGACCTCGTGCGATTTCAGCACGAGGTCGATCTGCCCCGTCAGGTAGTTCTGGAACAGGTCGGGCCGCGTGATCGTGGCGGCGTAGTGGCCCGGTTCCGCCACGTGGCCGAACGACAGCCGGCTGTCCATACGGGCAAAGCTGGTCGTGGTCAGTCGCACCTCCGGGTAGAAGGCGCGGTAGCGACAGGTGGGTGTCTCGCCGGTGATCGACTGGGCAAAAGCCTCCCGCAGGAAACGTGTTGCCTCATCATAGAGACGGCGCAATTCGGCCACCGCGTCGGTGGCATTCGAAAAGCTGCGGTGCGGCGCGTCGTCCGGCGTGCAAAGGGGGGTCAAATCAGTCATGCGGTCTGGATAAGGTCCGTAAGTGTGAATGTCGTGACATCGACAAGACCCAGATCGCTGATCCGCAGTTCCGGGATCACGACAAGGGCCAGCAGCGAATGCTGCATGTAGGCATTGTTGAGGGTGCATCCCGCGTCGCGCATCGCCTGCATCAAGGCTTCGGCCTTGGCGGCCACTTCGGCGGCGGGACGGTCCGACATCAGGCCGGCAATCGGCAGTTCGACCATCGCCCGTTCCTGTCCGTCGATGAACAGGGTGACACCGCCCCCAACCTCGGCCAGCCGATTGGCGGCGGCGGCCATGTTGTCGCGGTCGGTGCCGACGACGATCATGTGGTGGCTGTCATGCGCCACGGTCGATGCCATGGCCATGCGACCGGTATAGCCGAAACCCGCCACGAAGGCATTGGTGACGCCACCGGTGGCGCGATGACGTTCGACAAGGGCGATCTGACAGGTGTCGCCCTCCCCTTCGATCAGGCCGTCCCTGACGGGCAGGGTCCGGGTCAGGGCCTTGGTCGGGGCCTGGTTCTCGACCACCCCGATCACCCGGACCGTCGCATCCGTCGCCCCCTCGGGGGCCGTGATCGCGAAGTCCGACGCCCCGAGGCCATGCCCGAGGTGCACGGTGTCGCGGGCCGTGGCGGGCCAGTCGATGTGCGGGCAGGTCACCGTCAGTGCGCCGTCCTTGGCGACGGTTTGCCCCATCGCGATGACATGTTCGATCGGCAGGTCGGTCAGGGACGACGTCAGGATCACGTCCGCCCGCCGCCCCGGCGCGATGGATCCCAGTTCCCGTTCCAATCCGAAATGCGTCGCGGTGTTGATCGTGCACATCTGCAACGCGACAAGCGGATCGCAGCCACAGGCGATCGCATGGCGCAACACCCGGTTCATGTGCCCGTCGTTGACCAAGGTGCCCGCCATGCAATCATCGGTGCACAGGATGAAATTGCGCGGGTCGAGGCCCTTTTCCGTCACGGCGGTGATCTGGCTTTCGACATCGTACCACGCGCTGCCAAGGCGCATCATCGACCGCATGCCCTGACGGACGCGCGCGATGGCGTCGGCCTCGCAGGTGCCTTCGTGATCGTCGGCAGGGCCGCCCGCGACATAGGCGTGGAACGCGGGGCCCAGGTCGGGCGAGGCGTAATGCCCGCCGATCGTCTTGCCGGCCTGCGCGGTCGCGGCCATCTCGGCCAGCATCTTGGGATCGCCGTTCGCGACACCGGGAAAATTCATCATCTCGCCCAAGCCCACGATGCCGGGCCACGACATCGCCTCGGCCACGTCCTCGGGCGTGATCTCATGGCCCGTCGTTTCCAGACCGGGGGCGGAGGGCGCGCAGGAGGGCATCTGCACGAACATGCTGCATGGCAGGCCGCGCGCCTCGTCATGCATGAGACGCACGCCCGGCAGGCCGAGGACATTGGCGATCTCATGCGGATCGGTGAACATCGCCGTGGTGCCATGGGGGATGACGGCGGCGGCGAATTCCGCAGGGGTCAGCATGCCGGATTCGACATGCATGTGGGCATCGCACAGCCCCGGAATGACATAGCGTCCGCCGGCATCGATCACCTCGGTGTCCGGGCCGATGCAATGGGATGCATCCGGTCCGACATAGGCAAACCGACCACGGGCGATGGCGATCTGCCAGTCGAGGATTTCGCGGGTATGTACCAGGACGACCTTGCCGCCGGTGATCACCGTTTCGGCCGGGGCGCGCCCCGCGGCAATGGCGATCAGGTCGGCGGCCGCGTCCGGCCAGGAAGGGAGTTTATCGGGCGTCATGGCGAAACGTGTCACGGGTTTTCGCAAGGCGCAAGCGGTGCCGCACGTGCCTTTCGCCGGATACGGCGTATTTCCTGCTTCGGGGACCCGCAGGATCGTGGCGGGCAAACGACAGGTTGCGACGCATGCGAAAGCCCGACTTGATCTATTACCCGGACGACCGGCCCGGCATCACGCGACGCCGGGCGGGGCGCGGCTGGTCCTATCGTGCGCCCGATGGCACCACGATTGCCGACGCGCAGGAGCGGGCCCGGATCGATGCCCTTGCCGTTCCGCCCGCCTATGACCGTGTCTGGATATCGCCGGAAGCGCGGGGGCACCTGCAGGCCACGGGATACGATGATCGCGCGCGCAAGCAGTATCGCTACCACGCCGAATGGTCGGATTGGCGGGCACGGGCCAAGTTCGATGATCTGCCCGCGTTCGGCGCGGCCCTGCCGCGTCTGCGGCGGCGCGTGGCGGACGCCCTCAGGGGCGAGGCCGGCGAACGCGATTTCGCGATTGCCGCCGTCGTGCGCCTGATCGATCGCGCGTCCCTGCGGGTCGGGTCCGAGATCTATCGCACCGAGAACGGAACGGAGGGGGCAACCACCCTGCGTCGCAGAAACCTGCGTCTGGACGCCGGGGGGCTGCGGCTCGACTTTCGGGCCAAGGGGGGCAAGCGGGTGCGCCGACAGGTGTCCGACCGCACCCTTGCACGGGCCTTGCATGATCTGGCCGACCTGCCCGGCGCGCCGATATTCGAATGGATCGACGGGCGGGACCGGCGGGCCATACAGGCGGATCAGGTCAATGACTGGTTGCAGGAGGCGACCGGCACCCAGGCGACCGCCAAGTCGTTTCGCACATGGAACGGCACCACCGCCGCGCTTGCCGCCGCGATGCAGACCGGCGAGGGCGTCACCATCAAGGCGATGGCCGAGGCGGCGGCAGACGTCCTGCACAATACGCCGACGATCGCGCGCACGTCCTATATCCACCCCGATGTCATTGCCCTGTCCGACAGATGGCGCGATATCGAGGTGCCGGACGCCCCCACCGGCCTGCGCCAACCGGAGAGGGCCCTTCTGAACCTGCTTTGAGGTCGTCAGGTCAGGATCGGCAGATCCCCCGCGACGCCGATCCGGTTGAGGACCCAGTAGGCGCCGATGGCCGCGATGATCAGGGATCCGGGTATGACCACCGCCCTGCGGTAGAACGGCTTTGACCCGAACGGCAGACCCAGCAGCAGGAACGCCACCGCGATCACGGACAATTGGCCCAGTTCCACCCCGATGTTGAACGAGATCAGCGACGCGACGAAGTGGTTGCCCAGACCAAATTCCGACAGCACCGACGCGAACCCCAGACCGTGCAGAAGGCCGAATCCGAAGACGACGGCGATGCGGTTCCAGCCGATCCGGTCCTTCCTGCCGCCCAGTATGTTCTCGACCGCGACATAGACGATCGAGGCCGCGATGATCGCTTCGACGATCCACATCGCGTCGTCGGGAATGGTGACCACGCCCGTCGTCGCAAGGGCAAGCGTGACCGTATGCGCAGCCGTGAAGGCGGTCACCTGCCAGAGCAGCGGGCGCCACGCGAGGGCGTAGAAATAGAGGCCCAGCACGAACAGGATGTGGTCGAGGCCCTTGGGGATGATGTGGTCGAACCCTGACACGAGATAGCGCGCGATGGCGGACCCGAGGGTCAGGTCGGCCGAACCATCCCGCGACATGGGGTCGGTCAGCGCACCATTCGTCAGGAACGCGGAATAGGTCTCGCCCTCGTTGATCAGCCGGACGATCAGGCCGCCCAAGGTTGCATCCCACCCCACGACCACGGGCGCATCGCCCTCGGGCAGGTCGGCGGTGATGGTCAGGGTCGTGTCGCGGCGCAGCTCCGGGTCGCCGACGGGGGCCGCATCGATGGCGGCAAGCACGGGCACGACGTCGACATCCCCCGTGCGGATGGTGATCTGGTCTGCGATGCCGGGCCATGCCTCGGTGATGGCGGCGGCAAGGGCGTCGGGGGCAAGGGCGCGCAGGGCATCGTTGCGGTCCGACAGCGGCGAGTCGTTCGTATCCGCCACCGCCGTCAGATCGATCCCGGCAAGGATCGGCTCGATCGCGAGGCGAAGCGACATCTCGACCCGTTCGGCCGTGACGCGCACGTCGGCCACGGCCGGTTGCACTTCGTGTGCCGAGGCCGTGATTGCCGTCCCCATTGACAGCAGCGCGACAAACACCACCCTGCGCAGGAACCCGAGGAAGAGAGCCATGTCCGTCCTTTCAAAGATATTCGCGTTAACCTGCATTTTCGCCGCCCCGCTTCAAGCGCATGAATTCTGGATACAGCCGGTCGACTACACCGTCTCGTCCGACGATGCCGTCGAGGCGAGCTTTCGCAACGGTCAGTTGTTCAACGGCTCCAGCCTCAGCTGGATCCCGGGGCGGTCCGCCCGTTTCGACGTGATCCGGGGTGACGACGTGCGGCCGGTGCCGGCACGGGTGGGCGACAACCCCGCATTCGGCATGGTCGGGATCCCGGACGGGTTGCTGACCATCGTGCATGAAACCACCGATCAATCGCTCAGCTACGAGGAATGGTCCAAGTGGATCACCTTTGCCGAGCACAAGGATTTCACCTTCGTGCTGGACGAACATGTCGGCCGCGGCCTGCCGCAGGAGGGGTTCCGGGAGTCCTATCGCCGGTTCGCCAAGACCCTGATCGCGGTCGGTGACGGCGCGGGTGACGATGCCGCGCGGGGATTGCGGGTGGAATTCGTCGCCGAAGCGAACCCCTATACCGACGATCTGGGCGACGGGCTGCCGGTGCGGATCCTGTTCGAAGGGGCGCCCAAGGCCGATGCGCAGATCGAGATGTTCGAAAGGGCCCCTGACGGGGAGGTTGCCGTGACGCTGCACCGTGCCGACGCCGAGGGGCGCGCGACCCTGCCCGTCAAGGCGGGTCACGAATACCTTCTCGACTCGGTGACCATCCTGCCGCTCGAGCCCGAGGTGGCGAATGACCCGGTCTGGTATACGCTCTGGGCCGCGTTGACCTTTGCCGTGCCCGAGGAGTAATCGGGGGCAACCCTGACGGAGGCCCCCATGGACAAGTTCGAGACCCTGACCGGCATTGCGGCACCCCTGCCGCTGATCAACGTCGATACCGACATGATCATCCCCAAGCAGTTCCTCAAGACGATCAAGCGGTCGGGCCTTGGGGTGAACCTGTTCGACGAGATGCGCTATCTGGACGACGGTTCGGAGAACCCGGACTTCGTTCTGAACAAGCCGGCCTATCGGTCGGCCCAGATCATCGTTGCCGGTGACAACTTCGGCTGCGGCTCCTCGCGCGAACATGCGCCTTGGGCGTTGCTCGATTTCGGCATCCGGGCCGTCATCGCCCCCAGCTATGCGGATATCTTCTACAACAACTGCTTCAAGAACGGCATCCTGCCGATCGTCCTGCCGCAGGATCAGGTCGATGCCCTGATGGAAGATGCGAAAAACGGCGAGAACGCCCGCATCACGATCGATCTGGAGAACCAGACCGTGACCGGATCCGACGGAACCACCTATGCGTTCGAGGTCGACGCCTTCAAGAAGCACTGTTTGATGAATGGTTTGGACGACATCGGCCTGACCATGGAGAAGGGCGCGTCGATCGATGCCTACGAAAAGGGCATGTCGCAGGAAAGGCCGTGGGTCTAGGTTAACGTCCCTTCATAAGTAAATGATATTTCAGACCTTTCTTGTTAACCAAGGAAGGTCTGATGCTTTCTGGGCACACAGAAAACGGGAATGCCTTTTTGTTCCCAAACAGGAACTTGCAGGTCGAAGTTAAACAAGGCACCTTCAAGGCAAGATTGAGGCAGACACCCGGTCAACAGGGTGCGACGACAGATGGAACAAGAGGGTGGCATCGTATCGCCCTCGTCCAACGAGGATCGGTTAGGCAGTGATTTCGCAGCTCCCAGGTGCGTGCATACGTGCGCTTTTGATCGTGGTGATGGTGATGACGCCATCGCTGCTGCTGCCTCAGGCATCACCCCAGATCACGGATACCATCGTTCTGATCGCCTTTTTCGGCGCCGTGTTCGTGGTTCTGGAATATGCCGCCGTCTACCCCGGCCTGATCGAATTCCGGGATGCGCCGCCCTTCAACCGCGTGCGGTTCGGCATGCTGCTGTTCATGGTCGTGCTGATCGCGCTGGCCTGTCGCGGCGTGGAAAACCCGTCAACCCTTGCCCGTCTGGTGCAGGCCGTGGGCCTTCTGCTGGGGCAGTCGATGGATTTCGCGCTCAGCCCCGTGCGCCTGATCCTGTGGTTGCTGCCCGAGGGCACGACGGTCGGCGAGGCGCATCTTGTCCGTATTGCGGCCGGTCTGGCCTATCTGGTGTCCCTCGTCGGCCTGACGGTTTTCGCCATCATGATTCGCCTCAACAACTGGCCGTCCCCCACCGGCAGCTTCAATGTCTGGGTGAACCTGCCCACCTTCGATCCGACCGCGGGCGCGGACGTGGTCAAGCGCCTGAACCGCGACGGGGCGATCAACATCGCGCTGGGCCTTGCCCTGCCGTACCTGACGCCGCCCTTCGCGTATTTCATTGCCAAATCCTACCACGTCTCCATGCTGGAGAGTGATCTTCTGCTGGTCTGGGCGATGTCGATATGGGCGTTTCTTCCTGCCTCCCTCTTTCTTCGTGGCATCGCGATGCGGCGGCTTGCCCTCATGATCTCCAAGAAGCGGCGCCGTTACAACACCGGGCAGGACGCCGAAGACCCCGCCTTCCTGCCGGCGTGATCCGGGCCTTTGTGGTCTTCGCCCTCTGCGCGACAGCCGCATCCGCCGAGACGGTTCGCATTGCCACATACCACACGGAATTGAGCCGACGGGGACCTGCCCTTCTGTTACGCGATATCGCGCGGGGGCAGGACGATCAGGTCAATGCCGTCCTCGACATCATCGAAGCGGCCGAGGCCGATGTCCTGCTGCTGTTGGATGTCGACTGGGATTTCGAGGGGCGCGCGGTCATGGCCCTGCGCGCGGCCTTGTCCGACCGGGGCCTGACCTATGCCCATCACGTTGCGCCAAGTCCCAATTCCGGCCGTGTCAGCGGGTTCGATCTGGACGGGGACGGGCGTTTGGGGCGGGGGCGGGATGCGCTCGGGTACGGGCGGTTCATGGGGGATGGCGGCATGGTCCTGCTGTCACGCCTGCCCCTGGGCGCGCTGACGGATCATTCCGACCTTCTCTGGGTCGATCGGAACCCCGATGCGCGCGACGTTCTTCCGCCGGGGGCCGAGGCGGTCGTCCCGCTTGCTTCGGTGGCGCAATGGGTGGTGCCCCTGTCGGTCGGCGGTCATGATCTGAGCCTGATTACCCTGAACGCCAACACGCCGGTGTTCGACGGGCCCGAGGACCGGAACGGCATACGGAACGCCGATGAACTGGGCCTTGTCGCGGACCTTGCGGGGACGGTGCCCGTCCCGGTGGTTCTGGGGCGCAGCAATGTCGACCCTTTCGACGGGGCGGGTGATCGTGGGGCAATGGCCGACCTTCTCAATCATCCCGCGCTGCAGGACCCGGTGCCAAGGGGGCGGGGCGGCGGCGGTGACGGTCATCTGGGCGATCCCGCGCTGGATACGGTGGCTTTCGAGGGGCCGGGACCCTTGCGTGTGGATTACGTCCTGCCCGCCGCGACCTTGCGGGTTGTCGATGCAGGCGTGATCTGGCCCGCGCCGGGCGATCCACTGGCCGAGGCGGCCGGGGCGGCCAGCCGGGGGCGCCTTGTCTGGGTGGATATCGCCTTTCCTTGACGGGCGCGGGGCCACGGCTTACCCGGAGTGCGCAATTCCAGAACAGAAGAACAGAGGTCCGGACCCCATGGCAAACACCCTTTTGATCCTGCCCGGCGACGGCATCGGCCCCGAAGTCATGGCCGAGGTGCGCCGCGTCATCGATTGGTTCGGCGCCAACCGCGACCTTGCCTTCGACGTGTCCGAGGACCTTGTCGGTGGTGCCGCCTATGATGCGCATGGCACCCCCCTGACCGACGAGACGATGGCAAAGGCGCAGGAGGTCGACGCCGTCCTTCTGGGCGCGGTCGGCGGGCCGAAGTACGACAACCTCGATTTCAGCGTGAAGCCGGAGCGGGGCCTGCTGCGCCTGCGCAAGGAAATGGACCTGTTCTCGAATCTGCGCCCGGCGCAGTGTTTCGATGCGCTGGCCGATTTTTCGTCGCTCAAGAGGGACGTGGTCTCCGGTCTCGACATCATGATCGTGCGCGAATTGACCTCGGGCGTCTACTTCGGCGAGCCGCGCGGCATTCACCACGAGGGCAACGAGCGTGTCGGCATCAACACCCAACGCTACACCGAGTCCGAGATCGCCCGCGTCGCCCGTTCGGCGTTCGAACTGGCCAAGCGCCGGGGCAACAAGGTCTGCTCGATGGAGAAGGCCAACGTGATGGAATCCGGCATCCTGTGGCGTGACGTCGTGCAGGAGATCCACGACGCCGAGTATCCGGAGGTGGAGCTGAGCCACATGTATGCCGACAACGGCGCCATGCAGCTGGTCCGTGCCCCCAAGCAGTTCGACGTCATCGTCACCGACAACCTGTTCGGCGATGTGCTGTCCGATTGCGCCGCGATGCTGACCGGATCGCTGGGCATGCTGCCTTCCGCGTCCCTTGGCCTGCCCATGGCGAACGGGCGGCCCAAGGCAATGTACGAGCCCGTCCACGGCTCCGCCCCCGACATCACGGGGCAGGGCAAGGCGAACCCGATCGCCTGCATCCTGTCGTTCGCGATGGCGCTGCGCTATTCCTTCGACGAAGGCGCGAACGCCGACCTGCTGGAAGGCGCGGTCGAGAAGGTGCTGGCGGACGGTGTGCGCACCGCCGACCTGATGGGCCCCGAAGGCGGCACGCCGGTGTCGACCACGGAAATGGGCGATGCGATCCTCGCGGCGCTCGACGCGGCCTGATTTCGCGAACGGCCATGGAACCGACAGGTGCGGCGGGTGTTGACCTGCCGTGCCTGTCCAATGGCAAGGATGACGCGTGCGCGATCCGGATCGACCCCGGCGTGACGCCTGATCCGATCAGAGGCCGTCTGCGAAACCGCATCTGGTCCGGGGCTGGCACGCGAACACCTCTGCCCCCCTTTCGATGAGGGGGGGAACCCGATAGGGTCTGGGTAAATACGCAACGTGCGTCATCTCCGGGGAGGAGCGATGTCGCGCATCCAACCGCGGAGGGCATCATGCCCGAAAAGAACTCTCCCCTCACCGGCATTCTGCTGTCTCTTGCGGCTTTTGCGCTGTTCTCGACGCATGACATCGCCGTCAAGATGCTTGGCGGTGGCTATGCGGTCTTTCAGATCGTCTTCTTCAGCGTCCTGCTGACGTTTCCCTTCGTCGTCATGATGCTGTTGCGTGACCAGCAGCAGGCAACCCTGATTCCCGTGCACCCCTGGTGGACGGCGCTTCGCACCGTATCGGCGGTGATCACCGGGTTCGGTGCCTTCTACGCCTTCTCCGTCCTGCCGCTGGCAGAGGTCTATGCGATCATCTTCGCATCGCCCCTGCTGATCACCGTGCTGGCGATCCCCGTTCTGGGCGAACGTGTGGGCTGGCATCGGGGCGGTGCCGTGATCGTGGGCCTTCTGGGGGTCCTGATCGTTCTGCGGCCCAACGATCTCGATCTCGGGCTGGGCCATATGGCGGCTTTGGGGGCGTCGTTCTTCGGGGCGCTTGCCGCGGTGATCATGCGCAAGATCGGGCGCGATGAACGCACCGCCGTGATGATGCTGTATCCGATGATGGCGAACTTCATCGTCATGGGCCTGCTTCTGCCCTTCGTCTATCGGCCCATGCCCCTGTTCGACCTTGGGCTGTGGGTTATGATGGCCGTTCTGGCCTTCGGGGCGTCGATCGCCCTGATCCATGCCTATCGACGGGCCGATGCGGTCGTCGTGGCCCCGATGCAATACAGTCAGATCCTGTGGGCGGCGCTTTATGGTTGGTGGTTCTTCGATGAATCCATCGACCCCGTGACCGGCGTCGGGGCGGGGGTCATCATCGCGTCGGGCCTGTATATCGTCCTGCGCGAAGGCAACGGACGATCCGTCAATTCGCCGGTTCTGCGCACCCGGTCCCGGGCCGAAACGGGGACAGCGCCGCGGATTGCGCCGATGTTGTCGAAACTGGACAGGACGGTGCCACAGGACGACGGTCGTTAAGGGTTCGTTCGCTCCTGTTTCGTAGTCTCGGGGTCCGAACTGAAGTGGGATGGATCCTGTGATGTCGAATACGGACTGGCGCCGCGATCCCATCGTCCGGCTGGAAAAACAGATCTATCCCGTGCTTCTCGGGGTGGCGGCCCGTCGCCCCGATGACGCGCGCTCGGTGACCGACCCGCTTGCCGCGGCCATGGCCGATGCGGCGCGGTCCCTGTCGGATATCAAGGGGCGGGTATTCGACGGCTACGATATCGTGATACCGGCCGACACGATCCGACTGGCGCAGGGGTTGTCGGCCGAACTCTCGGCCCTGAGCGCGCGAATCAAGGCACCGGACGCCGCCGACGGTCTGCCGGACGGTTTGATCGACAGGGCGGAAGAGGTTCTCGACCATCTGCGCGAGGCGTTCATCGGCACCGTCCTGCGACAGCAGCAGCAGGCGACCCAACGTGCAAAGATCGCGGCGCAGGAAATATCCTCCATCAGCAGACAGATCTATTTCATCTCGATCAACGCATCGGTCGAAGCGGCCCGCGCCGGCGAGGCGGGGCAGGGGTTTGCCGTCATCGGAGAGCAGATCCGGTCCCTGTCGCAGGATGCTGCCGCGGCGTTGACCCGGATGAAACCCACGACCTGAAAGGCCGATAAGCCCTTGCCTCATTGCGTGACCGGGGATAAGTCCGGCGCATCCGGCAGAGGCATGGCCTCGGGTCGAAAGGTCGGGCTGTGGCGCAGCCTGGTAGCGCACCTGCTTCGGGAGCAGGGGGTCGGAGGTTCGAATCCTCTCAGCCCGACCAAGCATCACGAAAACCGCGATGGCCGCCCCTCGGGGCGGCCGCGTTGTTTCAGGTTTCTGCCTTGCTGCCGATACGGTCGGCCAGATTTGCAAAGAACTTGGCGGCCAGCTTCTTGGCCGTGCTCTGGATCAGGCGGCTGCCCAGCTGGGCTATCTTGCCGCCGACATCCGCCTTGGCATCGTAGCGCAGCAGGGTGCCATCGGGATGATCCTGCAACTCGACATCCGCGCCGCCCTTGGCGAACCCGGCCGCCCCGCCGTTGCCCGCCCCGGTCAGGGTGAAGCGTTCGGGCGGGTTTTCCGGGTTCAGGGTAACATCCCCCGCAAATTTCGCTTTCACGGGCCCGACTTTCAGGACGACCTTGGCCTCGAGCTCCGTATCGGATTTCTTGGTCAACTCCTCGCACCCCGGGATGCAGTCGCGCAGCACGTCGGGATCATTGAGCGCGGCATAGACAACGTCGCGCGGCGCGGTGATGACGATTTCGTCCTTGAGTTCCATGGCACAGGTCCTTTGATCGGCGGCGAGCCCGGGGCCTCGGGGCATTGCGCAATCCTTGCGTGATACGCCCGTCCCGACCGCTTTGCACAGGGGGCAGTTGTGGTGTCCGGCGCGAAACCGGAGTCCATCCTGCCCCCTGCGGGTCCGTGTCAGACGGTGCCGCCCAGCGACCCTTCCAGCGTGGCCATCTCCTGCCCGCCGGCCATCATGTCCTGCAATTCCTCGGGCGTGATCTCACCGCGCTGCGCGGTGCCGAGGGTCTGACCCCGGTTCAACACGGTGAACCGATCACCCACGGCCATGGCGTGACGCACGTTGTGGGTGATGAAGACGACGGCGATGCCCTTCTTGCGAACCTTGTCGATGGTGGCCAGCACGTTCGCCGTCTGCCGCACGCCGAGCGCCGAGGTCGGCTCGTCCAGGATCAGGACCTTGGCGCCGAAATACACCGCGCGGGCGATGGCGACCGTCTGGCGTTCGCCCCCCGACAGGGTGCCCACCGCCTGATCGGGGCCGCGCAGGTTGATGCCCATCGTCCGCATTTCTTCCATCGTGACGCGGTTGGCGTGGTCATGGTCGAAGAACGGCAGGCCCGCGATCTTCCTGATCGGTTCGTTGCCCATGAAAAAATTGCGGCTGACCGACATGAGCGGGATCATGGCGAGGTCCTGATAGACGGTCGCGATGCCGGCGGCGATGGCGTCGCGCGGGTCGGCAAAGGACATCGGCTGTCCCTCGAACAGGATCTCACCGCTGGTGGGTTTGTGAACGCCGGACATGGTCTTGATGAACGTCGATTTCCCGGCGCCGTTGTCCCCCAGCAGGCAATGGCATTCGCCGGGATGGATATCGACGGACACGCCGTTGAGCGCGATGACACTGCCGAAATGCTTGGCGATGTCCCTCATTTGAACGATGGGCTGCATCAGCGTTCCCCCGTGATGATACGACGAATGTAGGTGTTCAGGATCACGGCCAGCAGCAGGATCACCCCGAGGAAGACCCGGAACAGAGAGGATTCGACGTTGGCAAAGAACAACCCCTGCTGGACGACGCCGAAGATCAGCGCCCCGAGAGCCGCCCCGATCACGCTGCCATAGCCACCGGTCAGAAGGGCGCCGCCGATGACCACGGCGATGATGGCCTCGAATTCCTTCAGAAGGCCGCGATCGGCCCCGGCGGACCCGAATTCCATGACCTGGCAGACGGCGAAAACGGTGGCGCAGAAGGCGGTGAACATGAACATCAGGATCTTGACGCTATCGACGGGCACACCGGTGTAGCGGGCCGCCTGCGCATCGCCGCCGACGGCGAAGATCCAGTTTCCGAACCGCGTGCGGGTCAACAGGACGTGGCCGAAAATGATCAGGCCGACGGCCCAGAGGATCAGCATGGGAATACCGTCGACCACGGGCTGTCCGGCGCGGTTTCCCCGCTCGAACACGCCGATGATCCCGGCGTCGCCCAGCCACTGGAAGACGGAGCCGAAGACCTTGGCCCCGAACAGCGGGGCCAGCCAGTCACCCTCGGCCGCTTCGCGGATGCCGCCGATGATGGTCTTCCGCTCGATCGTCTGGGGGATGAAGATCGTGAAGCCCCGCAGGATGAACAGCGTCGCAAGGGTGACGATGAAGGAAGGCAGGCCGGTGCGCACGACGATGACGCCGTTCAGCGCCCCGAAGGCCACGCAGATCGCAAAGGTCACGAGGATTGCGACCCACATCGGCCAGCCCAGCGTGACGCCGAAGATCGCGACCATCATGCCGGCAAATCCGATCATGGATCCGACGGACAGGTCGAATTCACCCGCGATCATCAGAAGGCAGGCGCCGACGGCGATGATCATGAACTGGGCCGATACCGTGGACCAGTTCATGATGCCTTGCGCATTGAACATGCCCGATGACCCGGCCAGCAGCGCGAAGAAGGTGAACACGGCGACCGTGCCGATGATGCCGCCCAGCTCCGGACGGATCAGCGCGCGGCGCAGTGGTGAGATTTCCTTGACGCGTTCGTCCAGCGCGGCTTGCGGCGTGTCAGCCATCATTTCCTCCGAGAAGATGCAAAAAGGGCGGGCAATCTGTTTGAATCGCCCGCCCTGAAGGTGGTTTAGCGGTACTCGCCCGCGAACTCTTCGACCTTGGTCAGGCCGTCGGCGGTCACGAAACCGGGGCCCGAGTTGATGTTGTTGCCGGGCAGAACGCCATAGCGGTCATAGTTGGTCAGGACGACAACCGGCAGGTAGGCCTGAAGGAACGGCTGCTGGTCGATGCCCCAGTTGATGATCCCGTCCTTGAGACCCTGAACGATATTTTCGCCCAGATCGAAGGTGCCGAAATAGATGTCACCGGCCAGCCCGTTTTCCTGCAGCGCCAGCAGGGTCGGATCGGCAGAGGTCGGGCCGAGCGTCAGAACGGCCTCCGTTTCGGGGTTGGAATTCAGGTAGGCCAGAACGCGGTTCTTGATCTCGGCCGGGTCCTGTCCGCTGTCGATCATCTGATTGCCAAGCTCGACACCCAGACCATCGGCGAAACCCTGGCACCGTTCCGTCGAAGCGGGCGAGGAGATGTAGTGGTTCACGCACAGGAAGCTGCCGATGCCATCCCCCGCGGCGCGCTGTCCGGCGGCGAAACCGGCGTCGTATTCCGGCTGTCCGACATACATCAGGGCGCCGACCTCGCGGGCCTGTTCGGGCGTGCCGGAATTCATGATGATCACGTCGATGCCCTGATCGACGGCCGAACGGATCGGCCCGGACAGGACGTCGAAGTCGGCCAGCGTGGTGATGATGCCGTCAGGCTGCGCCGCGGCGGCCTGTTCGATGATGCGGGCCATGTCGGCCAGATCGCCGGTGGGCGGGTTGCGGTATTCCACGTTGACGCCCATCTGGTCCCCGGCCAGCGCGATCCCGTTCTTGATGGTGTTCCACCAGCTGTCGGAATCCGGCGCATGGCTGACCAGCACATAATTCAGGCTCGCGTGTCCGTCCGCGCTTGCGGCAAACGGCGTGATCGCGACCAGCGCCGTCATGGCGAGTGATTTGACAAGCTTCATTTCGTCCTCCCGAGACTGTCAGGGGGCGGCCCGAATGTCGGTCTCCTCCGCCCGCTGACGCAAGGAAAGCACGAATCGAAACGTTTTGCAACCGGTTGCAATCAGCGACGGAGCAGGATGGCTCCGCGCGGACGGATCGACTATGATCAGCCCCGCAAGTGGGAGAAACGTCGCCATGCCCGTCACGCTCAAGGATGTCGCCCAGCGGGCAGGGGTCTCGCGGTCCGCCGTGTCCCGGACCTTTACCGAAGGCGCCTCCGTCAGCCCGAAGACGCGCGCCAAGGTCGAACGTGCGGCCGCCGATCTGGGCTATGCGCCTTCGGCGTTGGCCTCGGCGCTGTCGACGGGGCGGACCAAGCTGATCGGTTTGGTGGTATCGAACTTTCACAACCCCCTGTTCCTCGAGGTGTTCGACAGGTTCACGACCGGCCTGCAGGCGCGGGGTCTGCGCCCGCTTCTGGTCAACCTGACGGGCGAGACGGATCCCGAAGCCTCGGTGCGGATGTTGCGGCAATATTCGGTCGACGGGGTGATCGTCGCCTCCTCGACCCTGCCGCCCAGTTTCGCGGGGGCCTTCCGCAAGGCGGGCCTGCCGGTGGTGCACAGTTTCGGGCGCTGGACGGCGGCCCCCGAAACGCATGTCGTCGGAATCGACAACCGCGAATGCGGACGCCTCGCCGCGCGAACCCTGATCGAACGCGGATATCGCCGGGTTGCCTTTCTGGGGGGACCAGAGGCCGCGACATCGACGGAGGATCGTCTGGCGGGCTTTCTCGATGGGTTGACCGATGCCCCCGTGCCCGGCGTCATGACCAGCTTTGCCCAAGGGTACACCTTCGAGGCAGGTCGCGCCGAGATGCAGCGTCTGATCGCCGCCGGTCCGCCTGCCGATGCCTATTTCTGCGGGGATGACGTTCTGTCGATCGGGGCGCTATCGGCCCTGCGCGAGGCGGGTTTCTCGGTGCCCGGTGACGTCGGGCTGATCGGGTTGAACGACATGCAGATCGCAGGCTGGCAGAACATCGACCTGACCACGATCCGACAGCCAGTGAACGCCATCATCGACGCATCGATCGAACTGGCCCTTGCCACCATAGAAGACCCTGATCGCCTGCCGGAGGCGCGCCTTTTCGCCTGTCACATCGTCGAACGCGGAACGCTGCGCCCCATTTCCTGACCATTGGGTGTCGTGCAGCAAAAGCGCGGGGGGCAGGCCCCCGCGCCTTTCAGTCGGCATCAGCGATACATCGGCGGACGCGCGTCCACCCAGGCCCCGTCCGCCTTGGCCGACGCCACGGCCTGGTGCACCGCAGCCATCGACCGCAACCCGTCTTCCGCCGTGGGCAGGGCGCCATAGACCTCGCCCCGGATCGCGGCGGCCAGATCGACGTAGATGTTGGCCACGGCCAGCGGGAACCCCTCGGGGTGCGCGATGGACACGCGGCTCAGGCGCGCGGCCTCCGACGACAATCCGCCCTCACCCTTTTCCATGATCTGCGTGCGTCTGCCGACGGGGGTGTAGTAGACTTGGTTCGGTTGCTCGGATGCCCAACGCAGGCCCCCCGTCTCTCCGAACACCTGGATGTCGAAGCCGTGCTGGCGCCCGATGGCGACGGAGGACGTCCAGAGGCGCCCGACCGTGCCCCCTTCCATCCGGAAGTTGACCATGGCGTCGTCCTCAAGCTCCCGGCTGGAGATGGTGGAGGCGAAATCGGCCGACAGGCTGCGCACCTGATCGCCGGCGATGAAGCTGGCCATGTGCATCGCGTGGATGCCGCAATCGGCGAACTGCCCCGATACGCCCGCCATCTTGGGGTCATAGCGCCAGCGCACGCGCGGGTTGTCGGCGTCGGTCGCGTCGCCATGGTGCCCGTGGCTGAAGTTGGCGACGACAAGGCGGATCTTGCCCAGCTGCCCGGTCGCCACCATCTGCCGCATCTCGCGCACCATCGGATAGGCGGAGTAGCAGTAGTTCACCGCACAGATCCTGCCGGTGGATTTCGCGACGCGGACGATCTCCTCTCCCTCCTCCACCGTCATGGTCATAGGCTTTTCGCACAGCACGTTGAACCCGGCTTCGAGGAACGCCTTGGTGATCTCGAAATGCGTGGAATTGGGCGTGGCGACCGTCACGAGGTCGACCCGGTCGTCGCGCCCCTTTTCGCCGTCCAGCATGTCCTGCCAGTTGGCATAGGCGCGGTCCTCGGCAATGCCGAGGCGCATTCCGTAATCCCGCCCCTTCGCCGCATCCACGTCCAGCGCGCCCGCGGCCAAGGTGAAATTGCCATCCGCCTGTGCACCCAGACGGTGCGCCGGTCCGATCTGGCTGCCTTCGCCGCCGCCGATCATGCCCCAGTTCAGTTTTGCCATGTCTCAGAATCCGATCGATTGCAGGTATTCACGGTTGGCGCGCGCGTCGCCCAGCGTGTCGTTGTCCATGGTCGGGTCGCAATCCTGTTCGACCGTGCACCAGCCTTCGAAACCCGCATCCAGCAGGATCTGCCGCACGGCGGGGAAATCGACGTCGCCCTTGCCAAGGTTGCAGAAGATGCCCTGTCCGCAGGCATCGTAGAACCCGGTGCGGTTTTCGACGACGCGGGCCTTCACCGCGGGGTCGATATCCTTGAAGTGCATGTAGCTGATGCGCCCGATGTGCCGCTTCATGAAGGCGACAGGGTCATAGCCGGCATAGGAATGGTGGCCCGTGTCGAAACAGATCTTGAGGATCTCCTCCGGCACCTCGTCCAGCAGGCGTTCCAGCTCCGGCTCGAAATCGATGAACCCGGCGGCATGGGCGTGCATGCCCACGGTCAGCCCCGCGTCGGTGCCCATCCTGGCGACATGGGCGATGCGGTCACGGAACGCCGCCCATTCGGCGGTGTCCATCTGCTCGGCTTCGGCGGCGCGTCCGGCGGTGGGCGCGCGACGGGGCGAGATGCTGTCGATCAGGACGAGGTGTTTCGCGCCATGTGCCTTGAGCGCGGCGATCGTCCGCTCGGAGGCATCGACAACCTCGTCCCACTTGGTCGCGTCATGGAATGGGCGGAACACCACGCCGCCGATCAGGCTCAGGTCATGCTCGGCCAGTCTATCGGCCAGGATGGCGGGATCTTCGGGCATGAAGCCGATGGGGCCAAGTTCGATCCCCTTGTAGCCGGCGGCGGCGCATTGGCGCAGCACCTCGGTCCAAGTGGGATAGCCTTCGCCGCTGGCGAATTCGATGCCCCATGAACAGGGGGCGTTGCCAATGCGTATCGTCATGGTCTTGTCCTTACAAATCGACCCAGGCACGGGTGTCGGAGGAGGTCCAGGCGGCGTCGACCACGCGGTTGACCTCCATCCCGTCGCGGAAAGTGGGGAAGGCGGATGCGCCCGCCTCGATGGCGGCGAGGAAGTCGCGCGCCTCGATGATGATCTGGTCCTGATAGCCGGTGCCATGCCCCGGCCCCTGACAGAACGCGGCATAGTTCGGATGCGCGGGACCGGTCAGGATGCGGGTGAACCCGCGCCCGGCCTCCGGCCCCTCGGCGCGGTAGACATGCAGGGAGTTCTGATCCTCGCCGTCGAAGCGGATCGCGCCCCTGGTGCCGTGGATCTCGTAGGCATAGCCCATCTTCTTGCCCGTTGCCGTGCGGCTGGCGTAGAGATGCCCCATCGCGCCCGAGGCGAAGCGCAGCATGATTTGCGCGTGGTCGTCATTGGTCACGGTCACAGGGCCATCCGCGCCGGGGCGCGTTTCGTGCACGGTTTCGATCACCGCGTTCAGCGACGCGATCGGCCCCATCAGGGCAAGGGCGCAGTTGATCGGATGCGGGGCAAGATCGCCCATCGTGCCCGTATCGCGCCCCTGACAGCGCCAGGTGGCGGGCGCCTCCGGATCGGCCAGAAAATCCTCGGTATGTTCGCCGCGATACCACGTCACGTCCCCGATGGCGCCTTCCTGCAGCAGCTGTCGGGCATATTGCGTGGCCGGGGTGCGCACGTAGTTGAAGCCGGTCATGTTGACCACGCCCGCCGCATCGGCGGCGGCAACCATGGCGCGGCTGTCGGCGAGGTCGCGACCAAGGGGTTTTTCGCAGAACACGGGCTTGCCCAGCGCAAAGGCGGCCTCCGCGATGGCGCGGTGGGTGGATTGGGGCGAGGCGATGACGATCGCGTCGACGCGCGGGTCGCCCACGAGGTTGCGCCAGTCGGTCGTTGCCCGCGCAAACCCGAAGGCCGTGCGATACCGTTCCGCACTGGCTTCGGATGTAGCGCAGACCATTTCCAGCCGGGGGCGCAACGTCGTCTCGAACACCGCGCCT
Organism: Jannaschia sp. 2305UL9-9; assembly: GCF_041403465.1. Lineage (NCBI taxonomy): Bacteria > Pseudomonadati > Pseudomonadota > Alphaproteobacteria > Rhodobacterales > Roseobacteraceae > Jannaschia > Jannaschia sp. 2305UL9-9. The sequence continues at coordinate 520,071 of NZ_JBGEHM010000002.1, forward strand.
ACGGCGGCATAGGCGACCGCATGGGCCTTGCCCATGTAGCCCCCGCCGACAATCCCGATCCCGATCTCGGTCATGCGATCCTCCCCTTCGTGCCGAGCCGCAATTACGATTTGCAACCGGTTGCAAAATTTGTATGCTCGGATTCGGAAATGCGCAATATGCAATCGTTTTGTGTATGACGTTTCCAAGCGACAAGGGGAGGGGCGAGATCGCCATGACGAAAACGGTTCGACTGACCGTGGCGCAGGCCATTCTGCGCTGGCTGGAGGCACAATACATCGTCATCGACGGGGTCGAGACGCGGATCTGTGGTGGGGGATTCGGCATCTTCGGGCATGGCAACGTGCCCTGCCTGGGCGAGGCGATCTATCCGCTGCGCGATGTCCTGCCGCTGTATCGCGGACAGAACGAGCAGGGGATGGGCTTTGCCGCCGCCGGCTATGCCAAGTACCACCTGCGCCGCCGGTTCATGTTCTGCACCGCCTCGGCCGGGCCGGGCACCGCGAACCTGCTGACGGCCGCCGCGCTGGCCCATGCCAACCGCCTGCCGATGCTGATGCTGTGCGGCGATACCTTCATCACGCGCCTGCCCGACCCCGTTTTGCAGCAGCTGGAGCATTTCGGGAACCCGACGCTGGGCGTGAACGACGCCTTCAAGGCGGTCTCGCGCTTCTGGGACCGGATCACGCATCCGGCGCAGATCCTGAACTCCCTGCCCGCGGCCCTGGCCACGATGCTGGACCCGGCCGATTGCGGCCCCGCCTTCATCGGCCTGCCGCAGGACGTGCAGGGCTGGGCGCATGACTACCCCGAGACCTTCTTCGACAAGCGCGTGCACCGCATCCGCCGTCAGGCCCCCGACACCGTCGAGGTGGCCGAGGCGGTCGAGATCCTGCGCGCGGCCAAGCGCCCCGTCATCATCGCAGGCGGAGGGGTGCAGTATTCCGGCGCGGTGGCCGAACTGACCGCCTTTGCCGAGGCGCATGACATCCCGGTGATCGAAACCATCGCCGGACGCGCGAACCTGCTGGACACGCACCCCCTCAACATCGGGCCGGTCGGTGTGACCGGGTCGGATTCGGCCAATTGGGCCGCCGAACGCGCCGACGTGGTGTTCGCCGTGGGTACGCGGTTGCAGGATTTCACCACCGGGTCGTGGACGGCCTTTGCCCATGACGCGCACCTGATGACGTTGAACGTCGGGCGCCACGACGCGGCCAAGCATCTGGCCACCACCGTCGTGGGCGATGCCAAGCTGGGGTTGCAGGCGATCGGCGCAGGGCTGGGCGACCACCGCGCGCCCACCGGTTGGACGCAGAGCACGCAGGCCGAGCGTGCCAAGTGGACGGATTACGTGGCCGAGAACGTCAAACCCGGCAACCGCCCCAACAGCTATGCGCAGGCCATCGGCGCGGTGAACGCCCTGTGTGCGCCAACCGACCGGGTGGTCGCGGCGGCCGGCGGCCTGCCCGCCGAGGTGACGGCCAACTGGCGTACGCTGACGCCCGGCACCGTGGATGTGGAGTTCGGCTTTTCCTGCATGGGTTACGAGATCGCGGGCGCCTGGGGCGCGCGGATCGCGCAGATGGAGGCGGAGGCCGACAGCGACACCATCGTGTTCTGCGGCGACGGTTCCTACCTGCTGATGAACTCTGATATCTATTCCAGCGTTCTGACGGAAAAGAAGCTGATCATCCTCGTCCTCGACAACGGCGGGTTCGCCGTCATCAACAAGTTGCAGAACAACACAGGGCAAGCCAGTTTCAACAACCTGATCGCCGACACGCCCACCGCCACCCATCAGGTCGGCGTCGATTTCGAGGCGCATGCCGCGGCCATGGGTGCCATCGCCGAGACCGTGTCGAACCCCGCCGAACTGGGCGAGGCCTTCACCCGTGCCAAGGCCGCCACCCGCACCAGCGTCATCGTGATGAAGGTCGATGCCTACGAGGGGTGGACCACTGGCGGCCACGCCTGGTGGGAGGTCGGGACGGCCGAGGTGTCGGAGGACGAGGGCGTGCGCAAGGGGCACGAGGACTGGGAATCCACCCGGCACAAGCAGCGGCAGGGTGTATGACATGGACCTCAAGGGCACCAATTTCCTGATCGTCGGGCGCGCGGGGATGGATTTCTATCCCGACCCGCCCGGCACCCGGACCGAGGATGCGACGCAGTTCGTCTCCTGCCTGGGGGGCAGCAGCGCCAATATCGGCGTGGCGCTGGTGAAACAGGGGTGTCAGGCCGCCCTCGTCACCCGTGTCAGCGACGATGCTATCGGGCGGTTCTGCGTGAACCAGCTGGCCCACTACGGCATCGACCACACCCATGTAACCCCCGTCGGCGGCGAGGCGCGCAATTCGCTGGCCGTGGTCGAGACGCGGATGGAGGATCACCAGTCCGTCATTTACCGCAACGGCGCCGCCGATTTCGAGATGACGGTCGCGGACGTGGAGGCGGTGGACTACGCCCCCTATTCCGCCCTGATCACCACGGGCACGGTCTTCGCCGCCGACCCCAGCCGCACGGCGGCCTTCCGGGCGTTCGAGTTGGCGAAGGAGGCGGGCCTGCCCACGATCTTCGACATCGACTACCGCCCCTATTCCTGGACCTCGGCGGAGTTCGCGGCAGAGGTGCTGAGCCGGGCGGGCGACATGTGCGACTGCATCATCGGCAACGACGTGGAGTTCGGCTTCATGGCCGGGGACTACGACAAGGGTCTGGAAAAGGCCCGCGCGCTGGCGGCGACCGGCAAGCTGATCGTCTACAAGATGGGCGAAAAGGGCGCGATCACCTTCGCGGACGGGCAGGAGGTCCGGACAGGGATCTTCGCGACGGCCGCGTTGAAGCCGACAGGTGCAGGCGACAGCTTCATGGGCGGGTTCATCGCCGCGCTGGCCAATGGCCATTCGGTCAGGGACGCCGTGCTGCGCGGGTCCGCCAATGCGGCGATGGTCGTGGCCCGCGTCGGCTGCGCACCCGCCATGCCCACCACCGACGAACTAGAGGCCTTCCTGGCCGAACACCCCGGCCCAAAGGAGTAACCCCATGCATATCCCCCCCCATGACAATCACAACAAACCCATCGTCGACGTCGATAACCCGACTGTGCCGTTGAACTACTTCAACATCGTCAAGCTGACCGAGGGGCAGTCCTTCGATTACCAGGTGCCGGGCTACGAGACCTGCATCGTGCCCGCGACCGGGACCGTCACGGTGCATGTCGACGATCAGGTCTATCGCGACATCGGCGTGCGCGAGGTCGATGTCTTCGACGGCGATCCCGAAGGCGTCTACGTGCCCACCGGGGCAAAGGCGCATTTCACCTGCCGAACCGCCGAGGCCGAGGTATTTATCGCGGGGGCGAAGTTCGATGGCGTGCTCAAGCCCTTCGAGGTGCGCACCAAGGACCTCGACAAGGTGCAATACGGATCGGACGAGACCAAGACCCACCGCCGCATCGCCCATATCCTGGGGGCAGGGTGCCACGACCGTGTCGGGCGCCTGCTGGTGTCGGAATTGTTCACCGTGGGACAGGGTGGCTGGTCCGGCTTTCCAAGCCACAAGCACGATACCGACCGTCTGCCCGACGAGACGCGGCATGACGAGACCTACAACTTCCGGTTCAAGCCGAACTACGGCTCCGGCGTCCAGATGTTGCAGCGCGTCGATAACGAACCCGGTGATGCCTATCACATCATGGACGGGTCCACGATCTGCCTCGACAAGGGGTATCACCCCTGCGCCGTCCTGCCGGGCTACGAGATGTATTACTTCACCATCCTCGGCGGCCTGTCCCAGCGTAGCCTGAAGCAGTATTTCCAGCCGACGCACGAGGCACAGCTTCATACGATCCCGGGCATCATGGACATGGTGGCCAAGTTCAAATGACGCTCGCCACCCTGTCCGAGGTCCTGCAGCCCGCCTTGCGCGACGGACGGGCCATAGCCGGGTTCGTCTGCCTTGGCTGGGAGGACGCGCGCGCCTACACCCATGCCGCGCAGGCGATGGGCGTGCCCGTCATCCTGCAGGCCGGGCCATCCTGTCGGGAGCATACGCCCCTGCCCGTGCTGGGCGCGATGTTCCGGTCGTTGGCCGCATCGGTGGATGTGCCCGTCGTCGCGCATCTGGACCACGGGTATGAGGCCGACGACTGCCGCGCGGCCATCGACGCGGGCTTCACCAGCGTGATGTTCGACGGCTCGCAACTGCCGCTTGCGGACAACATCGCCCAGACGCGCGCCATCGCCGAGATCGCCCACGCGGCTGGCGTCAGCTGCGAGGGCGAGATCGGCTTCGTCGGCTATGCCGCCGGTGTCGAAAGCCGGGGCACCGACCCGGAGGAGGCCGCGCGCTTCGCCACTGAAACCGGTGTCGACGCGATGGCCATCTCGGTCGGCAACGTGCATCTGCAGACCAATGCAGGCGCCGGGTTGGACGAGGATGCGATTGCCGCCATTCAGGCGGTCACCACGGTCCCCCTGGTCATCCACGGCGGCAGCGGCGTGCCGCATGCGCAGCGGGCACGTTTGGCGCGCAACACCTCCATCGCCAAGTTCAACATCGGCACGGAGGTGCGTCAGGTCTTTGGCCAGGCCCTGCGCGCCGTCGTCGCCGCGGATCCGTCCCGTTTCGACCGCGTCCAGATCCTGCGCGAGGTCGAGGCACCGATACAGGCCGCGGCCGAAGCCGTCCTGCGATCGCTCCGCGGCTGAGGCGATGGCGAAGGCCTGATCGGGCGGGGTCGGCGACCTCGTCCGCCATGCCATTTCCGGCGGGGTGGGACAGGGTCGCAAAGCTTCGCCGTCTGTCGCGCAATTCGCCCGATCGCTCAATTCCTGGCCCGGTCGGGGTCTGCATCTCGGCCCCGGGGCCGCAGACGGCCAGCAACCGGCTCCTTTGGCCCCGCCGCGGCAGCGCCCCTGCGGGGATATTGGACAGAAGGTTGAACGGCTGGCCGGAACGATCGCGTCATGGTCCTTGATGGTGCGGGCGTACGTAACGGCAAGCCGAACCCGCGACTTGCACCGGACACGAAACGGTGATCCTCTGCCGCCATGACGCCGGGTGCGATGAACGACACCGGGCCAGACCAACCAACAACGGGAGACGAAGATGCTTCGTACCACTGCAATTCTGACCATTCTTGCGGTCACCGCCGGTGCCGCCAGCGCCGAGACGCTGCGCTGGGCGCGTGCGGGCGACAGCCTGACGCTGGACCCCCACGCCCAGAACGAGGGACCGACACACACGCTGGCCCACCAGATCTACGAGCCGCTGATCATCCGCGACACCGCAGGTGCGTTCCAGCCCGCGCTGGCGACCGACTGGGCGCCCAAGGAAGACGATCCGAACGTCTGGGTGTTCAACCTGCGTGAAGGCGTGACCTTCCACGACGGCAGCGCCTTCACCGCCGAAGACGTCGTCTTCAGCTTCGAGCGAGCGAAGTCCGAAACATCCGCGATGAAGGAGCTTCTGACCTCCATCGTCGAGGTCCGCGCAGTCGATGACCTGACCGTCGAATTCGTGACGGACGGCCCGAACCCGATCCTGCCGAACAACTTCACCAACCTGTTCATGATGGACAAGACCTGGACCGAAGAGAACGGCGTGACCGCGGTTCAGGACATGGCCAGCGGCGAGACGACCTTTGCCGCGACCAATGTCAACGGCACCGGCCCCTATACCCTCGTCAGCCGCGAGCCCGACGTCCGCACCATTCTGGAAGCCAACCCCGACTACTGGGGCGTGGGTGAGTTCCCGCTGGAAGTGACGCGGATCGAATACACCCCGATCCAGAACGCCGCGACCCGCGTGGCCGCGCTCCTGTCCGGCGAAGTTGATTTCATCCAGGATGTTCCGGTGCAGGACCTGTCCCGCGTCGCCGAAACCGACGGCCTTACCGTCAAGACCGCGCCGCAGAACCGGACGATCTTCTTCGGCATGGACATCGGGTCCGAAGACCTGCGCTCCGCCGAAGGCAACCCCTTCTCGGATGCCCGCGTTCGCGAAGCCATGAACATGGCAATCAACCGCGACGCCATCAAGCAGGTCGTCATGCGCGGTCAGTCGCAGCCGACGGGCGTCATCATGCCGCCGTTCGTCAACGGCTGGACCGAAGCACTGGACGCCGTGCCGTCGGGCGACATCGAGGCCGCCAAGGCCCTGATGACCGAAGCCGGCTATGGCGACGGTTTCTCGGTGCAGCTCGATTGCCCGAACGACCGCTATGTCAACGACGAGGCGATCTGTCAGGCCGCCGTCGGCATGCTGGGTCAGATCGGCGTGAACGTGAATCTGAACGCCCAATCCAAGGCGCTTCACTTCCCGCTGATCCAGAACGAGCAGACCGACTTCTACATGCTGGGCTGGGGCGTTCCGACCTACGATTCGGAATACATCTTCAACTTCCTCGTCCACTCCAAGGGTGAAGACCGCGGCTCGTGGAACCCGACCGGTTTCTCCAACGCCGAAGTCGACGAGCTGATCGTGTCGCTGGCCTCGGAAACCGATCTGGAGGCGCGTGACGCCGCCATCGCCCGCATCTGGGAAGTCGTGAACGGCGAGACGCTCTACATCCCGCTGCACCACCAGGTGCTGAACTGGGGCATGTCCGAAGCCGTCGGCATCGAGGTGTCGCCGGAGGATGATCCGAAGTTCAAGTTCTTCGAAATGAACTGAGCCAAGGCTCGGCGTTGCTATCGGAGGGGCCCCGCGGGGCCCCTTTTCGCGTCCGCAGGTGTCGCTTTGCGCACTTTGGCCTCGCCGGTGACGAGCGGCGGGCTACCTCCCCTCCCGATATCAATCACAAAGGGCTTTCCGCCCCTGCACCGGCCCGTTCCGGTGCCATCCCGACCGATCCCATCCAGACCAGAACGGAGGTCCGCATGACCACCAACACGATCCATCCCGCTGCCCGTCTCTACGCCCGCGAACATGCGGAGGGGCTGATGACGCGGCGGGATTTCCTGAGCCGGGCGACCGCGCTCGGCGTGACCGCGCCCGCGGCCTATGCGCTGATCGGGGCCTCTCCGGCCAAGGCGGATGGCCACGCCCAGATCGCCAAGGGCGGCACCATCCGCATTCAGTCCGACGTCCGTGCCCTGAAGGACCCGCGCACCTATGACTGGCCGCAGATGTCCAACCTGTCGCGCGGCTGGCTCGAATACCTCGTCGAGTATCAGCGGGACGGATCGTTCTCGCCGATGCTGCTGGAATCGTGGGACGTGAACGAGGACGCGACCGTCTATACCCTGAACGTCCGTCCCGGCATCCGGTGGAGCGACGGCACGGATTTCACCGCCGAGGACGTCGCCTTCAACATCGAACGGTGGTGTGACCAATCCGTGGATGGCAACTCCATGGCGTCCCGCATGGGATCCCTGATCGATCCCGAGACGGGCATGGCCCGTGATGGCGCGATCGAGGTGACCGACGACCTGACGGTCACCCTGCGTCCGGGAACGGCCGACATCACATTGATCGCCGGCTTCTCCGAATATCCGGCCGCGATCGTGCCGCAGGATTTCGACGGCGATCCGATGACGGCCAAGGGCACCGGCCCGTACCGCCCCGACATGCTGGAGGTCGGCATTCGCGCGGCCATGGTTCGTCGTGAAGACCACACGTGGTGGGGAACCGAGGTTTTCGGCGGGCCCTACGCCGACCGGATCGAATACATCGACTATGGCACCGATCAGGCGTCGCATTTCGCGGCCGCCGATTCGGGCGAAGTCGACATGGTCTACGAATCCCTGGGCGAATTCGTCGATCTGCTGGACACGACCGGCTGGACCCGGTCCGAGGTCGTGACCGCGAACACCGTGTTCGTGCGCCCGAACCAGTTGGCCGAGGTAAACGGCATCCGCCCCTACGAGGACGTCCGCGTGCGACGCGCGCTGGCCCTGGCCGTATCGAACGAGGTGCTGCTGGAACTTGGCTATGACGGCCGGGGGACGGTAGCCGAGAACCACTGCGTCTGTCCGATCCATCCGGAATATGCGCAACTGCCTGCCGTTCCGCACGACCCGGCCCAGGCCGTCGCCCTGCTGGAGGAGGCCGGGCTGAGCGACTTCGAGCACGAGCTGATCTCCATCGATGACAACTGGCGGCGCAACACCTGCGACGCGACGGCGGCGCAGTTGCGCGACGCGGGCATTCCGGTGCGCCGCACGGTCCTGCCCGGTGCGACGTTCTGGAACGACTGGACGAAGTATCCCTTCTCGGCCACCGATTGGGCACAGCGCCCCCTTGGCGTTCAGGTCCTGGCCCTGGCCTTCCGCACGGGCGAGCCGTGGAATGAAACGGGTTTCTCCAACGCGGAGTTCGATGCCACCCTGACGGAGGCGATGGCCATCGCCGACGCCGACGCCCGTCGGGCGCTTTCCGAAAAGCTGCAACGCATCATGCAGGACGAAGGAGTCGTCATCCAACCTTATTGGCGCTCGACCTATCGGCATGCCCGCCCCGAGCTTGTCGGCGCGGAGCAGCACCCCGCGTTCGAGATCCATGTATACAAAATCGGGTTTGCGGCCTGAGCATCGCAAACTTGATTTGACGTTTCCGTCCGCTGCGTCATTTTGTCCCCCGATATCATCTTCGGGGGACACCATGAGATCAATGATAGCCACACTGGTCGTGGCCGCCGCGCTGCCTGCGGGCGCTGCTGAACTGCGGTTCGCCTCGACGACGGATCCGAATACGCTCGATCCGAATGCGGGCAACTCCGCCCCTGTCTTCAGCCTGCTGGGCAATGTCTACGAAGGCCTCGTGCGGCGCGGTCGCGACATGGCGGTCGAACCGGCGCTTGCCACCGCGTGGGAGCCGATCGGAAACGGCGAGGGCTGGCGTTTCACCCTGCGCGAGGGGGTCAAGTTTCACGGTGGTGAGGATTTCACCGCCGAGGACGTGATCTTCAGCTACGAGCGTGCATCATCACCGGAATCCGACACATCGAGCTGGTTCGCGGGCGTCACTTCCGTCACCGCACCCGACGATTACACCGTCGAGATCATGACGAGCGCGCCGAACCCGATCTTCGTCGACGGCATCGCCAACTGGATGATGATGGACAGCGGCTGGGCCGCGGCAAATGACGCGGAACGTCCCAACATCGAACAGGGCAACTTTGCCACGCTGAATGCCAATGGCACCGGCCCCTACCAGATCACGGAACGGCAGCCGGGCCTGCGGACGGTCCTGACCGCCTTCGACGGGTGGTGGGGCGATGATCGTGGAAATGTCACGACGGCGGAATTCACACCTGTGCAGAACTCGGCCACGGCGGTCGCGGCCCTGTTGTCCGGCGAGCTGGACCTGATCGAACCGGTCCCGGTTCAGGATGCGGCCCGCGTGGAAGCGGCGGACGGCGTGGATGTCGTGCGCGGCATCGAGGCGCGGGTGATCATGCTCGGCTTTCCGCATGACGCAGACGCCCTGATCGCGGGTGGCGAGGGCAATCCCTTTGCCGACAACCGCGTGCGTCAGGCCGTGGCCCAGGCGATCAACGTCCCCGCGATCCTGCAGACCGTGATGCGCGGCAGCGCGGAGCCGGTGGCCCAACTGGTCGGCGCGGGGATGCGCGGCTATACCGAAGGGCTGGAACGTCCGGCCTATGATGTCGAAGCCGCGCGCGCCCTGCTGGCCGAAGCGGGATATCCCGACGGTTTCCGGTTCAGCCTGAAGTGCCCGAACGACCGCTATCTGAACGACGAAGCCGTCTGCACCGCGATCAACGCGATGCTGGCCCAGATCGGGTTGGAGCCGCTGCTCGAGACGATGCCGGTCGCCAACTACTGGCCGGTCCTGCGCGAGGACGATCACGACATGTATCTGCTTGGCTGGTCGCCCGGCACCTTCGATGCAGAGCATCCGATCCGCTTCCTGCTGGCGACGCCGGATGACGAGGCGAAGCTGGGGTCCTGGAACTTCGGCGGCTATTCCAACGCCCGCATCGACGAGCTGTTGCCGATGATCCAGTCCGAGATCGACGACACGAAGCGTCAGGCCATGCTGGACGAGATCGCGCAGATCCAGCTGGACGATGTGGCCTACGTGCCGATGTACGTCCAACCCCTCGTCTGGGGCGTCAAGGACGGCGTCGAGGTCGTGCAGCGGCCCGACAACTTCCTCGTGCTGCGCTGGATCGACGTCGCCGAATAGGCAATCGCCCCGGCCCGGAGAATTGTTTCCGGGCCTGGGCAGACCCTCAGGGGGTCAGGATCAGATGCGGTCGCCCGTCGGAGGTCACCTCCTGCGTATGGCCCCTCGGTCCGACGGTTGCGGTAATACGCTTGCGCAGGTTGCTGAAACTGTCGGACGTGACCACGTCCACCGCCTTGTCGAGGTCGAGGACAAGCCGCGTCCACCCCGGTCGCATGGTCCGGCTTTGCAGGATCCGGCCGCGAAACGGCTGCCCCAGATAGGATCCGGTCACGACGGCCCCTTCGCGGCGATCGTCGCCGGCATGGGCCGACAGGCCGTTCCAGTCCCGAAACCCATGAGCGCGCGCCACGCGATCCAGCGCGGCGCCATGACTGATGGTCTCGCCACGCCTGCCGGCGTGCTGGCGCAGGGCCCGGGCCAGTTCCTTGGCCTGTCTGCGGGTCGGATGCGGGGTCATCTGCGCACCTCGCAATCCCGAATGGCGGCCCCTGTGACCAATCGCGCGATCGGGCGGTCGCCTTGGGGCGAACCGGATTCCGCGCAAGCGGCGGGTCGGTTGTAATGCAGATGCGTCTCGTGAATGGGGGACACCCCCGGGGGTCGTGGTCTGTCGGCCATGGCCGGACCTCTCGTCTGCTGGTCGCAAAATTCGAGGGGGTATCCGCGTTGCCCCTGCGCGACAGGCAGGACGGGGTAGAACAGCATCCTTGCTGTCAGACCTTCACCATGGACCTTCGTCTGCGGATGGCGGGCGTCTGCGGCCTTGGCAAATCAGATAGCGATGTGACCTGTTTCGGTCAATGCGGGCGTTTGAAGGGGTTTGACCATCGGTCACGTCTTGACGTCCGGGTCGACAGACGGGACAGATTGCAGATGCTTGCCTATATCATTCGCCGCGTTTTTCAGTCCGTCATCGTGCTTTTGGCCGTTGGTCTCGTCGCGTTTTCGATGTTCCGGTTCGTCGGGGATCCGATCGAACAGCTTCTGGGCCAGGAACGGACCGTCGCCGACGTGGAGCGTCTGCGCGATGCCCTTGGCCTGAACGATCCGTTCCCGGTGCAGTACGCCAAGTTCCTTGGCCGCGCGGTGCAGGGGGATTTCGGGATCAGCTATCGTCAGTCGCGTCCCGTGGCCGAAATCATTGCCGAGCGGGCGCCTGCCACGCTGGAACTGGCCTTCGTGTCCGGGTTCCTTGCGTTGACCGTAGGCATCGGGCTGGGCGTCTTCACGGCGATCAGGCGTGATGGCTGGGCGGCGAATGCGATCATGTCCGCATCGCTGATCGGGGTCAGTCTGCCGACGTTCCTGATCGGCATCCTGCTGATATATGTATTCGGGGTGCAGCTTCGATGGTTGCCGACCTTCGGGCGCGGTGACGTGGTGGATCTTGGCTGGTGGACCACGGGCTTCCTGACGACAAGCGGGCTCAAGTCGCTGATCCTGCCGTCGATCACGCTCGGCCTGTTCCAGATGACGCTGATCATGCGCCTCGTCCGCTCCGAGATGCTGGAGGTCTTGCGTCAGGACTACATCCGCTTTGCCCGCGCGCGGGGTTTGTCGGCGAAGGCCGTCAACTTCCGCCACGCCCTGAAGAACACGATGATCCCGGTGATCACGGTCACCGGCCTGCAACTGGGTGCGATCATCGCCTTCGCGATCATCACCGAAACGGTGTTCCAATGGCCGGGTGTCGGCCTGCTGTTCATCAACGCGGTGCAATTCGTCGATATCCCGGTGATGGCCGCCTACCTGATGCTGATCTCCGTGATGTTCGTGATGATCAATCTACTGGTCGACATCCTGTATGTCTGGGTCGACCCCCGCCTGCGCATCGACGGGAGGCACGCATGACCCACAGCCCCGAGCAACCCGAGGCCCGTCTGGCCAAGGCACCCGAGGCGGCGCCCTCGCGCCTGCGCACGGCATGGGACAGCGACCTCGCCTATTCCTTCCGCAAGTCGCCGGTCGCGATGGTCGCCTTCTTCGTTACCGTCGTGATGGTGCTGGCCGCCGTGCTGGCCCCATGGGTCGCGACGACCAATCCGTTCGATCCCTCATCCTTGAACCTGATGAACGGCTTCTCGGAGCCGGGCGTTCCGAATGCCTTTACCGGCGAGACGTTCTTTCTGGGCACCGATGACCAGGGGCGCGATGTCTATTCGACCATCCTCTACGGTTTGCGCATCAGCCTGTTCGTCGGCGTCATGGCCGTGGCCTTCGCGATGGTGCTTGGCATCACGCTGGGCCTGCTTGCCGGTTATGTCGGCGGCTGGACCGAGACGATCATCATGCGCGTCGCGGATGTTCAGCTGACGTTTCCGTCGATCCTTGTCGCGCTGCTGATCTTCGGGGTGGCGCGCGGGGTCATCCCCATCGAATACCGCGACCAGATGGCGATCTGGGTGCTGATCGTGGCCATCGGCCTCTCCGACTGGGTGCAGTTCGCGCGCGTGGTGCGCGGTGCCACGATGGTCGAGAAGAACAAGGAATACGTTCAGGCCGCGCGCCTGATCGGGCGCAAACCGGGCGCGATCATGCTGCGCCACATCCTGCCCAACGTGCTGTCGCCCGTGCTGGTCATCGCGACGATTTCGCTGGCGCTGGCGATCATCGCGGAAGCGACGCTCAGCTTTCTCGGGGTGGGCGCCCCGCCGACACAGCCCAGCCTGGGCACCCTGATCCGCATCGGGCAGGATTTCCTGTTCTCGGGCGAATGGTGGATCCTGTTTTTCCCGGCCTGCACCCTTCTTGCGCTGGCTTTGTCCGTGAACCTTTTGGGTGATTGGCTGCGCGATGCCCTGAACCCGAGGCTGCGGTGAATGCCCTTCTCAAAGCGACGCCGTTCTGGCGGCCCGATGATCAGGAGCGAGCCGCCCTCCTTCGGCATCTGCTGGCCGAGCTGCCTATCGGCCACGTTCTGTGGCCCCGTCAGGACAGCCTGTCCGTCGAGGCGCGGGACGGCGATCGCATCATCGTCCGGTCGGACGACGCGGCGCATCCCATCGCCCTCGTCCACATGAGTTGGGCAGGCCGGCCCCCGATGGCGTCCTTCCTGCCCGAGACCGAAACATATCCCACCGACGCGGCGCTGCTTGCCGCGCTGATCGAGGGCCAGACATGACCACTCCAGTCCTTTCGCTCCGCGACCTGACGGTCGACATTCCGACCCGCTACGGCACCTTGCGCCCCGTCGACAACGTCAGTTGGGACATCGCGCGTGGCGAGATTCTCGGCGTCGTCGGCGAATCCGGTGCCGGCAAATCCATGACCGGCAACGCCGTGATCGGCCTTCTGGACCCGCCTGCCCATATCTCGGGCGGTGAAGTGCTGCTGGAGGGAGAGCGCATCGACAACCTGTCGCTGCCGCAGATGCGCAAGATCCGCGGCAAGCGGATCGGCATGGTGTTCCAGGATCCGCTGACGTCCCTGAACCCGTTGCTGACCGTGGGCGAGCAGTTGGAGGAGACGATACTGCGTCACCTCGACGTGTCGCAATCCGAGGCACAGGCCCGCGCGATCCGCGGTCTGGACGAGGTCGGCATCCCGTCGGCCAAGAACCGCATGGGCGCCTATCCGCACGAATTTTCCGGCGGGATGCGTCAGCGTGTCGTCATCGCGCTCAGCCTTTGTGCCGAACCGACGCTGCTGATCGCGGATGAGCCGACGACTGCGCTGGACGTGTCGGTTCAGGCGCAGATCATCGCCCTTCTGAAACGGCTGTGCCGTGAGCGCGGGATGGCCGCGATGCTGGTGACCCATGATATGGGCGTGATCGCGGAAACCGCCGACCGCGTGGCCGTGATGTATGCCGGCCGCCTGGCCGAGATCGGGCCCGTCAGCCAGATCGTCGGTCAGCCGCGGCATCCCTATACCGACGGCCTCATGGCTTCGACCCCGGCGGCCAGCGCCGGTCAGCACCGGTTGCGGCAGATCCCCGGTGCGATGCCGCGTCTGGGCAAGCTGCCGGATGGCTGTGCCTTCCACCCGCGCTGTCCCTATGCGCAGGAAAAATGCCGCCAGAACCCCGGCCCGAAAGTTGGTGAGGCCGACCCGCGTGCCGCCTGCTGGTTTCCGATCACGCAGGAGGACGCGGCATGAGCGCGCTTGTTTCCGTGAAGGCCCTGACGCGGGTGTTCGACGTCTCCAAACCCTGGCTCAACCGTGTGATCGAACGACTGCCCAAGCGGATGCTGACGGCCGTGTCGGACGTCAGCTTCGATATTCCCGAACGGACGACCTATGCCCTCGTGGGGGAATCCGGGTCCGGCAAATCGACCATCGGCAAGATGGTCGTCGGCCTGTTGCGCCCGTCCGAGGGCAACGTCGAGATCGATGGCGTCGATCTGGTAACGGAAACCGATCCGGCCACCATCGACCGCATCCGTACCGACATCCAGATGATCTTCCAGGACCCGTTCGCCTCGCTCAACCCGCGCTGGCGGGTGCGCGACATCATCACTGAACCCGTCGCGGCGCGCGGGGGGAACGTGGATGGCATGGCCGAGAAGCTGTTGGTGCAGGTGGGTCTCGCCGCCGAGGACGCGGGCAAATACCCGCACCAGTTTTCGGGTGGTCAGAGGCAGCGGCTCTGCGTGGCGCGCGCACTGGCCTCCGAGCCCAAGCTGATCGTCTGCGACGAGCCGACGTCCGCGCTGGACGTGTCCGTGCAGGCGCAGGTCCTGAACCTGATGAGCGACCTGAAGGACGAGCATGGCCTGACCTACCTGTTCATCAGCCACGACCTGACCGTGGTGCGGCACATGGCCGACACCATCGGCGTGCTGTATCTGGGTCGTCTGGTCGAGGAGGCGGCGCCAGACGACCTGTTCACGCGCCCCGCCCATCCCTATACCGCGATGCTGATCGACGCGGCCCCGAAGCTGGATGCCTTCGGACGCGAGGTCGCGCCGCCCGAGGGCGAGATCCCCGACCCCATCGACCCGCCCAAGGGGTGTGCCTTTCATCCCCGATGCCCCCTGGCCATCGAACGATGCTCGGCTGAACGTCCGAAACTGCAGCCTTTCGGAAATGGCCGTGTCGCCTGTCATCGCGCGGGCGAGGTGGAGCTGGAAAGCGCCGGCGGCCCGCTGCGCGCCAATGCCGACGCCTGAAGCCGGGCGTCGGATTGGATATTTGAAGGAACAAAGAAGGGCGCGCGCGTGCCTATTCGACGAGGGTGAACGGGTGGTCGCCCGTATCGAGAAAGGCGCGGACGCCCGCGATCACCAGCGTCGTGTCGCTGCTGCCGCCCATCCCCTCATCGGTCAGGCCGCCGTGCTGGCAGATCACCTCCACCGTGCCGTAGGGCAGGGCGGCGGCCACCGCGCCGCGGTCGACGGCATCGGGGTCGGGACAGGCGATGGTCACCTCGATCCGCATCTTGTGCGGCACCTTCCAGGCATAGAATACCGACAGGGACGAATGGCGGATCGCGTCCGACACCGCGCGCAGGGCCGCCTTGGTCATGTCACGGCCATGCACGTCGGCGCCCATCCCGATCTCGACGATCAACTGCTGCTCGCTCATCGGGCGTCCTCCACGTCGAAGCTGACCGAGACGATGGCGTTCGCCACCACCACCGTCTTGTCACGCGATTGCAGGGACGCGCCGCCCTTGACCGCCTCGACCGCGACGATCCCGTAGGGCGCCTCGGCCGCCACACGGTCCCGGTCGACTGCATCCGGGTCGGGCACGCCGACGCGGATATCGACCAGCATCGCCTCGCGCGGAAAACCGAAGGCCGGGCCGATGGTCAGTGAATTGCGGTGCAAGGCGTCGTGCACCGCGCGGCAGGCGGCCTTGGTATGGTCCTCCCCGGTCAGGTCGGTGCCCATTCCTATCTCGATGGCAAACTGGACTTTTGGCATGTGCGTCTCCGGTCTGAGGATTACCAGTCGAGGGCTTCGAGGCGCAGGCGCGCGATGCGGTTCACCTGCGCGCAGGCGGTCGCGAACTCGGCCTCGCTGTCGTTGTCGATGCGCGCGTGGAAGGCGGCGAGGATGCCCGCCTTGTCGTAGTCGCGCACCGCGATGATGAAGGGGAACCCGTGCTTGGCGACGTAGGCCGTGTTCAGGGATTGGAACGTCTCCCGTTCCTTCGCCGTCAACATGTCGAGGCCGGCGCTTGCCTGTTCGGCGGTGCTGTCGCCCGTCAATTCGCCCGCTGCGGCCAACTTTCCGGCAAGGTCCGGGTGCGCGGTCAGGACGGCGTGGCGTTCCTGCTGCGATCCGGCGGCGAAGGCGCGGGCCATCGCGGCGGACAGGCCCGCAGGGTGATGGTGTGCGGGCCCCAGCTCCTGCTGCCAGGCGCGTTCTGCCACCCAGGGAGAGTGTTCGTAGATGCCGCCGAAGCGTGCGACGAACGCCTCTTGCGTCAACTCGTGAACCATGTCCCCGCTGCCCGCGGTCACGGGGCGATCGGAGAGGGGGGGGACCGCGTCGCGCGTGATGTCCTGACCGGTCCGGACATGGCCCGCGTTTTCAGGATGCACGCGGTTCCAATGGGCAGCGATCTGTTCGCGCGTGGCGATCCAGACGCCCTCATGACTGCGCACGTGGTCGAGGAACCGCTTCAAGGCCATCGCGCGCCCCGGCCGCCCGGCCAGGCGGCAATGCAGGCCGATGGACATCATCCGTCCGCCCTCGGCGTAGAGGCAGTCGAAACTGTCGCGCAGATACTGCTCCCACGAGGCGCCGTCGGCATGACCCGCCTGAATGGCGAAACGCATATCGTTGGCATCCAGCGTATAGGGCAGGATCAGCTGCGACCGATCCCCGATGCGCACGCGGTAGGGCAGGTCGTCTGCATAGCTGTCCGAGATATAGGCGAGGTCGCCTTCCTCGGCCGCGAGGCGAACCGTGTTGTTGGAACAGCGGCCGGTATACCAGCCGCGCGGGGGGCTGCCGGTGGCGGCCTCGTGCAGGGACAGCGCCTCGCGGATGGCAGCGCGTTCCTCGTCCTCGGGCATGTCCTTGTGTTCGACCCATTTCAGACCGTGGGACGCGATTTCCCAGCCAGCGCCCTGCATGGCCTCGACCTGCAGGGGGGATCGCAACAGGGCCGTGGCGACGCCGTAGACGGTCACGGGGGTATCGTGCAGGATGCGGTGCAGGCGCCAGAAACCGGCCCGTGCGCCGTATTCGTAGATCGATTCCATGTTCCAGTGCCGCTGTCCCGGCCAAGGCTGTGCGCCGGTTATCTCCGACAGGAACGCCTCGGAGGCCGCATCGCCGTGCAGGATGTTGTTTTCGCCGCCTTCTTCGTAGTTCAGCACGAGCGACAGGGCGATCCGCGCACCGCCCGGCCAATGGGCATCCGGCGGGGTGGGACCATGGCCGAGCATGTCGCGGGGGTAGCGGTTCATCTGTCTCTCCGGAACGGGGCACGCGTTGCGTTCAGTCTTGTCGTATCGGGCCCGAAGGGTCCAGTGGCGGGCCGCGCCCCCGGCGGGCGGTCATATCCCGCGCCACCCTGCCGAAGCTGCCCCGGTCGGACATCGCCGGGTGGCAGGGTCACGCGGGATGAGGGGCATCATGCCCTTTTTGCGGTGCGGCCAATCCGTCTTGCTCGGCCGTCGATCGGTCCGTTTCCCGGGCCGACGCCTGCACGCCCCGTACGGGCCGTGTCAGTGTTGGGCGCCCCGCCGCGCAAGGGCCTGTCGGACGGCGTCCTGCCAGATGGGATGTTCGAGAACGTCCCGGCACCCGAGACCCGCGACATCCGCGATCCGGGCCACCGGATCGTCCGCGCGCGCGGCGGAACAGATGGCCTCTGCCAGCGGGTCGTCCACGGTGTCCGCAGTCGCGAGGTACGTCAGCCATGCTGCCGTCGCATCGGCCAAGGCGGCCACGTCGATGTCCTTTGCCAAGGCATCGCGGGCGGTGGCGAAGATGCGTTGTGGCATCTTCTGGCTGCCGTCCATCGCGATCTGCTGACAGCGGTGCGCGATGGACGGATTGGCAAAACGCTCCATCAGGGCATCGGCGTAGGCGCCCGTCTCCAGATCGGCCGGCAGCGTCCGCCCCGCCGTATCCATCACGGCGCGAATGCAGGGGGCCAGCGTCGCATCGCCCATCACATCCCGCACGCAGGCATGCCCCGCCAGCAGGCCCATGTAGGCCAGCGTGGAGTGGGCGCCGTTCAGCATGCGCAGCTTCATCATCTCGTAGGGTGCGACATCGTCCACGATCTGTGCGCCCGCGGCGTGCCAGTCGGGGATGGGTCCGGCAAACCGATCCTCGATCACCCATTGGGTGAAAGGTTCCGTCTCGATGGCAAGCGGGTCGTCGCGACCGGTCTGCGCCTTGACCAGTTCGGTGGTCTCGGGCGTCGTGGCGGGGGTGATGCGGTCGACCATCGTCGCGGGAAATGTGCAATTGTCGTCGATCCATCCGATCAGGTCGGGATGCGTGATCTGCGCCGTCTGTCGCAGAAGACCGGAAAGCACCGCGCCGTTGTCGGGCAGGTTGTCGCAACAGATGATCGTCAGCGGGCCGGTGCCCGCGGCGCGGCGGCGATCCAGCCCGAGAAGAAGCGTGCCGATCAGGCCGCGGGGGTCCCCCGGATGCGCGAGGTCATGGGACATGGTCGGATGGGCCTGATCCGGCCCACCGGTCGCACGGTCGAGGCCATATCCCTTTTCGGTGATCGTGACCGTGACGACATGGACGTCCGGGTCGGCCAGTCGATCGGCGATCGGCCCCGCACCCCGCGACAGGGCATGGCCACGGGTGATGCCCTTGATCTGACGCAGGACCGGGCCATCGGGCGTGCGTGTCACAAGCGTATAGCCCGCCTGCCCGTTCACGGCATCGGCAAGCGTAGGGTCGCGCATCGACACGGCCTCGATCTGCCATCCGCCGGCATCCTCGGTGTAGACAGCCTGATGCGCGCGGTGAAAGGCCCCGAGGCCGAAGTGCAGTACAACCGGCATCATTGCAGGGCCGCCATTGCGCCGCGCAGCTCCGACAGGCCCCGTAGGCGTCCGATTGCCGGATAGCCGGGCGCCGTGTCGCGGGTGTGGTCGTCCATGATCATCTGTCCGTGATCGGGGCGCATCGGAATCTGCGCATCGTCGCGGCCTGCCGCCATGCGCCGCCCCTGTTCGGCCAGAAGGGCGCGGATACAGGCGATCATGTCGGTCGATCCGCCAAGATGCGCGTCCTCGAAGAAGGAGGTCGGCACGGTCTCGGCCTCTCTGCGGACATTGCGCAGGTGGGCGAAATGGATGTGTGGACCCATGCGTGTGGCCATGCCCGGAAGGTCCACGTCGCCCCGCGCGCCGAGGCTGCCGGTGCAGAAGGTGACCCCGTTGGCGGGTGACGGCGCGGCGGTCAGCAGGGCGGCGTAGTCTTCCTCGGTCGACAGGATGCGGGGCAGGCCGAACAGCGGCCAGGGCGGATCGTCGGGGTGGGCGCAAAGGCGCATCCCCAGTTCCTCGGCCACGGGAACGACGGCGCGCAGGAATGTCGCAAGGTTGGCGCGCAGTGTGTCGGCGTCGATATCGGCATAGGCGGCAAGGCGGTCGCGGAAGGTGTCGATCGTCCACCCCTCCATCGTGCCGGGCAGGCCAGCAAGGATGGTGGCGGTCAGGGCGGCTTCGTCGATGTCCCGCGTGCGGGCGGCGGCGACGACTTCGGGGGTGTAGTCCGCTTCCGCATCGCGGCCCAGCACGCGCAAATCGAAGGCCGCGAAATCCACGAGGTCGAAGCGCAGCGCCCGCGCCCCGTCTGGCCGTTCCCACATCAGGTTGGTGCGGGTCCAGTCGAGGACGGGCATGAAATTGTAGCAGATCACCCGCAGACCCGCCGCATGGCAGGCGCGCAGGCTTTCGATCCAGGTGTCGATGTCGCGCGCCGCGCCCGCGTCGCCCGTGCGGATGGATTCGGTCACCGGAAGGCTTTCGACCACGTCCCATGTCATGCCGGCGGCTTCGATCTGCGCCTTGCGGGCCAGAATGCTGTCGAGGGGCCAGACCCGGCCGGGTGGCAGGTCATAAAGGGCGGTCACGATTCCCTCGACACCCGCCTGGCGGATATAGGACAGCGGGATCGCATCGGACGGGCCGAACCAGCGCCATGTCTGTCGCATCATCATAGGTTGTAGGCCTTCTTTGCTAGTCCAGTGGTCAGGTCGGGGATCAGGGCATGGGCCTCTTCCTCCGACAATCTGTGGGTCACGACCTGCTGCGCGAGAAAGGCGCAATCGACCCGCCGCGCGACGTCATGACGCGCGGGGATGGAGCAGAGCGCCCGCGTATCGTCGTTGAACCCCGCGGTGTTGGCGAAGCCTGCCGTCTCGGTCACGCGTTCGCGGAACCGCAGCATCCCCTCGTAGCTGTCGTGGAACCACCAGGGCGGGCCCAGCCGCAGGCAGGGATAGGCCCCGGCCAGGGGGGCCAGTTCGCGCGCATAGGTGCTTTCGTCCAGTGTGAACAGGATCAGGGTCAGGCGCGAGTCCATGCCGACAGCATTCAGCAGCGGGCGCAGGCCGCCCGTGAAATCGGTCCGCGCGGGAATGTCGAAGCCCCGGTCGCGGCCATAGCGCGCGTGCACCATGTCGGAGTGGTTGCGACTGGACCCCGCGTGCAATTGCATCACCAGCCCGTCGTCCACCGACATGCGCGCCATCTCGGTCAGCATCTGGGCGCGGAACGCCTCGGCGTCGCCGGGAGCGCCTGCGTTCCGGGACACCCGTGCGAACAACGCAGCAGCCTCGTCTTGCGGCAGATCCAGCGTCGCCGCCGTGGGGTGCCCATGATCCGTGGCCGTCGCGCCCAGTTCGATGAAACAGGCACGCCGGGCGCGATGTGCATCGAGGTATCCCGCCCAGGTGGTCGTGTCGCAGCCCGTGATCTCGCCCAACCGGGCAAGGTTGTCGGTGAAGCCGTCGAACTCCGGATCAACGCAGGCATCCGGGCGGTAGGTCGGCACGACGCGACCGGACCAATCGCTGTCCCGCACGGCACGATGATGTGCAAGATCGTCCAGCGCGCTATCGGTGGTTGCGATGGCTTCGATGCCGAAGCGGTCGTAGAGGGCGCGCGGCTTGCAGGCCTCCGTCGCGAGGGCCGCACCGATCGCGTCGTAGAACATATCCGCCGTCGTCTCGGACAAGCGTTGGGTCAGGCCGAAAACCGTCTGGAAGGCATGGTCCAGCCACAGACGGGATGGGGTTGCCGCAAACAGGTGGTAATGGGCCGCGAACCTGCGCCATACGGCGCGCGGATCGGTGGCGGCGCCGACGCCCAGATCCTCGAAGGGGACACCCTGCGACACGAGCATCCGCACGACGTAGTGGTCCGGTATGACGAACAGGTCAGCCGCGTTTGAAAACGACGGATTGTCCCCCCACCACGTCGGGTCGGTGTGCCCGTGTGGTGAGACGATCGGCATATGCTCGACCTTTGCGAACAGGCTGCGGGCGATGGCCCGAGTGGCCGGATCGGCGGGGAACAGGCGGTCGGGATGAAGCGTGGCATCGATCATGGGCGCAGGCTTAGCACCCGATTCCGGCCCCGCCTAGCACGATCCCGCCCCGTTCCCGCCGACCATTACTTCGCAGGGCAAGGCTAGCCTTGCCCGACCTCCGCCATGGCGATCAGGCTGGCATTTCCGCCTGCGGCCGTGGTGTCGGTGCTGACCACGGTCTCGGTGACGAACCGTTGCAGGTACAGCGGACCGCCTGCCTTGGGGCCCGTGCCGGACAGGCCGTGTCCCCCGAATGGCTGGCTGCCCACGATGGCGCCGATCTGGTTGCGGTTGACATAGATGTTGCCCGCAGAGGCCCGCGCCGTGACATGGGCGATCGTCGCATCGATACGGCTGTGCAGCCCGAACGTCAGGCCGAAGCCGGTCTCCGCGATCTCGTCCAGCACACGGTCGAGGTCGGCGGCGCGGTAGCGTTTGATGTGCAGGACCGGGCCGAACACCTCCTCCGTCAGGTGATCGTCGCGCCCCAGTTCGATGATCGTGGGTGGCAGGAAGCGGCCTTCGGGGGCTTTGCCCTGGAAGACGGGCTTATGCCTGGCGACGTGGTCGCGCAGGCGCGTCAGGGCGGCATCGTCGATGATCGGGCCGACATCCGTGGCCGGGTCCGTCGGGTCGCCCAGCCGCAGGCAGGCCGCAGCACCCGCGATCATGTCGATCATCCGGTCGGCCACGTCGTCCTGCACATAGAGGATCCGACAGGCGGAGCAGCGTTGCCCAGCGGAGCGGAAGGCCGACATGACCACGTCATCGGCAACCTGTTCGGGCAGGGCGGTGGCATCGACGATCATCGCATTGATGCCGCCCGTTTCGGCAATGAACGGCAGGATCGGGCCGTCGCGGTCGGCTAGTGCGCGGTTGATGGCGCGGGCGGTCGCGGTCGATCCGGTGAAGGCCACGCCGGCCAGATGCGGATCGGCGCTCAGGGCGGCCCCCACCTCCACCCCGCCGGGGCAGAGGATCAGCGCATCCTCGGGCACGCCCGCCCGGTGCAACAGGGCCACGGCCTGTGCGGCGATGCGCGGGGTCTGCGGCGCGGGTTTCGCGACCACCGTATTTCCGACGGCCAATGCGGCGGCGGTCTGGCCGAGGAAGATGGCCAGCGGGAAGTTCCAGGGCGCGATGGTCACGAAGACCCCGCGCCCGTGCGCGCGCCAGCGGTTCGCCTCGCCGGTCGGGCCCGGCAGGATGCGGGGGGCGCAGAGGGTTTCGGCCTCGTCGGCGTAGAAGCGCAGGAAATCCACCGCTTCGCGCACCTCGGCGATGCCGTCGTCGATGGTCTTGCCCGCCTCACGCGCCAGCGTCGCCATCAGCTCGGGGCGGTGATCCTCCAACAGGTCGGCGGCGCGGCGCAGGGCCTGGGCGCGGGTCTGGACCGGGGCGTCGCGCCAATCGGGAAAGGCGCGGGCGGCGCGTGCCATGGCCTCGGCCGGATCGATCATCTCGGCGGTGGGGGCCTCGGGTGCGGCGGTCATCGCCTGCGACAGCTCCTCCAGCTCGGCGCGGGCGCCGAAGGTCATCCCCTGCGAGTTGCGCCGCGTCCCGAACAGGGCGCCGGGCCGGGTGATGCGCGGGTGGCGGGGCCGGTCGCGCAGGTCGTCGGGGATCGCCAGCAGGTCGGCCACCGGCACGTCGTCGTCGCCCGCCTTGGCAACGAAGGAGGTGGAGGCGCCGTTTTCCAGCAGGCGCCGCACGAGGTAGGCCAGCAGGTCGCGGTGCCCGCCCACGGGGGCGTAGATCCGGCAGGGGATGTCGGTCAGCTTGGCAACCCCGGCATAGAGCGCCTCGCCCATGCCATGCAGGCGCTGGAACTCATAGCCGCCCTCAATGCCGGTTTTCGCTGCCATCTCCTGAATGGCTGCGATGCTCAGGGCGTTGTGGGTGGCGAATTGCGGATAGAGATGCGGGCGCAGGGCCAGCATGGCTTCGGCACAGGCGAGGTAGTTGAGGTCGGTCACGACCTTGCGCGTGAAGACGGGGAAATCCGGCTGACCCTCGACCTGCGCGTGTTTGACCTCCGTGTCCCAATAGGCGCCCTTGACGAGGCGCACCATCAGGGTCTGGCCGTGGTCGCGGGCCAGCGCCCCGATGCGGTCGATCAGGGGCAGGGCGCGTTTGCCATAGGCCTGGATCGCAAGGCCGAAGCCGTTCCAGTCGCGCAAGGCGTCGTCGGCCAGCGCCGCTTCGATCACGTCGATAGACAGCTCCAGCCGCTCCTGCTCCTCCGCGTCGACGGTGAAGTTGAGGTCGTGCGCCTTGGCCTGTCTGGCGAGGTCGATCAGGACAGGCGTCAGGTCGGCCAGTACCGCCTCGCGGTTGCGCGGGGTGTAGTGCGGGTGCAGGGCCGACAGCTTGACGGAGATGCCGGGCCGGTGCGGCAGGGGGCGATTGCCCGCGCTGCGCCCGATGGCGGCGATGGCCTTGGCATAGCTGTCCGCATAGCGCCGCGCGTCATCCCAGGTGCGCGCGCCTTCGCCCAGCATGTCGTAGGAGTGCAGCGCGCCCTTGGCTTCGTTGTCGCGGGCGCGTTTCAGGGCGGCTTCGATGCTCTCACCCAGCACGAACTGATGCCCCATGAAGCGCATCGCCTGCTGCACGCCGGTGCGCACGGCGGGGGCGCCGATGCGGCGGGTCATCTGACCCATGACGCCCTGCACCGTGTCGCCGGGACGCAGCAGGCGGGAGGACAGGCCAAGGCCCCAGGTCGCCGCCGAGACGAGCCACGCGTCGGAGGGGTCGTGCCCGGCCCAGTCGCCCTGTCCGATCTTGTCGGCGATCAGCTTGTCCTGCGTCTCGCGGTCGGGGACGCGCAGCAACGCCTCGGCCATGGCCATCAGGGCGAGGCCCTCGCGGGTCGACAGGTCGTAGTCGCGCAGGAAATCCTCCAAGCCGCCGATACGGGTGTGGGCGGCGCGGATCGCGCCGATCAGCCGCGCCGCCGTCTCGCGTGTCGAGGGCGAAACCTTGGCGTGTTTCATCAAGGGCGCGATGAGGGCTTCGTCGGCCGGGGCATATGGGGCGGAAAATGGGGGCATCGCATGTCTCCGACGCTGGGGGGGGGTAAACGGGATCTACCCGGATCGGTGCAGTGGGTCTCACCAAAGTATCGCTTGCGCGGGCTGTCAAAGCGCGGAAAATCCCGTTTATCGGGTTTTGGCCGGGGGATTTCACCATGCCAGCGCAGTTGGACCGTCATGACAGACGAATCCTGTCCATTCTGCAGGAGGATGGGCGGATCGCGGTGACGGCCCTGGCCGAGCGCATCGGCCTGTCGCCGAATGCCACCGCCGAACGCATGCGCAGATTGCAACGGGACGGTATCGTGACCGGTTATCGCGCGACGGTGTCCGCCGAGGCGTTGGGGCGCGGCCTGCTGGCCTTCGTCGAGGTCAAGCTGGACCGCACCGCGTCCGATGTGTTCGAGGCCTTCGCCGCCGCCATCCGAAACGCCCCGGATGTGGAGGAATGCCATATGGTCGCCGGCGGGTTCGATTACCTGCTCAAGACGCGCCATCGCGACATGGCCGCCTATCGCGCCTTCCTGTCGGACACATTGCTGACCCTGCCGGGTGTGCGCGAAACGCACACCTATGCCGTCATGGAAGAGGTTCGGACAGGCGGGGCTTTCGCGGTCTAACCCTGTTCGGGCAGGTCGATCGACACGACGCCGCCCGCTGAGGTCGCCCGGCTACGGCACAGGATGATGCGAGTTTCGCGCTGGGCCGCGGAAAGGACGTGGTCGCGATGCTCCACCTCACCCGCAACAAGGCCGCAGGCGCAGACACCGCACAGACCGTCGCCACATTTTACATCCACGGTGATCCCTGCACGGATCAGGGCGTCGGACGCCGCCTCATCGGCGGCGACATCGATGTCGCGGCCATCGGTGAGGCGCAGGGTAAAGGGATGGTTCTGATACTCCGGCTCCTCGGGGATGGCGAAATATTCGAGGTGCCGGGCGTCCTCGGGGTAGCCGTTCTGCGTGGCAGCGGCGATCACGGCAGACATGTAGCGATCGGGCCCGCAGGTGTAGACATGGGTGCCTTCGGACCAATGTCCCAACACTTCGCGAAGGTCGGCGCGCTTGCCCTCGTCACTGACGTGGATGTGGACGCGATCGGCCCATGGCACCCGGGCAAGATCCGAAAGATAGCCCGCCTGCGCCCGTGACGGGATGGAGTAGTGCAAGGCGAAGTCGCGGCCCAGCGCGTGTAGGCGGTGGGCCATGGCGATCATCGGTGTGACGCCTATGCCGCCACCCATCAGATGCGTCATCGTCGCATCCTCGGTAAGGGGGAAGTGATTGATCGGGGGGGCGATGAACACGCGCCTGCCCCGCGTGAAAATGCGGTGCAGGAGTTTGGAACCGCCGCGCCCCGTATCTTCGCGCAGGACGCCGATCTGATATCTGCTGCGGTCGGCCGGGTCGCCGGACATGGAATATTGCCGCAGGTATTCCGGCGCCACGACGATGTCGAGGTGGGCGCCTGCCGTCCATGGCGGCAGGTCGCTGCCATCGGCGGCGGCGAATTCGTACTTGGTGACGTCCGGGGACATCACCTCGGCCTTCGTGACCACGGCGGCGATGACCGGGCTGTCGCGGTCCGCCGTGTAGCGGTGGACGTGGGACGTATCCCCTTTGGCGATCCGGCGGCGGTAGTCGTCGGCGCTGATCATCGCGCGGTAGGCGGCGATCCCCGCCTCCCGGTCCATCGGGTCGGGATAGGGATGGGGATGCGCGGCCAGCGGCGCGGGATAGACGGCGAGGGTCTGATCCTCGTGCCGCAATTCGAGGTCGGGCTGGATGTTGCGGGCATTCACGGGGTGGCGTGTGGGCCGGTAGGCCCCGTCCTCCGACAGCTCCAGATCCCACCACCATTTCTTGACGGGGTTCAGGTTGCCGCGCCCCAACGTATCGTCAAGCCTGGCCAGCACCGGGGCCGCGGCCGGAACATTCATCGCGGCCCAGCGGAACGGTTTTTCGGCGAACAACCCTTCGAGGTTCCAGGGACAGGTCTTCATGCACCGCCCGCACATCGCACCGCCTTCGGTCGTTACCCGGTAGGTGGCGCATTTCTGGCTGTCCGATTTCCAGATCTCGTAGCCGTTGAACATCCGCTTGGGCCCAGCGGTGATCGCACCGGACGGGCATTCGCGGGCGCATTTGTTGCAGCTTTCGCAGAAGGTCTGCAGGCCGAAGTCGATCGGCCTGTCGTGCGCCACGGGCATGTCGGTGGTCACCACGCCCGATTTGAGGCGCGGCCCGAGGAAGGGGTTCAGGATGACCTCGCCGATACGGGACACCTCGCCGAGGCCGGACAGCAGGAGGAGCGGCGGTTGCAGCACCTCGCCGTCGATCACGGTATGCGCCTTGGCCTTGTAGCCGAGCGAGCGGATCATCCGGGCGATGACCCCGCCAAGCAGGGAAAACCGCAGGTAGGCGCGCATGCTCTGGGCCACGCTGATCCAGTCGTCGCCGGACGCGCCTTCCATCGTCTCGTAGCCCTGATCGACGATCATGGAGATCGCCTGGTCGTGGGGCGGGTCGATCGGGTCGCCGCGCGCGTCGTGGGAATACCATGTCCAGTCGGGGCAGCGGCTGATGCCCACGGCATCCACGCCCAGCCAGTAGGCCGCCGCCTTGACGTTCGCAGCGTTGCGCGCGGCATCGGTGGGGCGGGGGCCCTCATCGGGCGTTCCGTCCTGCAACAGGGTAAAGGCCCCCAGCATCCGGCGCTGCGCCGAGGATGTCGCGGCCTTGCGCACATAATAGCCACCCGTCGCGGCCTTCTGTACGGTCTTGCCCATGTCGCCGAACTGCGCGCGGGCGAAGAGGTCGGCGCGCTTGGGCACGCGGGGGACGCGCGCCTCGTCGATGTAGGTCGTCGGTGTATCTCGGCGTTTGAGCGTTTCGAACGGATGCGGCCCCATGTGATAGTCGCGCTGCGTATACGGATCGCCGGAAAGGGCGGAGCGCTGGCTACCCAGCCCCAGCCACCATTTCGGATCGAAAGGCTGTCGCGCGGCCAGCGGCGCGTCCTGCGTCATCCCGAAGGTCGTGGTGACGGCGGCGATGCCGAACCGTGCGCCAAGAAACGGTGCCTTCACCGTGCCATCGCCGTGGGTCAGGACACCGGCCGCGATGCCAAGCACATGCAGGTTCACGTCCGTCGAGGTCGGGGTATGCGCCACCGCGTCGAACCCCATCAGCCGGAGATAGCTGGCCAGGATGACCGCGGTTTCCGACGCGCGCAGACAGGCGCGATGGGCGCAGGCGTCCATGATCCAATCGCTGCCGACCTCATCCGCACGGGGCGCGCGTGGCATGTCGGCAACGATGCAGATGGCGTTGTCATGCCCGCCGATGCCGGTCGGCGGCGTCTGCATCTGGTCACGCAGATCGGCCATGATCCCGTCGATCCCGGCGGCGAGTGTCTTGGTCTGTCGGGTGCGCAGCGCCTCGGCCAATGCGTCGATATCCGGGTTGCGACGCACCTCGGCAAGATGCGCCTCGGGGGGGACAGGGCCGATGCCCATCAGGGCCGCGTCGTTGAAATATCCGAACGCCTTGAGATGGCGGGCCCGTTCCGCGGGGTCGGAGGGGCAGTCGGATTGCACCTTGTTCACGGGGCCGTCGCGGATCGCATCCATCGTCGCCTGATATTCGGCCATCGCGGCGACGATCGGGCCGGTATCGTCACCGTCGAACCGGAGTTCGGCGGGCGCCGGGACGGCCGACAGGTCGGGCATTGCGCCACGGCGCAACCGTTCCGCCGGAAAACGGCCAAGGTGGATGGGGCGGGATCTGGAGGAGAAGACTTGCATTGCCGGCATCAAGCGCAGGGTTCGCGCAAAGTGCAAGGGTGCGCGGGACGTGTTGATTTCGTGTCGAATCCGAAGGACTTGGCCGGGCAAATTAGGAAGTCGTTAAGCCGAGCGGATTACCCATCGTCTGGCCAAGAATGGCGATCACGGGCCCCGCCCGACGGCAGAATGTCGCGATGTCCGCCCTTGGCGGACGCTCACTTGCCCGCAAAGCGGGCGCATTCTTAAGGAACTGAAATGTCCAGCATTCTGACCAACAACGGCGCAATGGTTGCGCTGCAGACCCTGCAATCGATCAACAAGGATATGGGCGCGACCCAGTCCGCCATCTCGACCGGCAAATCGGTTGCCAACGCCAAGGACAACTCGGCCGTCTGGGCCATCTCCAAGCAGATGGAATCGGATGTGCAGGGGTTCAAGTCGATCCAGGAAAGCCTTGCCCTGGGCGAATCCACCGTCGCCGTGGCACGGAACGCGTCCGAGACGGTCACCGACCTGCTGACCCAGATCAAGGGCAAGATCGTGGCCTCGCAGGAAGACAACGTCGACCGCGAGAAGATCCAGACCGACATCACCGCTCTGCGCGACCAGATCGGCGCCGTCGTCGGCGCGGCACAGTTCAACGGCCTGAATCTGTTGTCCAACAAGGAAACCGACGCCGGATCCGGGTCGGTCGACGTGCTTGCCTCGCTGGACCGGTCCGGCAGCGGCGTCGCCTCGAGCTCGATCTCCGTCGCGAAGGAAGATCTGGGGATCGAGAAGTCCAATATTGCCACCGGCGCCAGCGTCGTGGCAACGGCCAACAACAACGTCACGGGTGACGGTGATGCGGCGGTCTTCGCGATCGCGGGTGCGGCGACGGCTGGCACCGGGACATTCACCATCGGTGATGATGTCGCGGCCGGCCAGGGCTACCAGATTGCCATCACCGCCGGTGGCGGCACCGTGGGCGCGGGCTTCAACACGACAGCCGGCGATCTGAACGAGATCTCCTACGTGGCGCGCGATGGTGACACCGCGGCCGATGTTGCCAAGGGTCTGACGGATGCCTTCAACAAATACGTGAAGGAGGCGGGCCTTGGTGACGATTCCACCGTCGCCGCCGCCTCGACCGGTGGAGCCGTGACGATCACCGGTGAAACGGGCGTTGCCGCCGACGCGTTCAGCATCAACGTCAACAGCTACGCCGCCGCAGACACCACCATCGGTGGCGGGTTGTCGGATCTTGCCGACATCGACGTGTCTTCGGCCGAAGGATCCGAAAGCGCGTTGGAAAGCATCGAAGGCCTGATCCAGACGGCCATCGATTCCGCCGCGGCCTTCGGTTCGGCAGAGGGGCGGATCGAAACGCAGTCCGACTTCATCTCCAAGCTGACAGACTCGCTCAACTCCGGCATCGGCTCTCTCGTGGATGCCAACATGGAGGAAACGTCGGCCCGTCTGCAGGCCCTTCAGGTGCAGCAGCAGCTGGCAACCCAGTCGCTGTCCATCGCGAACCAGGCGCCGCAGTCGATCCTGTCGCTGTTCCGCTAAGCAAGGCGGTCGTCCCGGTATGTTCCGGGGCGACCAACCCGTCTGAATGACCGGCCCTGCCGACCCGCCGCCGAAGCGCGGCCTGCCTTGCAGAAAGTGAATGCCCCCGATGTTGAACGTACACACCGTAGCCGCCGCAGGCTATGGCGCCCTAGACGCCCAACTGCTGGACCCGACCCGTGCCGAAGCCCTTGTCTTTGCGGGCGTTACCCGAAGGCTGGAAGCCGCGTTTTCTGACCCCAAGTCAAGTTTCGCAAGCCGTGCATCGGTCCTGCATGACAATCGCCGCCTCTGGTTGGCAGCAGCGGCTGCGTTGGCGGATGATGGAAACGGCATGCCGGCGCCGCTGCGGGCAAGCCTGTTGAGCCTTGCCGCCTTCGTGGACCGCCAGACGCGTGCACTTCTCAAAGGAAAAGGCGATCCCCGCATCCTGTTCGAGATCAATCGCCGTGTCGTCGGCGGCTTGTCCCACGGGGCCCGCTGACATGGCTGGCCTGATGCTGAAATTTCCTGCCGGCGATCGGATCGTCCTGAACGGGGCCGTCATCGAAAACGTGGGGCGCGGGGCGCGCTTGCGGGTGCTGACACCGAACACGCAGCTGCTGCGGCTGCGGGACGCGATCAACCCCGAAGAGGTCACCACCCCGGTCGGCCGCTTGTGCCATTCCGTCCAGCTGATGCTGGTCGGGGAATGCGAGGTCGATTCCGTGTTGGGCGAAACGCTCTCGGCCCTCGTGCCCCTGCGCGCGGCCTTCATGGATGCGGCTGACAAGGACCGGATCGACGAAATCACGGCGCACCTGGAAGAGCGGCAATTCTATCAAGCATTGCGAGACCTCGGTCGCTTGCGTCAGCGGGAGGCGGCGCTGTTGTCGCAACACCTGCCATGACCTTTCAGCCGTTCGTGCCGACCGGCGGGCTGGCCGGGTGGCGGTTTCTGCAGTCGACCCTCGACGTGCAGAAGGCTGCGCATGCATCGTCCGCAAGCGTGCAGCGGGATCTGGACTACTTCGCGGAAAAGATCGGAACGATCGAGACGCCGGAACAACTGGTCTCCGACTACAGGTTGCTGACCGTCGCGCTCGGGGCGTTTGGCCTGTCTGAGGATATCAACAACAAATACCTCATCCGAAAGGTGCTGGAAGAGGGAACACTGGATCCCGACGCCCTGTCGAACAAGCTGTCTGATAGTCGCTACAAGGCAATGTCCAAAGCCTTCGGTTTCGGGGATTTTCCCGTCCCGAACACGGTGATGAGCGATTTTCCCGATCAGATTGCCGCGCGCTATGCCGACCAGAGTTTCGAGACGGCAATGGGAGAGACGAACAACACCATGCGCCTGGCCCTCAACGCGCAGCGGGAGTTGGAGGGAATTGCCGGTGGCACCTCCTCGAATACGACCAAGTGGTTCACCATCATGGGCACGGCCCCGCTGCGTGCCGTCATGGAGGGTGCGCTGAACCTTCCGACATCCTTTGCGACCCTCGAACTGGATCGGCAGCTGGAGGTTTTCAAGGAAAGGAGCGCGGCAATGTTCGGTTCGGATCAGGTCGATGACCTTGTGAAGCCCGGCACGATCGACCGGGTTCTCGACCGCTACACGGCGATTGCCGGCTTGAACGATGCATCGTCAACGGTCACGTCCCCCGCCCTGATCCTGTTGCGCGGGTACTGAGTATATCCAGGTGCACGTCAGTTCCGGCTCGGGAGCGACAGATGCGCAGATGACGCTGTCCTGCGACAAGGTCAGCCCTGTGCCGATCCGTCGGATCGCATGTCGTCCGCGGGCCTTCCGTCATGCCATTGGCCGATAGGTTCGCCCAAGAACGGCGGCGATCTGTTGAAACGCCTCTTGCGCGGTGGAAAGGTTCGTTTGGGTAAAGACCTCGTTCAACCGGGGGACAAGCGCGACGGCGCGATCGATTTCCGGGTTGGCGCCACGCTCATAGAGACCCGAGCTCACCATCAGTTCCGCGCGGTCGTATACGCCAAACAGCCGCCGCGTTTCCGTGATCAAGGCATTCTCTTCTGCGGTTGCCACATCAGGAAGGCTCCTCGATACGGATCGCAGGACATCGACGGCAGGGAAACGTCCAGCCTCCGCAATGTCGCGCGAGAGGACGACGTGACCATCGAGTTGCCCCCGCACGATGTCGGCCACCGGCTCCTCCATGTCCGAGCCTGCCACCAGAACGGAAAAGACCGCCGAAATCATGCCCTGCCCGTCGATTCCCGGACCGGCGCGTTCAGCGAGGGATGCCAGAAGGGGTGTCAGGCTCGGCGGGTGACCACGCAATTCCGCCGCTTCGCCCGCCGCACTTGCGACTTCGCGATGAGCCTCGGCGAGGCGCGTGACGCTGTCGCACAGATACAGCACCGAAAGGCCCCGATCCCGGAAGTGTTCGGCCACCGTCATGGCGGAAAACGCGCAGCGTCGCCGGACCGGTGCAGGCATGTCGGATGTGGCGGCCATGACGACGGTACGTTTCATTCCTTCGGGACCAAGCACCGTGTTGACGAAATCCGACACCTCGCGCCCCCGTTCCCCCACGAGGGCGAGAACGCAGACATCAGCCTGCATCCGTCGTGCCAGCATCCCGAGCAGCGTGGATTTGCCAACGCCCGATCCGGCGAACAGGCCGATTCTCTGTCCGGCGGCCACCGGCAGCATGGTGTCCAGAACGGCAAGACCCGTGGTCTGGCGCAGCCCCATGCCGCCGCGGCGACCCGCAGGGGGCGGCGCACGTCGCAGCGGCCTTGCGAGGCCGCCGCCGATCGGGCGATCGTCGAGGGGCCGGCCGAAGGGGTCGACCACGCGGCCGATCCAGCTTGTGTCAGGGGCGAGCATCGGGGCCCCGCCGGCCCGCACCGGCAGGCCGATGCGCAGACCGGTTGCCGGCCCGAAAGGGGTTGCCCACAGGCCATCGCGATCAAGCCGCACAACCTCTGCCCGCTGGGGAATGTCATCATCCCCGCGGTAGTAGACATCGTCGCCCAGACGCGCGTGATCCGACAGGCCATTGACAAAGAACCCCGTCGCATCCAGTCGCGTGATGCGTCCGATCGGGGTCATGCGGGTAATGCCCTGAACCGCCTGGCGGAGCGGGGCGAACGGATCGAGCGTGTCGGTGGTCATGGCCATCCCCTTGCTGGTTGAAACGATTTCTAAAGGAATCACTCTTAAGGCTTCGTTGCAGGAATGACGGAGAATCCGCCTGTGACCGAGATACCTTCCCTGCTCCGGCTGGCGTCGGACGCTGCGAAACACGCAGCCGCGCGCCAGACCGTGATCGCCACGAATGTCGCGAATGCCGACACGCCGGGATATCGCGCCCGCGACATGGCCCCCTTTCAACCCGCCTCGACCGAGATGCCGCTGAACCGCACGCATCCGGGTCATCTGGCCGGCACATCGCGCAGCGCCCGCGTGTTCCAGGAGAGCGGGACGCCTGCCGATCCGAATGGCAACACCGTATCCTTGCAGGATCAGGTGCTACTGGGGGTGGAGGCGACGCGCGCCCACAATCGCGCCGTGACCATCTACAAATCATCGCTGGACATGCTGCGCGCCAGCATCGGCCGCAACTGAGGGGGGCCATATGTCGGGTTTTTCCAACGCCATGTCCGTCCTGTCCTCGGGAATGCGAAGCCAGAGCCAGCGGCTGGGCCATATCTCGGAGAATGTCGCCAACGCCGATACACCGGGGTACCGCCGCAAGACGGTGGAATTCCGCGCCGAATACGACGCCGGGCAACGCACGGGTGCGGTCGAGACGGGCCCCGTCCGGCTTGACCGGTCGGACCTGCAACGGTTGCACGACCCCGCGCACCCCATGGCCGACGAGGAAGGCTATTACTTCAGTTCCAACGTCGACCTCGTGACGGAACTGGCGGACGCGCGCGAAGCGCAGCGCACCTACGAGGCCAACCTCAAGATGTTCGAACAGGTCCGGCGCATGTCGTCGGCGGTGATGGATATTCTCAAACGATAGGAGTTCAGAATGAACACCACCCATATCTCGGCCCTGATGTCAGGCGCCGGGCCCGCTACCGCCATGCCCGGATCAGCCCGATCTGCTGCGATGGATGCCGTCACCGGCTTTGCCCAGGCCCTGTCCGAGGCCGAGGCGCAGTCGCAGGCCGCGCTGACCACCGGGGCGGACCCCCATGCGCTGGTCTCGGCCATCGCCGAAAGCAAGCTGGCCATCGATACCGTCGTCACGGTGCGTGACCGCGTGGTCGAAGCCTATCAGGAAATCCTGCGGATGCCGGTCTGATCGATGTCCGATGCCCTTTTCTTCGATATTCTGCGTCAGGGTCTGTGGATTGCCGTCGTGATGTCGGCGCCGATCCTGGCGGTTGCCCTGACGGTCGGCCTCGCCATCGGGCTGTTCCAGGCCCTGACGTCCATTCAGGAGATGACGCTGACCTTCGTGCCCAAGATGGCCGCGATGCTGGCGGTGTTCTGGGCATCGATGGGTTTCATGACCCTGACGTTGGTCCGCTATTTCACCGACACGCTCGTCCCCGTGATCGGAGGATTCTGAGATGACCGACGGCATCTATCCCACGCTCGGCCGCCAATCCGGCCTGCTGCGCGAAATGAACGCCATCGCGCAGAACATCGCGAACGCGAACACCACCGGATACCGGGGCGGCGGCATGCTGTTTTCGGAATTCGTGGTGGATACCGGGAACGGCAATCCGTCGGTGTCGATGGCCCATGCCAACGTGCAGACCACGAACCTGACCCAGGGCGCATTGGAACGAACCGGCGGCGCGTTTGACTTGGCGATCGAGGGGGACGGCTTCTTTCAGGTCGATCGCAACGGGCAGACGTTTCTGACCCGCGCCGGCGCGTTCATGACCGGGCCGGACGGAGGTGTCGTCACCCCCGAAGGGGATGCCTTGCTGGACGCAGGCGGCGCGCCCGTGTTCGTGCCGCCGGGATCGAACGCCGTGCATGTCTCGGGCGACGGAACCCTGTCGGCGGACGGACAGCCGCTTGCGCAGATCGGGCTTGTCATGCCTGTCGCACCGGATCGTCTGGCGCGCACGGCAGGCACCTTGTTCGAGGCAGGGGACGGCACGGTTCCGGTGGAGACCCCGCGCATCCTGCAAGGCTTTCTCGAGGCATCGAACGTGAACCCCGTGCTGGAAATCGCGCGGATGATCACCGTCCAGAATGCCTACGAGTTGGGCCAGAACTTCATGACGCAGGAGGATGAGCGCGTCCGCTCGATCTTCCGTCTGATGGAACAATGACACCGTAAAGGAGACGCCCATGCGCGCCCTGTCTATCGCCGCAACCGGCATGTCGGCCCAGCAGATGCGGGTCGAGGTGATTTCGAACAACCTCGCCAACATGAACACCACCGCCTACAACGCGCGGCGGGCGGAATTCGCGGATCTGCATTACCAGCAGGCGACGCGCGCCGGGTCCATCGCATCCGCGAGCGGAACCGTGATCCCCACCGGGGTGCAGCTTGGCCTGGGCGTGCGCGCTTCCGCCGTGACGATGGATGTCGCGCAAGGCACTCTGGCGCAGACAAACGGCGACCTGGACGTGGCCATCGAAGGCAAGGGATACCTGGAAATCACGCTGCCCTCCGGCAACGCGGCCTATACGCGGGACGGCGCGCTGAAGCGCACGGGCGAGGGGCTTCTGGTGACGTCGGATGGCCACGCCATCGTGCCGGACATCACGATTCCCGACGATACCCGGTCGGTCAGCATCAATGCCGACGGCGAGGTCTATGCCTATTTCATCGACCGCACGGAGCCGGAGCAGCTGGGACAGCTGACCCTCGTGGGATTCTCGAACGAAAAGGGGCTGGAGGCGCTGGGGTCCAATCTCTACGCCGAAACGAATGCTTCGGGCGCGCCCATCGTGGGCTTTGCCGGCGAGGACGGGCTTGGCATGTTTCGACAGGGATACCTTGAGGACAGTTCCGTCGATGCAGTGCGCGAGATCACGGACCTGATCGAGGCGCAGCGCGGATACGAGATGAACGCCAAGGTCATCACCGCCGCCGACCAGATGATGTCGGCCACCACGCAGATCCGCTGACGTCATGCGCATCCTCCTTGCTCTCTGCCTCGTGGCCGTTGCCCTGCCCGCCGTCGCACAATCCGTCATGGTGCTGCGTCCCTTGCGGGCGGGCGAGGCGCTGGGCCCCGACGACCTGTCCTTTGCCGATGTCACCATCGAGGACGGCTTCGACGACCCGCGCGACCTGATCGGTCTGGAGGCGCGGGTGAACCTGTACCCTGGGCGGCCCATCCGGTTGCGCGACGTCGGCCTGCCGACGGTGATCCAACGCAATGCTGTCGTGCCGCTGATCTTCAATCGTGGCGGGCTGACCATCACGCTGGAAGGACGCGCTTTGGGCCGTGCCGGTGAAGGTGAGGCCATTCGCGTCATGAACCTGTCGTCCCGTTCCACCGTGACCGGGGTGGCGACCGCCTCTGGCGCGGTCATCGTCAACTGATTCAAATCGGAGGCCCCCGATGCCCCTGCGCAAGATCGCGATCCTGTCCCTGCTGACCCTGAATGCGACCGCCTGCGGCCGACTGGAACAGGTCGGCCAGGCGCCCGAACTGACACCGATTTCGACAGGGGCCGAAGCCTTTGCGATGGCCACGCCGGTGTTCGAGGCAACCAAGATCGACGCGGTCGATATCCACCCTGCGTCGCTCTGGACGCAGGGGCGCCAATCACTGCTGGGCGACCGGCGCGCCGGCGACCGGGGCGATATCCTGACCGTCGTGATCGAGATCGACGAGAACGCGGAGATCAACAACAGCACCAATCGATCGCGCAGCGGATCCGAGAGCCTTGGAATCCCGAACTTCTTCGGCCTGCCTCAGTCGATCGATCCACGCTTGCCGGATGGTGCATCGCTGGCGGATGCGGTGGGCATCGACAGCTCCAGCGCCTCGTCGGGCAGCGGGGGTGTGCGGCGGCGTGAAAAGCTGACGCTGCGGGTCGCGGCGACGGTGACGGGGGTGCAACCGAACGGCACGCTTCAGATCGAGGGACGGCAGGAGGTGCGCGTGAACTTCGAGCTGCGCGAGATGCTGGTGACGGGGTATGTGCGGCCCGAGGATATCTCGCGTCAGAACGAGATCACCTACGACAAGATCGCCGCGGCCCGCATTTCCTATGGTGGGCGGGGGCAGATCACGGCGGTGCAGCAACCGCGCCTCGGCCAGCAGGTCGCCGACATCATCCTGCCGTTCTGATCATGGCAAAGATCCTCCCCCTCCTGCTTGTAGTCGTCGCGCTGATCGGCGGGGCCGCCGCCGGGCATTTCCTGCGTCCGCCCCCGCCCGAAGGCGAAGAAATTGCCGTCGTGGAACCTACGGAACCGGACCTGTCGGCTCCGGAGGTCGTGTCCCTGCGCGACCTTTTCGTCGTGCCCGTTCTGCGCGACGGAAGAATCTGGTCCCACGTCGTTCTGTCCCTCGGGATCGAAGCGCACAACGTGTCGCGCGATGACGTGCTCCTGCTCGAACCACTGTTGCGGGACGGCATGAATGAAATTCTCTACCTCCATGCCTCTCTGGGCGGATTTGACGGGGACTTTACGGCACCAGAGCCGATGAACCGTCTGCGGGGCCGCCTCGATACCGTGATCTCGACCCGGCTGGGCGATCCGGATGCCCGTGTCCTCATCATTTCCATGGTGCGCCAGGACGGCTGAGAACGGAACCTAGCCCGCGCCTTTCGTCCGCTTGCCCTGCAGGCGGGCGATGACCTGTTCACGTGCCACGTCGCGCGCATGAGCGTGGCGAAAGGGCTCCACCTCGGCTCGGGCACGGGCCAGCTCCAATGACAGACGTGCCAGTTGCTGGTTGCGCCATGTATCATGGCGGTCCCGCGCGATCAGCTCCGGCAAGCTTGCAGGCTCGCCTTCGGGCGGGGCGCGAAGGGCGGTATCCCGTGCCTGCAATGCGGTCAATTTCGCCATGCGGCCGGCAAGACGGGCGGCCGAGCGTTGCGATCGAAGGGCAGCCAGCTGTCCGAGTTGCTCCAGTTTCTGATCGCGGCGCATCACCGACCTGCCTTGTCGCGCATTTCCTGCGCAAAGCGGACGGCGATGGCGACGGCTGCGAAATGTTCGCGGTCGATGGCATCGCCGATGTCGACGGTGGCGTGCAGGGCGCGGGCCGTTGGTGGATCACTGTGGATCGGGATGCCGTGCTCACCCGCGACCTCCCGGATCTTGGCGGCGATTTCGTCGACGCCTTTCGCCACGACGACCGGCGGCGACGGATCCATGGGCGACCATTTCAGGGCCACGGCATAATGGGTGGGGTTCACCACGACCACGGCCGCCTCGGGCACATCGGCCAACATCCGGTTCGTCGCCAGTTCCTGCCCCCGCTGACGACGGCGCGCCTTCATGTAGGGATCGCCCTCGGATTGCTTGGTTTCGTCCAGAACCTCCTGCCGGGTCATGCGGTTCTTGGCGAGGTGGCTGTGCCGTTGCCAGCCGTAATCGACGACGGCGATCGCGCCGGAGACGAGGACGACCGCGATCAGGAACTGAACCAGCATATCCGGCACGAGGCCGGCGACCTCGCGCGGGTCTAGGGCGGCGGCCATAATCATGCGGTCGATGTTCGAGAACAGGAAATACCCCAGAAGCCCGGCGAATACCGTCAGTTTGACAGCGGATTTGGCGAACTCGAAAAGGCCCGACGGGCCGAACTTGTTCTTCGCATTCGAAATCACCGAAATGCGCGACATCTTCGGCATCAGCTTGGATGGGGCGACGACGAACGCCTGTTGCGCCAGTATCGCGGCCAGAACCAACGCCGAAATCGGTCCCACGACAAGCGCGGTCACGCCGAGGACCCGACCAAGAAGGGCGCCGCCTATGCCCCCGCCGCCCTCCCGCAGGGGTTGGCCAAATGATTCCGCGCGTTCAAGCAGGGTGCCGCCGGTCTCGAGGAACAGCCGACCGACCGTTGGCGCGGCCAAGAGGATGCATAGCAGTGCGCCAAGGTAGGATGCCGCCACCATCACGTCCTGGGATTTGACGATTTCGCCTTTCTTGCGCGCCTCCTCCAGCTTCTGAGGTGTCGCCTCGTGGCTGCGTTCTGCGCCGTCTTCCTGACTCATGGCAGGGCGCCTGAGATCGGATCGTCGAGAACGGCAATCATCGCGCCATGCCAGACAGTCAGGATGACGGGGGCGGCCAGCATCAGGATCAAGCCCGCCGCGCCGGTGATCGCAGGCGCGCCGACCAGCGCGACCATCAACTGGGGCATGGCGCGATTGATGACGCCCATCGCCGCATTGTACAGGATCGCAGCCAGCGCGAAGGGTGCCGCCAGCCCGAAGGCGAGCGCGAACGCATGGGACAACCGCGCGACGCCCCATCTGACGACATCGGAACCGGGCATGATGCTGCCGAGGGGGATGACGTCATAGCTGCGGATCAGCATCTCGACGAGGTAAAGCGGCAGGCCAGTTGCCATGAGCAGGCACAGCCCCGCGATGTTGAGCAGGTTGCCGATGGCGGACGAAGGCTCCTGCGTGCCGAAAAGTTGCGACAATGACGTCAGCTGTGCGGCCATCATCCCCGCGATCAGCAGGGCCTGGGCCAGAAACCGAAGCACGGCACCGAACGCGAGCCCGACGATCGTCTCCGTCAGGATCAGTGCGGATCCGACGGATACGGGCGTCGACACCGCAGGGGTGATGGCCGCAGCGAGCGCAAAGCCCGCCACGAGGCGGACGCGCGCGGGGATCATCTGATCGCCAAGACCGGGAACGAGCAGCATCATGGCACCCACCCGAAGGAACACGACCAGAAACCCGCCAAGTGCCGGGGCAACCACATCATGCAGAGCAAGCAGGCCGTCGATCATGCGGCGATCGATCCGATGATCGCGGGCACCGCGACGGTCCCGATCTCCTCGTAGGAGATGACTGGATTGGGCAAGCCGCGCGTAGACAAGACGGTCTGCACGAACCGACGACGGCGGGCCGACGTGACGATAGCGGCGTGCGTGCCCTGTTCCGCCGCGCGCCCGATGCCATCGGCCAGATTGGTCGCCAATTTCTGAAACAGGTCCGGCGGCAGTGCAATGTCGCGACCGGCCCCGTGCCCATCCAGCTGATGACGGGCAAAGGTATCCTCCCATCCTTGCGCCAACTGCAGAAGGGGCACCGTCCCATCGGGGCGTTTCAACTCTGCGGTGATTTGATCGGCCAGTCGCTGACGGACATGTTCGCCCAGTTCGTCGGGGGACAGGTTGTGGTCCCGCCGCTCTGCGATTGCTTCGAGGATGACGGGCAGATTGCGGACGGATATACGTTCCGACAACAGATGCCGCAGGACCGCCAGCAGGGTTTCGGGCGAGACTTTCGATGGCACCAGATCGTCCAGCAGCCGCCGGTTGGCCAACGATTTCTCCGGCGAGGACACCTTGGCAAAGGCGTCCAGAAGGCGCTGCAACCCCTTTAGGCCGAGCAGGCGCGGAAAGTTGGACTTGATGACCTCCAGAAGGTGCGTGGCCAGCACCTCGGTCGGGGTCACGATGGTATGGCCGGACATGGTGTCCGCGTGTGCCGAGGGCACCCACCGTGCGGGTGCGCCATAGACGGGTTCCTTCACGATGTTGCCGGGCAGGGCATTGGCACCATCCGAGCCTGTCAGGACAAGGACGTGCCCCCGCTCCAACTTGTCCCGGGCCATGACGACACCCTGGATGCGGATGACGTAGGTTCCCGATGGCAGGCCCGCATCGTCCGTCATCCGGATTTCCGGCAGGATGATGCCGAACCGTTCCGCAATATGGTTGCGCAGCCCGCTGATACGACGCTCCAACCCGTTTGACGGGTCGAGCGCCAGATCGACGAGGTCGAGCGCAAATTCGACCCGGATATCGTCAAGATCAAGGATATCGCCGATTTCCCGTTCCGGGGGGGGCAGGGGGGCATCGGATCCCGATGCGTCCTCCGGTTGGAGGGCCCGCATTCGCCAGAACGCCGCCCCACCCAACAGAAGCGCCCCGGCGATGAAAGGCAGGAAGGGCAAACCGGGGACAAAGGCGAAAACGGTCATGATGAACGCGACCGTGGCCAAGGCGGCCGGATGCTGGCCGACCTGCGCGATGATGGCGGTATCGATGGCCCCCTTGCCGCCGCCTTTCGCCAGAAGCAGGCCGGATGCGATCGATATGATCACCGCAGGTATCTGCGAGACGAGCCCGTCGCCGACCGTGAGGATCGCATAGGTCTCGACCGCCGTACCGATCGGCATGTCATGGGCGATCATCCCGACCGTCAGGCCAACCACCAGATTCAGGATCGTGATCAGAAGTCCGGCAACCGCGTCGCCCTTGACGAACTTCGATGCCCCATCGAGCGATCCGAAGAACGTGGTTTCGGACAGTTCCACATCGCGGCGGCGCTTGGCCTCCTCGTGATCGATGGCGCCTGCGGCAACATCGCTGTCAATGGCCAGCTGTTTGCCCGGCATGCCGTCGAGGGCGAACCGGGCGCCCACCTCGGCCATGCGTGTCGCGCCCTTGGTGATGACCATGAAGTTCACGATCAGGAGCACGCCGAACACGACAAGGCCCAGGGCGACGCTGCCGCCCATGACGAAATTCGCAAAGCCCTCGATTACGTGCCCCGCCGCATCCGTGCCCGTATGCCCCTCGCCTATGATGAGTTTCGTGGAGGAGACATTGAGCGAGAGGCGCAGCATCAGCGAGGCCAGAAGGATCGTCGGAAAGGCCGAGAATTCCAGCGGACGTTCGATGAAGAGTGTGGTGGTGAAGATCAGGATCGCTATGGCGAAGGACGCAGACAACCCGAGGTCGAGCACCCAGGACGGCATCGGCAGGATCATCATGAGGATGATCGACATCAAGGCCAGCGCCATCAGGACGGTTGGTTGAAACAGCGCGCGCATGCAGGAGCCTCCGGGGCGTTCTGCCCATGAATCGCAGGCTAGCCAAACGGGGTTAATGCGCCGTTACGAAGACCTCAGCCTGGCTGATCCAGAAGGCGTTGCATGACGTCGGAAACCCGACGGCTCGTCTCCAACGCCATTTCGGCCCGATCGAAGTCGTCGACCGGCGGATCGTCCGTGTTTCGCGCCGCGATCAGTGCCGCCGCACGCTGTCTGGGTGTTTCGGGCGGCATGCCATCGGCTTGTGCGATCAGGTTGAAGTCGCGGTCAAGCCACGCGCGATCCTCCTCCGACAAACGCTCGACCGCGCGGGTTCCGTCCATGGACGCTGGGCGCCGCCAAAGTGTGGGCCGTTTCGGAAGACCTTCGCCGGTTCTGATTGCAACGAAATCGCGTGCGGCCGACGACAGGCCGAACCCGCGCATGATCTCGGCTACGTCTTCTATCTGGGGGGCATCGCTTGGGATGAACGGACGTAGCCTGATCGCGACCTCCAACAGGTCCGCCTCCGGCAGTTCCTGCAAAGCGACGGTCAGCAGGGCATCGGCTAAATCCGGTCTCTCCTGCACGACGGAAATTGCTTCGGCCACATGCCCCGACAGCAAAAGCCGGCGTGCAAGCAGGTCGTCGAACTCATCCCGCAGTGGCCCCGCGGGAATCGACAGGCGCAGAGCAAGCGCATTCTGCAGATGGATCGGTTCAGTCGGGACGGTCCCGTCCTGTTGCTCCATGAGCAGGTCCATACTGGCCCGGATTGCGTCCGTTCCCGTTCCGGCAGAGGAGATTTCGGACGATGGAGGAGTGTATGGCATCAGGGGGGCGGGCAAGGGTATCAGGCGCCCCATGAGGTCGCTCTGCCCGAGGCGGGCCAAGCCGTCGTTCAACCGGGTCTCGAGATCCGTTCGTCGTTCATCGGGCAGTCTGTCGATGAAGCGGACGAAGGTTTCCTCGTCCACGGACCCCCAATCCCCCGCAAACTGACCCGCGACGAGCAAAAGCAAAGTCGTCGCAGGTCCACAGGCGGGATCAGCATCAAGTGTCGCGTTCGCCATGTTGGGGTCGCCATCCATCGCGATCGCCATCTGGATCAGGTCGCCGTCGAAGACTCCGGCGAGCGTCAACGCTTGTCGCGCCTCTGTCCCCCAACCCAGTGTCAGATACGTTCTGGCCAAGGCGGTCAGGCCGGGGGCCGAAAGCCCGTCCGCATCGTCCAGCGTGGCCATGCGGGCAGCCGGCAGGTCAGCCAGGGCTGTTGATGGCGGCTCCATCAAGATGGAGGTGGCAACGGTTTCGAGGCTGCATTTCGGAAGTCCGTCGGCCTGTCTGTTCCGAGAGTCCTGACTCGTGACAAGTCCACTACGGCGATGTTCCCGGATCGTGATCTGGGGGCGTGGCGCATCATTTGCGCGCGGCTGTTCCGGAAGAGTGGCATTTGCACGCTGAACAGGGTCCCGGATGCCTGGATCTAGCATGTCGGCGGCGCGCATTGGCAGGCGCAGGCCTGCCGCAAGCGTCGAAACCGGTGAAAGCTGTAGGGGCAGAACTGGCACCTGCGCGGTGGTCTCAGTTGCTACGACATCCGGCTCGGGGCGCGGGGCGGGCGGGGCAGCAGGCTCTACTCGGTTGCGGATATCGATGACCATATGTCCAGATGCAATCTGCTCCACCCCGATGGTGCAGTCACATCCCAGCGCAATCTCCAGGTTGGCCCCGTCCGCCCGAAGGTCGGAAAGCCGGTCCTTGGGAATGAAGTCGAAGACCCGGCCCAAATCGAAGCGCAGACCCGGCACGTCGAAGGCAAGGCGTACCTCACGGTCGCTGGCCTGTTCCACGACCCATTCGGTTCCCCGTGGGGCCGGGAAGACAAGGCGCGAAAACTCCGCATGTTCGCCCGACCGGACTTCGACGATCTGCGCCAGGATCGGTTCGGGCCGAACCATCAGGAACAGCACCGCTATCGCTAGACAACGACCCAGCATCACGCGGCCTTGCGTGCTTTCAACGCCTCTTCCAGAGCGCTGTAGGAGGGCCGGATATGGGTGGGTGTGTTCTGCCGTCCGACTTCGATACAGATGTTCGTTGCATGGTTGTGCAGGTTGGCGACGAGAACCTCTTGGATAAGCGCGTAGAAATGCGCGTCCTGTTCGGCGATGGCTTTTAACCGGGTCGCGAAGGGGCCAACGATGCCATACGCCAGAAAGACCCCGAGGAAGGTTCCGACCAGCGCGCCGCCGATCAGCTTGCCAAGGACCTCCGGTGGTTGATCGATGGAGGCCATCGTCTTGATGACGCCGAGAACGGCAGCCACGATTCCGAGGGCCGGCAAGGCATCCGCAGTTGTCTGCAAGGCATGGCTTGGATGCATCGCGTGGTGGATGTTCTCCTCTATCCGCTTGCCGAGAACCTCCTCCACCTGGTGGGGATCATCGTAGTTCATCGACATGGCGCGAAGCGTATCGCAGATCATCGCAATTGCTTCGCCGTCACCAAGAACCCTCGGATAGTTGCTGAAGATCGAGGACTCGGGCGGGTTTTCGATGTGTTCTTCCAAGGCGACCGGGTTCTGCCGGCCAAGGCGAACAAGCTCGAACAGCAGGCAAAGGAGATCGCGATAGTCGTCCGGTTTCCACCTGGGTCCTTTGAAGACCTTCCCCAGTTCCTTCATCGTATGTTTCGCTTCGGACATGCTGTTCCCGACAAGGAACGCGCCAAAGGCCGCGCCACCGATCATCATGAACTCGAACGGAAGGGCCTTCAGGATGATGCCCATCTTGCCACCAGCCAGAAGGTACCCGCCGAACACCATGACGAAGATGACGCCGACACCGACGAGACCGGTCATTGTGCACCTCCGGTCGCGGCAGAGG
The DNA here is from genome assembly GCF_041403465.1 of Jannaschia sp. 2305UL9-9. Lineage (NCBI taxonomy): Bacteria > Pseudomonadati > Pseudomonadota > Alphaproteobacteria > Rhodobacterales > Roseobacteraceae > Jannaschia > Jannaschia sp. 2305UL9-9. The sequence continues at coordinate 564,879 of NZ_JBGEHM010000002.1, forward strand.
CATTGCGTCCGGCCATCACGACGCTGAGCGCATAGGCTTTCTCGGGTGAGAGATTGGAAAAGACGGCCGAAGCGGCGTCAGGTCGCATGCGAGCCAAGAAGCCCGACGCGAAGCCGGCCTCCATTGCTTCGAACAGGATGGCCGCTTCCTTTGGTTTCATCCCCTCGTAGACCTCCGTCAGGCGCGCGATGTCCGTTTCCGAAGCCTGATCAGACTGATACATGCGCGCTTCCAGACGCGCTTCCGCTTCCGTCAGGGCAGCGAGAGAGGCGCCGATCTCCTGTCGGGCGACGCGCATATCCTGCTCGCGCAGGGCGATGGCGGCCTCCCGTTCCTCCAGCTCGGCATCGCGTTGCGCGATCTGTCGAAGGAGGTTCCCGACTTCCTGCGATGGGGGGCATAGCAATTCGGAGGAGACCAGATGCATGTCTTCCTGCGCTGCATCGCCATCGTCCGACAGACTGGCTGAAACGATTCGGGACAAGGCCGACAGGGTCAGGAGGACGATCACGCCACCGAAGGCCAAGGTCTTCATCTTACCGAACATGATTCTCATCGAATGAACTTTCCTTCTGGCGCGGGACGGCTGCGAAAGGTGGGCATGACGATCGCCTCATCGTGAGGAACAGGTTCTTCGATGCGATCCATGCGGTCGGCTACATCGGCTTCGATGTCCTCCAGACCGGCAAGCAGAACCTCGAGCCGGCCGATGCGATCATCCGCGGCCTCGATCTCCGCCCTCAGCCGCTCGGCCCGGTCGTCCTTCTCTTCTCGTGCGGCGGCCAGAGAGGCAGTCAGGTCGTCGATTTGCTCGGACAGATCGTTGATCCGACGCTCTTCGTTGCTGTCGATGGTGTCGAACTTTCGCAAGCGGCGCGACAGGGCCCAGCAATAACCCGCGAGGCCAAGGGTCGCGACGACGAGAAGGATGTCCGAGAGCAGGCTGAGAATATTCATGTCAGGTTATCACAAAGTCGATGATGAGCAGGTCGGAGACGGCTTCGGGACCGGCGAGGAGTTGCACACGCCGCAAAAGCTGTGCCCGGATCCGCAGGAGGGCCGCCGGGTTCTCCAAGGTGTCTGTTCCCACCGCGCGAAGATACGTTGCGAAAATGTCGAGGATCCTGGGTTGCAACGCTTCGACATGGTCGGCCCCTTGATAGGGAACCTGAAGAAAGGCGCGAAAACGGAGTTGCTTGATCGATCCTTCGCCACCGACCGAGACCAGCATCGGTTCCAGTTCGAGAAACTCGGGGCCGCGCGCCTCTGCGACGGGATGCGGCGCTTCTTTCGGGGTCAGGGCATTCGCAACCATTCCGGAATAGGCGGCGTAGAATCCGCCGCCCCCGAGAACAAGCGATAGAATCGCAGCCGCGGCCCAGCCCTTCAGACCTAAGCCGGCCTTCTTTTCCTCAGGTTCTTCCGTAGCATCGGCCATTTCGCCACCCTCATGTTGCGGGGGCCTTCCTAACTGATCGGTGGCTAACCGTTTCTTAATGTGAATCGGGAATCTTGGCCCCGACGCCCAGAACGGGCCGACCTTCCCGGAGGATGAGTTTTGGAAACTTTCGCAGCCTATTGGCAGGCTCAGGACAAGCGCAGGCTGGCGGTCCTGGCGACCGCGACATTGGTGGCATTTCTTGCCGTTCTGTTTCTGACCCGGATTGCCACCGCCCCCAGAATGGAGCTGCTGTACTCCCGCCTCGACCCGGCGGCCGCCGGTGAGGTCATCTCGAGCCTGGAGGCGCGCGGCATCGACCACGAGGTGCGCGGCGATGCCATCTACGTAAGCGAGGCCGAGCGTGACGGCCTGCGTCTGCAACTGGCCGGAGAGGGACTGCCGCGCACTGATGGATCGGGTTACGAGCTTCTCGACGGGCTCAGCGGGTTTGGTACCACGTCGCAGATGTTCGACGCCGCCTATTGGCGTGCCCGGGAAGGGGAGTTGACGCGTACGATCCTTGCTGGAAACGGGGTCAGGATGGCGCGGGTCCATATCGCCACGGCGGATGCCTCGCCGTTCAGTCGGGAACGTGAGGCCAGCGCCTCCGTCACAATTCAGATGGTTTCGGGCGCGGTCGGGGCGTCGCTGGCGCAATCCGTTCAATCCCTTGTCGCGGGTGCCGTTCCCAACCTTCTGCCCGAAGCGGTGACGGTCATCGATTCGAGCAGCGGCCGCGTCGTCAGCGGCGACATGATGGGGACGGAACGGGAAGCGCGCGACAACCGCGTCGCAGAGATGCGGATGTCCGTCGAGAACCTCCTGTCGGCCCGGGTCGGCGAGGGGCGATATGTCGTGGAACTGGCGGTCGAGACGCGCGCCGATCGCGAAGTGATCACTGAACGGGTTCTGGACCCGGACAGCCGCGTCGTCATCTCGACCGATACCGAGGAACGTTCGAGCAGCGAGCGGGGCGCTGCGGGGGCCGGTGTGACCGTCGCCAGCAATCTGCCCGACGGAGATGCCGGTGGTGGCGACAGCGAGGCAAGCAACGCCGAAACCCGGGAACGCGTGAACTACGATTTTTCCGCGACCGAACGTCAGATCGAGCGTGGTCCCGGCAGCATTGAACGGGTGACGGTGGCCGTCATGGTCGACGGGCTGCGCGTGCCGGGCGAGGACGGGGCACCGGAATGGACCCCGCGTGGCGAGGAGGAGCTTGCGACCCTGCGCGACCTCGTGCAGTCGGCTGTCGGGTTCCGCGAAGATCGCGGTGATGTCGTGACGGTCAGATCGATGGAATTCGACCTGCCGCCGGATCCGGGAGCGGCCCCGAATCTGTCTCTGCCCTGGCTGTCCGGCGGGCAGATCACGCAGATGGTGACAGCAGGCCTTCTGGCACTTGTCGCCATCGCCGCGCTCGCCTTCTTCGTGCGGCCGACCTTGCGTGGCCTGCTGCTTCCTCAGGCTCTGCCTGTACCGGACCCCGTATCCGACAACCTGATGGGGGGTGCCGCGCAGGAGGCCCCTAAACCCATGGAGCTGCCCAGCCCGATGGCCGCGCCCGAAGACCCCGCGGCCGAAGACGCCCTCCCCGACCTGTCGGACCTGTCGAACCTTGGATCCCTGTCTGCCTATGACGATGACACCCCCGATGCCGCAGAGACGGAGGACCCGGTAGATCGTCTGAGGCAGCTCATCTCCGAACGGCGCGAAGAGACGATCGAAGTGCTGCGCGGCTGGATGGATGAGACGCCGGAGGACGCAAGATGACGCGATTGTCGCTTGAGGATTTCGGCAGGCCGAAGGTCCTGCCACCGGCTGTGCCCCCGGAACTGTCGGTGGGCAACGACGACTTCGACACGGCCTACAACGCCGGTTGGGACGACGCCATGGCCCAGGTCGATGAGGAGCAGGGCCGCATCGGAGAGAAGCTCGCCGATCGTCTCATGGTGCTGGAGCGGGATCAGCAGAGCGCCGTCGTTTCTGCCATCGCCGCGCTGGAGCCTATGCTGCACGAGGTGTTCGACAAGCTGCTGCCGCGTGCGGCCGAACGCGCCTTCATCGGGGTCCTTCTCGAAGAACTTCAGACCTTGCTTTCCGATGGGGCGGGCAAGCTGATGCTTCAGGTCGCACCGGAGGAAACCGCACCGCTGGCCAGGTTGGTCGAACGGGCCGGCCTGACCCCGGATCAGGTGACCATCCGGGCCGAACCGGCGCTTGCCATATCCCAGGCGCTCGTGCGGTGGGACGATCAGGAGCGGCGCATCGATCTGGAGGCTGTTCTCGCCGTCATGGACGAGGCCCTCGAAACCTTTCTTGCATCTGTAAAAGTGGAACCCGTCGATGACTGATCGCACCTCCGATACGAACAATGCCCTTGCCCGCGTACCGGTCGAGATCACGATCTCGGTCGGTCGGGCCCATCCGACGGTGGCGGAGCTGTTGTCGTTGCGCCGCGACGCCGTCCTGACGCTGGATCGCGGTGTCGATGACCCGGTGGAGCTCTATGCCGGGGATCGATTGATCGCGCGCGGGCAGTTGCAGGAGGTGGAGGGCGGGGAAGGCCGTCTTGCCGTGCGTCTGACCGAAGTATCGGAACCGGATGCCGTTGCGTGATACGTTCCGTTCCCCGATCTGCGATACTGGCCGTTTGCCTGCCCCTGCTCGCCCTGATGGCCAATCAGGCGGGGGCTCAGGATCTGTCGGTGACGTTTGGCGACGAAGGGTCCCTGACACTTCGGTCGATGCAGCTTATCGCCCTGCTGACCGTGCTGAGCCTGGCGCCGGGCATCGCGATCACGGTCACCTGTTTTCCGTTCATCGTGACCGTGCTGTCGATCCTGCGACAGGCAATCGGCTTGCAGGCTTCGCCGCCGAACATGCTGATCATCAGCCTTGCGATGTTTCTGACGTACTTCGTCATGGAGCCTGTCTTTACCGAAGCCTACGCCATGGGACTTGCCCCGCTTGCCGAGGGGACCATGCCCATGGAGGAGGCGTTCCTTGCCACCTTGGAGCCGTTTCGCGCCTTCATGTCGGCCCGCGTCGATGTCGAGACACTGGAACATCTGCGCGCCCTGCGCCCCGAAGCCGAAGCGGATGCCCTCTCGGTTCTCGTCCCGTCGTTCCTGTTGTCCGAAATCAGTCGCGCGTTTCAGATCGGGTTTCTCGTGTTCATGCCATTCCTGATCATCGACATGGTTGCCGCGGCGGTTCTGATGTCGATGGGCATGATGATGGTCCCGCCTGCCATCGTATCACTTCCATTCAAGCTGGCCTTCTTCGTCGTCGTCGATGGCTGGACCCTCGTGGCGGGCGCGCTTGTCCGCAGCTACGCCTGATGAAAGATCTCCCATGCTGAGTTTTCGCAAGTCTCCCCGTGCTGTTGCGCAACCACAGCCGTCACAGTCGACCACGGCCCCCACCGCGCCGGACGAACGAATTCAGGCGCTTCTGGCGATGCTGGGTGATGACGCTGCGGCCCTCGGACTGAACCGGGGGGCGGGTGGTGCCGGCAAGCTGTCCGATGACCGTTTGCGGACCCTCGCCCGTGATCTGATCGCGCAGGTCGAGGAGCGGGGCGCAAAGCCTGCTGTCCGGGAGGACGGCCCGAGCGCCGCAGCCAAGCCTGCGGCAATACATGACGAGTCTACCGCCGACACGTCGGCCACGCCTGCGCCCGCGCAGGAAGATCGGTCGCCGGTGGCGCGTCGGTCCGTCTTCAGTTCCCGCGCGCCCTTGGGCCGGATGCGGCTTGAGGCCCCTTCCGGCCCGGTGCCGCCGGTTGCCATGACGCTGCCACAGGGTCAGCAGGCGGAGCGGCGCAAGGCCCCCATCCATTCCCCGGCGGAAGTGCGGCGTCTGATCGAGGAGGGGTTGGATGGCGGCCGGCCCGCGCAGGAACATCCGAGCGTCATCGCCCTGACCCTGCTCGACCGTGCCCCGTTGGAACAGGCAGCCGCCCTGCGCCTGTTGCCGCGCGGTCAGGTGCGGTCGGTTCACCGTGCCCTGCGCGTTCTGGAGGCGATGGCTGCGGAGTGATCCCGAAGGGCCTGAGCCCCTGACGTCAGCCCGACCGGAAGGGTGCTGCGCGGGTCGGATCCGGGATCCGCGCAGCACGTCCGTTCCTAACGTGTGAACTTCTTGTATTTCACGCGCTTCGGCTCAAGCGCATCTGCGCCAAGACGGCGGGCCTTGTCTGCTTCGTAGGCCTCGAAGTTGCCCTCGAACCATTCCACGTGGCTGTCGCCTTCGAACGCAAGGATGTGTGTGCACAGACGGTCGAGGAAGAAACGGTCGTGGCTGATGACGACGGCGCAACCGGCAAAATCGGCAATGGCATCCTCGAGCGCGCGCAGGGTTTCGACGTCGAGGTCGTTGGTCGGCTCGTCGAGCAGAAGAACGTTGCCGCCGTCTTTCAAAAGGCGGGCCATGTGGACACGGTTACGCTCACCGCCCGACAGGATGCCGACCTTCTTCTGCTGGTCAGCGCCCTTGAAGTTGAAAGCCCCGCAATAGGCGCGGCTGGCCACTTCTGCATCGCCCAGCTTGATCAACTCGGCCCCGCCCGAAATCGCCTGCCAGACGTTGTCGTCGGGGTTCAGGTCATCGCGTGTCTGGTCGACGTAGGACAGCTTGACCGTATCACCGTATTCCACCGTGCCGGAATCGGGCTGTTCCTGCCCGGTCAGCATGCGGAACAGGGTGGATTTGCCCGCGCCGTTCGGCCCGATCACGCCGACGATCCCGCCCGGCGGCAGGGAGAACGACAGGTTGTCGACCAGCAGGCGGTCGCCGTAGGCCTTGGACAGGCCCTCGACCTCGATCACCTTGGCGCCCAGACGGGGGCCGTTTGGGATGATGATCTGCGCCTTGCCGACCAGTTCCTTCTCCGACCGGTCCGCCATTTCGTGATAGGCCGCGATCCGGGCCTTGGACTTGGTCTGACGGGCCTTGGCCCCGGACCGCATCCATTCCAGTTCCCGCTCCAGCGTCTTCTTGCGCGACTTGTCTTCCTTGGCTTCCTGCTCCAGCCGCTTGGCCTTCTGCTCGATCCACGAGGAATAATTGCCTTCCCACGGGATGCCGCGCCCACGCTCCAGCTCCAGAATCCAGGACGTGATATCATCGAGGAAATAGCGATCGTGGGTGACGATCAGGATCGTGCCCTTGTAGTCGATCAGGTGCTTTTGCAGCCAGGCGATGGTTTCCGCATCGAGGTGGTTGGTCGGCTCGTCGAGCAGCAGCATGTCCGGCGCTTCGAGCAGCAACTTGCACAGCGCGACGCGGCGACGCTCACCCCCCGAAAGGTTCGCGGGGGAGGCGTCATCGGGGGGGCAGCGCAGCGCCTCGAGGGCGATGTCGACCTGGCTGTCCAGATCCCACAGGTTCTGGGCGTCGATCTCGTCCTGAAGCTTGGCCATCTCCTCGGCGGTCTCGTCCGAGTAGTTCATGGCAAGTTCATTGTAGCGGTCGAGGATCGCCTTCTTCTCGGCCACGCCTTCCATGACGTTCTCGCGCACGGTCTTGCTGTCGTCGAGTTCGGGTTCCTGGCTGAGATAGCCGATCTTGGCGCCTTCTGCGGCCCAGGCCTCTCCCTGGAAATCCTTGTCGATGCCGGCCATGATCCGCATGAGCGAGGATTTACCCGTGCCGTTGACGCCGACGACGCCGATCTTGACGCCCGGCAGGAAGGACAGGCGGATGTTCTCGAACACCTTCTTGCCGCCGGGATACTGTTTGGACACGCCGTCCATGTGATAGACGTACTGATAGCTGGCCATCGCTCGGACTCCGCTCGTGGTTTGGGGATTTGGCGCTTCGTGTATCGCGGCAGGCGCGCCGGGGCAATCGGCAGCGGTCAGATCGGGGCTTGCGCGTCCGGGGCAGGGCGCGGAAGGGTGCGCGCCATGCGTACCGGCTTTCCCCTTGCCGTTCCCGGCCAGACCATCGGCCTTCTGGGCGGTTCCTTCGATCCTGCCCATGCGGGTCACGTTCATATCACGCGCGAGGCGCTGCGCCGTTTCGGGCTGGATCGGGTGTGGTGGCTGGTCAGCCCCGGCAATCCGCTGAAGGCACGCGGGCCGGCCCCGATCGGACGGCGACTGGACCGGGCGCGCGAGGTCATGCGGCACCCGCGCGTCACCGTCACCGACATCGAGGCGCGCCTCGGCACCCGCTACACCGCCCAGACGATCGCGCGGTTGCAACGCCACTATCCGGGGGTGCGGTTCGTCTGGCTGATGGGGGCCGACAACCTTGCGCAGTTGCACCGCTGGGAAGATTGGCAAAGCATCATGGGTGCCGTCCCGGTCGGTGTTCTGGCCCGTCCCGGCGACCGCATTGCCGCCCGCACGTCCCGTGCCGCGAAAACCTACCGTCAGCACAGGGTGCCGGCCGCCGCGGCGCATCGCCTGGGATGGATCGAGGCCCCGGCATGGGCCTTCGTCAACGTGCCGATGCACACGGCCTCCAGCACGGCGATCCGCGCGGGCGGCGGCTGGTCCTAGCGTTTCAGAAGGACGGTTCCCACGCCTGCCGTGATCAGGATGGCGAGGCCACACAAGGCGACGGCATCCGGAAAGGTGCCGAAGATCGTCCAGCCGAGGACCGTGGCCGACAACAGCTGAAAGTAGACGAATGGGGCCAGTACGGTTGCATCGCTGCGCCGATAGGCCAGCACCAGCAGCAGGTTCCCCGTCGCCGATGACAGGCCCGAAAAGATGACGAGGCCCCAGACCGTCGCATCGAACACCGGAACCTGCAGGGCGCCGAGGGGCGCAAGGATCAGCGTGCCCAGCGCCGTCTGCGTCAGCATCAGCTGGCGAGGCGGTGCCAGAGCCGACAGCCAGCGGGATGCGGTGAGGTAGGCGCCATAGAACAACCCGCCCATGAAGGCCCAGATCAGGCCCGGGTCCATGTCCGCCCCCGGTTGCACCACCAGAAGGACGCCGCAGAACCCGATCAGCAGAAGCACGGTCTGCAACCATGTGACTCGTTCCCCCAGCAGCAGGATCGACAGGGCGTAACTGAAGATCGGGCCCACGAAAAAGGCGCCGAACACCGTCGCGATGTCGGCGGTGCGCAGGGCCGTCAGCATGCAGGCGATGCCGCCCGATACCATTGCGGCACGCAGCCAGACGCGCCAGTCGCGATACAGCGGCCAGTGCACCCGGCCACCGACCACGACAAGGATCATGACGGCCCCGACGGCAAAGCGGCTGAAGGCGACGAAGAAGGGGGTCACGCCGTGCTGCGTCGTCAGAAGCTTGCCGGCCGTATCGCCCATCGGGATCAGGGACATGGCCACGAACATCAGGCCGACGGAGGTGAGAAGCGTGCGATCCATGCCTGCCGGTATCACCCCCGCGCGATCACGCCCAGAGCAGGGTTCACTTTCCGACGTCGGGGGGGCATCAAGTGCCTATTCCGACGGAGGTTTTACCACGATGCAACGGCGCACTTTCCTGACGGCCAGCCTTGCGGCGGCAACGGCCCTGCCGGCCTGTGCCAATGCTCCGGCCAATTCCTCCCGTCCGGCCTACAAACCTGCGGATGCGCTGGCGCGCTCGGCCCCTGCGGCCAATCGGCTGGTCGAGGAAGCGGGCCTTGGCGGGCGCGTCGGCTTCGTGGTCGCCGATGCGCGGACAGGCGAGGTGTTGGAGACATACAATCCCATCCGCCCCCTGCCGCCCGCGTCCTCGGCCAAGGCGCTGACGGCGCTCTACGCATTGGAAACGCTCGGTGCGGATCATCGGTTCGTCACGCGCCTGATCGCGACCGGGCCCGTGTCGGGCGGGCGGGTCAATGGTGATCTCGTGCTGGTCGGTGGTGGGGATCCTGCGCTCGACACCGACGGCCTGCATGACCTTGCCGTGGCCGCACGCGCGGCCGGCATCACCTCCGTGTCCGGGCGGTTCCTCGTTGCTGACGGGGCATTGCCGGTATTCGAACGGATCGACCGAAGCCAGCCGGAATACGTCGGCTACAATCCGGCTGTCGGCGGTCTGAACCTGAACTTCAACCGCGTCCACTTTCAATGGCAGCGCGCCGGATCGTCTTACGGGATCGACATGGATGCCCGCACGGACCGGTTTCGCCCCGCGGTCACGTCGTCCCGGATGCAGATCGCGGACCGGTCCCTGCCGGTCTATACCTACGCCCGCGATGGGGATGTGGATGCCTGGACGGTCGCGCGGGGCCAACTGGGGGGCAGCGGGTCGCGTTGGCTGCCAGTGCGCAACCCGGCGCTGTATGCGGGTGATGTGATGCGGACGATGTTGCGGTCGAACGGGATCGTCGTCGATGCCGCCCGTCACGTCGGCAGCGTGCCTTCGGGAACCGAGGTCGCGCGTGTGCAGAGTGCGCCGCTCGACCGGATCGCGCGCAACATGCTGCGGTTTTCGACCAACCTGACGGCCGAGGTTCTGGGCCTGTCGGCCAGTCAGGCCCGTGGGCAATCGGTGCGCACGCTCAACGCCTCGGCAGATGCGATGTCCGCGTGGCTGCAGGAACGGACGGGTGCGCGCAAACCGGATTTCGACGATCATTCCGGCCTGAACGGCACGACGCGCATCACCGCCGCCGATATGGTCACGGCCCTGACGGCGCGCGGCGCGGCCCCCCGGCTGCGCCCCGTGATGCGAGAGCTGACGATCGAGGGCGATGTTCGTATTCCGGTTCAGGCCAAGACCGGCACCCTGAATTTCGTGTCGGCCCTTGTCGGGTATTTTCAGGCCCGGGGCGGTCGGGAGCTGGCCTTCGCGACCTTCTGCGCCGATGTCGACCGTCGCAACCGCCTGACACTGGCCCAGCGGGAACGCCCGGAGGGCGGGATCGCATGGGGCCGTCGTGCGCGTAGCCTGCAGTTCGACCTGATCGAGCGTTGGGAACGCGTGCATACGTGAGCAGCACCTCACCGACGCTCGACGCGGGCACAGTTCAGCGCCCGGCCATCGTGTTGTTCCAGCCCGAGATACCGGGCAACACCGGCAGCATCGGGCGGACCTGCGTCGCGCTCGACATCGACCTGTGCCTGATCCGGCCCTACGGGTTCGAGTTGAGCGACCGGACGGTGCGCCGCGCTGGCCTGGACTACTGGAAACATGTCAGCCTTTTCGAGTTCGACAGCTGGGACGACTTCTTGGTGCGCCGGGCCCCGCGTGCCGATGCCCTGTTCCTGCTGGAGGATTTCGGAAGCCGCAGCGCCTATGACGTGACCTTTCCGGGTGACGTGCATCTGGTTTTCGGGCGGGAAACGACGGGTCTTCCGGCCCCGATTCTGGATGCCTATCCGGATCATCTGATCCGTCTGCCGATGCGATCCCCGCACATCCGGTCCCTGAACCTTGCCAACGCCGCGACAGCCGCCGCCTATCTTGCCCTGCGCTCCATGCTTTCGTGAACCGAAAGGCGGCTGCGCAACAGGTCCGCCTGCACGATGCGCGTGCATGCACCCACGGCCACCGGCCTGTACCGGAGGCCAATCGTAAAGGTTGCAAGGATCAGAAGATTCGCGCCCATCCGACCCGAAGGATCGTGTTGCCCCCATCCTTCAGGGACACCCCGAAGCGGGCTGCGCCGAGGTCGCCCAGCCCGATCTGGACCGTGGGCGCCACGGCATAGCTGATGTCGGTTTCCTGCTCCGCGAACAGGCCAAGCTCCAGCGTCAGGCGGTCCGTCGGTTTGACCCCGACAACATACTGGGCATTCAACCTGCGGATCTTGCCGCCACCGGCGGTGCCGCGCAGGTCGAAGGTGGTCCAGCCATCGCCGAGCGCCGTTGACAGGGGGCGCCCGACGGTCAGGCCGGCGGTGTATCTGACGGCGGTTTCGCCGGTGCCTTCGCGGTCCAGACCGATCCCGACCTCGACCGCCACCAACCATGGCGATACCCAGTCGGGCCGTTTCGCCCTCTGGTCATCACCGGAGAGGACTGGGATCCGTACGAAGGTGCGTATGCGCCCGTCCAGCGGGGGATCCACCATCCCCATCATTCCCGCGGCCACGTGCCCGCCCGTATCAAGGCCGAAGGTCAGGTTCCGCGGCCCCCCACGTTCCGCGTAGACGGATGTCCAGCCAGAGAGGCCTTCCTCATGTCCCACGAAGACATAGGTCTCATCCGAGGGGCGGACCCATGGCCCGGCAATGGCGGGATGTGTGAAAAGAAGCAGGGCCAGAAGGAATCGCATGGACCCATCAGGCAAGCCCAAGAGTTAACCGATAGTTAAGGATAACTTTGTTGGCCTGCAGGGCAGGGCAAAGTCAGGCACCTCAAATGCAGGAGAATATGATGGAAGGTTTTTTCGAAGGGCTCGGCGTTGTCGCGCTCGTGATACTGGCGGTCGTCGGTTTGGCGGTCGGCCTTCTTGCGGGTGCCGTGACGGGGCACAGCAAGGCGCTTTATGCGATCGTGGGGGCCGCCGCGGCGATGGCCACACCGTTCATCCTCGCGGCCCTCGGGGTCGGAATCCTTGCCGCCGGCGGGGTTCTTCTTGTCGCAGTGACCGGCCTTGTCGGCGCGGTCGTCGTCGTCATCGCGGTGCGGGCGCTCAGCAGTCGCGGCTGAGGCCCCGGAACCGGGCGATATGGTGTATCGCCCGGACACCCGCCGCGCGCCCCTGCGGCGGATCTAGCGTTTCTTGCGACGCGATACGTTGCCGCCCCGTTGCCCCGGTCGACCGGCGGTGGAGCGGCCTTCCGCCTTGCGGGCGTCTTCGACGGCCTGTTCCACCGCAGACTGCCGCGCAAGCGGATCGTCCGACACCGCAAGGTCCACCGCCTCCAGACGTTTGACCTCGTCGCGAAGGCGCGCGGCTTCCTCGAACTCCAGGTTCTCGGCGGCCTTGCGCATCTGATCGCGCAGGGCATCGAGGTGGGCCATCAGGTTCGCACCCGCCATCGGCTTGTCGATCTTGGCGGTGACGCGGTTCATGTCCACGTCGCCCTTGTAGAGCCCGGCAAGGATATCCTCGACGTTCTTCTTGACCGTCGCCGGGGTGATCCCGTGTTCCTCGTTGTAGGCGATCTGCTTCTGACGGCGCCGCTCCGTCTCGCCCATGGCGCGTTCCATCGACCCCGTGATGCGGTCGGCATACATGATGACGCGGCCATCGGCGTTCCGCGCCGCCCGGCCGATGGTCTGCACCAGCGATGTCTCCGAGCGCAGGAACCCTTCCTTGTCGGCATCCAGAATGGCGACCAGCCCGCATTCGGGAATATCGAGCCCCTCGCGCAGCAGGTTGATCCCGATCAGCACGTCGAAGGCCCCCAGACGCAGGTCGCGCAGGATCTCGATCCGCTCGATCGTGTCGATGTCCGAGTGCATGTAGCGGACCTTGATACCCTGCTCGTGCAGATATTCGGTCAGGTCCTCGGCCATCCGCTTGGTCAGGGTGGTGCACAGCGTGCGCATGCCCCGGGCGTTCACCTTGCGGATCTCGTCCAGCAAATCATCGACCTGCATCCCAACCGGGCGGATTTCGATCTCGGGGTCCAGAAGGCCGGTCGGGCGGATCACCTGTTCGGTAAACACACCGCCGGTCTGCTCCAGCTCCCACGCGGCGGGCGTGGCGCTGACGAAGACGGACTGGGGTCGCATGGCGTCCCATTCCTCGAATTTCAGCGGGCGGTTGTCCATGCAGGACGGCAGGCGGAACCCGTGTTCGGCCAGCGTCATCTTGCGACGGAAGTCGCCCTTGTACATGCCGCCGATCTGCGGGACCGACACGTGGCTTTCGTCCGCGAAGACGATGGCATTGTCGGGGATGTATTCGAACAGGGTGGGGGGCGGTTCGCCCGGCGCGCGCCCCGTCAGATAGCGGGAGTAGTTCTCGATCCCGTTGCAGACGCCCGTGGCCTCCAGCATCTCGATATCGAACTTGGTGCGCTGTTCCAGACGCTGAGCTTCCAGCAGCTTGCCGTCATCGACCAGCTGCTTGAGGCGCACCTCGAGCTCCGCCTTGATGTTCTTGATCGCGCTCTGCATCGTCGGGCGGGGCGTGACGTAGTGGCTGTTGGCATAGACGCGGATCTTGTCCATGTCGGCCACTTTGGCCCCGGTGAGGGGGTCGAACTGCACGATGCTCTCCAACTCCTCACCGAAGAAGGACAGGCGCCATGCCGCATCGTCCAGGTGGGCGGGCCAGATCTCCAGGCTGTCGCCGCGCACCCGGAACGACCCGCGCGCGAAGGCCGCATCGTTGCGGCGGTACTGCTGGGCGATGAGGTCGGCCATGACCTTGCGCTGATCGTATTCCTGCCCGACGAACAGGTCCTGGGTCATCGCGCCGTATGTTTCGACCGACCCGATGCCGTAGATGCAGGAGACGGAGGCGACGATGATCACGTCGTCGCGCTCCAGCAGGGCGCGGGTGGCCGAGTGGCGCATCCGGTCGATCTGTTCGTTGATCTGCGACTCCTTCTCGATGAAGGTGTCGGATCGCGGAACGTAGGCCTCGGGCTGATAATAGTCGTAGTAGCTGACGAAGTATTCGACGGCGTTGTCGGGGAAGAAGCCCTTGAACTCGCCATACAACTGCGCTGCCAGCGTCTTGTTGGGAGCAAGGATAATCGCGGGGCGCTGCGTCTCTTCGATGATCTTGGCCATGGTAAAGGTCTTGCCGGTGCCGGTCGCGCCCAGCAGGACCTGATCGCGTTCCCCGTCGCGCACACCTTGCGACAGTTCCATGATCGCGGTGGGCTGATCGCCAGCCGGTTCGAATTCGGTTGCCATGCGGAACCTGATGCCGCCTTCCATCTTGGGGCGGGCGGCGGGGGCACGCTGCATCATGGGCAGGTCGTCGACATTGCGTGGCGGCAGCGTCAGAACATCGCCCTTGGGCTGATTGGTATTGTTGTGGGCCATGGTGCACCTCGGATCGTCGGCAACCCTACATGTGACCCTTGCGCGCGCCGGATCAACCCGTCGATGTCAGCAGGGATCGCGCGGCCACGCACCGGGATGCGACACCAGACCCCTTGCGCGACGCGGTGCGAGACCGATAAAGACGCAACAGTTGTTCCGACGTCCGAGGCCCCCATGCGCGCGCGTATCTACAAGCCAGCCAAGACTGCCATGTCCTCGGGGACGGCAAAAACCCGTGATTGGGTTTTGGAGTTCATTCAGGACACCGCCCGCGAGATCGACCCCCTGACCGGGTGGACGGGATCGCGTGACACGCAGGCGCAGGTAAAGCTGCGCTTCGAGAGCCAGGCCGACGCGGAGGAATACGCCCGCGATCACGGTATCGACGTGGTCGTTCTGCGTGCCCAGTCGCGCAAGGCCAATGTCCGGCCCGGCGGCTACGGCGACAACTTTGCGACCAACCGGCGCGGCGCCTGGACCCACTGAAGGTCCCGCCACGGTACCTGCCATCTTGACGGGATCGCCCGCAGGCAGGCATGAGGGCGCGACGGGCCGTTAGCTCAGCTGGATTAGAGCAGGGAACTTCTAATTCTCAGGTCGGGGGTTCGAGTCCTCCACGGCTCGCCATTCGCACCCTTCAGCCGATCATCATGATATCAGGGCCATTGGGCCCCGTTGCGGACCAGCGTGACGCGATAAAGGCTGGTCGTGGCCGTGATGAACAGCTGATGTTTTGCGCGCCCGCCAAAGCAGACGTTCGACACCAGTTCCGGCACGAGGATCTTGCCCAGCAGGCGGCCATCCGGCGCGATGCAATGCACCCCATCGGCGGCTGAGGACCATAGGTTGCCATCGGTATCGACCCGAAAGCCGTCGGCCATGCCGTTGTCGATCGTATGAAAGTGTCGACCGTTTCGACACCTGCCGTCGTCCGAGATGTCGTACACCCGGATATGCGTCGGATCGTTCAGGAACATCCGCCCGGTGTCCGCGACGTAGAGCCGTGTCTCGTCCGGCGAGAATGCGAGGCCGTTGGGCGCATTCATGTCGTCGACCATGACATCCAGCGCGCCGGTATCCGGATCGGCACGGTAGACCACGAGGGGGTTTTCGGATGGCGCCCGGAATCCTTCGTAGTCGGTCATGATCCCGTAGTGCGGGTCGCTGAACCAGATCGTGCCGTCCGACTTCACCACGACGTCGTTGGGCGAGTTCAGGCGTCGCCCCCCGTATGCATCCGCAATGACGGTGATGGTCCCGTCATGTTCGGTCCGCGTGACACGGCGAAGCCCGTGTTCGCAGCTGATCAACCGCCCCTGCCGGTCGCGCGTGTGGCCGTTGGCATAATTCGATTGCTGTCGAAACACGCTGATGCCGTCGCGTTCGGACCAGCGCAGGATGCGGTGGCTGGGAATGTCGCTGAACAGCAGGCAATCATGATCGCCGAACCAGACCGGCCCCTCGACCCAGTCGAAACCCGTGGCCAGTTGCTTGACCGGCGCGTTGCCCAGAACGAAGCGGTCGAAGACAGGATCGTGACTTTCGAAGAAGGACATGGGCGCGGCTCCTGTGTCAGGCGGTAAAGTTGATCTGCGCCTTCATCGCACGACTGCGGTCCCCTGCCGCCTCGAAGGCGGTCAGGGCATCGGCCAGTGGATAGGTCTGGGTGATCAGGGGCTTCACGTCGATCAGCCCCTTCTGCATCAGGCTGACGCCTGTCCGGAACTCCGGATGGAAGCGGAACGACCCGACATGCGACAGTTCCTTGGCGGTCATCATCTGTGTCGGCAGGGTCATGTCACCGCCCATGCCCAGTTGCACGATCCGGCCGCCCGGCTTCATCGCGGGCACGGCGGCGGCAAGGGCCGGGGCCGCACCGGAACATTCGAACAGCACGTCGAAGGTGCCCTTGTCGGCGGTATAGGCCTCCAGATCGCCGCTGCGCATGTTGACCGTGGCATCGGCCCCGACCTGCCGGGCAAGGCCAAGGGTGAAATCGCTCAGGTCGGTCGCAACCACCAGATCGGCCCCGGCCCGCCGCGCCGCAAGGATCGAGAGCGTGCCAATGGGACCGCACCCGGTGACGAGCACGGACTTGCCGACCAGATCGCCCGCCTGCCGCATCCCGTGCAGGCAAACCGCAAGCGGTTCCGCCATCGCGGCCTCGCCCGCGGTCAGGCCCGTGGCGTCCGCGCATTGACTGGCATCCGCGACGAGGTGCTGACGGAAGGCGCCCTGAATATGCGGGAAAGGCATGGCGGAGCCGTAGAAGCGCATGTTGAGGCACTGGTTCGGCTGCCCGGACAGACAGAACTTGCAGGCCCGGCACGGTCGGGACGGCGAGACGGCGACCAACTGTCCCTCGGTCAGGCCCTCGACCCCGTCGCCGAGGGCCGTGATGCGACCGGAAACCTCGTGGCCCAGAACCAGTGGTTCCCTGACGCGAATGGCCGTCCCGATGCCGCCGTGCTGGTAGTAGTGCAGATCCGAGCCGCAGATTCCGCCCGCCTCCATCGCGATGGCGACCTGACCGGGGCCGGGGGTCTCGACCGGGCGATCCTCCAGTCTCAGGTCTCGGGCGGCGTGAATGACGATGGCGGTGTTTGCAGTGGTCATCTTCTTGCCTCGGGTTGGCGTCTTGCACAGGCTGGAAATGTTAGCGATAACTTTATGCAGGGGCCCCGGCGAAGTCGAGGCGATATTCAAGGAAACACGATGAGCCTTCAACTGTTCGACCTGACCGGCAAACGCGCCCTGATCACCGGATCGTCGCAAGGCATCGGCTTTGCGTTGGCACGCGGTCTTGCGGCAGCGGGGGCTTCGGTTGTCCTGAACGGGCGCGACGCGACCAAGCTGGACGCAGCCGCCGAGACCCTGCGCGCCGAGGGGGCGGCGGTCGAAACACTGGCCTTCGATGCCACGGACCACGACGCCGTGCGCAGCGCCGTCGATACCTTCGAGGCGGAAAAGGGCGCGATCGACATCCTGGTCAACAACGCCGGGATGCAGCACCGCACCCCGTTGGAAGATTTTCCCGCCGATGCCTTCGAACGCTTGTTGCAGACCAATGTCGCCAGCGTGTTTCACGTCGGGCAGGCGGTTGCCCGGCACATGATCGGACGCGGCGCCGGCAAGATCGTGAACATCTGTTCGGTCCAGACTGCATTGGCCCGCCCCGGCATCGCCCCCTACACCGCAACCAAGGGGGCCGTGGCGAACCTGACCAAGGGGATGGCAACCGATTGGGCCAAGCATGGCCTGCAATGCAACGGTCTGGCCCCGGGCTATTTCGACACCCCGCTGAACAAGGCGCTGGTCGAGGATCCGAAGTTCACGGAGTGGCTGTCGAACCGCACGCCGGCGGGCCGCTGGGGCAACGTCGAGGAATTGGTCGGCACCTGCATCTTCCTGTCCTCCGAGGCGTCCAGCTTCGTGAACGGAACGGTCGTCTACGTGGACGGCGGGATCACGGCCTCCCTATGAATCGTGGCTTCGTCGTCATGGGGGTGTCCGGCTGTGGCAAGAGCACCATCGCCGAGATGTTCGCCGAGCGCCTGGGCGTGGCGTGGCTGGATGGCGACAGCCTGCATTCCGACGAGAATATCGCCAAGATGGCCGCGGGCACCCCTCTGACGGATCGGGATCGGGGGCCTTGGCTGGACCGGGTCGGACGACGTCTGGCCAGTGGCGCGGCGCAGGTCGTCGCCTGTAGTGCGCTCAAACGGTCGTACCGGCAGCGGATCACCGGGGCGGCGGGCGTGCCGGTGACGTTCCTGTTCCTTGATGGCAGCTATGATGTGCTGGCCGCGCGGATGGGCGCGCGCACCGGGCATTTCATGCCGCCCGGCTTGCTGGACTCGCAACTCGCCACGTTGGAGCCGCCCGGCCCGGACGAAGATTCCCGGCGTGTGGATATCGACCAGACGCCGGAGGCGATCGTCGATGCCCTGTTGGCACAGGTTCAGCGCCGCGCCTGATCCCGCCCGTCAGGGTTGTGCGAACAGTGGCTGGGCCACGACGGCGCGTGCGAGGTCGATGAAACCAGCGGCCTGATGCGCCGCCAGTCGTGCGCCCTTGTCGGCCGTCGCCAGATGCGCTTCCCCGACCACGCCGTGCTCCGACAGGTCAGAGGCGATCCACCCATAGGATGTCGGCCCGATCGGCGGGATGGTCGCCGCCTCGGCGGTGCTGCGGAAATCCTGTGCTGCGGCCATGTCGACGGTATCGGGCCGGAAGGCCAGCATCAGCGAGGTTTCCCTGTCGCCGCCGTGGATGCCGAAATTCGCCTCCTGCGGGCTGAACATCGCTTCGGGTGCGCCAAAGCTCATCCATTGGCATTTCACCGCCAGCATGTCGGCCTGCACCCGCAGTTCGCGTGACAGGATCGACACGAGGTCGAGGTTTCCGCCGTGGCTGTTGACGATGATCAGCTTGCGAATGCCCGCCCGCGCCACCGACAGGCCGATCTCGGTCCAGGCGCGCAGGGCGGTTTCGGCGGTCAGGGTCAGGGTGCCGGCGGCCCACAGGTGTTCATTGGATTTTCCGACCGCCTGAATGGGCAGAACGCGCAGGTCCAGATCACCCGGACAGGCCGCGCGCACCGCGTCCAGCATCCCGCGCGCGATCAGCGTATCGGTCCCCGTGGGTAGATGCGGCCCGTGCTGTTCGATGGCCGCCGTCGGCAGGACGGCGACCGTCTTCATGGGATCCACGTCGTTGAAATCAGGCGCGCGCAGGTCGGCCCAGTCACGATAGCTCATGTCGGCTCCTTCGGGGCATAGGTCGCGTCCAGCCGCGATTGCAGATAGTCGGCGGCCCGGATCGGCGGGTATTTCGGCTCACCCGTCCCTGGCAGGGCGGCGACCATCGCGTCCGGGTTCGCCTCGACGAAGAAGGCGACGGACCGGCGCTGATGCTTGGGCGGCAATACCCGGTGCGGGGTCGAAACATAGATGTCGTTGGTCCAGCGCATCAGGCAGTCGCCGATGTTGACGACATATGCCCCCGGAACATGGGGCACATCCATCCAGTCGCCCCCCCTCGGGCGGACCTGCAAGCCCGGCTCCCCGTCCGTCATCAACAGCGTGATTGCGCCATAGTCGGTATGCGCCCCGGCGCCGATCTCGCCCTGCGCACCCGTGGCCGGGGGATAATGCAGCAGCCGAAGCGCCGACAGCGGGGCCTGAAACAGCGGGGCGAAGTGATCGGACGCCAGCCCCAGATCACGCGCAAGGTGCGACAGGATCGCGATCCCCTGCGCCTGTGCCGCATCGTAATAGGCCAGCATCGTATCGCGGAATCCGGGCAGGTCGGGCCATTGGTTCAGGCCGCGAAACGGCTCGCCCAGACGCGGATCGTCGGGGGCGATGTCGAAGCCGATGTTGAAGGTCTGCTTGGTGTCGACCTCGGGCTGGGTCTCATCGAGGCTTTCGTCACCGGGTTTGCCCCACCCCCGGAAATGCGGCGTGTTGAGGATGGAAATCGCCTGCTTGTCCGCCTCCGGCAGGTCGAACAGCGCCCCGGCCTGTCGCAGGACGCCGTCCCGAAGGTCAGAGGGAACCTGTGGGTTCGAAAGCAGGAAAAAGCCGGTGTCCCGCACTGCGTCACCAAGGTCGGCTGTGAACCCTTCGGGGTCGGAATGATGGCGGGTCCAGTCGAGAACGGGAATCATGCGCAGAGCCTATCCATTTTTGTCGCGACACGCTTCAGATGCGCCGCGCGGCTGTCCGGGGTTGAACTGTCCATCAGGTAATGTGCCGCGAAGACGGTGCGGCACCGCTTGGCGCAGATGGCCCGCACGCCGCGCGTCAACGTGCGCTTGCCGGGTGCTCCGATCATCGCGGTCAACAGGCGCGACGCCCCGCAGGTCGTGAAGACGCCCATGCGCGTGATATGCGTCAGGCCGGGGCGGATGGTCTCGCCCTCCTGCGGCATGATGAAGGCGACGCCCGGCACCATCACGCGGTCCAACCACCCCTTGAGCATGGCGGGTAGGCCATACCACCACGTCGGGTAGACGAAGATCAGGGTATCGGCCCACGTCAGGTCGGCCACATCCTGTGCGACGCGGACGCTGTTCTTCGTTTCGTCCAGATAATCCGTCAGTTCCTGTGACGTCAGGATCGGAGAGAAGCCCGACCGATACAGGTCACGGACGCGGTATTCCGCCTGCGCCGCCTCCAGCTTTGATGTCACCAGCGACAGGATCGATGCGTTGAAGCTGTCTTCCTTGGGGTGACAGAATACGATCAATGCGCGCATTACCAATTCCTCAGTTCCTGACCGACCCTGCCGACGAAGGCCCCCCGATCGGCATCGGTGGCCCGGTTCATGTCGTACAGGGCCAGATATTTCGTCGTTCGGGGACGACAGACATGCCAGACCGCGCGGGTCACGCATTTGCGCGGCGGGTCACCCACCAGCATCGCCCGCAACCGCGTGCCCCCATAGGTCGTCACGGCGGCCAGTCGCGTGATTTTGGTCAGGTTCGGTTTTACCTTCCCGTCTTCAAGGCGAAACGAGACACCGGGCAGGAAGACGCGGTCCAGAAATCCCTTCAGCATCGCCGGATAGCCGAAGTTCCAGACCGGAAACACCATCACAAGGGCATCCGCGGCCCGTACACGGGCGACATAATCGGCCACCGGCGCGATGTTGTCGGGCTCCTCGTGATAGCTGCGCCGCTCCGCCTCGCTCAGGACCGGGTCGAACCCTTCGGCATAAAGGTCGCAATCGTCGACATCCCACCCCCGGCTTTCCAACGTCTCGACAACCTTGTGGTGCAGGGCTGCGTTGAAGCTGTCGGGGACGGGATGGGCCGCAAGCACCAATGCACGTGTCACGTCTGTCTTCCTTACTCTGGCCAAAAATACCTTGGGGGGCGGGCTTGCGAGGGGGGAGGCAGGGCCCCCTTCCGGCTGGCTGACCTATTCCGCCGCCTGCATCTTCGGATAGGCATACATTTCGTCGAACCCGAAGGACGGATCATCCCAGGCGATCATCTTGCCGGGGTTCAGCAGGCCCTTCGGATCCGCCTCGCGCTTGAAGGACAGCTGACGATCATCGACCGACTGCCGTCCGCCTTCCTCGAGGGTATAGCGGTGGGGGTTGAAGATCATCGCGCCCGCGTCCTCGTGCATCTTCACGATCTCATCGAGCCGTTCCTCGGTGGTGAACTTCACCAGCGACAGCCCCGCGAACATCACCTTGCCGTTCTCGCGCAGCACTTCGAGGTGTTGGAGCACTTCGGGCGACAGCGCATCGCGCATCTTCTCGATCAGGGGCAGATGTTCGGGGAACCCATACCGGACCTGCAGGTAGGTGATCGACGGATCGACCTTGAGGGCGCGCAGGGTGGTGTGGTTCCAGCCGTATTCGAACACCGCGCCGGGGCCCCGTGCCCAATCATGATCGTCATTGCGATAGATCATCTCGACACCCGGATTGCGCGACAGGAATGTCAGGAATCCGTCCATCGACTGCGGCGCGACCATCAGACCGATGACGTTGTCCTCGGCCTCCACGTGAGGGGCGACGCGCTGAAAGTAATCCTTGGCGATCGGCGCCTCGAACACGGTGGCCAGCTTGATCAGCACCCCGTCCAGGTTGGCAAGACCTTCGGCAAACCGCGCCGCCTGCATGAAATCCCTGGCGGTCAGGAACATCTCGACCCAGTCGTAGGCAGGGGCGAGGGGAACCTCGATCTCGGTGATGATGCCGTTCGTGCCGTAGGCGTGGCTGACACGGGCCAGTTCCTCGCCCCGGAACTCCAGCACGCGGGGCTCCTCCTCCATCGTCACGACGCGCAGGCGGATGATGTTGCCCAGATCGCGCAGGCTGCCCCAGGTGCAGGACCCGACGCCGCCGGACCCGCCCGCGATAAAGCCGCCGATGGTTGCCGTGGCCCAGGTGGAGCTGAACATCCGCAGTTCCTGCCCGGAATGCGCCTTGGTCGCGGCATCCAGATCCTTCAGCAGGATCCCCGGCTGGGTCACGACGCGACCGGGGGCGATCTCCTGCACCGCGTTCATGTGGTGCAGGTGCATGACGCAGCCGCCGGCCAGCGGCATCGCCTGTCCATAGTTTCCGGTGCCCGCGCCACGGGTCGTGACGGGGACATCATGGGCATAGCAGGTGCGCAGAACCTCGATCACCTCGGCTTCGCTACGCGGAGAGACGACGAAATCCGCCTCGACGTGGTCGAGGCGTGCCTTCAGAACCGGCGAATACCAGAAGAAATCGCGCGACTTGGCGCGGATCGCGGCCTGCGACTGCTCGATGTCGAGGTGGGAGAGTGCCTCTTTGGCGGCGGCGACGTTCGGTTGCATCAGGGCCTCATCAGGTGGTCGAGTTCGGAATAATCGGGCAGGCGGCGGTCGATGGCCGCCCCCTTGCGCAAAACGATGCGGTCGGTCTGGGGGCGGGCGTAAAGCTCCGTCCAGTCGCGCGCGTTGAAGATCACGAGGTCGGCGGGGTCGCCTGCGCGCAGGCCCTGCGCCGCGAAACCGCAGGTTGCGGCGGGTGTCGCGGCGAAGGCATCGCACCAATCGGGCCGACTGTGGTCGAGGTGCGCGATGCGCGTCGCCTGTCGCATCACCTCCAGCATGTCGAGGTCGCCGTAGGCATAGAACGGATCGCGCGTGTTGTCGGAGGCGAAGCTGACGGGAATGCCCCGCGCCTTCATCTCATGCACCAGCGTGACACCCCGACGGCGCGGCGTGCCGGGGCCGCGGTCCTGCAGGTAGAGGTTGCACATCGGCAGGGACACGACGCTGATCCCCGCCTTCGCCACAAGGTCGAGCGTGCCGAACGCCCGTGCCTCGTCCTGCGTGGACAGCGAACAGCAATGGCCAACCGTGACGGGGGCGTCGAAACCGGTCTCGATCACCGTCTCGGCAATCATACGCAGGGTTTCGGATGACGCGTCCATCGTCTCGTCCACGTGGAAATCCGCCGCCAGCCCGCGCGCGGTCGCCATGCGGAAGAACCCCAGCAGGCGATCCTTCAGGTCGGGCACCGGATAGGTCACCATGCCCAGCACACCGCCGTATTGCGCCACGAGGTCGGCGGTATGGGCAAAGTCGCCATCCTCGGAAAAGCCGTCGCAGCCGATCAGGCAGACGGCCTGCAGGTCGATCCGGTCTGCCCAGTCCGCACGGATCTCATCGAACACGGGCCATGAGATGTCGGGTTGCGGCGGAATGCTGTCGAGGTGGGTGCGGATTGCCCGCGTCCCATGGGCATAGGCGCATTTGAGCGAGAACGTCATCCGCGCCCTGAGGTCATCGGCGTTCCAGTTCGCGTGGTCGGCGCGGACCGTGTTCAAGGCGCCCATGAAGCTGCCGTCCGGGTTGGCTGCGCGGGGCCAGATATGACCCTTGTCCAGATGCGTGTGCATGTCCGTGAAACACGGCAGGACCATTGCGCGGGCCATGTCGACGATCGTGCCGGGGGTTCCGGTCAGTTTGCCGTCCGAAATGTGCAGGTCGGTGGTGATCAGGTCGCCCGTCTGACCCAGCAGATGCGCGGGAACGGTGACGTTGGATAGGGTGACAGAGCCGCTGGGCAGGGCGCGAAAGTCCATCAATTCTCCCGTTTGAGGGCGGATTCGTGCCACTTGCGCAGCAACATGTGAGACAGCAGAGACAAGGCCGCGAAGATGAAGACGCCCATCGCCGCCACCATGGCGAGCGCCGCGAACATGCGCGCGATGTTCAGGCGATATCCCGCCTCCTGTATGCGAAAGGCAAGGCCGGCCCCGACACCGCCGGTGCCCGCGACCAGTTCGGCAACCACGGCCCCGATCAGGGACAGGCCGCCCGCGATTTTCAGACCCCCGAGGAAGTACGGCAGGGCAGACGGCAGTTGCAGCATGTAAAGCCGCTGCCACCGCGAGGCGCCGTAGATGCGGAACAGGTCGCGCAGGTTGTGATCGACGGAGTTCAGGCCGAGCGTCGTGGATGACAGCACCGGAAAGAACGCCACGATCCAGGCGCAGAGCAACATCCCGACGGTCTTGGATTCGACGTAGATGAAGATCAGCGGCGCGATGGCGACGACCGGCGTCACCTGCAGGATCACGGCATAGGGATAGAAGCTGAGTTCGACCATCTTGGACTGGTTGAACAGGATCGCAAGACCCGCCCCCCCGATCACCGCAACCAGCAGGGCCAGCAGGGTGATGCGCCCGGTCAGTTGCGCCGCCTCGACCAGCATCGCCCAGTCCCCGGTCAGCGAGGCCCAGACACGCGCAGGCGATGGCAGGATGTAGTGCGGAATCTCGTTCCAGACCACGATCCGATCCCAAAGCCAGATGGTCAGCGCCATCATCACGACGGGCAGGGCCCAGCGGGCGATGCGCTCGGTCTTCTGTCGCCGCAGGCGCCGCGCTTCCTCGGCATCGACGACCGGGGACAGGGGCGCGCTGGGCCCGGCGGGGCCATTGATGTCGGCGGTCATGCGGCCTCCATGGCTTTTTCCAGGGCGCGGGACGCGGCGCGGCAATGCGCGGCGTATTCGGCCGAGGTGCGGAAATCCTCGGTGCGCGGATAGGGGGCATCGACGCGCACCTCTTCGATCACGCGGCCGGGGCGGGCGGCCATGACCACGATCCGATCCGACAGGAACACGCTCTCGAAGACGGAATGGGTAACGAAGATCACGGTGCAGCCGATCCGGGCCTGCATGGCCAGCAGATCGTTGTTCAGTTTGAACCGGGTGATTTCATCCAAGGCCGCAAAGGGTTCATCCATCAGGATCAGTTTTGGCTGGGTGACCATCGCGCGGGCGATGGCGACGCGCATCTTCATGCCGCCCGAAAGTTCACGGGGGTAGGCGTTCTGAAACTTGTCGAGACCGACCAGTTTCAGGACATCGAGGATGTCATCCTTCACCTCGGCATAGGATTTCCCCTCGAGCCTGAAGGGAAGGAACACGTTCTGTGCCACGGTGGTCCAGGGCATCAAGGTCGGTTCCTGGAACACGACGCCAAGGTCGCCCTTGCCGCGCGGTTGCGCCCATTCGATGCTGCCGGATGTCGGGCGCGACAGATCGGCCATCAGGCGC
This sequence comes from Jannaschia sp. 2305UL9-9, assembly GCF_041403465.1. Taxonomy (NCBI): domain Bacteria; kingdom Pseudomonadati; phylum Pseudomonadota; class Alphaproteobacteria; order Rhodobacterales; family Roseobacteraceae; genus Jannaschia; species Jannaschia sp. 2305UL9-9. The sequence goes on from NZ_JBGEHM010000002.1 coordinate 590,252, forward strand.
AGGGCCGTCGACTTGCCGCAGCCGGATGGGCCGAGCAGGGAGATGAAATCCCCCTCGCGCACGGCCAGCGACATGTCTTTCAGGGCCTGGACGTTTCCGGGGAACACCTTGTCCACGGAAGAGACGCGCATCAGTTCGGCGCGGCTGTCGAAGGGGGCGACTTTGGGCATCTGGTCTCGGACGGTAGGCTTTGACGGGGCCGGGATAGGCCCCGCCGATGTTCTGAGGGCTGGCGGTTACTCGGGCTTGAGGTCCATGCCGACGCCCTTGTTGACGAAGTCCAGCGTGTAGGACGCCTGCCAATCGGTTTCGGCATCGATGACGCCCGCATCGACCATCTTGTCGAAGAAATCCTCGATGGTGGCGTCGGACATGGCGCCGATACCGTTTTCCAGCGCCTCGCCGGAATCGACGATCCCCTGCGAAATCATCATCTCGCGTGCGAAATCGATCTTGTCCTGCGTCATGTCGGGGTTCGCGGCCTTGATCAGCTCATCCGCGGCGGCGTTGTCACCATAGAGGAAGTTGTACCAGCCGATGGCCGATCCATCGACGAAGCATTCCACCACCTCGGGGCTTTCGTCGATGGTCTGCTGCATCGTCTCGATCGTCGTCGCGTAGGAGGAATAGCCGTTGTCCGCGATCAGGAAGACGTTCGGTTTGAAGCCGCCTTCCTTTTCGACGACATAGGGTTCCGACGACAGATAGCCCTGCATCGCAAGACCGGTGTCCGCAAGGAAGGGCGCCGGGTTGAAGGTATAGGGCTGCCGCTGTTCCACGGTGAAGCCATGGGCGGCGATCATCCACTGGTAGTAGCTTGTAAAGCCGTTGTCCCCGATCAGGAGGGTCTTGTCCTTCAGGTCTTCCCATGTCTCGACGTCCGGATGCGCGACCAGGACCTGGGGGTGCTTTTGGAACGTGGCGGCGACGGCGACGACCGGGATATCCTCGTTCACGGCGTTGAACGCCTGAAGCATGTCCCCGCCCATGTGGAACTGAATGCGACCCGCCAGCATCAGGGCCCGGTTGTTGACCTGCGGACCGCCCGAAATGATTTCGACGTCCAGACCGCATTCCGCGTAGGTGCCATCGGCAACCGATTGATAATAACCGCCATGTTCCGCTTGGGCGAGCCAATTGGTTCCGAAGACCACTGGCGTCAGGTGGCCATCTGCCAACAGGACACCGGGCAGACCTGCCAGCGTCGTGGCGAGAAGCGTTTTTCTGAGAATCATCCCCGTCTCCATCCATCTGTTCGTCATCACGGGGGCCAGCCTTTCCGTCCGGCGATGAATTGAAAGATGGCGGCTTCGTTCTATCGCGCGGCTTTGCAAGATCGCCGGGCATTTGGTCAAAAAATCAGCAGTCTGCCTGACTTCAGCGCAAACCCTGCGTCGATCCGGGCGGGGCGCTGGACCTTTGCGGGTCGACGCGCGCACCTTGTGCCCCATGATTGATCACAAGACCGCCCTGTCGCCCGCCCATGTCGCAGCTCCCTTCGGGGCCTACTCCCATGGTATTCTTGCCGGATCCGACGGACGGCTTCTTGTAACGTCCGGCCAGTTGGGTGTTGCCGCGGACGGGCAGTGCCCTGCCGGGATTGGCGAACAGGCCCGGATCTGCCTCGCGACGATCGATGCGATCCTGCAGGAGGCGGGCGCCACGCGGTCCTGCATTCTGCGACTGAACGCCTATGTCACGAAACGGGATGATTTCGCCGCCTACATGGCCGTGCGCGACGAGTGGCTGACGGATGTTGTCGTCAAGCCGGCCTCCACCCTCATGATCGTCGGTGGCTTTACCCGGCCAGAATTCCTGGTCGAGGTCGAGGCGATGGCCTGGGTGCCCGCCTGATCGAGATGGATTTCGGGAACCCGGAGACACCGCCGAGCGTTGAGACCGCTAGTGCCTCTGGAGAGAAAGCCGAATGACGAAGGACCGCGCTGACGAGTATCACGCCGAGATCGCCGAACAATCCATCGAAGAGGCGGGCAAGCTTGCCCCCAAGATGATCTACGAGGTCATCCGCCGCGACGGCGAAGAGGAACTCGAACGCCCCAAGCGGTCGCTGTTCTGGTCCGGTATCGCGGCTGGCGTGCTCATCAGCTTTTCCGTTCTGGGAGAGGGGGTGTTCCGCACCTATCTGCCAGATGCCGAATGGCGGTTCCTTGTCGAGAATCTGGGCTATTCGCTGGGCTTCATCATGGTGATCCTTGGCCGGATGCAGCTGTTCACCGAAAATACGATCACGACCGTCCTGCCCCTGATGGCGCGCCCGTCGAGGCGGAACTTCGGATGTGTCGCCCGTCTTTGGGCAATCGTCCTGAGCGCCAACATGATCGGCGCCTTCAGTGTGGCCACGCTCTATGTCTATACGCCCGCCTTGCCCGCCGAGCTGGAGCCCGCGCTGATCGCCCTGTCACAGCATGCAACGGGCATGCCGGCGAGCGAGAGCTTCTTCCGCGCAATTCCGGCAGGCATTCTTGTCGCCGCGATCGTCTGGATGCTGCCGCAGGCCGAAGCATCGGCTTTCTGGGTCATCCTGACCTTTGCGTGGCTGATCGCGGCCGGTGACTTCACCCATGTGGTGGCCGGCTCGGTCGAGATGGCCTATCTTGCGGTGCAGGGTCTGATTGCGCCGGGTCAGGCCGTGTTCGGGTTCTTTTTGCCGGTGCTGATCGGCAACATCATCGGCGGTACGGCCGTCTTTGCCATGATGGCCTGGGCGCAGGTAATGGACGAAGTCGAACACGGGGACTAGGCAAGCTGTGACCTGCGACGGATGTCACCGGGATGAGGCACCATGAAGTTGATGCATATGCCCAAATGGCGAGTTTGGTGGTCTATCGCCAACCGACTGTGGCTTGATATCGGGGACAAGCGCCTGCCCCTGATCGCGGCGGGCATCGCGTTTTACGGAATGCTGGCCCTCTTTCCGGCCATTGCGGCGATCATCGCCCTGTGGGGCCTGATCGGCGACCCCGGTTCGCTGTTGCCGCAGATGGACAATTTCCGCGCGATCATGCCGACCGAGGCCTATACCATCGTGGGCGATCAGATCACGGCGCTTGCGCTGGCCGATCAGGGGACATTGGGATGGGCCACGGGGCTGTCGGTGGCCCTTGCCCTGTGGTCGACCCGCGCCGGTGTCGCGGCCCTTATGCAAGGCATGAATGCCGTCTACGGAGAGCGGAGCCGCGCCGGGCTTGCGCAGTACTACTATGCCTACATGCTGACCATCTCGCTGATACTGGTCGCCCTTGTCGCCATCGGGGCGATCGTCATCGCGCCGGTCATCATGTCGTTCGTGCCGCTGGGCAAGCTTGCCGGTCTGGCCCTCGACATCGTGCGGTGGACGCTTGCGATTGCCGTCCTGATGGCGGGGGCCAGCATCGTCTATCGCTACGGTCCCAACCGACGTAATGCGCGCATTGCATGGGTGACGCCCGGCGCGATCATGGCGGTCGGCCTGTGGGCCATCGCCTCCGTCGGGTTTTCGATCTACCTGTCGGAATTCGGAAACTACAACGAGGTCTACGGATCCATCGGTGCCGTGATCGCCCTGATGATGTGGCTGTTCATCTCGGGCTTCCTGCTGCTTCTCGGCGCAGCGCTGAACGCCGAACTGGAACGGCATACCAAACCGGATTCGACCGTGGGGCCGGACCTGCCTTTGGGCGAACGCGGTGCAGAGGCGGCGGATACGTTCGTCGACCTCGACAAGAAGGGGTAAGCTCGCACTACATCAGCGGGCGTTTGGGCAGGCTTTCAAGTTCCATCCCCGCCACATCGGCAAGCTTTTCGAGGTTCGGCACCGACAGGATCCCGTCGTGCCAATTGGCCAATTGCCGGGATCGCAGGCGGGCAAGTGTCTTGTTCGTATGGACGAGGGACAATCCCAAGGCATCGGCCATGTCCTGCTGGCGATAGGCCAGAGGCATGATGCCGTCCTTGGCAAGCCCGATGGATTCACCGCGCTGCATGATCCTGACGAATGCCCAGGCCAGCGCGCCGAGCGCCGTTCGCTGACCCATCGAGGTCAGCGCCTCGCCCATAAAGTGTTCCTCGACGGCGGCAAGCCATGTCAGGTCGAAGGCCCGTTCAGGGTGGGAGCGAAAGAAGCTCCAGAACCCGGCGCGGTCGAAAACGCAAAGGGTCATGGCGCTTGTCGCCTGAACCGAATGGCCCATTTCGCCCATCAGGCCCGCTTGCAGCCCGATGAAATCGCCGGGGAACACGAGGTTCAGGACCTGGCGCCTGCCGTCGGCGAGTGTCTTGTAACGCAAACCCATGCCACGCAGCGCGGTAAAGAGTTGCGGGCTGTTCGATCCCTCCATCAGCAATGTCGTGCCCGGATCGATTGTCATTTCACCGACCTTGAACTGCTGCATGAAACGCGTGTCGTCGGGACTATGATCCAGAAACAGGGAGCTGCGGTGGAGAGGGCAGTGTGCGCAAGCGGTCGCCATATGTTTACTACCTCTCTTCCTATGTCATAGTTTAATGCCACCCAACCCGGAAGGTTTCATATGGGGTCAAGAATTTTTGCTTTGGGACGTGCCTGATGCCACCCTTGTTCATCATAACGGATACCGATGATTTCACGGCCGCTGACCTGCGGGAGATCATCGAGGGGGCTGTCCCGAACGCTGAGGTCCAGTATGTCCAGTGTCTGGAGGATCACAGCCTTGCGGACCATGACATCGCTCGGCTGGTCTGCGCCCTGATCGACATCAAGGCCGCCGAAACCGCGGATCAGCAGGCGTTCGACCGTTTGCGTGCTGGCGGGACTGATGTGATCTGGATCGGACAGTCCCTGCCACGGGACCCGGTCAAGATGGATACGGACAGGCTCTTGCAGACGCCTTTCACCAACGAGTCGGTTCTAACGCATCTCGCCGCGTACCGGGTGTAAGGCCGCCCCGCGAAGGGGCAGCCCTGTGTGTCAGCTGTGCAGTGTCGCGGTCGTGGCGAAGAACATCGCCTGGCTGACTGCCGAGCGGACCTGATCTTCCTTGTAGGGTTTCGCGATCAGGAACGCAGGCTCCGGCCGGTCACCGGTCAGCAGGCGTTCGGGGTAGGCGGTGATGAAGATCACCGGCAGTTCGCCGAACTGGGACAACAGGTCATTCACCGCATCGATCCCCGAGGAGCTGTCGGCAAGGCGGATATCCGCAAGAATCAGGTCCGGACGGTCCTGACCGCCGAGATTGACGGCCTCGTCCCGAGTGCGCGCGATCCCGGTCACCTGATGGCCGAGATCGGAGACGAGATTCTCGAGATCCATGGCGATGACGGGTTCATCTTCGATGATGAGGATGCGTCCGGACACGCTGTCGGCCATCTCGGCATGCGCGATGGAGACCAGCTGCTCAGCTTCGCTGGCGTCGATCTGCATGATTGCACCGATTTCCTCGTAGGTGAATTCTTCGATCGTATGTAGAAGAAGGGCTTCACGCGTGCTGTCGGTCAGGCGCGACAGATGCTTGAGCGCGGCTTCGACCATGAAGTCGTCATTCGGATCGGATCCGACTTTGCTGGCTTGCCAGATCGAATGCAAAACCTTGAAAAGCGCGGTCTTTATCGACAGGGTCGGGTCGAGAGCGCTACGATCCGCAAGGATCGTTTCCAGTGTCGCCACTGCATAGCGATCTCCGCTGTCCTGTGTGCCGGTCAGCGCGCGAGCGTACCTGCGGACGTAGGGAAGGTTGCTCGCGATAAGAGAGGAGAGGTCCCTGTCCGTCGTGTCGATGGTCATTGTCATTTTTTTCCTGCAAAGGCACATTTCCTGGGAACCTAACGCAGGGTTTTGCGTTCGGTTCCAGCAAAGCTGAATTAATTCGTGCTCCGAGGACGATATATATCGCATGACAGGCCTGACACCAAACAAGCGAACGACGCAGGAAATCGACGAAAACCTGCGCCGCGTGTTTCGCGAAAAGGAAGATGAGGCTTTGCCTGATCGGTTCACGTCCCTTCTGAATCAACTGCGCGCGCAGGATGGGTCGGACGGGTCCGAAAAGTCGGGTGGTGAAGCTTGACCGTCAAAAAGGCGCATCGCGATCCGCGGGACGAACTGGTCGATCATCTGCCAGCCCTGCGTGCCTTCGCACTCAGCCTCACGCGCAATGGCGCGACCGCGGACGACATGGTGCAGGACACCATCGTCAAGGCATGGACGAACATCGACAAATTCGCGGTCGGGACGAACCTGCGCGCATGGTTGTTCACCATCCTTCGCAACACCTATTACTCCAGTCGCCGCAAGGTGAAGCGTGAGGTTGCGGACGTCGACGGCATCATGACCGAGAGCATGGCCGAAAAACCTGCCCATGACGGGCGCCTCCAGATGGACGATTTCTGGAAGGCGTTTCAGCAACTGCCCGATGAACAGCGCGAGACGCTGATCCTCGTGGGGGCCTCCGGGTTTTCCTATGAAGAGGCGGCCGAAACCTGCGGCGTTGCCGTCGGCACGATCAAGAGCCGGGCGAACCGCGGGCGCAAGCGTCTGTCGGAACTGATGCATCTCAATGAGGATGAAGCGGTCGAACTGACCGACAACGCGACCCTGGCCGTCGTCACGGCGAACGGCACCACCGCTTTTTGATGTCTGGCGCGTCCGGGCAAAAGGTCCGCTTGCCAGCGGTCTTTCGCGGACTTCGCGTCCAAGTGGCAGCGCTTCTGGCGCTGTCACTTTTGCCGCTTGGCGCGGTAGCGGTGTTCCAGACGCAGGCCCTGACACGTGAAGTGGCGAGTCGGGCCGAGCTTGTGCTGCTGGACCTGACGACAAAGGCGACCTACCGGGAACGCCAGGCGATAGAACGCGGATTTGGCGCGGCCGAGGCGTTGAACCCGGTTCTCAAGTTGTTGCGCGACGATCCTGTCGCCTGTCGTGCCTACCTGCAGAACTACCTCGAGACGACCAGCCGCTTTTCCTTCGTCGGATTCGTGCCTCTGGATGGTGATGTAACCTGTTCATCCTCGACGGAACGGATGGATCTGTCCGACAACGAGCGCATCATCAGCCGGTTGCAGGATCCGCGTGCCTGGATCGACCTGTTGCCGACGCCCCGCGTCAGCAGTGAACCCGTCCTCAACATCCTGTTGCCCGTTCGTGAGAGCGAAGTCTTCGTCGGGTATGTCTCGATCTCCGTGCCGGTGCGCAGCGTGGCCGAGGAATACGATCGCGGTGCCGGTGCCGATACGCGCCCACTGGCGGTCATCACCCTGAACAGCGAGGCCGAGATCCTGCTTTCCGATTCGGCGGACGACAGGATGGAGTCGTATCTTCCCGAGGGGTTCGAAATGGCTTCGATCCTCGGGACCAACGGGAACGTCTTTGTCGATGAAGGCGCCGATGGCCGGGAATACAGCTATGCCTTCGTGTCCATCATTCCGGGGACGGTCTATGCCTTGGGCGTCTGGCCGCTGAAGGAAACACGTTCCTTGCTGGGCCTGTTTGTCATACCGCCCTATTTTCCGCCCCTTCTGATGCTGCTTGCCAGTATCGCGGTGGCGTATTTTGCCGTGGATCGTTTCGTCGTGCGTCACGTCGGCGGCCTGCGCGCGAACATGCGCAGTTTTGCCCAGCGCCGCGTCGTTCCCGCCTTCACGGACCATCGTGGCCTGTCGACCGAGATCAGGGAACTGCGCCAGGGCTTTGCCGAAATGGCGCTCGATCTGATCAGCGACGAGGCCAAACTGGAAGGATCGCTGCGCGAAAAGAACGTGCTGCTCAAGGAAATACACCATCGGGTCAAGAACAACCTCCAGCTGATCTCCTCGATTATGAACATGCAGATCCGCGGTGCCCATCAGCCCGAAACCGTCAGCGTTCTGCGGCGCGTGCAGGAACGTGTGCTCGGGCTGGCTACGGTTCACCGCAACCTGTACCAGGCCGAGAACCTGAGCCGCACGAGTGCGGGTGGTTTGCTGAGGGACCTGTTCGCGGAACTGGTCGTCGCCAGTTCCGAGGCTGGTGAGGAGGTCGACTACCGTCACAGCCTTGAGGATATCACGCTCTATCCCGATCAGGCATTGCCGCTGTCCTTGCTCGCGTCGGAATTGGCAACGAATGCGATCAAGAACGTCGGAACGACATCGAGCGGTGAACGGTATATTGACGTCATCTTCCGCATGACCGAACCCGGCCATGCGCAGCTCGTCTGCGAAAACTCGCTGGGATCGGATCGTGGGACGGCCGATGGCGCCGAAAGCAGTGGCCTCGGGGCACGTCTGATCCGCGCCTTCGCAAGCCAGCTCAGCGGGACGATCAAGCAAGAGAAAACCGAGGATGCCTATCGCGTCACCCTCGATTTCAAGCTGGAGTCGTTTTCACAGGAACCCGAAGACTACTGAGATCGGTCCGGTGCGACGGTTTCAAGACCGTCCGCTTTGCGCCGCGTCGGACGTCGGCTTGTCATCTAGCAGGGCAAGGCTCCAGACGAGGAGCGGAATGGCGACGATCCCGCCCACCGGACCCCAGAGCCACAGCCAGAAGACGAGCGACAGGAACACCAAGAGGGGGTTCACGGCCATCTGTCGTCCGACAAGGCTGGGCGTCACGAACTGTCCCTCGGTCAGGTTCAGGCTGACGTAGATCGCGGCGGGTACGAAGCTGATCGGCCCGTCGAAGGCAACGACCCCCCCGATGAACAGCGAGACCGCAAATCCGGCGGGCCCAAGGTAGAGGATATAGTTCGCGAGGAACGCAACGAACCCCCACAACGCAGGATAGGGCATGCCGAGCAACCACAGGATCGCGCCCAGCAGGGCGCCGAACCCCGCGTTGATCAGGGTGATCGTCAAAAGATAGCGGCTGACTTCCTGTTCGGCGCGCAACAGGCGTTCACTGGTCAGGGACAGGCTGATGCTCATCCATTTGTAGACGTCCCGCCTTGCCAGAAGGAAGAAATACAAGGTTCCGACCATGATCATGATCCACGCGGCCAGGTCGGGCGCCAGGTACAGGGCGTCGCTGACCTTCGGCACGATCAGCGCGGCATCGTCGCTGACGGCGTTGGCGCCCGGCTCGCGCAGGGCATCCTCGACCTGATCGCTGACACGGTCGAGGCCTTCGGCAGTCGATCGGACAGCCGCGATCATGTCGCTCATCTCGGACCAGATGATCGGGGCGCGCGCGATCAGGCTGCTGAGGACGGGTTCCACGAGGACCAGAAGGCTGACCACGAGACCGAGCATCAGGGCCAGCGTCAGGAACGCGCTGAGCGCGCGGGGCGCGCCAAGACGGTCGATCCTGCGTGTCACGGGCGACAGGACGACGCCAAGGACAAGCGCCATGACCACCGGAGAAAACAGGCTGGCGGCCGAGTGCAGAAGGAACGCGAGGGCGACGACCGCCAGTATCCAAAGGGGTGCGGAGGTCGCACGGGCCAATGACATCATTTCTTCCTTTTCAAAGGCGCGTTCGGGGCATCTCGGACACGCGAAACAGGCTGGCGTGTTGTCCACGCCAGCCTGACCATAATCAACTTGTGTCACGACCCGCTACGGGGTCTGACGCTTTCATGTTTCAGACCGAAACTTCATACGATGCAGGCGGCGGCGCCTGAACCGGGCGCCGATCGTCGTCCGCCGCGGACGTTGCCTGTTCGTCCGATGCGCTTTGCTTCGTCGCCTCTGATGGTTCGGCGATGTCTTCCATGCCATTTTGCACTTCGGCAAAGATCGCATCGGCCTGCGCCTGCGCCATGGCGAGCACTTCGCGGCGCAACGTGATTTCCGCGTCGGCCAGCAAGGCGTCGCGGTGTGCGCCCAGATACGTATCCTCCGTCTCGGTGCGGGGCAGGGCGAAAGCGGCGGCCATCGCGGCGATCGCGGCGCCTATCCCCAGAAGCATAGGATTGTCCGCCGCGTCGGATTTCGCCTTGCGAACCTTGCGCACGGTTGCGCCCGACAGGGCTTCGAGCTTCTCCTGCGCCGCAATTGCCTTTACGCGGGCTTCGGTCACACGGGCCTTGGCGGCCTCGGTCAATTGGCTGGTGCCAGCGGCAAGCGTGGCGCGCATGCGTTCTGCCGAAGACATGTCCATCGTTTCCCCGTCGAGGCCATCATGTGCCATCTCGTGTCGATGAACGCTTTCGGCTTGGGCCACGCGGGCTTCGAACGACCCGGCGTTCGGCGCATCATGACGGAAACCCGCCACCGGCTGCCGCGAACGCGGAGACACCGAAACCGGCGTTTCACTGCGGGACGACTGCCCGCCGATCAGCAACCAGGCCACGCCCGCACCGACCAGCGCGACGGCGGCCGGATTGCGACGGGCCGATGCCACGACGGTCTGCATGATATCCGCCGCATGCGGGGACACCGCGTCCGAAACCGTGCTTGTCAATGGGCGGGACGAAAAGCCGGACGCGAAGGCGCCGATGCTGTCGGCAAGGGCGGCACGCTCCCGGTTGATTTCGGCCTTGAGGGTGTCGCGTTTTGAGTCATTTGTCATCGAGAGTCTCCTTCAAGGTCTCTGCGTCGCGGCGCAGGGTCGAAAGCGTATCCCGCGGTGCCAGCGACATATTCGACAAGGTGCGGATACCGATCATCGCGGCGATCAATGCCACGACCAGAAGGCCGCCACCCACGATCAGCGCGGCCCAGCCGGCGGCAAGACCCGTGGCGGCGATCGCCGCGACCAAGGCACCTGCCAGAACGTGCAGGGCAGTGAGCGCGATGACGACCGCGAACAGGACCAGCCCCGCGGCGGCGGCCGCCTTGGATATGCGGGCCGACATCTCGGCCCGCAGCAAGGCGATTTCCTTTTGGACAAGACGTTGCAGGTGAAACAGCAAGGTCTGTACGGGCGAGGGGTCTACGCCCTGTGGTCGGGTCGGATCGATCATGGATCAGGCCTCGTAGCGCGATGCGGAGTTGCGCGCGCTCGACTTCAGAAAGCGGCCAACGGCGAAACCGGCAACTGCGGCAACGGCAAGGAACGGGCCCGGATGCTTGCGTGCAAGCGCCGCCACGTCGTTCGTCAGCGTGTTGAGATCCTTTTCGTGGATCGCGACGGCGACGTCCTCTGCTGCCTTGGCGGCGCGGAAGGTGGCTTCTGCCTGCGGCGACCCGGGCTCCATCTGCTCAGCTGCATTCAGCAGGTTCCTGGCCGTAGTCGAGGCGCGGTCCGCGACGGCGGCCTTGGCCTCGTTGCTTTTGGCCGTTACGGTCTCGCTGGCGGCATCGCGGGCCTTGCCAGCCGCGGCGCTTGCCGCTTCCTTGGCGTTGTCGCCGATCGCGCCTACGCGCTCCTTCACGGTGTCGACGGTCTCGGACACCTGTTCTTTCTTCGTGGCGTTCGACGTCTGTGCGGTTGTGCCGGTCATCTTCGATCTCCTGCATGTGGGGCGGCTTCGCATGGCCGCTGCATATCTGGAGTGACAACCCACCAAGGGCCAAACCGGTTCCACGCAGGTCAGAAGGAAGAACCGGTTCGGCAAGCTGTTTTCCGCCGCTGGCAGGGTCGCGCCGACGGATGGGGGCCTGCCCGGGAACCGGCATCGGCCGAACCGAACATGACGGTGCCGCGGTCGGGCGAGGGTCGCGCCAGCGCCCGTCCGGAGTTCCCGCACCGGCGCATGTCGGCGCATGTCGGCGCATGTCGGCGCGATCGCGCCCCTTGCTGCCGGTGATCGTGCCGCCTAACGTCACGCCACGGGAGGAATATTTTTCTGACAGCCTGAGAGATGTCATGACTGATACCGTCACAAGACCCGCCGAAACCACGACCCGCGTTTCTGCCGCCTGCCATGCCACCTACCGCTCCGGAAGCCGTCCGGTCTCTGCCGAGGTGCCCGCATGACCCCTTTCGACACCATCATCGCGGGCGGCACTATTGCCACGTCGTCTGATACCTTTCGTGCTGATATCGGCATCCGCGACGGGCGCATTGCGGCACTTGGGCTGGATTTGGGCGATGCGGCCGAAACGATCGACGCAAGCGGTCTTCTGGTCCTGCCGGGGGGCATCGATAGCCATGTCCATATTTCCCAGCCCTCGGGCGAGGGGGTGACGATGGCGGACGACTTCGAAAGCGCGACACGGTCCGCCGCCTTCGGGGGCATGACGACCCTTCTGCCGTTCTGCCTGCAGGCCAAGGGACAGGGTCTGCGCGATGCGGTGTCATGGTACCACGGACTTGCGGAGGGGAACTGCTACACGGACGTCAGCTTTCACCTGATCGTCACCGATCCGACGCCTCAGACGCTGAATCAGGACCTGCCCGCGTTGGTCGAGGACGGCTATACCTCTCTCAAGGTTTTCATGACCTACGAGGGCATGAAGCTGACCGACCGCGAAATCCTCGACACGTTGGAGGCCGCCAAGGCCTGCGGCGCCCTGCCGATGGTGCATGCCGAGAACGACGACGCCATAGAATACCTGCGTGATCGCGCGGCCGATCAGGGCGACACCGCACCCAAGTTTCATGCCTCGACCCGCCCGATCCCGGCCGAGCGCGAGGCGACGCACCGCGCCATCGCCCTGGCCGAGATCGTGGATGTTCCGATCATGATCGTCCATGTCTCGAACGGGGACGCCATTTCCGAGATCGAGGCGGGCCGGGCACGCGGCAGTGTTGTCCACGCCGAGACCTGCCCACAGTATCTCGTCCTGACGGCCGACGATCTGGACACGGCCGGCTTCGATGGTGCCAAGTATGTCTGTTCCCCGCCGCCCCGCGACACGGACAGCCAGATCGCCTGCTGGTCGGGGATCGAACGCGGGGTCTTCGACGTCTTTTCGTCGGACCATTGCCCGTTCCGCTACGACGACGCCGAGGGCAAGAAACACCCTCAGGGCCTGCGCAGCTTTCGCTGGGTGCCGAACGGGATTCCGGGCGTTGAGACGAGCCTGCCGATCCTGTTTTCCGAAGGCGTGGGCAAGGGCCGGATCGACCTGAACCGTTTCGTGGCCCTCAGCTCGACCAACCATGCCAAGATGTATGGCCTCTATCCGCGCAAGGGCACGATTGCGGTGGGGTCTGATGCGGATATCGTCCTGTGGGATCCGAACCGGTCCGAGGTGCTGCGTCAGGAAATCCTGCATCACGGTGCTGATTATACGCCCTACGAAGGGATCGCCGTCACCGGTTGGCCTGTTCATACGATGCTGCGCGGGAAGACGATCGTCGCGGATGGGGAGTTGCGGGCCGACAAGGGCGTCGGGGCCTATCAGCGGCGGGCGCGGTCGGGCGAGGCACTGACGGTGTAGGCGCGCACCGGAACCTGCCCGCGGGTTCGGAAAACCGGTCATCCTCCCGCGGGCATGATCGGCGGACCCGCGGGGCAGGTTCGGGGTGGGCCCGCTAAAGGACCCGGACGGCAAAATCCGCGAGCGATCGCAGGTGGTCGACCACCGCCTGACGCGTGGCGACGGCATTCCCGCTGTAGAGTGCATCGAGGATGCTCTCGTGTTGGCTGCTGTCGGGTTCCAGACGTTCCGAAAGGCGTTCGATCTCGAACAGCTTCGTCGTCACGCGAAGCGATTTGAGGATGTTGATGATCACCTGATTGCCGCAGGCGTCGATGAACAGGTCGTGGATCTCGTCGTCCGAGGCCCAATGCGCCAGCATGTCGTAGGGTTTACGCCCCTGGACCGCCTGAACATGGGCGCGTGCGCGCGAGATGGCCTCCGGCGCGATACGGCCGATGGCCATCTCGGCGGCCTCGGCCTCCAGAACCTCCCGCACCTTGAGGCTTTGCAGATATTCGCGCAGCTCGACCCGCCGCACCACATAGGACCGGCTCTCGGACTTGCGCAGCAGGCCCTCGGCCTCCAACCGCTGAAGCGCCTGTCGCAGGGGGGTGCGCGACACCCCGAGCATGTCGGCCAGCTGTGTTTCGACGATCGGCCGCCCGACAGGCAGCGACCGCTCCTGAATCATCTGTGACAACGCGACATAGGCCGTCTCGGACAGGGTCGATGGGGTATCGGACGTGTTTCCCTGTGGTGGGCGGATCGGGTGGGTCTGTTTTTCTGCCATGTTCAAATCGGTCGCCGTCCTCGTTTCAAATTCGCCTAAATTAGTGACGTCACCGCGCGATATTGCGCCGCTCGGCCCCGCTCGCCTGCCGTTTGGGTCCATCCGCGAGGCCAAGGCCGAACGATTGCGAAAAAACCTCTTGCACTGAGAAGGTAATCCCTTCGAGGGTGTTTGTATACCGACTGTATACAGAAATGAACGAGGGGTATCCTAGACATGAACGACCGAGCCATAGACCTGATTAAAGAGCTTGTAGCCGCGCAGGTCGATGGCGAAGTCGCCGTGCAGGGCGTCATTTCCCGCCGCCTCGCCGACGCCGGCTGCGACGTGCTGGCACATGATTACACCCCCGCCGATGTCGACATCATCGGTGAGTTCGCGCTCGACCCCGCCCGCGCAGATGAACGGCGCCGCGCCATCGTCGGCACCTTGCCCGGTGATCCGGAACTGCCCAGCCTGCTGATCTTCGCCCACCCCGACGGGGAGCCGGCGCTCGATACGTCCGCATGGACGCACGACCCCTTTGCCGGGACCGTCGATGGCGGCCGCTTCTACGGTTGGGGTGTTGCCGATGATCTGGCGGGATGTGCGGCTGCGGTTCTTGCGCTTGAACAGGCGGCGGCCAGCAATGTCCCGATGGGGCGGGTGGTCTTCGCCTCCACCCCGTCGAAACGCTATGCGCGGGGGGTTGCGGCCCTTTTGCATGACGGTCTGCGCGCGGATGCCTCGCTCTATCTGCATCCTGCCGAATCCGGGGTCGGGATGCGCGAAATCAAGGCGGTCGCCTCGGGTCATATCGACTTTCGCGTCACCGTGACGGGCCGCGCGCCCGATACGACCGAACCGGGGCACACCGCCTTTGCGCATCTGGGCGTGAACCCGATCGACAAGGCGCTGGTGATCCGTGCCGCCCTGATGACACTGGCCGAGGAGCGTGCCGCCCGGGTGCGTCATCCGCTGATCGAAGGTGTCGTCGGGCGCGCGACGAACATCAACGTCTCGCGCATCGACGCCGGAGAGATGCGCCGCTTTGCGCGGATGTCCGAAGAATGCACGCTGGGCTGTGCGATTTCCTTCCCGCCGGGCGAAACCCTGAACGACATCTGCGCCGAGATCACGCAGGTCGTGCAGCAGGCCGCCGCTGCTGACCCTTGGCTGGCAGAGAATCCGCCCCGGATCGATTGGTTGACGGGTGTGACCGGCGGAGAAGTCGCGGCCGACCACCCGCTTTACCGAACGGCCGCCGCCGCCGTGACGCAGGTGACCGGAGAGGCGCCGCACGTGAACCCGATGCATACGTCGTCCGACATCCGCAACCCGATCGTCGAGGCAGGCATTCCCTGCGTTGGTCTGGGCTGTCTGGGCGGCGACCTGTCCCAGAACGACCGACACGACGAATGGATCGATGTCGCCGATTTCCAACGGATGATCGACGTCACCACCGCCATCGTCACCAATTGGTGCAGCGGCAGGACGCCCGCGCCGACCTGAAACCCAGAGGCCGGGAAACGGCCCATGTCACTCAGCAACCATAAGGGAAGTAACATGAAATATCTGACAGCAAGTACCATCGCCCTTGCCCTGACCGCCGGAATGGCGACCGCGCAGGAGTGTCCCGAAGACCTGCCGACGATCGAGCCGGGCAAGCTGACGATGTCGATCAACGCGACGCTGCCACCTCGGCAGTATCTCGATGCCTCGGGCAACCTGCAGGGCCTTCATCCGGATCTCGGCAACGAAATCGCCAAGCGCCTGTGCCTCGAGCCGGTCTATCAGAACGTCGGCTTCGAGGTGCAGATCCCCGGCCTCGCCAGCAAGCGCTGGGACATGGTCAACACCGGCATGTACTACAACCCGGACCGGGCCAAGATCATGCGCATGGTGCCCTATGTCGTGAACGCCCTGGCCATCGTGGTCGAACGCGACAACCCCCTGGGTGTCGAAGGTTACGCCGATCTTGCCGGTCAGCCGGTAGGCACCGAGATCTCGGGGTTCGCCGACAACCTGATCCGCACGATCAACGATGAACAGGTCGCCGACGGCATGGAGCCGATGGACATCCAGGCCTTCAACACCTTCGGCGATGCCTTTGCCGCCTTGGGTGCCGGTCAGGTCAAGGCCGTGTTCGGCCCGGATGCCACGGCTGCGTATCTGGCCGAACGCGGGGCCTTCGAGGTCGGCGCCTCTGGCCTCAACCCCGGTCTGCCCTCCTCCTTCGGGTTTGACGGCGAAACCGGCGAAGTCCTGGCCGAAGCCGTCGCACAGGTCCTGCGCGACATGGTCGAAGACGGCACCTACGACGAGATGATGAGCAGCTACGGCGCGACCCAGATCCAGCACTGGGCCGACTACACCGGCGACATCGCGATCTACTACACGCCGGAGTGATCTGCGGCCTGCGAACCGGGTTCGGCCAAGTCGTTGGCCGAACCGACAATATCCCCTGACACCCGGAGGCTTCCATGAACTGGAGCTGGGAGTTCTTTTTCGCCTATCTTACCAACGGCATGATGATGCGCGGTGCCTGGACCACGATCTGGCTCAGCGTCATATCCATGATCCTCGGGCTGGGCCTGGGCGTGGTTGCCGCGATGATGAAGATGTATGGCAACCGCGCGCTGCGCTGGACGGCCGAATTCTACATCTGGCTGTTCCGCGGCACGCCGATCCTTATTCAGCTGGTGATCATCTACACCGGCCTGCCGCAGCTGGGCATCCGGCTGAACGTGATCGAATCCGCCATCCTTGGCCTTGCCCTGAACGAAGGCGCATATCTGGCCGAGGTCATGCGATCCGGCATCATGTCCGTCGACAAGGGCCAGACGGATGCGTCCCGCGCCATCGGCATGACCTGGCGACAGCGCATGTGGCTCGTGATCATACCGCAGGCCACCCGCACCATCATTCCGCCCCTCGGAAACCAGTTCAACGGCATGCTCAAGACGACATCGCTGGCTTCGGTCATCTCGATGGAGGAGCTGATGCGCAGCGCGCAGATGCTCGCCCAGACCGAGTTCCGCGTCCTTGAAGCCTACGTCGTGGCCGCGGTCTGGTACCTCGTGCTGGTGTCGATCTGGGGCCTCGTGCAAGCCCGCATCGAAGCGCATTACGAAAAACCCTTCGGCCCTGCCGCCGCCGTTTCGCCCGATGCCAAGAAAGACATCGAGAAGGCCACGCAGCTATCGGGCGCCACCTGAGGGAGAAAGACCATGACAGACAACAGCCCCCATCTTTCGGCGTCTGCGGACGTGCCCATCGTGACCATCGAGAACGTGACCAAGTCCTTTGGCGACAATCATGTCCTGCGAGATGTCTCGCTGAACGTGAAAAAGGGCGAGGTGGTCGTGATCTGCGGCCGCTCGGGCAGCGGCAAGAGCACGTTGCTGCGCTGCATCGACCAGTTGGAGTCCATCGACGGCGGCACGATCCGCGCGGCCGGTCACCTGATGGGCTTCAAGGAGAAGAAGGGTGTCCGCGTGCCGATGCGGGAATCCGAGATCGCCGTGCAGCAGCGTGACCTCGGGATGGTGTTCCAGAACTTCAACCTGTTCCCGCATATCAGCGTGATCGACAACATCACCATAGGCCCGGTGCGCATCCTTGGCCGCAACAAGGCCGAGGTCCGCGAGGAAGCGCGCGCCCTGCTGGCCCGCGTCGGCCTGCCCGACAAGGAAAACGCCTATCCAAGGCAGCTGTCCGGCGGCCAGCAGCAGCGCGTCGCCATCGCACGGGCCCTTGCGATGAAGCCGAAGGTCATGTTGTTCGACGAACCGACGAGCGCGCTCGACCCCGAGATGATCTCGGAGGTGCTGGATGTGATGGTCGACCTGTCGAAACAGGGCATGACCATGATCGTCGTCACCCATGAAATGGGGTTTGCCCGCGCTGCCGCCGACCGCGTGATCCTGATGCATGGCGGCGACATCGTGGAGGAGGCCCCACCCGAGAAGTTCTTCGGAAACCCCGACAGCGAACATACCCGCCTGTTCCTGTCCAAGATCCTGTCGCATTGATCATGGCGCGCGTGCGGACCGTCACCGGGGATATCGATCCGGCCCACATCGGGCAGGTGGCGTTTCATGAGCATGTGCTGTTCGATATCGTCCCCCCCGGTGCCGCCGGGGACCGGGACACCCCCATCGGCCCCGAAGACCGGTGGCAGGTCGACTACCGCTCCAACGAGGTGCCGGCCAACGCGCATCAGACGGATGTCGATGTCGCGATCACCGAATTGCGCCGTTTCGCCGGGGATGGCGGCAGTCTGATCGTCGATCAATCCGTGCACGGCTTGGCCCGCGATGCCGCGGGGCTGGCGCGCGCCGCTGAGGAAAGCGGTGTCCGCGTCGTCGCGGCGGCGGGATGCTACACGGAAGCCTATCTGTCGGAGCCCGTCCTTGCCCTCGATACCGATGCGCTGACCGACCGGTTCGTCTCCGAGGTGACGGAGGGGCTGGATGGCACGACGATCCGCGCAGGCCTGATCGGAGAGATCGGATGCTCCTGGCCGATGACCGCATTCGAGCGTCGCGCGGTGCAGGCCGGCGCACGGGCGGCCGTGCGGACCGGTGCGTCCCTGTCGGTGCATCCCGGCCGGGCGCCCGAAGCCTGCGCCCGGATCCTCGACATCACGGAGGGCGAAGGGCTGGACCCCGCCCGGACGGTCTTGTGCCACATGGACAGGACCCACCCGGACGGCACCGGCATTGCCGCCCTGCTGGACCGGGGCGCCTGCGTCGAATGGGACTTCTTCGGCATCGAGCAATCGCACTACTGGATGGGCGAGGTCGATTTGCCGATGGACCGCGATCGCATCCGGTTGATCCGGCATTTCGCCGAGGCCGGTCATGCAGACCGCATCCTCGTATCGCAGGACATCTGCACCAGAACACGCCTGCGCCGCTGGGGTGGGCACGGCTACGGCCACCTGATGCGCAATGTCATTCCCCTGATGCGTCGTCTGGGCTGTGACGTCCCGCTGATCGACGCCCTTCTGTCCGCCAACCCTATCCGCCTTCTGACCCTTGAGGAGACCCTCGTATGACCAACACCTTCCGCGGCACCTATACCGTGATGGTCACCGCGTTCGACGCTGATGGAAAACTCGACCTCGACGCGCAGGCCCGCTTTACCGACTGGCAGGTGCGCGAAGGCATCCACGGGCTGATCCCGCTGGGCTCCACCGGCGAATTCCTGTCCCTGACCCCCGACGAACGCCGCGCCGTCGCCAAATGCGTGATCGATACCGTTGCCGGGCGCGTGCCGGTCCTCGTGGGCGCAGGCGCGGAATGGACCGACGAGGTGATCGACAATGTCGCCATGGCCGAAGAGCTTGGCGCCGATGGCACCATGATCATCCCACCCTTCTATTCCACCCCGACATGGGACGAATTGATCGGCCATTTCGGACGCATCGGCGAGGCCGCGACCAAACCGATCATGATCTACAACAACCCGGCCACCGCGAATGTCGATCTGACGCCGCCGCTGGTGGCCGAACTCTCGCGCCTGCCGCAGATCGACTACATCAAGGAATCGACGATGGACGTCACCCGCATCCGCGACATCCTCGAGATGTGCGACGGCCGGATGACCGTGTTCGGCGGCATCATGGGGTTCGAGAGTTTCGTCGAAGGGGCCGAGGGCTGGGTCGCCGTGGGATCCAACATCATGCCTGCCGCCCTCGCCAGGTTGTTCACCCTGACCGCCGATGCACAGGATTATGCGGCCGCCCGCGCGCTCTATGCCGATATCCTGCCGATCATCCGCCTCGTGGCGGGGCACCGCTACGTCTCGGGCAGCAAGGCGGCGCTGAACCTGATCGGACAGCCCATGGGCGCCCCGCGCGCGCCGCGCCTGCCCTTGCCCGCCTCCGAGATGGCCGAGGTCACCAATGCGCTTGAAACCGTCGGGCTGCTGCCGCGTGACGCTGCCTGAATGAACCGCCTGACCTTCAGTCTGGACGGCACCCCCTGCGAGGCCGCACCGGGGGACAGCATCGCCGCCGCCCTCGCGGCGGCGGGGCACGTCGAACTGGGGCAACGGCGCAGCGGGGCGCCGCGCGGACAATTCTGTGGCATGGGGATCTGTCACGACTGCCTCGTGACGGTCGATGGTCGGCGCGGACAGCGCGCCTGCATGGTCTCCGTCAGGGACGGAATGACCGTTCAGCGCGAGGATGAGCGCGCGCTATCTCCGGGCACCACCCCCCCCACGGCACCCGCCCACGCGCAGGTTGCTGTCGACATCGCCATCGTGGGTGCGGGGCCCGCGGGTCTGTCGGCCGCCGTGCGGGCCGCCCAAGGGGGCGCCAATGTTCTGGTGCTGGACGAACGTGGTGAGCCGGGCGGGCAGTACTTCAAGCCGCGCAGCGCGGGATACCGTGGCGGTACCGAACGGGACCGACAGCACCGCCGGGGGGACGACCTGCGCGCGCAGGCACAGGCATCGGGCGTCCGGATCGAGACGGGTCAGACCCTGTGGTTCGCCCGCGCACGGGACGGCGGGTTCGATCTGCGCAGTCTCGGGGGCGATGTCGGCCTGCACATCTCGGCGCGCGCGGTGGTTCTTGCCACCGGCGCATTCGAGCGGCCTGCCATCGTTCCCGGCTGGACCTTGCCCGGCGTGATGACGATCGGCGCGGCCCAGACGATGGCCCGCCGCTATGGTGTGCCGCCCGGGCACCGCGTGCTGATCGCGGGGCACGGGCCGCTTGGCCTGCAACTGGCTGCCGAATTGACCGCACTTGGCACCCATGTCGTGGCGCTGGCCGAACGCGGGCGGCCGGGTATCGGGCCCGCGCTGATCCGCAGCGCCGTGGCCGCGCCTCGCCTTGTCGTTGACGGGGCACGGTATCGCCTGGCCGCGCTTCGCGCCCGCATACCCGTCCTGTCCGGGTGGGAGGTCTCGCACGTGGAAGGCGAAGGTCGTGCCGAAGGGGCCGTGCTGCGCGAAATCGCGACCGGCCGCACGCGCCGGTTCGACGCAGACATCGTTGCGGCGGGTGACGGGTTTTCGCCACAGCTCGACCTCGCGCGTCTGCTTGGCGTTCCGCTGACGGGCGACGCCGAAACCGGCGATATCCGCCCGCAGCGCGCGCCCGACGGGGCCACCCCCGTCCCGGGGGTCTGGATCGCGGGCGACGCAGGCGGGCTTGGCGGTGCAGAGATTGCTCTGGCCCAGGGAACGTTGAGCGGGGCCGGCGCCCTGTCGTATCTTGGGATGACCGACAGGTCCGACACCAATGGTGCGCGCACCCGGATGGCGCGCGCGCGACGTTTCCAGACAGCACTCTGGTCGATGTATGACGCCCCTCCGCGTGCCTTGCCCGAGGGGCCGACGATCCTGTGCCGCTGCGAGGAGGTTTCCGCCGATACCGTTGCGGCGGCCATCGCCGCAGGTGCGGACGATCCGGCGATGCTCAAACGCAAGACCCGGATCGGAATGGGCCGTTGTCAGGGTCGTGGCTGTTTGCCGACGGTGATGCGGATGCTGGCGGCAGAGGGCCATCCCACGGCCCCCGCAGCCCTGTTCGCCCCCCAGATCCCCGCGCGACCGGTGCCGGTCGGCGCATTGGCGCTGGAGAAATCCGAATGGGGTGGCCACCGCGAAAGCGCCCCCGCGGCCCGCCCGGATCACGAAGCACGCACGCCCCTGCCTGTCACCACCGCCGACCTGATCATCATCGGGGGTGGCGTGACCGGGATCTCCGCCGCCTTACACGCCGCGCAGGCGGGGGCCTCGGTCATCTGCCTCGACCGCGGGCGGATAAACGGCGAGGCCTCGGGCGGCAACGCGGGCAGCCTGCACCTGCAGCTTCTGTCATGGGACTTCGGCGGCAAGGCCGTGGGCGATGGCGGTTTGCAACTGCGCACCCTGCCGCTTCAGCAGGAATCCATCGCGCTCTGGCAGGATCTGGAACGGCAGCTGGGCGCAAACTTCGAAATGCAGGTGACCGGCGGCCTGATGGTCGCGGAAAACCCCGAGCAGATCACGTTCCTCGAGGCGAAGGCCGCCGCCGAGGCGCGTGTCGGCATCCATACCGAGGTGATCGACGGGGACGCCGTGCGCCGGATCGCCCCTGCCGTCTCGGACGACATCGTCGCGGCCGCATGGTGCGCGGGCGAAGGCAAGATCAACCCGTTGGCCGCAACCCCGCCGCTGGCCGAGGCCGCGCGCGCCGCCGGCGCCCATATCGCGGAATACGCGCCGGTGCGCGGCATCACGCGCGACGGGGATGGCTATGTCGTCGATACCCCGCGCGGTCGTGTGACTGCAAAACGCATCCTGATCGCGGCAGGCGGCTGGTCGGCCCAGCTGTCGGCCATGCTGGGCGCGTCCCTGCCGGTCCGTGGGGCGCCGTTGCAGATGGTCGTCACTGCGCCCGGCCCGCCCCTCGTGCCCTGCCTGCTGGCCCACGCCGACCGCCATCTGACGATGAAGCAGGCCGCCGCCGGATCCGTCATCATCGGCGGGGCCTGGCCCGCCGCGACCGGTGCTGCCGGCCAGGCCGAGATCCTGCCCGAAAGCCTGGAGGGCAACCTCTGGGTTGCGGCCCGGACCGTGCCGCAGGTCGGCAGTCTTCAGGTCATCCGCAGCTGGGCCGCCATGAACATCGACATCGACGGCGCCCCCCTGATCGGCGCCATTCCCGGCCTGCCGGGCGTGACGATCGCGGCGACCGCCAACGGCTATACCCTCGGCCCCCTGATGGGCCGGGAGGCCGCGGCCGCGGCCCTGTCGGGACGGCTGCGGCAGGATCTGGCGGCCTTTTCGATGGACCGCTTCAACTGACACCACAGACCAAGGGAAGACTCATGACAGCACTAAAGATCAAGGCAGGCCCCTATGAATTCGATGCCCGGCTGGAACGGGACGCCGCGCCCAAGACCTGCGCGGCCTTCGAGGCGGCCATGCCCTTCACTGGCCAGATCGTCCACGTCCGCTGGTCGGGCGAAGGCGTCTGGGTGCCTCTGGGCGACCGAGATTTCGGGGTTGGCTACGAGAATCACACAAGCCATCCCGCACCGGGGCAGGTGATCCTCTACCCCGGCGGAATCAGCGAGACCGAGATCCTGCTGGCCTATGGCGGCGTCGACTTTTCGTCCAAGATGGGCCAGCTGGCGGGCAACCATTTCATCACGCTGACGTCCGGCCACGAACATCTGATGGACCTCGGCAACCGCGTGCTCTGGCAAGGCGCACAGGACATCAGCTTCGAATATGCCTGAGACTCATACCGGATGATATGCCGGCCCTGTCCCGGCAGGGCTGGCAAGACCGCATGGCCGTGGCAGGGCGGCCCTTTGGCGGGTGATACGCTGATCCAATGCCACGCCGGGACATCCCTGCGCGCCTTGATCGTGCGTGGTGCGATCCCGTCAGCCCCCTGAGGGCGAACCACCCGACGAAGCGCTTCGCAAAATCAGGCGCGCATGCCGAAACGGCAGGTAGGCCCTGCCAGCGGGTATCGTGGTGGTAAGCCGTCTGCGAACCAGACGCAAAACGAATGCATGGGAGAACGTCTGGCGATCGCTATGCCGTGACAATGCCAGTTCATCGATAGGGGTAATGGTGGAGCCTAGGGGAGTCGAACCCCTGACCTCTTGCATGCCATGCAAGCGCTCTACCAACTGAGCTAAGGCCCCAAACTGGAGTGCGTCCTAAGACAGCCTCCGGGGGGGCGCAAGTGGAAAACCACCCGCGCCCCAGATAATCAGTCGTCGTCCTTGCCGTCCTCGACGTCGGCGATCTCCTCGAGGGAGACGGTGTCGTCATCATCGTCGTCGAGGACGGCGTCATCGGCGTCGGCGTCATCGGCATCGTCATCGCTCAGATCGACGTCATCGTCGTCCAGCAGCAGATCCTCATCGTCCTTGATCTTCGATTCGGCGTCGTCCTTGTCGGCCACCAGGACACGCGTCTTGGAGCTGGTATCGACGGTTACGACCTCGCCCGTGTACGGGCTGACGATCGGATCACGGTTGAGGTCATAAAAGCGCTTGCCGGTCGTCGGGCAGACCCGCTTGACGCCCCATTCTTCCTTGGGCATGTCGGTTCCTTCATATCGCTCCGGCACCACCGCCGGGGAGGGGAATGGGGTGCCATGCCACAGCGCAATTCGCGTGGCAAGCCCTTGGGGAAAGGGGCCGCCATGGGCGACACACTCTGCGTTCCCGGCGCACCGGGGGTCGAGGTCGCGGTGCGGCGCTCCGCGCGCGCGCGGCGCATGTCGCTGCGGGTGGGGCGATCCGATGGGCGCGTGTCGCTGTCGATGCCCACGCGGATGCCCCTGTCGGACGCGCAGGCCTTCATCGCACAGCAAGCCGATTGGATCATCAGGCACGTGACCGCCGCGCCACCCGCGCGCGTCGTCGCCGTTGGCGCCGACTTGCCCCTGATGGGGCAAGAGGTCGCGATCGTTCCGGGCACGGGGCGAGCGGCGCGCTGGACAGGTCGACAGATCGCGGTGGCGGATGACGAAAGGGCGGGCGCGCGGATCAAGGCCCTGTTGCAGGTTCTGGCCCGCACTCATCTGTCCGAGGCGGTCAACCGTCATGCGACCGCCCTTGGTCGGCATCCGCAGAAGATGACCTTGCGCGACACACGCTCCCGCTGGGGCAGTTGTTCGTCGCGGGGCGACCTGATGTTCTCGTGGCGTCTGATCATGGCCCCGCCCGACGTGCTGGACTACGTCGCGGCGCATGAGGTGGCGCACCTGCGTCACATGGATCATTCGCCGCGCTTCTGGGCGCAGGTCGAGGCCCTGATGCCGGACTGGCGACCGAGGCGGGACTGGCTGCGGTTGCACGGCGCGGGTTTGCATGCCGTCAGCTTCGACCCAAAGCCGTCATCGGTGATCTAATCCTGCGCCCGGCACGACATGGCGCTTGACCGGGGCCTTCGGCAGGGGACAGTTGACGGCATGTTGCTCAACCCTCTCCCCGATGGCACCGGTGCCGCGCATGAACGCCTGTATCGATCCCTGCGCACCCGCATCATGCACGGAGAGATGCTGCCGGGGCAGGCGCTGACCCTCAGGGGGATCGGTCGGGACTACGGCCTGTCGATGACCCCTGTGCGCGAGGCATTGCGACGTCTGGTGGCCGAGGGGGCGCTGTCGCTGTCCGCGTCGGGGCGTATCGCCACGCCGGCCCTGTCGAACGACCGGATCGAGGAACTGGCGGCCCTACGATCCCTTTTGGAGCCCGAACTGGCGGTGCGTGCCCTGCCACGCGCGCATCTTGCCCTGATCGACCGGATGGAGGCTACGAATGTGGCCATCGCCGAGCAGATCGTGAAGCACGACGCGTCCGGCTATATCCGCACCAACCTCGAATTTCACCGCACGCTCTATCTGCGGGCGCAGGCCCCCGCGATGCTGGCCATGGTCGAAACCGTCTGGTTGCAGATGGGGCCGACGATGCGGTCGCTTTACGGGCGGTTGAACCGCACGGAATTGCCCAAGAACCATCGGTTGATCGTGGCGGCCCTGCGCGCGGGGGACGAGCCGGGCTTGCGCCTGGCCGTCCGGGCCGACGTGACGCAGGGCCTTCGTCTGCTGGCGGGATAGCCCTATTCGGGGATCAGTCGACCGAGGTAGCTGAGATCCTCGTGCCGCAGTTTGAGGCCCCGTGAAATGGTGCGCAGCATCTTGCGATCCGACATCGTCAGCGGACCATCCGCCAGCATGACGGAAACGGACGAATTGAAGACGACCATTTTTTCAGCATGGGTCAGACCCTCGGCCATGTAGCTGAAATTATTCGGTATGATGATGCGATCCGCGCGTTCGGCCGCTTCACGCATGTGTTCGATGGAATAGTCCATGTTCGTGGTGTTGCGTGCCAGCTCCAGCGCACGTTTCAGACGTTCCTTGTCGATCCGGCGGGCGTGCCAGACGCAGTGGACCATCGCATCCACCACGCGAAACCGCGGCCCGTTCTGCAACCCCAGGATTGCCAGCCGCATGTCGCGCCGACGCTGACGCAGGCGGTGCGCCACCAGCAGGACGATTGCCGCGATGGCGCTGCACCCGGCGGCATAGGGCAGCAGATCGATGCCCGCGAACCAGTCGATCAGCGGCTGGGGCAGGAAGCTGCCCGTTGCGGCCCCGGGCGCGCTTTGCGCGGCAACCGGCCCTGCAACCAGAAGGCATACGGTCAGAAGACGGGTCGTGATGGACAGGGGCAGCGGCAGGGACATGACAGATTCACCGGCAAAACAAACTAGGATTGCCTAGATATTCACCACGAAACTGAGGCAGCATTGCGCAGCACGTGATACCGCATAGCGGCAAATCGGCGGAGATTTCGGACAGGCGCCACGGTCCGGCCACAGATGCGGCCGGACCTGCCATCAAGTGTCAGGCGTGGATCGCGCCATCCCCGCAGGCCAGTGCCGCTTCGCGCATCGCCTCGGAATACGTCGGATGCGCATGGCAGGTGCGGGCCAGGTCTTCGGCGGCGGCGCCGAATTCCATCGCCACGCAGACCTCGTGGATCAGGTCGCCGGCCATCGGACCGATCACGTGACAGCCGAGAATGCGGTCGGTTTCCTTGTCGGCGAGGATCTTGACGAAACCATCGGCGGCAAAGTTGGCCTTGGCACGGCCATTCCCCATGAAACTGAACTTGCCGACCTTGTAGGCGCGACCTTCGGACTTGAGCTGCTCCTCGGTCTTGCCGACGGAGCCGACTTCCGGATGGGTATAGATCACGCCGGGGATCACGTCGTAGTTCACGTGGCCCGCCTGACCGGCAAGGATTTCGGCCAACGCCATGCCCTCGTCCTCGGCCTTGTGTGCCAGCATCGGCCCTTCGATGACGTCGCCGATGGCATAGATGCCCTCGACATCGGTCCTGTAGTGGTTGTCCACGGCGATCTGGCCACGCTTGGTCAGGGACACGCCCAGCCCATCGAGGTTCAGCCCCTCCGTATGCGGTTTGCGCCCGGTGGCCACCAGGACGACGTCGGCCTTCATCTCATGGGCGCTGTCATCCTTGCGCAGGCTGTATTCGATCTGGGCCTTGCCCGACTTGACCGAAACCTTGCTGACGGCGGCGCCCATGACGAAGTTCAGGCCCTGCTTCTTCAGGATCCGCTGGAAGGTGCGCGCAACTTCGGCATCCTGGCCGGGCGTGATGGCGTCGAGGTATTCGATGACCGTCACCTCGGTGCCGAGACGGGCATAGACGGACCCAAGCTCCAACCCGATGACGCCGCCGCCGACGACGACCATGGTCTTCGGAATGCTGGCCAGTTCCAGCGCGCCGGTCGACGTGACCACGACCTTTTCATCGACCGTCACATCCGCGCCCGGGACAGCCGAGGAATCGCTGCCGGAGGCAATGATGATGTGCTTGGCTTCATGCACCTCGTCCCCGACCTTGACCTGACCCTTGGCGGGAATGCTGCCCCACCCCTTGAGCCAGTCGATCTTGTTCTTCTTGAACAGGAATTCGACACCCTTGGTGTTCGTGGCGATCGTGTCGGACTTGTAGGACAGCATCTGGGACCAATCGACCGAAGGGGATTTGCCCTTCAGCCCCATGGCCGCGAAATTATGCTCTGCCTCGTGCAGCATGTGGGTTGCATGCAGCAGGGCCTTGGAGGGGATGCACCCGACATTCAGGCAGGTGCCGCCCAACGTATCGCGGCCTTCGACGACAGCGGTTTTCAGGCCGAGCTGGGCGCAGCGGATGGCGCAGACATAGCCGCCAGGGCCGCTGCCGATGATGATGACGTCATATTGTGCCATGGGCGTATCCTTTTGCGCGCGCCGGGGGCCAGCCCCCGGACCCCCGAGGTATTTCCGGCCAGAGGAAGGTCAGATGAGTGTTGAGATAACCATAACGATGGTGGCGGTGAAGCCCACCATCCAGATGTAGGAGCGCCACGGTTGCCACCCGAAGGCATAGGCCGGGACGTAGAGGACCCGCGCGGCCAGATAGACCCAGGCGCAGGTCGCGGTGAGGGTGGTCGATTGGTCCGACAGGACAACGATCGTCACAGCCGGGGCGAACAGGATCAGGGCCTCGAAATGATTGTTCATGGCTCGCCACAACCGCGCCGTCCGTACGGAGACGAGGTCTTCGAGGTCACCGCCCATGCGGTTGCGATCCCGTGGCGAGGTCGTCTTGCCGGTGCCGAGTTCGAGGTTCGCCGGCACCGCCATCAATACGAACTGCACGGCCTGCAGCAGGATCGCCAATGCGAGGGCGGTCAGTTCCGGTGTCATCTGCCCCCCCTGCGGATCAGGATCAGCGTGGTGATGGCGGAAATCGCGACATAGCCGGCCGCCAACCACCACAACAATGGATCCGGCCCGCGCCATGCCTGAATACCGATTACGAGCAGGATCGCGATGGCGACCCGGATCAGCCAGAAGGCGATGGCGCGGCGGGTGGGGGTCATGTCAGGCGGTCCTCAGGAAGCGGGCGTCGAGGTCGGGGCCCGTCGCGCTTTCGCGGTCCAGCCAGGCCTGGGCCTTCTTGCGGTCGTTCACCTCGAACAGGGCGGTGACGCCGGGGCCGTCCGCCTGTCGCCACAGTTGCAGAAGCGTCATCCCCGCCTGCATCCGCTGTTCGGCGGTGGCATCGAGATCCTGTTTCCAGGCATCGTAATCGGCGGGGACAAGGTGAATGAGAAGGTTCATGGCAGGCTCCAATCCGGGTTGAGTAGGGTCAACCCCGGGAGGAACGGCAGG
This sequence comes from Jannaschia sp. 2305UL9-9, assembly GCF_041403465.1. Lineage (NCBI taxonomy): Bacteria > Pseudomonadati > Pseudomonadota > Alphaproteobacteria > Rhodobacterales > Roseobacteraceae > Jannaschia > Jannaschia sp. 2305UL9-9. The sequence goes on from NZ_JBGEHM010000002.1 coordinate 618,949, forward strand.
GTTTCATGAAGGGCCGCCGTTTTCGCGGGATACATGTTCTGCCTTCGGGAACGCGGTGGCATCGGACAGCGACAGGGCCCGATGCCACCGTCGTCTTTACAGGTCCATCAGCAGGCGGCGCGGATCCTCCAGCGCTTCCTTGACGCGCACGAGGAAGGTCACCGCGCCCTTGCCGTCGACGATGCGGTGATCGTAGCTGAGCGCCAGATACATCATTGGACGGATCACGATCTCGCCGCCGACGACCATCGGACGGTCCTGGATCTTGTGCATGCCGAGGATGCCCGACTGCGGCGGGTTCAGGATAGGGGACGACATGAGCGAGCCATAGACGCCACCGTTGGAGATGGTGAAGGTGCCGCCCTGCATCTCCGCCATCGACAGCTTGCCGTCGCGGGCCTTGGCCCCTTTTTCGGCAATGGCTTTCTCGATCTCTGCAAAGGACATTGCGTCCGCGTCGCGGATGACGGGCACGACAAGGCCCGTAGGCGTGCCCGCGGCAATGCCCATGTGGACGAAGTTCTTGTAGACGATGTCGGTGCCGTCGATCTCGGCGTTGACCTCGGGGACCTCTTTCAGGGCATGGACGCAGGCCTTGGTGAAGAAGGACATGAAGCCCAGCTTCACGCCGTGCTTCTTGAGGAACAGGTCCTTGTATTCGTTGCGCAGGTCCATGACCGCCTTCATGTCCACCTCGTTGTAGGTGGTCAGCATCGCGGCGGTGTTCTGGCTGTCCTTGAGGCGCTTGGCGATGGTCTGGCGCAGACGGGTCATCTTGACCCGCTCCTCGCGGCTTTCGTCGCTGGCGGCGACCGGGGCACGCGGGGCGGCCGCAGGGGCGGGTGCCGGTGCGGCGGCCGCGGCCTTGAGCACGTCTTCCTTCATCACGCGACCGTCACGGCCCGAGCCGCTGACCTGATCCGCGGACAGGCCCTTTTCGGCCATCAGCTTGTTGGCGGAGGGGGCGTTTTCCACGTCCGACCGACCCTTGGCGGCGACATTGGCCTTGGCCTCCTCGATCTCGGCCTTGCCGGCATCTGCGGCGGGCTCGGGGTTGGCGGCGCGGGCCTGCACGGCACCGCCCGACCCGCCGGAAATCACGGCCAGCTTGCCGCCCGCCTCGACGGTGACGCCTTCATCGGCGAGGATTTCCGACAGCACGCCCGCCGTGGGTGCCGGCACCTCGACGGAGACCTTGTCGGTCTCCAGCTCGCACAGCATCTCGTCGGCGGCGACGGTGTCACCGGCCTTCTTGAACCACGTGGCAACGGTCGCCTCGGTCACCGATTCACCCAAGGCAGGGACCATCACGTCCACGGCCTCGCCCGATCCTTCGGTCATCTCCGCATCCGCCTGGCCGGGGGCATTGTCGGCGGATTGCTCGGCCTTCTTGGGGTCTTCGGTCGCCGGTGCGGCGCCTTCGCCTTCGGACAGGGTGGCCAGCAGGGCATCGACGCCGACCGTGTCGCCCTCGTCGGCGACGATCTCGGACAGGGTGCCTGCGGCGGGCGAGGGCACCTCGACGGTGACCTTGTCGGTCTCCAGCTCGCAGAGCATCTCGTCGACCTCGACGCTGTCGCCCGGCTTCTTGAACCAGGTGGCGACGGTCGCCTCGGTCACGGATTCACCCAAGGTGGGAACTTTGATTTCGATGCTCATGGGATCAACCCTCCATGCTCAGCGCTTCGTTCACGAGCGCGGCTTGTTGTGCTTTGTGTTGGCTGGCCAGGCCCGTCGCGGGCGAGGCGGAGGCGGTGCGGCCGACGTAACGGGGGCGCGTGTTCGCAGCGCCGATCCGGGTCAGGACCCATTCGATGTTCGGTTCCACGAAGGTCCAGGCCCCCTGGTTCTTCGGCTCTTCCTGACACCAGACGAATTCGGCCTGCTTGAAACGACCCAACTCGTCCACCATCGACTTGGCCGGGAACGGATAGAACTGCTCCAGCCGCAGGATGTAGACATCCGTCAGGCCGCGGGCGTCGCGCTCCTCCAGCAGGTCGTAGTAGACCTTGCCCGAACAGATGACGACGCGCTTGATCTTGTCATCCGCGACCAGCGTCGTGTCCGAATTGCCCTGTTGCGCATCGTCCCACAGCACGCGGTGAAAGCTGCTGCCGGTGGTGAATTCGGCGGCCGTGCTGACGGCCAGCTTGTGGCGCAGCAACGATTTGGGCGTCATCAGGATCAGCGGCTTGCGGAAATCGCGGTGCAGCTGTCGGCGCAGGATGTGGAAGTAGTTCGCGGGCGTGGTGCAGTTCGCGACGATCCAGTTGTCCGACCCGCACTGCTGCAGGAAGCGTTCCAGTCGGGCCGACGAATGCTCCGGCCCCTGACCCTCGAAGCCGTGCGGCAGCAGGCAGACGAGGCCCGACATGCGCAGCCACTTGGATTCACCGGACGAGATGAACTGATCGAACATGATCTGTGCACCGTTGGCGAAATCGCCGAACTGCGCCTCCCACATGGTCAGGGCGTTCGGTTCGGCCAGCGAATAGCCGTATTCGAACCCGAGGACCGCGTATTCCGACAGCGCACTGTCGATCACCTCGTAGGGGGCCTGCCCCTCGCGGATGTGGTTGAGGGGGTAATACCGCTCCTCCGTCTCCTGATTGACGAAGCCGGAATGCCGCTGGCTGAAGGTGCCGCGCGTGCTGTCCTGTCCGGCAAGCCGGACCTTGTAGCCCTCGGTCAGCAGGGAGCCGAAGGCCAATGCCTCTGCCGTGGCCCAGTCGAACCCGGCCTTGCCGTCGAACATCTGGGCCTTTGCATCCAGCAGGCGTCCGATGGTCTTGTGCAGCGGAAAGCCCTCGGGCGCGGAGGTCAGCGCGCGGCCGACCTCGTCGAAGGTATCCTTGGCGATGGCCGTCTCACCACGGGCGTAGTCTTCGGCGTCGCGACGGTCGAGGTGGGACCAGCGGCCATCGAGCCAGTCGGCCTTATTGGGCTTGTAGTCCTTCCCGGCCTCGAACTCCTGCGCCATGCGATCCTGGAACGAGGCCTTCATGTCCTCGATCTCGCCTTCGGGGATCAGGCCATCCTTGACCAGCCGCTCGGTGTACAGGCTGAGCGTCGTCTTGTGCCCCTTGATCCGCTTGTACATCACCGGGTTGGTGAACATGGGCTCATCGCCTTCGTTATGGCCGAACCGGCGGTAGCAGAAGATGTCCAGAACCACGTCGCGCCCGAACTTCTGGCGGAATTCGATGGCAACGCGGGCGGCATGGACCACCGCCTCCGGATCGTCACCGTTGACGTGGAAGATCGGCGCCTCGACCACGAGGGCGTTGTCAGTCGGATAGGGCGAGGAGCGGGAGAAGTGCGGCGCCGTCGTGAAACCGATCTGGTTGTTGACGACGATATGGATCGTGCCGCCGGTGCGGTGCCCGCGCACGCCCGACAGGGCGAAACATTCGGCCACGACACCCTGACCCGCGAAAGCCGCATCGCCATGCAGCAGCAGGCCCGCGACCTTGGTGCGGTTGGTGTCGTTCTTCTGGTCCTGCTTGGCGCGCACCTTGCCCAGCACGACCGGGTTCACCGCCTCCAGGTGCGAGGGGTTGGCCGTCAGCGACAGGTGGACCGAATTGCCGTCGAATTCCCGATCCGACGAGGCGCCGAGGTGGTATTTCACGTCGCCCGAGCCATCGACGTCTTCGGGCTTGAAGCTGCCGCCCTGGAATTCGTTGAAGATCGCCTTGTAGGGCTTGCCCATCACGTTCGCCAGCACGCTCAGCCGGCCGCGGTGGGGCATGCCGATCACGATTTCCTCCAGGCCCAGCTGTCCGCCGCGCTTGATGATCTGCTCCATCGCGGGGATCAGCGCCTCGCCGCCGTCGAGGCCGAAGCGCTTGGTGCCCATGTACTTGACGTGCAAGTATTTCTCGAAGCCCTCGGCCTCGACCAGCTTGTTGAGGATGGCCCGGCGGCCGTTCTGCGTGAACTCGATCTCCTTGCCAAGGCCCTCGATCCGCTCCTTCAGCCAGGAGGATTGCTCCGGGTCCGAGATGTGCATGTACTGAAGCGCGAAGGTGCCGCAGTAGGTCCGCTTCACGATATCGAGGATCTGCCGCATCGACGCGATTTCGAGACCCAGAACGTTGTCGATGAAGATCGGACGATCCATGTCGGCGGGCTTGAACCCGTAGGAGGCGGGGTCGAGCTCCGGATGGGGGGTCTCGGCGCGCATGCCGAGCGGGTCGAGATCGGCGGCGAGGTGGCCGCGGATCCGGTAGGCGCGGATCAGCATCAGGGCGCGGATGCTGTCGAGGACGGCGCGCTTGATCTGATCGTCGTTCGGGGCCGGCGCACCGACCGCAGCGGCCTTGTCCTTGATCTTCTGGCCCGCCGCCTTGGCCTCCTTGGGATCGGGGGCCCATTCCCCGGTCAGCGCCGCCGTCAGGTCGTCGCTCGGCATCGGGGGCCAGTCGCCGCGCGACCAGGAGGGGCCCGCCGCCTCGGCCTGTGCCGTCGCGCCATCATCCGCCAGTGCCTTGAAGAAGTGCTGCCAGCTTTCGTCCACGGCGCCGGGATCGGTCGCATAACGCGCATACATCTGCTCGAGGTATTCGGCGTTGTGCCCCTGCAGGAAGGACGTGGAGTGAAAGACGTCGTTGTCGGATTGGTCGGTCATGGAGTTCCTCCGGGTGGGCGTGGCGGGCGGCAGGCGGCGGGTCAGTCGGCAGTTGCCGGGAAATCGAAGCGGGTGGCGAGGCCGGCAGGTGCGGTGCTGGCCGTTGTAGGATCGGGTCGGACGAAGGTGATTTCAAACGTCTGACCCAGATCGGTGTTCCTTTGTGTCACGCTGAAGGACTGGGTCGTCCCTTCCGTCAGCTTTCCTTGCGCGCTCGCCGCGTCGAACCCGGCGGTCAGCGTGGCAGGGTCGGGCACGGTCAGATAGCATCGGATCGTGACGCGGGCGGAATCGTCATCGGCGACGACCCCGGCCATCATCAGGGTCTGGCCGCCGCCCTCGAAGATCATCGCTTCCTCGCCCCGATCCCGCCAGATGGCGCGCGACCGGGCGTCGATATCCTCCGGGGCCGTCCCCTCCGGGACTGACAGCGCGCCGAAGGCATCGGCCAATCGATCGATCTGTGTCGCGCGGCTGAGCGCAGGGATGAAAGCCCAGCCCAACGCCTCGAGGTCTGCGCGGTAGCGGTCGGCATCGAAATGCGTCGCAAGGCAGGGGGCCATCGGCTGCGGCAGGCCTTGGGCGGACACGGATCCCGCCAAGGCGATCAGGATGGCAGCGACGCGGATCATAGCGCAGGCACCCCCGCGAAACGGATCAGGCTATGCCCGACCAGCAGCGGGCCCCCGACCGGGGCGTCGTCGATAGAGGCGTCGATGCCGTCAAGGTTCAGAACGATGGTCTGCACCGTGCCATCGGGCACTGCCTGCACGGCACCAGCATCCATCAGGTCCGCCGACGCGGGGTATTCGGGTGAAAGGCGCACGGCGCGGCATTGTATTTCCAGCGTCTCCGGAGTCGCGACGCGCCAGAACACGGCAAGCGCACCGCCGTCCTGTTGCAACAGACGCGCCTTGCTGCCGGGGATATCGCGTTTGCGTGCAAGGGCGTCGACCGTGCCAAGCTGCAACGACAGCAACCGCTGCACGTCTTCGCCGCCCGTATCGCCGATGAGGTAGTCGGAGACATAGGACCAGACCAACAAGTCCCGTACCTCCGGCGTCAGCGTTCCATCGGGAACGGCAATCCACCCGTCCCTTTCCAATCCCGACAAGGTCATGTCGAGGTCGGTTGCAGGGGTCAGACAAGCAGGCGGCACGTCGCCCACGGCAAAGGCCCCGCCCGTCAGGGCGAGGCCAAACACCGCGGCCAGAGATGCCGCACGCCACATCAGCCGATGGCTTCTTTCACGGCTTCGCCCAGCGTTGCAGGGCTGTCGGCCACGACGATACCAGCGGACTTCATCGCTTCGATCTTGCTTTCCGCGTCGCCCTTGCCACCGGCGACGATCGCACCGGCGTGCCCCATGCGACGGCCCGGAGGGGCGGTGCGTCCGGCGATGAAACCAGCGGTCGGCTTCCAGCGGCCAGCGCGCTTTTCGTCGGCGAGGAACTGCGCGGCCTCTTCCTCGGCGGAACCGCCGATCTCACCGATCATGATGATCGACTGCGTTTCCGGATCGGCGAGGAACAGCTCCAGCACGTCGATATGCTCGGTGCCCTTGATCGGGTCGCCCCCGATGCCGACGGCGGTGGACTGCCCGAGGCCCATGTCGGTCGTCTGCTTGACGGCCTCGTAGGTCAGGGTGCCCGACCGCGACACGACCCCGACGGAGCCGCGCTTGTGGATGTGACCGGGCATGATGCCGATCTTGCAGGCGTCGGGCGTGATGACACCGGGGCAGTTCGGGCCGATCAGGCGCGTCTTGGACCCGTCGAGGGCGCGCTTGACCTTCATCATGTCCAGCACCGGAATGCCCTCGGTGATGCAGATCACCAATTCGATCTCGGCGTCGATCGCCTCGAGGATGGAATCGGCCGCGAAGGGGGGCGGGACGTAGATGACGGAGGCATTCGCGCCGGTCTTCTCCACGGCTTCGTGGCAGCTGTCGAAGACCGGCAGGTCGAGGTGCGACATGCCGCCCTTGCCCGGCGTCACGCCGCCAACCATCTGCGTGCCGTAGGCGATCGCCTGCTCCGAGTGGAAGGTGCCTTGCGAGCCGGTGAAGCCCTGGCAGATGACCTTGGTGTCTTTGTCGATGAGAATGGCCATGTCGTCTCCGGTTCGTCGTTTATCTGTGAAGGATGAGGATGACAGGGTGGACGAAGGTTTCGCCCTCACCCGTGTTGGGGTTCGTGATAGTGGTTTCGGCAATGGGCAGGGTCACGGCCACATCATCGAAGAACAGGCCGACACCGCCCGACGCATTGGTGCCTGCGCCGACCGGCGCGCGCGTCAGCTCGCTGCCGTCCACGAGGCGGGGGGCGAGGATCTCACCCACCAGCCGGTTCGCGGTGCGCAGCCCCACGGCAGGAGAGCCGACGGAGCAGCCGATGCCCCGATAGGTGACGCGCGCACCCGACGGCGTATCGACCGATTGATCCGGCGCGGGACCGATCCGCAGGAAGGTCAGCGTGCCCGGATTGACGTAGACCGTGCTGGCGCCATCGCGTTCGCGCACGGGGAAGTTCAGTGCGCGGGCGGCGCGATCCTGCGCCCCGCGCGTCGTGTTGTTGAGGCAGACCGCCTCGGCGGTGAAGCCCATCCGCTGAACCGCGATATCCTCGAACCCGGCCGAGGTCTGCAGCGGCGCATCGCTGACGCAGGCGGTCAGGGCCATGGCCGAGGCCAGGAGGGTGGCGAGGCGGATCACTGCGCGGCCTCGGCGCTGGCATCCGGTGTCAGGCGTTCGACCGAAAGGAAAGTCTCGATGCCATTGGGGCCGGGGCGTGTCCCGGTATGAACCACGGCAATCCGGTTCGGGTTCAGGTAACGCGCGGCAAGCAGGCTCGTGCCTGGAATGCGCGCATCGGTATGGGTTGCAGGCAAGGGCGCATCGGTGCGGATCCCCTCGGCGGTCAGGCCCGCTGCCGCGACCTCGGCGGCCTCATCCCCGGCATCCCCGTCGAAGGATACCTCGCACCGGCGATCCGTGCCCGGTGTCACCACGGTCCTTGCCGGGGATCGGGGAACGTCCGAGAAAGGCATAAGGTCGTAGAAATCATGGCGCGCACCGCTGGGTGACAGCCGGGCCTTTGCCGTTTCCGCGGTGAGCAGGGGGCTGAAACAGGTCTGGGCAAAAGCCGACAGCATGGCCGTCCGCTGGGGCGTCGCATCTGCGTGGCCCGGCAGGACGACCAATAGGCCGCCCACCAAAGCGGCCGCACAGCGTTGCGCGGCGGCCTTGGCGTCTGAGCGAACTGTCACCCGAAGGCCCATACCTAGTTCCGTTCATCCAGCGTTTCACGGTCCGCCCCATAGGGCGCACCGCTCGGCGCATATTGTGCCGTCCACTGACCGTCCGAGATGTTGCGCGGCGCGGTTCCGGCATTGTGCATGTTGCACGCAGACAGGGTCGTGACGGCAAGCAGGCCCGCCGTCACGGTCAGGATACGGGCGCGGGGCATCAGCCCTTGACCGCTTGCACGATCTTCTGTGCACCATCCTTCAGGTCGTCGGCGGCAATGACGTCGAGGCCCGAATTGTTGATGATGTCCTTGCCCTGCTGCACGTTCGTACCCTCGAGGCGCACGACCAGCGGGACCTGAAGGCCGACTTCCTTGACTGCGGCGACCACGCCCTCGGCAATGACGTCACAACGCATGATGCCGCCGAAGATGTTCACGAGGATACCTTTGACCTGCGGGTCCGAGGTGATGATCTTGAACGCTTCCGTCACCTTTTCCTTGGTCGCACCGCCGCCCACGTCGAGGAAGTTGGCAGGCTCGGCCCCATAAAGCTTGATGATGTCCATCGTCGCCATGGCAAGGCCCGCGCCGTTGACCATGCAGCCGATCTCGCCGTCCAGCGCGATGTAGTTCAGGTCGTACTTGGACGCGGCGAGTTCCTTGGGGTCTTCCTCCGTCTCGTCGCGCAGTTCGGCCACATCCTTGTGGCGGTAGACGGCGTTGCCGTCGAAGCTGACCTTCGCGTCGAGGACTTTGAGATCACCGGCGTCCGTGACGATCAGCGGATTGATCTCCAGCATCTCCATGTCCTTCTCCTCGAAGGCCTTGTAGAGCTGTCCCATCAGCTTGACGCACTGCTTGACCTGCGCGCCTTCCAGGCCCAGCGTGAATGCCACGCGGCGGCCGTGGTATGCTTGATATCCCGTGGCCGGATCGACCGAGAAGTTGACGATCTTCTCGGGGGTGGAGGCGGCGACCTCCTCGATGTCCATGCCACCTTCGGTGGAGACGACGAAGCCGATGCGGCTGGTCTGGCGGTCCACCAGAAGCGCGAGATAGAGTTCGCGCGCAATACCCGAACCGTCTTCGATGTAGACGCGATTGACCTGCTTGCCTGCCGGGCCGGTCTGATGCGTCACGAGCGTGTTGCCCAGCATCTTCTTGGCTTCCTCGGCGGCTTCCTCGACCGATTTGGTCAGGCGCACACCGCCCTTTTCGCCGGCCTCTTCCTCCTTGAAGGAGCCCTTGCCGCGGCCACCCGCATGGATCTGGGCCTTGACGACCCAAAGGGGGCCATCGAGCTGTCCGGCGGCGTTCTTGGCGTCCGCGGCCTTGGTGACGGGCACGCCGTCGCTGACCGGCGCACCGTAGTCGCGCAGAAGGGCTTTGGCCTGATACTCGTGGATGTTCATAGGTCGCGTCCCCGCTGGTCACATGATGGGTCGCCCTTGGCACTGACATGCCGGGCGGTCTCATGGGAACAGAAAACAACGGGATTCGACCCATTCAGGCGGGAAATCGCCTAACCGTGATCACAGGCTTGCTGAGTGTGATCACATATTCGCGGCCGTGCCGACCGCCAATGAAAAAGGGCCCTGCCAAACGGCAGAGCCCCATTCTGTCCAGCGATCCGTCCGCTCAGGAAAGCGAGCTGTCGATTCCCTTGCAGGCCTCCACGAGACCTTTGACGGCATCAACCGACTTGTCGAACATCGCCTGTTCGTCGCGGTTCAGCTTGATGTCGACCACGCGCTCGATCCCGCCGGCACCGATGATCGTCGGAACGCCGACATACATCCCGTTCAGGCCGAGTGCCCCGTCAACCCATGCAGCCGCCGGCAGCATGCGCTTCTGATCTTTCAGATAGGCTTCGGCCATTTCGATCGCGGATGCGGCGGGCGCGTAGAATGCCGAGCCGGTCTTGAGCAGGCCGACGATCTCGGCACCGCCGTCGCGGGTCCGCTGCACGATCGCGTCGAGGTTCTCCTGGCTGGTCCAGCCCATGTCCACGAGGTCGGGCAGGGGAATGCCGCCCACCGTGGAGTAACGCACCAGCGGCACCATCGTGTCGCCATGGCCGCCCAGCACGAAAGCCGTCACGTCCCGCATCGAAACGTTGAATTCCTCGGCAAGGAAGTGGCGGAAGCGGCCGGAGTCGAGCACACCGGCCATGCCCACGACCTTTTCATGCGGCAGGCCACTGAATTCGCGCAGGGCCCAGACCATCGCGTCGAGCGGGTTGGTGATGCATATGACGAAGGCATCGGGGGCATTGTCGCGGATCCCCTCGCCGACGGACTTCATGACCTTCAGGTTGATGCCCAGAAGGTCGTCGCGGGACATGCCCGGCTTGCGGGGGACGCCGGCGGTGACGATGCAGACGTCGGCGCCGGCGATGTCGGCATAATCGTTCGTGCCTTTCAGCGCGACATCGAAGGGGGCAACCGGTCCGCTTTCGGCCAGGTCCAAGGCCTTGCCCTGTGGCGTGCCCTCACTGATGTCAAAGAGGACGATGTCCCCCAGTTCCTTGATCGCAGCGAGGTGGGCGAGCGTGCCGCCGATCTGTCCTGCGCCGATGAGGGCGATCTTGGGTCTGGCCATGTCGTGTCTCCGGTATGTCCATTCGTACGTACGGGCATGGGCTACTCCCAACGGTATGGGGCGCGCAAGGGGACAGCGATGGCGGGGGACAGCCACCTGTCCCCCGCAAAACCGGCGGGGCAGGCCGCCCCCGTGTGTCATCACATTGCCGGAGAGGACGTCGATGTCAGGTGTCGGCGTCTGCCAGATGGCTCAGGTCGTCCATGCGATCCTCCCATGCCTGTCCGGATGCGACGAGGCATGTGCGCCCGTCCGGCAAGGTGACCGTGATTGTCCATGTGCCGGTCGTGTCGGACGCGAAAACCTCCATCACGCCGGTCTGCCGTGCCAACCCGATTCCGCGGCGCGTTTCCCCGAAATGAGAAGACAGGCGTTCGATGACGGCACCACGCGCACCGCAGTTCTGTCCGCGTGCCGCCGCCGGCAGCGAGGCCAGAAGCAGGGCGAAGGACACGAGTGCAAAGAGGGAGCAATTCAGTTTCTGGGTCTTTGTCATGGCACGTTCCTTTCAGGGTGGTCAGGACGACCCGGAACGCGTGGATGTGGCGTCGGGCCAAATCCTCGGGGTGGGGTCCGGACTGTGCCGGGATCGAATTGAATGCGACTAGAATGCCGAAGGAATCCCAAGAAACGGTTAACGCGATCGGACGTCCGTCATGCCGCAAGGCAGAATGCCTGCCCGCAACATTAAAACCCGATTGCGGTAACAGTCTTGCGGTTCGTTGCGCGACCTGTTCCAACGATGCAAACGACCGGAGAGCCTCATGACCGCCGCCGACCGACCCTATCGATCCGTCCTCTATATTCCCGGCTCACGCGAGCGTGCCTTGGAAAAAGCGCGCGGCCTGCCTGTCGATGCGATCATCTTCGACCTCGAGGATGCGGTCGCACCCGATGAAAAAGCCAACGCTCGCAAGACCCTGTCCGATGCGCTGGCACATGGTGGCTATGGCGCGCGGGCGCGGATCGTGCGGGTAAACGGCGCCGATACCCCTTGGGGGGCTGATGACCTCGCCGCAATCTCGACCACCGATGCGGATGCGATTCTGCTCCCCAAGGTCAACAGCCCGGCCGACGTCGCGGAGGTTGCGGATATGCTGGATGTCGCGGGCAGCAGGGCCGCGATCTGGGCGATGATGGAAACGCCCGAAGGCATCCTGAACGCAGCCGCCATTGCACAGGCACCCCGTATGGGGGGATTCGTGATGGGGACCAACGATCTTGCCAAGGATCTGGGGTGCCGCAACCGTGCGGACCGCTTGCCGATGATGTTTGCGCTGCAGGCATGCCTGCTTGCCGCGCGGGCCCATGGGATTCCGTGTATCGACGGTGTCTACAACGCTTTCAAGGACGAGGCGGGGCTGACCGCGGAGTGTGAGCAGGGCCGCGACCTTGGCATGGACGGCAAGACACTGATCCATCCCGCACAGGTCGCCATCGCCAATACCGTCTTTGCCCCGACCGAGGAGGACGCCGATCTTGCCCGTCGACAGATCGAGGCGTTCGACGCGGCAAAGGCCAACGGGCAAGGCGTCGCCGTTCTGGACGGGCGCATCGTCGAAAACCTGCATGTGGACACGGCCCGCAAAACGCTGGCAAAGCTGGAGGCGATCGCCACGTTGGAGGGCTGACATGCTTGGAATCATTGCAGGCCTCGCCCTCTGGAGCGGGGCGCATTTCTTCAAACGGCTGGCGCCCGCGCGGCGGGCCGGTCTGGGCGACAAGGGGCGGGGCCTCGTCGCGGTCGTATCCGTGCTGGGAATCGTTCTGATGGTACTCGGATATCGCGCCAGCGCGTTCATTCCGGTCTGGCACCCGCCCGCCGCCTTTACCGGGATCAACAACCTTCTGATGCTGGCGGTATTCTACCTGTTCGGCGTCGGGGCGGCCAAGGGTGCGTTGTCCGCGCGGTTGCGGCATCCCCAGTTGACCGCGGTGATCCTGTGGGCCGTGGCGCACCTGCTTGTGAATGGCGATCTGGCAGCCATCCTGCTGTTCGGTGGAATGCTTGCGTGGGCCGTGATGCAGATCGCGATCATCAACCGCAGCCAGCCATGGGACCGACCGTCCGAAGTATCGCTGCGCGGTGACTTGAAGGCCGGCGTGATAGGCGTCGTGTTGATGGCGCTCGTGGCCGGGGTCCATGCGTGGCTCGGCGTGAACCCGTTTGGATGAGGAACAGGATGACGACATTGTACCGCTTGCTGACTGCCGAGGATACATCAGCCTTCTGTCACAAGGTGACGGCTGCACTGGATCAGGGATGGGTTCTCTATGGTGATCCCAGCTATGCACATGATCCGGTGGCCGGTGTCATGCGCTGCGCTCAGGCCGTTACAAAGCAGACGGATGCCCCGTACGACCCGGACATGAGGTTGGGACAACAATGACCAAGACCAATCCGGGCCGCTTCTTCGAAGATTACCGTGTCGGGGAAACCATCCGTCACGCCGTTCCGCGCACCGTCGCCGAGGGCGAGCGCGCGCTGTATCATGCGCTCTACCCACAGCGGTTCGCCCTGCATTCCTCAGATGCTTTCGCGATCGATTGCGGGTTGGACGGGGCGCCCCTCGACGATCTGATCGTGTTCCACACGGTATTCGGCAAGACGGTGCCGGACATTTCCCTGAATGCCATCGCGAATCTGGGCTACGCGGAAGGCCGGTTCCTGAAGCCGGTCTATCCGGGCGACACGTTGCGCGCCGAATCCGAGGTCATCGGCCTCAAGCAGAATTCGAACGGCAGAAGCGGTGTGGTCTGGGTGCGCACGACGGGCTTTGACCAGAACGAAGACGCCGTGTTGTCCTACGTCCGCTGGGTCATGGTGCGCAAAGGCGATGTCGATGCGCCGGCGCCCGATACGGTCATTCCCGATTTGGAAGAGGTTCTGGAACCGGAGGCCTTGTCGGTCCCGGCCGATCTGACGTTCGCGCATTACGATTTCACCCTGTCGGGAGAACGGCATCGCGCCTCCGACTATGCGATCGGCGAGGTGATCGACCACATCGATGGGACGACCATCGAGGAGGCCGAACACATGCTTGCCACGCGGCTGTGGCAGAACACCGCGAAGGTACATTTCGACGCAACGCACCGCCCCGACGGCAGGCGGCTGATCTATGGCGGGCACATCATCAGCCTGGCGCGTGCGCTGTCGTTCAACGGTCTGGCCAATGCGCAGATCATCGCAGGCATCAATGGCGGGGTACACGCCAATCCCTGCTTTGCCGGCGATACGGTCCGGGCCTGGTCCGAAGTCCTCGACAGCACGCCGGTGGCCGATGGCATCTGCGCGCTGCGGTTGCGCCTCGTGGCCACGCGCGGGGCCGCCGGGGCCTTGCGGGGCGATGACGGGAAATACCTTTCGGATGTCCTGCTCGATCTGGACTACTGGGCCTTGATGCCGGCCTAGGGCAAGGCGTGTCTTGCGTTGCGGGCAGGGGGCTGCAACATCGCGGCATGCTGCGATTGATTGCCCTCTTGATCCTTTCTGCCGGTCCGGCCAGCGCGGAATATGTACACAACAATCTGCGGATGACCCTCTATCATGAGGTCGCGCATGCGGTGATCGATCAGCATGATGTCGCTCAGTTCGGTCCCGAGGAGACGGCAGCCGATACCTTTGCCCTCGTCCTCGCGGATCGGTTGCACACGGAAGCGGACATGCGGGCCCTGATCACCGATGCGACCAAGATGGCGCGGTCCGACGCCCGCAGCAGTTTCTTCGACGCATGGTCCGAATACATGCCGGCGGATCAGCGGATCGCCTATGCAATCTGTATATATTACGGCCTGAACCCTGAAATGCGTCGCTCGACGGCGCTTGCGCTGGGGATGCCGCTGGCAAGTTTGCGGTCTTGTACCGACCGTGGGGCCAGCGTGCGGGCCGCATGGTCGCCGCTGCTCAATTCCATCGCGCCGGTTGCTCCACAGTCCAGCCTCAAGCCCGCCACCGTCGGAAAGGCACTGCGCCTGCTGGGTCGGGACATAGATCGCGTCAACGCACACATCTTCCTGCCACGCCCGATCCCGGTGTCATCCGAGTCCTGTGGTGAGGAGAACGCCTTCTACTTTCACTGGGATGAGCGGATCGTGTTCTGCACGGAAATGGTCGATGCCCTGCTGTCTCAGGTGCGCGGTCGATAGTCGGGGCTTTCCCGGCCGCGCACGAGCGAAGCGAACGACGCACCGTAGCGGTCGGCCCGAAACGTCGTGCGGCGCGGCCTGATTGATTGGATCATCAAGCCCGCATCCAACTTGAACGGCGCGCCAATCGATCCGGGATGGGCGTTCAGCCATCGAGAACGCCCTCCCGGTCGAAAAACCTGTGCGGGGGTTCCGCCTTTGAAGTATCCGGCAACCCCGCCTTCGTATGGTGCTGCGCCAACCGGCGCCACAGCATGTCCGTGTCGGTAATCTCAAGACATGCCGCGTCTTTCATGGGCCACATGGCGATCACTCCGCCATCGGGTCATGGCCCCAGTTCATCAGCGAATACCGCCATGCGGAATGCTCCATATCCTCATCCGGTCCGCCCTGTGACAGGTGCCGTTTGATATATCCCACGACGCGGGCCATGTGGTCCCAGTCGTCATCGGAAAGGTCATCCTTGTTCGTTCGCTTGATCTCGACGATGCGGACACCGGATTTGTGGCCTTTGGATTCTCCGTCGCCGCTGTCTGCTCCGACGGATTTGCTCTCGTCGGTCTCCAGCCAGTCTTCCAGCTTCTTTGGCGCCATGTTCACCAGGTCGCGCCATTCGTCCCAGATCTCGTCTCTCGACTTGCTCGACATCGTCTGTCCTTCCATTGATGATGAACCTGTAACGCCACAGGCAAGATGGCGTTCCATGTGATCACACATCTGGCTGCAGTGATCACAAATATCGCTCCTTGGGCGATTTAACGTGCTGCGACCCTCCGCCCTCGTGACATGCGGTGCGAAATGCGTAGGTGTACGCATCAGCAAGGCCGCCAGACCGGGCGGTACAGCGACCACAAAGGAGGAGCGTCGAATGGCCGACGTGAACCGGGGCAACCGCCCCCTGAGCCCGCACCTGCAGGTCTATCGTCCCCAGCTGACGTCCATGACGTCCATTCTGGTTCGCATCTCGGGCAATGCCCTCGTGGTCGCGGGCCTCATGATCACATGGTGGTTCGTCGCCGCTGCCGCCGGGCCGGATGCCTTTGCGACGGCCAACGCGGTCCTGACCTCCTGGTTCGGCAAGCTGGTGTTCCTGGGGTCCATCTGGGCAATCTGGTATCATCTGCTTGGCGGGCTGCGGCATCTTGTCTGGGATCAGGGGTATTTTCTGGATGTCGCGACATCCGAAAAGCTGGGCCAGGGCATGATTGCCGGGTCGGTCGTCCTGACCATCCTCACCGTCATCATTCTGTAAGGGGCGCGACAATGGCATATCTGACCGACCGCAAACGCGTTGCTGGCCTCGGGGCCGCCGGATCCGGCACGACGCACCACTGGCATCAGACGTTGCTCAGCACGGCGCTGCTGATCCTCGTCCCGCTGTTCCTGTTCACGTTCGGTGCCGTCCTCGGCGCGCCATACGAAGAGATCGTCGCCTACTATTCCCGTCCCTGGCCTGCGCTGATCGCAATCCTGACGCTGGTGGTGGGCTGGGTCCATTTCGCCAAGGGTGTGCAGGTCCTGATCGAGGACTATGTGCACGGCACCGCACGCAAGGTCGCCATCATCGCGACCACATGTCTCAGCTACGCCGCGGCGCTGGCAGGCGTTTACGCCCTGGCCCGCCTGGCGCTGTAAGGAGTTTCGACCAATGGCAGCTTACGAATACGAGACCCATGAATACGACGTCGTGGTGGTGGGTGCCGGTGGCGCCGGTCTGCGCGCGACGCTCGGCATGGCTGAACAGGGTCTGCGCACCGCTTGCGTGACCAAGGTGTTCCCGACCCGCTCCCACACCGTGGCCGCTCAGGGTGGCATCGCGGCCAGCCTCGGCAACATGGGGCCCGACAGCTGGCAGTGGCACATGTATGACACCGTCAAGGGGTCCGACTGGCTGGGCGACACCGACGCCATGGAGTACCTCGCGCGCGAGGCGCCCAAGGCCGTCTACGAGCTGGAGCATTACGGCGTTCCCTTTTCCCGCACGGAAGAAGGCAAGATCTATCAGCGGCCCTTCGGCGGCCACACCACCGAATACGGTGAAGGCCCCCCGGTGCAGCGCACCTGCGCCGCCGCCGACCGGACGGGCCACGCCATCCTGCATACGCTCTATGGTCAGAGCCTGAAGCAGAAGGCCGAGTTCTTCATCGAGTATTTCGCCATCGACCTGATCATGTCCGAGGACGGCCAGTGCCAGGGTGTGCTCTGCTGGAAGCTGGACGACGGCACGCTGCACCTGTTCTCGGCCAAGATGACGGTTCTGGCGACGGGTGGCTATGGCCGCGCCTACTTTAGCGCCACCTCCGCCCACACCTGCACCGGCGATGGCGGCGGCATGGTGGCCCGCGCGGGCCTGCCGCTTCAGGATATGGAGTTCGTGCAGTTCCACCCCACCGGCATCTACGGTGCCGGTTGCCTCATCACCGAAGGCGCGCGGGGCGAAGGCGGATACCTCACCAACTCCGAAGGCGAGCGGTTCATGGAGCGCTATGCGCCCACCTACAAGGACCTGGCGTCGCGCGACGTGGTCAGCCGCTGCATGACGATGGAGATCCGTGAAGGTCGCGGCGTCGGCAAGAACGGTGATCACATCCACCTGAACCTGTCGCACCTGCCGGCCGAGACGCTGGCCCTGCGCCTGCCGGGTATCAGCGAATCGGCCCGCATCTTCGCCGGTGCCGACCTGACCAAGGAGCCGATCCCGGTTCTGCCCACCGTCCACTACAACATGGGCGGTATCCCGACGAACTACTGGGGTGAGGTGCTGGCCCCGTCGGAAGGGCATGAGGACCGCGTGGCCCCGGGCCTGATGGCGGTGGGCGAGGCGGGCTGTGCCTCGGTTCACGGGGCGAACCGTCTCGGCTCCAACTCGCTCATCGACCTCGTGGTGTTCGGTCGCGCCGCCGCCATCCGCGCCGGTGAGATCGTCGACCCCACGACGCCGGTGCCTGCACCGAACATGCGGTCGGTCGAAATGGCACTCGCGCGCTTCGACGGTCTGCGCCACGCACGCGGTCAGGTCGCCACCGCCGAACTGCGCCTCGAGATGCAGAAGACGATGCAGGACGATGCAGCCGTCTTCCGCACCAGCGAGACGCTGGCCCAAGGCAAGGACAAGATGGAGAACATCGCCGGCAAGCTGTCCGATGTCGCCGTCACCGACAACACCCTGATCTGGAACTCCGACCTGATGGAGACGCTGGAACTGGCCAACCTGATGCCCAACGCCGTGGCCACCGTCGTCGCTGCCGAGGCGCGCAAGGAAAGCCGCGGCGCCCACGCGCACGAGGACTTCCCCGATCGCGATGACGTCAACTGGCGCAAGCATTCGCTGACGTGGTTCAAGGGCGAGGAGCAGAAGGCGTCCCTCGGGTATCGCGGAGTGCACATGAACCCGCTGACGTCCCACAACGAGGGCGGCATCGACCTCAAGAAGATCGCGCCCAAGGCGCGCGTCTACTGAGGCTGCGTGACGCGGGACATGCGCCATAGCCTTACACCATGCGGGGCCGTCGTCGCGGCGGCCCTGCTTTCGGCCTGTATGCCTACGGGGCCCGAGGCCCGGCGCGCGTCCTACCTCGAATGTGCCCGCGATCAGGGGTTGACGGTGGTCGATGGCACCATCCGCACGACATCGCAGGCCGATCTTGCCCGGCTCGATGCCTGTCAGGCGATCCCGCGATGATCCGCATGTTCGTCGCGTTCCTTCCGCTTCTGGCAACCGCCGCTTGTGCGCCACCGCCGGTCTCTGCCGAACGGGCCGCCCGGCTTTGCCAGAACGAGGCAGAGCAATCGGACGGTATATCGGGCCGCGTCGGTGTCGGGATCGGCACCGGCGGCCCATCCGCGCGTGCCGGAATCACGATCACCGATGCGATCTTCAACCCGCGCACGCGGGATGAGGCGCTGGCCAATTGTATCCAACGACGCACGACCGGGGGGCGCACCCCGACAACCGTGGGCATCACACTGGGCGGGCGCACATGACGCGCGGCCTGATCGCTCTGCCCTTTGTCCTTTCGGCCTGCGTCGGCGGTGGTGTGGGGGGCAACACGCCATCTGCTGCTGATTTCGTCGGCACGGAGGTGGAGGTCACGCCCGGCCTTGCCTCCTGCGTGACGGCCATCGGGCGGCCCGACCTCGCGCGTGATCCGTCCGGCGACATGTCCAACGACGAGATCGAGGCCCTATTGGCCTGTACGGCCGAACGGGCATCGCAATGACATCCCTTGTTGCCCCACGCGTGTTCTGCATCGGGACGCACCACAAGACGGGCACCCTCTGGATGCGGGCGGTGTTCCGCAAGCTTGCCGCATGGATGCAGGTGCCGGAACGCGTGGTCTATCCGTCCGTGACGGGCAAGGTCATACCCGATGACGATCGGATCTTTCTGTTTTCCTGGTCGTCGACGTTCCGTCCTGCCATCCTCGATCTGCCGGAGGTGCGCATTCTGCACGTGATCCGCGATCCGCGGGATGTGCTGCTGTCCGGCTATCGCTATCACCAGCATGCCCCCCGCAAGGGAGAGGATTTCCTGCATGAGCCACGCGAGGATCTGGACGGGTTGACCTATCAGCAGCATCTGAACGCCTTGCCGACCGAGGCCGAAAAGATGCTGTTCGAGATGCGCGAAAAGCACGCGCAGACATTGGGCGAAATGCTTGGCTGGAACTACGACCGGCCGAACGGGATCGAAGTGCGCTACGAGGATCTGATCGCCGATACGTCCTGCGTGGCGTTTCGGGAACATCTGCGCAACCTCGGCCTCACGGAAGCCGAGGTCGGCAAGGGTGTGGAAATCTTCTGGGGCAATGCCCTGTTCGGTGGTCTTGCCCGACCCGAGGATCGCGTCGAACGGGTGGCCCGGCACGTAGCCTCCGGGGCCGCACGACAGTGGAGAGACCGGATGCCCCGCGCCATTGCCGAAGCCTACGCCGAGGCGCATGGCGCCGATCTCGTTCGGCTGGGATATGAGACGCATCCCACCAATTGGGTGGAGGAGGTGCGCCATGCGGCTTGAATGGCTGATTCTTCCGCTGGGGATTGCCGCCTGCAACAGTGGCGTGGGCACCGACCTGACGCGCGCGGCCGCGAAGTCGATCGTCAATCCGATCGTGGCCGAACGGTTCCCGGGTATCCCGCTGGAACCCGCGACGGACTGCGTCATCGACAACGCCAACAGCGCCGAGATAGTCACCTTGGCCACAGCAGCCGCGACCAATGACCAAACCGCGGCCACGCAAGTGGTGATCGATGTTGCCGGCCGCCCTGAAACAATCCGATGTTTTGCCGAGGACGCGTTGCCCGGCATTCTGACCACCCTCTAGGAGGAACGACCCATGGTTCAATTTACGCTGCCCAAGAACTCCAAGATCACGACGGGCAAGACATGGCCCAAGCCCGAGGGTGCGAACAACCTGCGCAAGTTCCAGATCTATCGCTGGAACCCCGAGGACGGGAAAAATCCGCACGTCGATACCTATTGGGTCGACCTCGACACCTGTGGCCCGATGATTCTGGACGCGCTGATCAAGATCAAGAACGAGATCGATCCCACGCTGACCTTCCGCCGGTCCTGCCGGGAAGGCATCTGCGGCAGCTGCGCGATGAACATCGACGGTGTGAATACCCTCGCCTGCACATGGGGCATCGACGAGGTGAAGGGTGACATCAAGATCTATCCCCTGCCGCACATGCCGGTCATCAAGGACCTGATCCCGGACCTGACGCATTTCTACGCCCAGCACGCATCGGTCATGCCGTGGCTGGAAACGAAGTCGAATACCCCGGCCAAGGAATGGCGCCAGTCCATCGAAGATCGTGAGAAGCTGGATGGCCTTTACGAGTGCATCATGTGCGCGTCCTGTTCGACCGCCTGCCCGTCCTACTGGTGGAACGGCGATCGCTACCTCGGGCCGGCGGCACTGCTGCATGCGTATCGCTGGATCATCGATTCCCGCGATGAGGCAACCGGAGAGCGGCTCGACGATCTGGAGGATCCGTTCAAGCTGTATCGATGCCACACGATCATGAACTGCGCCAAGACATGTCCGAAGGGGTTGAACCCGGCCAAGGCAATCGCATCCATCAAGAAGATGATGGTCGAACGCCAAGTCTAAGGGGGTGCCCGTCTCCTGACGGGACATCTTCGTCAGGACCGGGTCGCAACTGCAGCAACCACGGAATGCGCCGTCAGCGGCGCATTTTTCGCGCGTCCTGCAGGGTCGCCGGTTTCGGTCCCGCCGTCACGGCAGGCCGATCTGCACGGGTCCCATTGAAGCCCTGGCGTATTTCCAGCAGGCTTTTCGTCGGGCGTACGGGCCCAAACCGAAAAGCACTGGAGGGGCGATGCTCAAACCATCCACTACCGCACCCGCACTCGTTGTTCCGCGACTGTCTGGAACGGAGTTCGATCTGACGAAGACGGATCGCGAGACGTTCATCGTCTTCTACCGCGGCCTTCACTGCCCCGCCTGTCGCAGACAACTGGAAGCGCTGGTGCCGTATCTTGCGGACTTCGAAGACCGGGGCATCGACGTGATCGCGGTTTCGATGGATACGAAAGACCGTGCCAGTGGCGCCCGGGAGGAATGGGACATCGCCGGGATCGACATCGGATATGCCATGTCAGAGGCGACGGCCCGTGACTGGGGATTGTGGATCTCGGAGAGGGTTGTCGACAAGGAACCGCCCATCTTCTCGGAAGCGGCGATGACTTGGGTCGGGTCGGACAAGACCGTGCTTGCCCATTGGCAGCAATCGGTCCCCTTTGCGCGGCCGCCGTTCCCGGACATCCTGTCCGGAATCGATTTCGTGCGAACGAACAACCGTCCGCCACGCGGGTCTGCATGAAGACCCCCCCTGCCCATCTCATGGATGGGCAGGGGGGTAAGGCTTAGTTCGGTGCGCCGACTTCGACGCCACCTTGGGGGATCGTGCCGTCTTGATCGATGTCCTGATCAAGGGTCGCTTCCAGCTCGGAATTCGTATCGACGGGATCGTTCGCGCCGACGCATGCGCCCAGCAGGATGGTCAGCGGCAGAACAGCGGCGATTTTTGCAAAATTGGTCATGATGTTATCTCCGGTTGTGGTGTTCTCGCCATGTTAACCCGACGACAGGCGGATAGGTTCCATGGGGCATTCCGGCATCGACCGAACAGGTGATCGGCGGGCATTCGCAATCGGCTGATTTTCCATCTTGACCGAAAATGCGTTTGCCCTCAAATGCGCCCCATAGACGCCAACGCACGCGCCTCTGGCACGGCTCAGGCGACCCCTCATGGGTCACCCGCACGGTTACGTAGCGACGGTAACGTCTCCCTTGGAAGTGAGCGGTCTTTGCCGATTTATCGGAATGGCCGGGTCTATTGGAGATGACCCATGAATGTAGATCTCGCCCTGCGAGATGGCTTCGGCCGTCCTGTCACCTTTGCGCCCGTTTCCCGCGTGGAAGCCCATATCGCAGCCCATGATTTCGCCCATCCCACCCTTGTGATGGATGTCGATGCTGTGGAACGCCAGTACCGCGCCCTGTCCGCAGGTCTGGTCACCGCCAACGGCAAGCAGGCGCATATCCATTACGCGGTCAAGGCGAACCCCCATTCCGCGATCATCGAGCGTCTGGTCGCCCTCGGCTCCGGTTTCGATGTGGCCTCCCGTGGGGAGATCGAGATCGTGCTGGGGCAGGGCGCGGACGTGGATCACGTCTCTTTCGGGAACACCATCAAGAAAGCGTCCGACATCCGGTGGGCGCATGGCGTCGGCATCACCCTGTTCGCCGTCGATGCCGAAGAGGAGATGGTCAAGATCGCCGAGAACGCACCGGGCGCCCGCGTCTATGTCCGTGTCATCGTCGACAACCCCGAAGCGGACTGGCCGCTTTCGCGCAAGTTCGGTTGCGCGTCCGACAAGGCGTTGAACCTGCTTGGCATGGCCCGGGATCTCGGCCTCGTGCCGCATGGCCTGTCGTTCCACGTCGGATCGCAGACCCGCGAGGCACGCATGTGGACCGGCACCTTGGATCAGGTCGCGGCGATCTGGCACCGCGCGCAGGATGCCGGTTTCGACTTGCAGTTGCTGAACATCGGCGGCGGCTTTCCGGCGTTCTACGGCGAGGAGATCCAGCGCCCGACCGCCTATGCGTCCGCTGTCATCCGCCTGATCGAGGAAAGGTTCGGCGATGTCCCCCACATCATGGCGGAACCCGGTCGCGGCATGGTCGCCGAAGCAGGTTGCATCGCAGCAGAGGTGGTTCTGGTGTCGAAGAAGTCCGAGGACGATCTGCATCGCTGGGTCTACCTCGACATCGGCCGTTTCTCGGGTCTGGCCGAAACCGAGGGCGAGGCGATCCGCTATCAGTTCGCCACCCCGCGCGACGGCGACGATACCGGACCCTGCGTGCTGGCCGGGCCGTCGTGCGACTCCGCCGATGTGCTGTATGAAAAGCGTCCTATCCAGTTGCCCCTGTCGCTGAAGGCCGGCGACAAGATCATCATCCGCAACTGCGGGGCCTATACGACGACCTATTCGTCCGTCTGCTTCAACGGGTTCCCGCCGCTGGATTGCGTCGTCATCTGACCGCGCCGAACCGCCGTTGGGAAAAGGCGGAACCGGGTGAAGGATCGATAGGTGCGGCGGGGTAATCGAATACCCCGCCGCCCGTCGTTTCCGGTCAGGCGAAGGCTGCTTCCAGCGCGATTTCCACCATGTCGCCGAAGGATGTCTGCCGTTCGGACGCGGGCAATGCCTCATGCGTCAGAAGATGATCGCTGACCGTCAGCACGGCAAGCGCGCGGCATCCATGGCGCGCCGCGATATTGTACAGTTCCGCGGCTTCCATCTCGACGGCCAGTATCCCGTGGCGCGTCATCATCTCGGTCAGATCGGGGCGTTCGTCGTAGAACACGTCCGAAGAGTAGATGCCCCCCACGTGAACGGGTGCACTGCGCCCTTGTGCCGCGTCGAACGCCGCTTTCAGCAGGCCGAAATCGGCGCAGGGGGCGAAATTGAGCTGCCGGAAGATGCCGGCCGACGGGGTCGAGATCGACGAGGCCGTCTGGGCCAGAATCACATCCCGCAGACCAATATGCGGCTGCATCGCGCCGGTGGATCCGATGCGGATCAGGGTCTTCGCGCCATACGTGGAAATCAGCTCGTTGGCATAGATCGACAGCGAAGGCATGCCCATGCCCGATCCATGGATCGTCACGCGATGTCCACGCCACGTGCCGGTAAAACCCAACATCCCGCGCACGTCGTTGACCAGTTCCGGCGCCTCCAGGAATGTCTCCGCCGCCCATTTGGCGCGCAGGGGATCGCCCGGCATCAGAACGGTTTCGGCAATGGTTCCGGCTTCGGCACGGATGTGTGGCGTCATGTTCGTCGTCTTTCCAACAAAAAAGGGATGCGAGATGCATCCCTTTTGTCATCAACGCACAAGGAATGGCTAGATCGCCATGTCCGATTCCGTTTTTCCGCTGGCGAGGGCATCCTTGAACCATTTCGGCTGCCGGCCACGTCCGGACCATGTCTTGGAGGGGTTCTCGGGATGCGCATACTTCGGAACGCCACTCGACGCCTTGGCCTTCTTGCCGCCAGTCAGTTCGGCAAGGCTGAAGCCCATGTCGCGCGCCAAAGCCTCGAGCTTGGCCTGTGCTTCCTTCTTTCTGCGATCGTCGAAGGATTTCAACGCGGTGTTCACGTCCTTCTGCAGTTTCAAAAGGTCTTCGCGGCTCATTTCGTCAAGGTTCATGAGTATCCCCGTCATTCTTGCATGATTCGGGACTAGTCGCCCTTAGGTTGTTTGGCAAGTTCAATCATTCTGCTGCAATCTTTGCGGGGTCTGCCAATTCGACAATATCCGCCATTATCCTGTTCAATTCAAAGTCCTTTGGCGTATAGACCCGCGCGACCCCAATTGATGTCAGGAAAGTCGCGTCTTCGTCCGGAATGATGCCGCCGACGATGACGGGAACATGGGACAGACCCGCCGTTTGCAGGCGCGCCATTAGATCCTCGACCAGAGGCAAGTGGGAACCGGACAGGATTGACAGGCCGATGATATGGGCATCGCTTTCAAGTGCGGAGGCGACAATAGCCTCGGGTGTCAGTCGTATGCCCTCGTATCGAATGGCCATTCCGCAATCGCGTGCACGGACCGCAATCTGCTCGGCCCCATTGGAATGGCCGTCAAGTCCCGGCTTTCCCATCAGAAAGGTCAATCGCCGGCCAAGCCTGTCGGAAACGGCGTCCACCGCCAACCGCAGATCGTCCAACCCTTCTGTACGATTGGACCGGGAGGAGGAAACACCCGTGGGTCCGCGGTATTCGCCGTGAACATCCCGCATGACGCCGGCCCATTCGCCCGTCGTCACCCCGGCGCGGGCTGCTTCAATGGAGGGTGGCATGATGTTCGTGCCATCGCGTGCCGCCTTTGCCAAAGCGTCGAGCGCGCTTTGCACCGCGCCGGCATCGCGACCTGCCCGCCATGCGTCGAGGCGCGCAATCTGATCGGCCTCGACCGCCGGGTCCACGGTCATGATGCCCCCATCCTCGCCGACCAAAGGGGACGGCTCTCCCTCCGTCCAGGCATTGACGCCGACGACGGTGGTATCCCCTCGTTCAATACCGCCAAGGCGGTCGGCATTCGATTCGACGAGCCGGGATTTCATGTATTCGATTGCCGCAACCGCCCCGCCCATTCCGTCGAGAATGGCGAGTTCCGCACGCGCGCCATCCTTCAGGGTTTCGACCTTTGCGGCGACGACAGGGGACCCGTCGAATAGATCGCCATATTCCAGCAGGTCCGTTTCATAGGCCAGAACCTGTTGCATCCGCAGGGACCACTGCTGATCCCATGGGCGAGGCAATCCCAATGCCTCGTTCCAGGCGGGCAATTGCACGGCCCGCGCACGTGCCGATTTGCTGAGCGTGACGGCCAGCATTTCGATCAATATCCGATAGACATTGTTTTCCGGCTGCTGCTCCGTCAGGCCGAGCGAATTCACCTGAACGCCATATCTGAACCGCCGATATTTCGGGTCCTCGACGCCGTATCGGTCGCGGCAAATTTCGTCCCAAAGATCGACGAAGGCGCGCATCTTGCACATCTCGGTGACGAAGCGGATGCCCGCGTTCACGAAGAATGAGATGCGACCAACAAGGCGGGGGAAGTCTTCGGGCGGAACCTTGCCCTGCAATTCATCCAACACGGCCGTGGCCGTCGCGAGGGCAAAGGCCAATTCCTGTTCAGGCGTCGCTCCGGCCTCCTGCAGGTGGTAGGAACAGACATTCATCGGATTCCATTTCGGGATCGCGGTGTAGCAATATTCCGCAACGTCCGAGATCAGCTTCATCGAAGGGGCCGGCGGCAGGACGTAGGTGCCGCGAGACAGGTATTCCTTGACGATATCGTTCTGCACCGTCCCCTGCAGCGCCGTCACATCGGCACCCTGTTCCTCGGCCACGGCAACATAGAGCGACAGCAGCCAAGGGGCCGTGGCGTTGATGGTCATCGAGGTGTTCATTTGATCGAGCGGAATATCCGCAAACAGCGCACGCATGTCGCCAAGGTGGCTGACCGGCACGCCGACCTTGCCGACTTCGCCCCGCGCAAGGACATGGTCGCTGTCATACCCGGTCTGGGTCGGCAGGTCGAAGGCAACGGACAGGCCCGTCTGTCCCTTTGCAAGGTTTGCGCGGTACAAGGCGTTGGACTTCGCGGCAGTCGAATGGCCGGCGTAGGTTCGGAAGAGCCAGGGGCGATCTTTCTGCATCACGATGGGTCCTTGCGAAATATAATTGCGATCAGGTGGCACTATGGGACATGAATGATATATGTCAACATGCCGCACTGCGGCGCAACCTGATCTGATCGTGGGTATGCCAACGCCCGGCCCGTGCTATGTAGATTGACATGCATGACACGATACCCGGACCCTGAACTCTGACACACACCGTCGAACTTCCCCTCTGGGTCCTGATCCTGTTGTGCCTGTTCGCAGCGGTGACATTCGCGTCGCATTTCCTGTTTCCGTCTGTCCGATGGTTCTTTCGCAAGCGGGCGGATCGCCTTGTCGCGCGGCTGAACACCCGGCTGAAACGCCCGATCGAGCCGTTCAAGCTGGCGCGGCGCATGAATACGATAAACCGGCTGACCCACGATCCGCAGGTCGCACAGGCAATCCTCGACCATGCAAGAACCGAGGGTATCCCCGAGAATGTCGCCTTCGAGACGGCGCGCCGCTATGCGGGGGAGATCGTGCCGGGCTTTTCGGCGACGCTGTATTTCTCGGTCGCGATGCGATTGGCGCGTTGGCTGTCCCAGAGCCTCTACCGTGTGCGTGTCACCGGAGAGGAGCGGGCGTTCGAAGGCGTGGATCCGGATGCGACGGTGATTTTCGTCCTCAACCACCGCTCGAACATGGATTATGTCCTGGTGACTTGGCTTGCCGCGCGCCAGACGGCATTGGCCTATGCGGTCGGCGAATGGGCGCGACGGTGGCCATTGGCGCCCCTGATCCGGGCGTTGGGTGGGTATTTCGTGCGGCGCCGTGATCTCAACCCGCTGTATCGCAAGATACTTGCGCGCTATGTTCAGCTGGCCACTGACAACGGCGTGACACAGGCCGTTTTTCCCGAAGGCCGACTGTCCCGTGATGGGGCGCTGCATTCACCGAAGCTTGGAATCCTCAGCTATATCCTCGAGGATTTCGACCCGGATCGTGATCGAAACGTGGTCTTCGTGCCGGTCGCCATGAACTATGATCGGGTGCTGGAGGATCGCGTGTTGATTGCGGCGGAAACCTCCGGTCCGCGCGCGTTCCGCCTGCGCTGGTATACGGTAGTGCGGTATCTGGTCCTGCATCTGCAGTTGCGGCTGACGCGCAGGTTCACCCGCTTCGGCATTGCCGCGGTGGCCTTCGGGCGCCCTCTGTCCCTTGCCGACATGGCGTTCAGCGCAGAGGCCGATCCGACCGCCGCGTTGGGCGAGGAACTCATGTTGCGAATCGCCGAAGTTCTTCCGGTTCTGCCTATGGCCCTGATCTGCGACGCCTTGTGCAAGGGGGCGACCACGATCGACGCGGTCGTGCAGCACGTTGAGATGCGGGCCGAAACGCTGAGGTCGACCGATCATCCGGTCCATGCGCCCAAAGCCGGCCTGCGCCACGCGGTCGTCGGTGCGCTCAGCATGTTGCAGGGCCGCAAACTCCTGCGGGTCAGCGAAATGAAGGTGCATATACCGGACGAGGCGCGTCCGATCCTGCGGTTCTATGCCAGAACGCTGCCGAGATACAAATCGGTGAAGTTATAAAATTACAAGATACGTAAATTCTCGGTTGGAAAGTTACGCCGCACCTGCTACCTGAGAGGGCAGCATTCATGACGCGGTGCAGCGCGACACTCAACAGGAGGATACGATGGCCCTCGATACGCACACCCCCCCCGCGACCTACGACGCCGTGGTCAAGGACCTGTATGAAATGGGGGAAATGCCTCCGATGGGTCATGTGCCCAAGCAAATGTACACATGGGCGATCCGGCGCGAACGTCACGGAGAACCCGATACCGCGATGCAGCAGGAAATCGTGGATGTCCCCACCCTCGACAGCTATGACGTGCTGGTCCTCGTGATGGCCGCAGGCGTGAACTACAACGGCGTCTGGGCCGCGCTTGGCCAGCCGA
The DNA here is from genome assembly GCF_041403465.1 of Jannaschia sp. 2305UL9-9. Classification (NCBI taxonomy): domain Bacteria; kingdom Pseudomonadati; phylum Pseudomonadota; class Alphaproteobacteria; order Rhodobacterales; family Roseobacteraceae; genus Jannaschia; species Jannaschia sp. 2305UL9-9. The sequence goes on from NZ_JBGEHM010000002.1 coordinate 647,255, forward strand.
TCAGCCCCTTCGACGGCCACAAGCAGCCCTACCATATCGCCGGCTCCGATGCTTCGGGGATCGTCTGGGCCGTGGGCGACAAGGTGAAGCGCTGGAAGGTCGGGGACGAGGTCGTCATCCATTGCAATCAGGATGATGGCGACGACGAGGAGTGCAACGGCGGCGATCCGATGTATTCCCCGACACAGCGGATCTGGGGCTACGAGACACCCGATGGCAGCTTCGCCCAGTTCACCAACGTGCAGGCGCAGCAATTGATGCCCCGCCCCAAGCATCTGACGTGGGAAGAAGCGGCGTGCTACACGCTGACGCTGGCCACGGCCTACCGGATGCTGTTCGGGCATGAGCCGCATGACCTGAAACCGGGTCAGAACGTGCTGGTCTGGGGCGCATCGGGGGGGCTCGGGTCCTATGCGATCCAGCTGATCAACACGGCCGGGGCAAACGCCATTGGCGTGATATCCGACGAAAGCAAGCGCGACTTCGTCATGGGGCTGGGCGCCAAGGGTGTCATCAACCGCAACGATTTCAATTGCTGGGGACAGATGCCGACGGTGAACACGCCCGAATACAAGGCCTGGTTCACCGAGGCGCGCAAGTTCGGCAAGGCCATCTGGGATATCACCGGCAAGGGCGTGAACGTCGACATGGTGTTCGAACACCCCGGCGAGGCGACGTTCCCGGTGTCCACCTTCGTGTGCAAGAAGGGCGGCATGGTCGTGATCTGCGCGGGCACCACCGGCTTCAACCTGACGTTTGACGTGCGCTACATGTGGATGCACCAGAAGCGCCTGCAGGGGTCGCACTTTGCCCACCTCAAACAGGCCAGCGCGGCCAACAAGCTCATGGTCGAGCGGCGGTTGGACCCGTGCATGTCCGAGTGTTTCGACTGGGCCGACCTGCCCGAGGCGCACATGAAGATGATGCGCAACCAGCACAAGCCGGGCAACATGTCCGTGCTGGTTCAGGCCCCCAGGACCGGCCTGCGGACCCTCGAGGATGTGCTCGAGGCAGGCGCCGACAGATAACCCTTATGCCCCCAGACGACCATGAACGGCCCTGCTGACCGCGGGGCCGTTCTCTTTGTGTTCCGCAATCCTTTGCGCGTCAGGCCGTTGGAGGCACCTCTCCCCCCATTTCGGGGGAGGAAGAATCCGCGAATTCCGGCCTCGATCGCGGTGAGCTAGCGTCGAATTAATCGTTCGTTAACTCTTGGGAAGGGAAGCTCATGTCGAAGAACTGGATCATCGAGGTGCTGACCGACCTGCGCGGCTTTGCGTCCGTCAACGACTTGCCGACTTTGGCCGCACAGCTGGAGGACGCGCTCGTCGTCGCCGTGGCAGAGATCGGGCCGGACGGTCCGGTGCCGGCACAGGCGGACACATATGGCGCGCAAGCTGGACGATTTGCTGGAACGGCTGCGGGGCGCCAGGACCCTGCACGAGCTTGAGGCAGCGGTCTTCGATCTGCGCGACTCCTATGATGTCGAGCATCTCGTTTATCACTCGGTCAGATCCAGCGGCGATCAGTGGGCGGCCCTGACCTATCGGGCGGAATGGGTCGAGGCCTACGTCGCGAACAATTTCCAGACGATCGACCCGGTGGTCCTGTCATGTTTCCGGGGTTTCACGCCGGTCGATTGGAAGGGGCTGGACTGGACGGCCCGACCGGCCCGCAGGTTGCTTGGCGAAGGCATCGCGAGCGGCCTAGGAAATCAGGGCGTCAGCCTGCCGATCCGTGGCCCGGCGGGCCAGTTCGCCCTGTTTACCGTCAACCACCGTGCAAGCGATGAAAGTTGGGCGCGTTTCACGCGCTGCCACCTCAATGACCTGCTGCTGGCGGCGCATTACATCAATGAACGCGCCTTGGCACTGGACGGCGACGGGCCCACCCCCCACCGGTCCCTCTCGCCACGCGAAACGGATGCGCTGACCCTCCTGGCCGCGGGCAAGAGCCGCGCACAAGCGGCAGAGCGTTTGAAGATCAGCGAGCATACGCTGCGCGTCTATATCGAAAGCGCGCGGTTCAAGCTCGGGGCCCTCAACACCACGCACGCCGTTGCAAATGCCCTGTCGCGGGGACTGATCTGTTTGTGACGCCATAAGGCAGATCAGCACCGCGTTGCGCAGGATCTATGCCTGCGCACGGTGATAATTCGTTAACCAGCTCTCGATCAGGCCTGCTGTCCCATTCGACAGAAAGGCCGCACAGTGATCCGTTACCTCTATGCCTCCGACCTCATGGCTTTTCCCGATCTGGCCGCCGACATGTTTCGGGACCGGGCCGCACAGTTTCGCGACCGTATGGGGTGGGACGTCACCGTCGATTCCATGGGCTGGGAGACGGACATCTATGATGGCACCGACCCCCTCTATATCATCGCCGAGGACGGTATCGGCGGCCACGCGGGCTCCATGCGCTTTCTGCCGACCACCGGGCCGGTCATGGTGAACGACGTCTTTGCCCACCTGACCGGCACAGGGGCGATCCGATCCCCGGCCATCTGGGAAACGACGCGTTTCTGTCTGTCCCCGGGCGCGGGAACCATGATCGCACGGCGGCTGCTTCTGGCCGCGTCCGAACTGGGCCTCGGTTTCGGTCTCAGCCATGCGATCGGTGTGTTTGATGCCCCCATGATCCGCGTCTATCGGCGCCTCGGCTGGGAACCTAGGATCCTTGGCACCCAAGATGGCATCTCGGCAGGCATGTGGACCTTCGCGGATGCCACGCATGATCGCCTTTGCGCGGCCGTCGATGTGCATCCCGGCCAATCCCGCCACTGGTTTGATCAGGCATTGGGTCACCTGCCCCTTCCCGTCGGGGCCTGACCCGCTACAAGGGGGCGATGGATGCCATGGCCCCCCAACTTTCCCCCGATCAGGCCGAAGCCTGGGACCGTATTTCCGAAGTGATGTCGGACAGCGGAATCGACCTGATGGACGGCTTCGCCGGCCCGCGCGAAGACGATGACAGCCGCGTTCTGGCCGTGACGGGCAAGGCCGGATCGGGCAAGACATTGCTGTTGGCGGAACTGGTCAAATCGCTGCGTGCCGCGGGACTGGATCTTGTTTCGGGCGACTATGAACGCAAGCGCGAGGGCCGCCGGACATTGGCGGTGCTGGCACCGACGAACAAGGCTGCCAGCGTCCTGCGCACCCGCGGCGTGCCTGCGACCACCATCCACCGCATCCTTTATACGCCGATGTATGATCCGGAGTATGAGAAGCTCGCGGAATGGCTGGCGGGCGATGCGGACAAGCCCACGATCGAGGGCCTGACCGAAGAGGCGATGGACCGGGCCAAGCGCGTCTATGACGAAACCGATTCCGTGCCCGGTGCGCTGGCGGCGGCGGGCCTGCGCGGGTCCGACTTCATCACGGGCTGGAAACGGCGGGAAAGCCCGCTTGACGTGGGCTTCGTGGACGAATCCTCCATGCTCGACGACAAGCAGTTCGAGGACCTGAAGGAGATTTTTCCGACCCTCGTCCTGTTCGGCGACCCGGCACAGCTGGCCCCCGTGAACCAGTCGGGCCGCATGGTGTTCGACCGATTCGGCGGTGCCGACCACCTGCATCTCGACCGTGTTCACCGGCAGCAGGCGGACAGCCCGATCCTGGACCTGGCCCACGCGCTTGGCGATCCGAACCTCGATTTTCATACCTTCGAGCAGATGATCGAGGAGGCCGCCGCCAAGGATGATCGCGTCGTGGTGGCCGGTCGCGTCGACAGCGACCTGATGGCCCGCTCCCCCGTTCTGGTCTGGCGCAACGCCACCCGCATCCGCCTGATCCGCGCCTTCCGGCAGGCGCATGGCGCCGACGACACGCACCTGCTACCCGGTGAGCCTCTGATCTGCGACGGCCTCGAATTGCCGCTGAAGCATCGCAAGCGCCGCATCGATCTTGAGGCACGCGGCCTGATCAAGGGCGCGCAGGTCGTCTACCTCGGCCCCGGTCGCAAGCCGGGGTTCAGCAAACTCCACGTCGTCGGCGCGCCGGAGCCCGAGATTTCCGTCAGCTCCATCGTCAAGATCGAGCATCCGGACGAGGAGGAACCCTTCCTGCCTTTCGCCGCCCGCATGGGCGCGGCCTTCCTGCATGGCGCGGCGGTGACGACCCACAAGGCCCAGGGCAGCCAATGGGACAGCGTGCAAGTCTTTGCCCCCGATCTTTATGCGGCTTCGCGGGCGGGGCGGATGGAGGCGGGGCAGGCTCTCTGGAAACGGCTCGCCTATGTTGCGATCACGCGTGCGGTCACCCGTCTGATCTGGGTAAAACGCTATGCCCTGGCCATGCCCAAGACGGCGCTGGAAACGGGTGACCTCAAGGTCGCGCCTGCGCCCCTGACCCTGGAATCGGAGACACCTGAATGAAGACGATCCTCATCACCGGCGCATCATCGGGCATCGGGGCTGCGACCGCCAGGCTGTTCCTCGAACAGGGATGGACTGTCGGCCTGATGGCACGGCGGGCCGAAGCCTTGGCGGATGTCGCCGCCGACCATCCCAATTCCCACGTGCTGCCGGGCGACGTGACCCGTCCGGATGATGCCGCACAAGTTGTCGCGGACTTTGCCGATCTTGCCGGGGGTATCAATGTCCTGTTCAACAACGCGGGTATCTTCGTGCCCGCGGCCCCCATCGACGAAACCCGCATCGAGGATTGGAACACGGCGGTGTCGGTCAATCTGACCGGCATGTTCCTGATGGCCCGCGCGGCCTTTGCACGCATGCGCACGCAGGGCGGTGGGCGTATCATCAACAACGGCTCCATCAGTGCCCATGTCCCGCGCGAGGGGGCCGTGACCTACACCGTCACGAAACACGCCATCACCGGCCTGACGAAACAGCTTGCCCTCGATGGGCGCGCCCTCGGCATCGCCTGTGGCCAGATCGACATCGGCAACGCCCGCACCCCGATGCTGGAGGCCCTCGATGCCGCTCAGCGTGACGCGGGGGGCGATGGCGTGGCAATGATGAACGTCGAAGACGCGGCCCGCGCGGTCCTGCATATGGCCAGCCTGCCGCCCGAGGCGAATGTCCTGACCATGACGATCATGGCGAACGGCATGCCCTACGTCGGTCGCGGCTAGGGCAGAAGATACCTGAACACGGCCGAGGCCGTCCATCCGGCAGCGATGGCGATGGCCAGCGACAGGAGGCCGTAGATCAGGGGGCGGTCATGGGCGAGGTTGTAGATGAACCGTTCCAGCCCGACCTTCTGCACGTAGATTGAGGTTGCGAAACTGTCGACGACCTGTCCGCCGCGCGTCAGGAAGATGCGGGTGTCGTAGTTCCCCTCGGTCAGGGCCGATGGCAACGCGATCTCGGTCGAGAAGAGCGTCGCATCCTGCAGGCGGACGGTCTCTTCGTCCGTGGTATAGACATCGACCGCCTCGCGGACCCGGATCAGTGCATCCAGAAACGCGGAGGCGTCGGCCGCCATGGAGGTTGCGCCGACGGCCCGCAGCTTGCGCTCCGTCGTGATCTTCCAGCGCAGATCCTCGGTTTCCGACAGGGCGCGGTCCAGCGGTAGGGACGATGCCACGGCATAGAAGCTGGGTGCCCGATCGACCTCGATCCCCTCGACATTGACCCAGATGCCGAAGCGCCGGTCCTTGCGCCGCACGGTCACCATCTCATCCGGGCCCGAGACCGTGACGATGACCGCCAGCGGTCCCTCCGATGGTTCGGGCGCGTTGCGCTTGATGGCCCCGAAGACGAGGATCTCCGAGCCGTCGAAGGACGTGGATATGGAGACGCGGTCCTGGCTCAGGTCCGCGACGACGACCTCTGCCGCAACGGCCGCGCCAAGGGGCAGGGCAAGGGCGACCAGCAGGGCGAGAAACCGCAGCATCAATGCTCTCCATCCACGCCGAGGGAGAACAGCTCGGCCGGCTGAAGCAGCAGGTCCAGCGCCAGCTTGCCGCACACCAGCAGCACCATGAGGGCCAGCAGGATGCGCAGCTGTTCGGCCTTCATCCTTGTCCCGATCCGCGTGCCGACCTGAGCGCCCACGACACCACCGACAAGCAGCAGCACCGCCAGCACCATGTCCACGGTGTAGTTCGTCGTCGCATGCAGCAGCGTGGTGAATCCGGTGACGAAGATGATCTGGAACAGCGAGGTGCCGACCACCACCTTGGTCGGCATGCCCAGAAGGTAGATCATGGCCGGGACCATGATGAAGCCACCGCCCACACCCATGATCGCGGCAAGGATACCGACGAACAGCCCCACCAGCAGCGGTGGGATCACCGAGATATAAAGCCCGCTGGTCCGGAATTTCATCTTGAACGGCAGGGCATGGATCCAGCCCCGTTGCCTGCGCACGATCTTCTGCGCGGGTCCCTTGGCGCGGCTGCGGCGGATCGCGTTCAGGCTTTCGACGAACATCAGGCTGCCGATGATCCCGAGGAACACGACATAGCAGAGCTTGACCAGCAGATCGACCTGACCGGACTGCTTGAGGATGGCGAAGACCTGCACGCCGAAGGCCGCGCCGAGCAATCCGCCGGCGAGCAGAACACCCCCCATCTTCAGATCGACGGTCTTTCGTCGCAGATGCGCAAGGACGCCCGAGAAACTGGAGGCGACGATGATGTTCGCCTCCGTCGCGACGGCGACGGCCGGGGGAATGCCGACCATGAACAGAAGGGGGGTCATCAGGAAACCGCCCCCCACGCCGAACATGCCCGACAGGATCCCCACCATGCCGCCGAGACCGACCAGAAGAAAGGCGTTCACGGATACTTCGGCAATGGGAAGGTATATCTGCACGTCGGGTCCCCTTGCGGTCATCCTGCAATAGGACCAAGGGCCCTACAATATCAAACCCAGTCTGACCGCGGATGCGCAATATGTCAGATGTCCGGGACCGTGGACCGATCCAACGGGGAAAACTGGCTCCATCCTGTCCTGTCGGCGGGCGCGGATCAGGTACATCTGGCGGCTTTCGCCTGATCTGAACCGATCAGGCGAGGAACCGTGTCAGCACCTTCTCAAGCTTGGCGGCGCCCAGCGGCGCCATGGCCTTGGTGTGGTCGTGGCTGATCGCCTCGTCCGACAGGCCCGCAGCCATGTTCGTGATCGTCGAGATGGCGGCGGCTTTCAGGCCGAGGAACCGCGCCAGAATGACTTCGGGCACCGTGGACATGCCAACCGCATCGGCCCCGAGCGTGCGAATGGCGCGGATTTCGGCCGGGGTTTCGAACGATGGCCCGGAATACCACGCATAGACGCCTTCGTGCATCACGACGTCTTCGGCCTTGGCCGCGTCATGAAGGGCGGCGCGAATGGCAGGGTCATGGGCGTCGCCCATCGGGACGAACCGGCGATCCGTCGCCTCTCCGATCAGGGGGTTGAGGCCCGAGAAATTGATATGGTCGGACAGGACCATCAGGGACCCGGTCGGCATGTCGGGGCGCAGGCTGCCCGCCGCGTTCGTTGCGATCATGGCCTCGGCCCCCAGATCGGCCAACACTTCCAGCGGCAGGCGCATCGCGTCCGACCGTCCGTTCTCGTAGTAATGTGCCCGACCGCCGAAGACGGCAACACGGCTGCCGCCAAGCTGGCCGATGACCAGCTTGGGGTTATGTCCGCTGACGCCCGCGTGGGGAAAGCCGGGAAGGTCGGCATAGTCGATCGCCACGCCATCCACCCGCTCCGCCAGATGGCCAAGCCCGGATCCGAGGATCAGGCCGTAGGCCGGCGCCTCCGACCCGGCGCGATCCCGGATCAGTCGCAGAAGGTCAGCGTTCCTTGACATAGGGCTCTCCTCCGGCGCGGGGCGGAATGGCGCGACCGACGAACCCGGCAAGGATCACGACGGTCAGGATATAGGGAAGCGCCTGCATGAACTGCGTCGGGACGGTGACCCCGAGGAACTCGATGCTTTGGAACCTGTTGCCTAATGCTTCCAGCAGGCCGAACAGCAAGGTCGCGCCAAGGGCATACCACGGCCGCCATTTGGCAAAGATCAGCGCGGCGAGCGCGATGAACCCGCGCCCGGCCGACATCTCCTTGACGAACCCGGCCGACAGCGCGGTCGCAAGATAGGCACCGGCAATGCCGCAAAGGACGCCGCAGATCATCACGGCCGCATAGCGCAGGCCCACGACGCTGACGCCTGCGGTGTCGACGGCGGCGGGGTTTTCACCGACGGCGCGCAGCCGCAGGCCAAAGCGGGTGCGGAACAGGACCCACCAGGTCAGGGGGACAAGGGCCAAGGCGACGTAGACCAGGATGGAATGCCCCGACAGAAGGTCGGAATAGAGCGGACCGAAGATCGGCACGTTCCGCACGGCATCGGCGAAGGGCAGGGTGATTTCCTGAAACCGGCCCGCGCCTTCCAGCTGCGGCGTGCGACCGCCAAGTCCGAACCATGCTTCGCCGATGACGACGGTCAGGCCGCTGGCAAGGAAGTTGATCGCCACGCCGGAGATCAGCTGATTTCCCCGAAAGGTGATCGATGCGACCCCGTGGATCGCGGACAGCAGAAGAGAGGCGAGGATACCCGCCATGAGGCCCAGCCAGACGTTCCCGGTGTAGGACGCGAAGGCCGCGGACAGGAACGCCGAAGCGAGGATCTTTCCCTCCAGCCCGATGTCGAAGATGCCGGCACGTTCGCTGAACAGCCCCGCAAGGCAGGCGAGCAGAAGCGGTGTCGCGAGGCGAAGCGAGGAATCGAGGATCTGAAGAATTTCGAGAAAGCTCATGTCCGCTCCGTAACCGGCTGTCCGGCAGCTTGCGCAAGGCTTTGGGGCATGTCGGTCATGGCTCCACCTTGCTGTCCTTGGGGTCCCCGTCGGACGGCAGGGGGGATGTCGGCAACGTCGGTTGCGGACGGCGCCCGGCTGTCAGGAAGATGCGCTCGATCGGCGCGCGCACCATGTTGTCGAGGGCACCTGTGAACAGGATCACGAGGGCCTGGATCACGAGGATGATCTCGCGCGTCATGCCATTCATCTCGAAGGTCAGCTCGCCACCCCCCTGGTAGAGGGCCCCGAACAGAAGCGCCGCGAGGAAGACGCCGACGGGATGCGAGCGGCCCATCAAGGCCACGGCAATCCCGACGAAACCCGCACCCTGCACCGGATCGATCACGAGGCGCTCGGCCTCGCCCATGACGGAGTTGGTCGCCATCAGGCCGATCAATGCCCCCGAGATCAGCATCGCGGTCATCGTGATCCTGAAAGGGGAGATGCCGGCATAAAGCGCGGCAGGTTCCGAATGCCCGAACGCGCGGATCTCGTAACCAAGGCGTGTCCGCCAGATCAGCGCCCAGACGAAGACGCAAGAAGCAAGCGCGAGGAAGAACGAGATGTTGAGCGGGGTGGAGCGCGAAAAGCCCATCCACGGCAAGACGTCATAGGCGTTGGGCAGGCGGACGGCCTCTGCAAAGCGCGCGGTCTCGGGGCTGCCACCGGCACCGGGGACCAGCAGGACGCGGCTTAGAAGATAGACCATCAGAGCGCTGGCGATGAAGTTGAACATGATCGTCGTGATGACGATGTGGCTGCCCCGGCGCGCTTGCAGATAGGCCGGGATGGCGGCCCATGCGGCCCCGAAGACCGCAGCGCCGAGGCTGGCCGCCACGAGGGCCACCGTCCAGTGCGGCCACGGCACCCACAGCAGGACCAGCGCGACACCCAGACCACCCAGCGCGGCCTGCCCCTCGCCCCCGATGTTGAACATCCGGGCGTGGAAGGCGACCGCCACGCCAAGGCCGGTGAAGATGAAGTTCGTGGCATAGAACAGCGTATAACCCCAGCCATAGGCCGACCCGACCGACCCGTTGACGAGGATATACAGCGCCTCGAACGGGTCCTTGCCGATCAGGGCGACGACAAAGCCCGACACCACGAGGGCGAGCACGAGGTTGATGAAGGGGATCAGCAGGATATCGGCCCATTTGGGCAGGGCGTCGTTCATGCGGCGGCTCCCTTGCCGGTCATGCCGGCCATCATCAGGCCCAGTTCGTTGGCGTCCGTCTCGGACGGCAGGCGTTCGCCCATGATGCAGCCGTCGAACATCACCGCGATGCGGTCGGACAGGGCCATGATCTCGTCCAGTTCGACCGACACCAGAAGGATCGCCTTGCCCTGGTCGCGCAGGGCGATGATCTGCTCGTGGATGAACTCGATCGCGCCGATGTCGACACCGCGCGTCGGTTGCCCGATCAGAAGAAGGTCGGGGTTGCGCTCGATCTCGCGGGCAAGCACGACCTTTTGCTGATTGCCGCCCGAGAAGTTCTTGGCCGCAAGCGTCGGATCGGGCGGGCGCACGTCGAAGCGTTCCATCTTTTCCACGCAGTCGCGGCGCATGGCGGCGTTGTCCATGAACATGCCGGAGTTGAAGCGGTCATCGTGATGATAGCCGAAGCCCACGTTTTCCCATGCGCGATAGTCCATGATCAGGCCTTCGCGCTGCCGGTCCTCGGGGACATGGGCGATCCCGCGGTCGCGGCGTGTGCGCGCGTCGGATGCGGTGCCGGTCAGGTCGATTTCCTGACCGTTCATTCGGATCGTGCCGGTGCCCCGCGCATAGCCGCCCAGAACCTCAAGCAATTCGGACTGGCCGTTGCCAGACACGCCCGCAATGCCCAGAACTTCGCCCGCGCGGATGGTCAGGTCGATGCCACGCAGGCGTTCGACCTTCTGATCATCGACCACGCGCAGGTTCTCCACCTCCAGAATGACCTTGCCGGGGGTCGCGGGCACCTTGTCGACGCGCAACAGGACCTTGCGCCCGACCATGAGTTCGGCAAGTTCCTCGGGCGAAGTGTCGGCCGTCTTGACCGTTGCCGTCATCTCGCCGCGCCGCATGACGCTGACGGTGTCGGTGATGTCCATGATCTCGCGCAGCTTGTGGGTGATCAGGATGATCGTCTTGCCTTCGGCCCGGAGGCCTTCGAGGATACGGAACAGGTGGTCCGCTTCGGCGGGGGTCAGGACGCCCGTCGGCTCATCCAGGATCAGGATGTCGGCCTCGCGGTACAGGGCCTTGAGGATTTCGACGCGCTGTTGCTGCCCCACGCCGAGGTCTTCGATGATCGCATCCGGATCCACGTCCATTTCGTAGTCGTCTGCCAGCTTCTTCAAGAGTTTGCGGGCTTTCGCCAGCGAGGGCTTCAGCAGGGCACCATCCTCGGCACCCAGGATCACGTTCTCCAGAACGGTGAAATTCTCGACCAGCTTGAAGTGCTGGAACACCATGCCGATGCCGGCGTCGATGGCCGCCTGGCTGTCCGGAATGGGGGTGGGTTTGCCGCCGATCAGGACCTCGCCGGCGTCCGCCTTGTAGAAGCCGTAGAGGATGCTCATCAGCGTCGACTTCCCGGCGCCGTTCTCGCCGATGATCCCGTGGATCGTCCCGCGCCGGACCTGGATCGAGATGTCCTTGTTCGCCTGCACGGGGCCGAACGCCTTGGAGATTCCGCGCAGCTCGATGGCAAGGTCTGGGTTTCCGGCCGCCGTCATCAGCTTTCCACGAACCCGGTAACACGCGTCAGGGCACCGTCTTCGGCATGACCGACGAAGATCAGGCGCGCGAACTTGTGACCGTTGCGGTCAAGCCGGGCGGTCACCATCGCGGTGCCGTGCGTCACCTGTGGCGCGGCCATCGGGTTGAGTTCCGCATCCGGAAGGTTCCGGCGGAAGATCGTCAGGTATTGGGCAATCCCTTCCGCCCCCTTGAAGGGCGCCGGGGCATGGGGATCCTCGTAGATGAAGGAGGCCGAAACGGCCCCCTTCAGGATTGTATCGCGCTCCCCGGCGTCGGCCTCGTTCCAGGCCGAAAGCAACGTCAGGAGCAGATCACCGGGGGTCGCGTCAGACATCAGAATGCGGGGCAGCTGTTGTCGGACAGATAGTCGTGGACGACGATCTCACCGGAGATGATCTTTGCCTTGGCCTCTTCGACGGCGGCAACCATGTCCTCGGTCACGAGGTCGGCGTTGTTCTCGTCCATTGCAAAGCCCACGCCCTCGTTTCCGAGGCCCATGACGGAGATGCCGGATTCCAGTTCACCGGCCATGGCCTGCGTGAAGCTGTCGTAGACGGCATTGTCGACGCGCTTGACCATGGAGGTCAGGACCTCGCCGGGGTGCAGGTAGTTCTGGTTGCTGTCCACGCCGATCGACAGGATGTCGGCGTCGGCAGCGGCCTGCAACACGCCGATCCCGGTGCCACCGGCGGCGGCGAACACCACGTCGGAGCCCTGGCTGATCTGGCTGCGCGTCAGCTCGGCGCCCTTGACCGGGTCGTTCCATGCGGTCGGCGTGGTGCCGGTCATGTTCACGATCACGGTCGCGTCCGGGTTGGCGGCCTTGGCGCCCTGGGCATAGCCGCAGGCGAACTTGGAAATCAGGGGCACGTCCATGCCGCCGACGAAGGACACGGTGCCCGTCTCGGAGGCCATCGCGGCCATCATGCCGACGAGATACGAACCCTCATGCTCCGAGAACACGATGGATTTGACGTTCGGCTGATCGACCACCATGTCGACGATCACGAAGTCGGTGTCCGGGTAATCGGGCGCGACCACGTCCAGCGTGGATGCGTTGGCAAAGCCCAGAACGACGACCGGGTTTGCGCCACGCTCGGCCATGCGGCGCATGGTCTGCTCGCGCTGCGCCTCGTTGGCCAGCTCGGTCTCGGCATATTCGCCGCCCGTTTCCTCGACCCAGCGCTGGGCACCGTTGTAGGCGCTTTCGTTGAACGACTTGTCGAACTTGCCGCCCAGGTCGATGATCAAGCCGGGGCTGGCATGGCCGTCAGCGAAGGACATGCCGGACGTAAGGGCCAGCGCAGCTGCGGCGCCCATCAGTTTGGTGGTGATCTTCATCGGTCTCTCCCGTTGGGCTGACACGGGTTAAGGCAGTCCATCTGGAACGGCGCAGCCCCCCGGCCATGCATTGATGCACGCGATAAGGCCGCAGCCCCCGCCGAAGATCAACCGGATTCGTCCAGATTTGACGATGCGTCAGAGGTCCTTGCGCATCGTCAGGGCGTCGACGCCCTCGTAATAGCCGCTGCGTTGACCGACCGTGCGCCATCCTGCCCGCTCGTACAGGCGGCGCGCCGGCGCATTCTCGGCGGAAACTTCCAGAAAGACGGTCTGGGCCCCACGTTCTGCGGCGGCCATCTCGAAGGCTTGGACAAGATGCCGCCCCGTGCCTGTGCGACGATCGCCGATCGCGACGACAAGGGTCAGCAACTCCGCTTCATCCGCGATGACACGCCCTAGGGCAAAGCCGGTCAGCCGGCCTTGTGTCTCATGCAGCGAAAAGAAACAGCGCGGATCCGTCAACGCAGCTTCGAACGCGCCCTCCGACCAGCGGGAGGCACCGTCGAAGGCCGTCGCGTGAAGGGCGGCAAGATCGGCAGACAGGGACATGGGCGGATTGGTTTCATTGCGGACCCCGCGCAACCTAGGGTGACCCGGCGGTCCGCCAATACCTACAGGATCGTGGGGGGCGCATCTGCCGCAGGGGCCGCGTCGGCGGCGCGCAGATAGATGGGCGCCGGGCGGGGGCGATCGGGCGCGGCCCGCGTCTGCGCGATCCGTGCGATCGCCACGGACAGGCTTGGCGTCGCAACCCGTTGCAGGCCCGTTGCCGCCGCGACGGTCTCGGCGGCCGGACCGGCGACCGGGCCTTCGATGTCACGCGCCAGATCGGCGTCGACGTCGCGCGTTGCGATATGTCCGTGGTGACCCAGATGCACCTGACCCCGTGGCGCGGGCAGGCAGATCGTGACATCGCGCCCATCTGCATAGGCCTCGACGCAGCCGACCCCTTCGGCCGGAATCCCCAGCCCGAGGGCCAATCCCCGCGCGGCAGCCACGGCAATGCGCGTACCCGTGAAATTGCCGGGCCCAATCCCGACACCGATGGCGGACAGGTCCGTCATGGCGACGCCCGCCGTGTCCATCATTTCCTGTATCAAGGGCATCAGCCGTTCCGCCTGTCCCTTGGTCATCGCCTCGTGGGCATGGCAAAGGACATCCCCGTTCCGCAGAACAGCCACGTCGCAGTAGGGGCCGGAGGTGTCGAAGGCCAGAATGGTCGTCATCTCGGGGTCCTCTGGCCAAGGTATCGGACGGGCCACCGGGATGGCCCGCTCCGCTTTGCGTCATTCAGGTCCGAGTGTCACAGCCCGACGGGCCGAACCTCCAGAACTTCGGGGATATAGTGCCGCAGGAGGTTCTCGATCCCCATCTTCAGGGTCATGGTCGAGGACGGGCAGCCCGCGCAGGCCCCCTTCATCTGCAGATAGACAACGCCACGCTCGAAGCCATGGAACGTGATGTCGCCACCGTCCTGCGCGACGGCGGGGCGCACGCGCGTGTCCAGCAGTTCCGTGATCTGGCCGACGATGGCGCTGTCGGCTTCGTCGTGGTTCGCGGCATGCGCGGTCTGTGCATCGCCTTCCATCACGGGCTCGCCGGACTGGAAATGCTCCATGATGCCGCCGAGGATCGCAGGTTTGATATGATCCCAGTCGGTTGCGTCATCCTTCGTCACCGTGACGAAGTCATGCCCAAAGAACACGCCCGACACGCCGGAAATGGCGAACAGACGACGTGCGAGGGGCGATTTCTGCCCGGAGTCGGCCGTCGGAAAATCGGCGGTTCCCGCTTCGAGGACGGCCTGACCGGGCAGAAATTTCAAGGTGGCGGGGTTCGGCGTGGTTTCGGTCTGGATGAACATGACGGGGGCCTCCGGGGGTTGAGCCTCTATGTGCGCCCGGGGCCGTGAAACGTCAAGAACTTGGAACGATTCTAAAGCGGGCTTCGGCAGATCACCTGAACAACAGCGCGGGTCATCGCGTCCGGCACGCCTAAGGTCATGTCAATCTCTTGTGTTACTGGGGCGGGCACAAGGACGTTTGCCTTGGCAAGAAAGCGCCGCAGTGGCTCCAAACGAGTTGCGGCATTCATGTTCTGAGGCACCGTGCCTGACCGTTCGATTGTGTACAGATCAGATGCGCGGTAACTGACGACACCGACGACATATCCGTTCCCGTCTACGATCGGGCCGCCGCTGTTTCCCGGTTGGATCGGTGCGGTCAGCATCACGACGTCATCGGCTCCATCCAATCCTCGCAGTGCACTGATGTTTCCGCGCGTGACGCTGATCCCCTGTTCGAAAAGACCTGCATAGGGAAAGCCGATTGCGAGAACGGGTGCGCCCAGCCGAACCTGTTGACTATTGCTGATGGCAAGCCAGTCGCCCGACCGACGCGTGGCGCGTAGGACGGCGAGATCTGTAGCTGGATCGTGCGCGATGCGTGTCACCTCCGAACCGTCGACTAAAGTCAGGCGGCTACATCCGGCGATCACATGATCTGCAGTCACGATGTTCGTTGCATTGACATAGAATCCGGTGCCGCTACCGGCGGGGTAATCACCTGATTTCCCGGATGGCGTGGCGGCAGAGTCAGGGGGCGGCACCGTAAGGCGCGCCAGCATCTCGTCGATGTATCCTCCGTCCTCTATCTTCAAAGGAGGCAGGTACCCGTTCGCGAGGCTCGCGATCAGAAGGCGACCGCGTGCCGCTTGAGTAGGGCGAAATTGCACCAGTACCGTCTCCCAGATGCTATTGCGCCAAACGCTGCGCAAATAGACCTGACCCGAGGCAATATGTCCGCTGCTGATGAATGCTTCGGACGTATTGGCCCGATAGAACGGCTCCCGGCCCATATGTTCGGACTCCAACCAATCGTGCATCGCGGCCGCGCCACCACTCGCGCGAAAGATGTAACGGACGATCAGGTCTCGGGACGCGGTGCTCATCTCGATATAGTCGGGCCCGGTGACCGAATCGACAAGCCTGTCGGGTATCAGCATCGATGTGCCCCGCTCCGGGTTGAACACCCGCCAACCCGCGCTTTTTAAATCTTCTAGAAGCGGCAACAAGGTTTTCAAAACAGCTGCCTCGGACAAGTCCTCACGCGTCGCAGCATTCAACGCGGCGCGGCTGCCTGCCCCCCAGACGCCATCCACCCGGCCCAGATAATGTCCTGAATAGGACAGTGCTGCCTGCAGAAACCGCGCGTCGGATGTGGAAAGGTAGCTGTCACTAAACTCCGGTTCAGCAATCGCAAAATTCGGCCACACAATGACAATGACCAATATCACGCGTAGGGACGCCCAAATGGTGCAGGCCGTCGCAGCATGTGCCATCTGTGCAAGGCCGGAATATCTTACATGTGACCTCAGGCGATCGCCTCCAGCTGTTCCTTGGACAAGTCCCCCGGCACCAGCGTGATGGGCATGGGCAGGGTTCCCGCCGATCTGGTCAGCTGTGTCACGAGGGGCCCGGGCCCCTTCTTGTCGGCGGCCGCGCCGAGGACGAGGACACCGATCTCCGGATCTTCGCGGACCTGGGCCAGGATCTCCTCGACCGGCTCCCCCTCGCGGATGACGAGGTGCGGTTCCAGCCCGTGCTTGTCGCGCATCCATTTGGCGAAGACCTCGAAATGCGCGATGATCCTTTCCCGCGCCTCTTCGCGCATGATGTCACCGACGCCGATCCAGTGATTGAACTCGTCGGGGGGAATGACGGACAGGACTTCGACTCCGGCCTTGGTATGTTCCGCGCGCAATGCGGCAAAGCGCATCGCGTTCAGACATTCGCGGCTGTCATCCAGCACGACCAGAAACTTGCGCATGAGGACTCCTCCGATCTGCGGCTGTCAGAATGCCGCGCCGGCCCGTCTGTGTCCATAAGTTTGGCCCGACGTCACCGGGGCAGAAATGCGCGCAACAGCCGGCCGCCCAACCACGAGGCGACGCCAACGCAAACCTGCAGGACGGTCACCCACAGAAGGATCAGTGTGCTGGCCGCCAGACTGCTTAGTCTGACCGTCGCGCGGAAAAGCCGCGATTTTCCCAGGACGGCGGCCGTCCTGCTGGTGCGTGGTCCTGCCGCCTCTGCCACACGGGCCAGTCGCGCGGCATCCTCGGGGGTGTCGACCAGCCGCATCAGGCGCAGCGCTTCGGGGGTGGAGGTGGCGGCACGGACGCGCCCCATGTCACGTGCCACCCCGCCGAGCCGCGCCAGCCGCGCGGTATCCGTCACCGTGTCAAGTGGTGCGCGTCCCGCCAGATAGGCCGGCAGGGCCGCAGGCCGGACAGGCAGACGCAGCAGCCGTGCCATCGACGGGGTCAACGACCCCATCCGGCGGGCCATGCGCAACAACCCGGTGCCTGCCTTCACGGTTGCGGAACTGCCCCCAGATACGAGGACGGCCCCCGTGGCGCCCAACCCGATCAGCGCGAGGGATGCGTCGAGCGTGTCGACCGGCGTTTCCCCAGCCCATGCCTGCCCGGCACGGCGCAGGGCATTCAGGTCGCCGAGGGGTGACATCTCGAACGGCAGGGCGCAGGCCGCGATCTGGTTGACGCTCCGGCACATCCGGATGTCCAGCATGCACCTGCCGCACGCGGCGGCCCCCGCCAGACCGCTGGCCTGCCGGTCGATCAGGGCTTCGGCGGCCGCCCGGTCGACGGGGCGGTCCAGGTCTTCGGCCAATTCCAGAAGCATGGCTGCGCGCTCCCCGTCTTGGGCCGCGACGGCGTCGCGCAACGAGGTGTCGATCCAATCCGTCGTCGCCCTGCGCGCGACCCGCGCCTCCAGCGTGCGGGCAAGGTCGGCCGCCTGACGCTCCACGAAGGGCATGGCGAAGGGATGCATCGACAGGGCCCAGATCAGGGCGATCGATGTGGCGACAAGGGGGGCAGCACGCACCACGCGGAACAACAGCGACAGGACCGCGCGGCGGGGCATGGCGTTCGTCTCCAATCGGTCGGAGCGCCGACATATGCCCCCGACCCTCCGGCAATGGCTGTCCTACGCCGCGGACAGGGCCCAATCCCAGTACATGTCCCGGACGCGGCGGGTCACGGGGCCGACCTGATACTGACGATCATCGAAGGCGGTAACGGGTGTCACCTTGGTCAGGTTCCCCGACAGGAAGACTTCGTCCGCGTTGCGGAAATCGTCGAAGGTCAGCACCGTCTCATGCACGGTCTGCCCCTCGCGGGCGAGGTTCGCGATGTGGCGCGCGCGGGTGATGCCCGACAGGAAGGTGCCGTTTGCGACCGGGGTAAAGACCTCTCCGTCCTTCACCATGAACACGTTGGCCGTGGCGCTTTCGGCAACGTTGCCCATCGCATCCGCCACGAGCGCATTTCCGAATCCCTTGCGCTGGGCTTCGGCCAGCATCCGGGCATTGTTGGGGTAGAGGCACCCCGCCTTGGCATCGCAGACGTTGTCGTCCAGCACCGGCCGGCGGAACCGCGTCGTGGTCAGCGTCGTGGTCTTGTCAGGGGCGAACATCGCCACCTCCTCCAGACAGATCGCGAAACCGGTCTCTTCGCCCGACGGGACAAGCCCGAGTTCGCTGCCGTGGATGCCCCAGTACATCGGACGAATGTAGATCGCGGCATCCGGGGCGAATCCCTTCAGGCCTTCGTGAACGATGTCGATCATGGTTTCCGGATCCACGGTCGGTGTCAGCATCAAGGCCTCGGCCGAGCGGTTGACCCGTGCGCAGTGCCGGTCGAGGTCGGGCGTCACGCCTTCGAACCGCCGCGCCCCGTCGAAGACGCTGCTGCCTTGCCACATGCCGTGATCGGCGGCGCGCATGACGGGGACGTCCCCGTCGTGCCAAGCGCCATCGAACCAGGTTCTGATCGTCGTTCCGAATGCCATACGGAGCCCCCTTTTTCGCGCGAACCCTAACAGGCCGTTGCGGCAGGTCCAGCCGCCATCGACCCGCAGGTGCACGACGGCCCTTGCGACCCCGACGGGCAGGGGTCAGTGTTCGCGCCATGGATGCCTACCGCCCCCTCGACGATGACGCGCGCGATCTTGCGCGCACGCTCATGTCCCAGGCGATGGCCGGCGCGCTGGGCACCCTGCGCGGCCGTGTGCCCATGGTGACGAGGGTGGGGTGCGTCTGGATCCGGGGGCAGGGGGTGGTGATGCTGATCTCGGACCTGTCCGACCATGCACGCGCCCTTGCCGCCATGCCGGACTGTTCGATCCTCCTCGGGGATGTCGTGGCGCGGGGCGATCCGCTGACCCAACCGCGTCTGACCCTGTTGGGCCGGGCCGAGGTCTGCGACAAGGCGGCGCTGCGGGACGATTACCTGACGGCACGCCCCAAGGCGCGGCTCTATTTCGATTTCACGGATTTCCGATTGCTGCGCATCCTGCCGTCCGAGGGGCTTCTGAACGGCGGATTCGGCAAGGCCTATCGTTTCTCGGCGGAGGAGATCGCGGCGCTGTGAAGGTTGCTCTGGTCCTTGGTGCGAAGGTCCGCGCCGATGGCACGCCATCGCCGACGCTGCGTCTGCGCGTGGTCCATGCCGTCGGCCTCTATCGCGCGGGTGCAGTCGACGCGATCTGCGTCAGCGGCGGCAAGGGGGCGTTCGGCCTATCCGAGGGCGAGGTGGGCGCCGATCTGGCGCGCGCCATGGGTGTCCCCGCGCGCGCCCTCATCGCGGAAACCCGGTCGCGAAACACCATCGAGAACCTGAAGATGGCGGCGCCCCTGATCAGGGGGCGCCCGGTGATCATCGTGACAAATCGCTGGCATCTGCCGCGGGCGATGCTGGCGGCACGCCTCATGGGGCTTTCGGCCACGGGATCGGGTGTCGCGGGCCGGACGACACGGGCGCGGGCCCTGCGCGCGATCCTGCGCGAGGTGGCTGCCGTGCCGCCCACCATCCTGCGTGCCCTGTGCGTCAGGTGGGCGCGTCGCAGCGCGCCGTGACGAACACCTTGCCCTTCGAGGCCTGCGGCCACGACAGGCGGATGGATTGCCGGTCACCGTTTATCCCCGGGGTCGCATAGGGCAGGTCCCAGACCGTCACGTTGCTGGCGTTCGTGATCCGCCCTTCGGGCATGACCGACTGCACCACGCGTGCTTCGCCCCCGAAGGGCAGGTAGCTTGTCAGGTCGATGTCCCAGTTTGCGGCGGCCGTGCCCTTGACCGCCGGAACGGTGATCGGGTTCTGAAACTGGTTCGACACGGCGTAGAAGGTGTTCGAATGCACCGAGATGTCGTTGTAGCGCGAGTGATCGAGATCCGCGAAGGTCGTGTCCACCATGTCGACGCGTGCCAAGGCCTGCCCCTTGATTGTCTTGAACGTATTGCCGGTGATCGTGACGCCGTTGATGTAGTGCCCCGAGCCATAGGGCTTTACGTGGATCGGTGCATAGCTGCTCGGCACGCCGGACGAAAAGATGATGTTCCCGAGGATCTGGAGGCCGCCGAACGACAGCTCGCTGGCGAAATCGGGGTTGGGGTCGTATTCGTTCGTCCATTCGATGTAGCAATTGTCGACGTAGTTCGATCCGAAAATCGTCTTGGCCTGTGCCTCTGCAAAGACGATGCCCGCCGTGCGTTGCCCCAGCGTTTCGTTGTCGCCCTGGAAGAAGTGGTTGCCGGTCACGATATGACCCGATCCGCCCATCACCGCGAAATGCCGGAACTTGTTGGCACGGTTGTTGCGGATCTTGGTGTCGTTCTTGTTGACGTTGAAGGCGATGGTGGTGCGATCCTGTACCCGCAGGACATTCTCGTTCGACAGGAACTGGCACCGGTCGATCAGCATACCCTGACACCCGGTCCCGTGGCTTGTGATGGCCCGGTCCTTGGGGCCGGTGAAGAAGCAATCCTTCATGTGAAAGATCAACCCGTTAAGCGGCAGCAGCACGCCCGAACACTGTCCCGCCATCAGGAATTCGATGTCCTGCAGGGTGAATCTCTGAAGGTTCGCAAAGCCCGAAAAGTCCATCATGTATTTGAAACGACGGAACGTATAGGTCTGCGATGCCGGCGCGCCATGCAGCGGGTTCGACAATTCCACATAGCTGTTGGCCACGTTGACGGAGGTGACATACACCTCGCGTCCGACACCGGCATTGGCGGTCACCAGCGCGCCGACAGGAATGTTCGCCACATTGGCGATGCTGCTCAGACGGGTCGGATTGCCGCTGTCGTAGGCTGCGTTGGCGGTCACGACCGTGTCCTCGAACGGGGCGCCGCCGGCCACGTCGATCTGGCCGTTTCGGATCTTGCGCTGGTTGGCGTATGTGTCCTTGTCGTAAACGGCCCCTTGCACGTCCAGTGGCTCCGTCAACAGAACGCGGCGCCCCTGCATATCCAGCGTGTCGTGGTCGGTGAAGTTGAAGAGCGCCTGAATCGCATTCCTGAAGCCTTCCTCCTCGTCGCCGAAGGCGTCGATATAGGTGCCCAGGTCGAAGTTCTGGACAAGGCTCAGACGGCGCGACGCGGGGATCGTCACCGTGCCCTCGAACCTGACCCTCTCGTTGAAGGTCACGTGATCGGTCAACTTGTAGGTCCCCTTGCTGACCAGAACCTCGCGCCCGTTGGCGGCGGCATCGGCAGCAAGGAAGGCGGCGGTATCGTCGGCCACGCCATCGCCTACGGCGCCGTAGTCGCGCACGTCGACCCAATCCATCATCGTGCGCAGATAGGCCCCGGTCACATCCTCGATGGTGATGTCGTCGATCCGGACGACGCCGCCGTTCGGTCCGGTCAGGTCAAGGCCGACATGGGCATTGGCAACCTGGTTGTCCCACGCAAGGTCGACGCCGCCGCGGCTGCCGGTGCCGATGATGGCGGTGATCGTCTCGACCCGGCCATAGGCGGCCAACTGGGTGGCGGGCCCCGCCTGTGTCAGGCCCCCTATGCCATTGCCGTTGGACGCGATCGGAAAGGCCCCGATCCGCACGGACGGCAAGTTCCCCGAGATCGCCTTCACCCGCGCCGTCACCCGCAGATAACATCCCGCAAGGATCTCGGTCCTCTGCATGGATCGCAGCTTCTGCGTGCTCTCGGTCTTGAGCATTTCGAGGCAGGAGGCAAAATCCGCATCCGCCGCGACAAGCGTTGCATTCCCGGACGCGGCATAGGTGTCCGATCCGGGCAGGCCATCCTGACGCGACCACTGGGTCAGCCCGTCCTCGAACATCGGAGGATTGAATTCCAGCCCCTCGGTGATCGCCTTGTTCATGTCCGTCCCCTTTGCCGGCCAGCCAACGAAAAAAGACCGCCCCAGCGGCCTGCGGCCGGGGCGGTCTCAAGTCTGTGAGTGCGGGCGGTATGATCCGCGCCGTGATCCACTTTGTCGGGGTGAACAGCTAACAGAAGGTTAATGCACGCCGAGGTATTCGCGCGGCCCGCGCCCCTCGCATGAAAAAATCAGACCCCGACTTCCGGCGCCGTCAGAACCTGCACACCAGCGATCTTCCAGCCGTCCGCCGTCTCGATCATCGTATAGGCCAGCTTGTGCAAGCGCCCCTCGGCATCGGTCACGAGAACATCCTGCCGCCAACCCGCGCCGGTCTGTCGCGTCGTCAGGAATTCCACGTTCGCAGGGCGCCACACCATCGGATAGCCCTGCGCGACCATGCGCCCGAAGTTGTCAGGCGTGCCGAACATCGACCGGATGCCCGGTCCGGCATAGCCAAAGGCCGTATCCACGTCTTCGGCCAGAAAGGCGGTCATCTGGCCGTCTATGACACCCTGAATGGCGGTCTCATCTGCGTGGGCCGCGCCCGCGATCATGAGTAATCCTGCGACAAACGCTTTCATGCCGATCCTCCTGTGATGATCCCAGAACCCTAGGACACCACAGGCACGGATCAATGCGGCAGCAAGTTTCGCCGCACCTCGGTTACGATGCCGTGACCAGGTCCCCGGCCAGCGCGCGATCGATCAGGTCCGCCGTTTCCGTCACACCATACAGCGCGATGAACCCGCCGAACCGCGGCCCCTGATCGGCCCCAAGCAACACTTGGTAGAGCGCCTTGAACCAGTCGCGCATGGGGTCGAACCGTTCGCGGCCCACATCATAGACGAGGCCCTGCAGCGCCTCGTCCGTGACATCGCCGTCCCAGCCGCGCAGCCCGTCGCGCAGGGCCTCCAACGCCTCCCGCTCCAGATCGGAGGGCAGGCGATAGACCTTCGCGGGCTTCACGAAGTCATTGTAATACCGAACGGCCCCCTCGGCGGCGCGATCCATCTGCGGATTGCCCTCGGGCGTGGCGTCGGGCGCATAGCGCTGGATGAACCCCCACAGCACATCCTTGTCCTCGGCCCCCGAAACGCTCGCGATATTGAGCAGCATCGAGAAGGGCACGACCATGTCCGAGGCCGGCACGTCACCGGAATGGATGTGATAGACCGGGTTCGCCGCCTGCTTGGCCGCATCCTGATCAGGATAGGCGCGCAGTTGCTGATGGTATTCGTCGACCGCCTTCGGGATCACGTCGAAATGCATCCGCTTGGCCGTCTTCGGCTTCAGATACATGAAATACGACAACGACTCCGTCGCCGCATAGGTCAGCCATTCGTCGATCGACAAACCATTGCCCGACGTCTTGGAGATCTTGTGCCCCTCCGCATCGAGGAACAGCTCATAGGTGTAATTCTCCGGCGCGACACCGCCCAGCGCACGGCAGATCCCGCCATAGATCGGCGTGTTCGCGGCGTGGTCCTTGCCGTAGATCTCGAAATCCACACCCAGGGCGGCCCAGCGGGCGCCGAAGTCGGGCTTCCACTGGAACTTGACGTTGCCGCCGGTGACGGGAACCGTCCACTCGCGCCCGTCCTCGTCGTCGAAGGTGACCGTGCCCGCCGCGGCATCGACATGCTTCATCGGCACATACAGGACCCGCCCCGTCTCCGGATGGATCGGCAGGAAGATGGAATAGGTCTGCCGCCGCTCTTCGCGCAGGCTCTTCAACATGATCGCCATGACGTCGTCGTAGCGCTCCGCCGCCCGCAGAAGCGTCTCGTCGAACCGGCCCGAGCGATAGAACTCGGTGGCCGAGATGAACTCGTATTCGAACCCGAAGGTGTCGAGGAACCGGCGCAGCATCGCGTTGTTGTGATGCCCGAAACTGTCATGGGTCCCGAACGGATCGGGCACGGAGGTCAGCGGCTTTTGCAGATGGTCCCGCAACGCCACCGGGTCCGGCACGTTCTCGGGCACCTTGCGCATCCCGTCCAGATCGTCCGAAAAACAGATCAACCGCGTGGGAATGTCCGAGATCACCTCGAACGCACGGCGGATCATCGTCGTGCGCGCGACCTCCCCGAAGGTGCCGATATGCGGCAAACCGCTCGGCCCATAACCCGTCTCGAACAGGACGTGGTCCTTGTCCTGCTTTTCGACGCGTTTCAGCAGGCGGCGGGCCTCCTCGAATGGCCAGGCCTTCGATGTCATGGCGGCGTCGCGCAGACTGCTCATGGGAATGTCCTCTGGATGATGTTACGGAAACTTGCCCCCCCTATTGCGGCAACGCGGCATCGTCAATAAATCACCGCAAAAGGAGCTTCCCATGACAGATACCGCTTTTTCCGCACAGGATGCTCTTGTCGCCCTGATGATCACGGTGTCGGCGTCGGATGCGACGATCCGCACCTCCGAACTGCTGACAATCCAGGCAATCGTGAACCACCTGCCGATCTTCGCCGACTACGACGAGGACAGGATGGAACAGGTCGCCCAGACCGTTTTCGACCTGCTGGAGGAGGAAGACGGCCTCGACGCCATCTATGGCCTCGTGCGGGGGGCGTTGCCGGACACGCACCACGAAACGGCCTACGCCCTCGCCTGCGATGTAGCGGCTGCCGACGGCAACGTCCTGCAGACGGAGCTGCAGCTGCTGCGTGAACTGCGCTACGAACTGGCGCTGGACCCGCTACACGCGGCGGCGATCGAACGCGGCGCGCGGGCGCGGCATCTGCGCCTCGGCTGATGCGCCACCCGGCGCGGCACCCGGATCAGCCGGACGCCGCGCCGATATCGGACATGTGATTGCGGGTATCGGCCGCGCAGGCTTACTGGCCGCGGGTCGACAGGGCATCCGCCCCCTGTGGCATCGGCATCTTGATCGGCGGGATTATGTCGGTGAAGGTCGGCAGGCTCATGGCGCTGGCGCCCGTGGCGAAGGTCAGGGCGACAAGGGCGGCTGCTGTGAGACGGGTAAACATGAGAGATGTCCTTTGCATGTGATGGCCGGTCAAACCGGGCATGCCCCCCAGATGGGCCCGAGAACGGCATGCGAAAATGCAGGAAATTGCCGAACAGATCTGCATTTTCGCAGAGCCGCGGCAGCTGTTCCCCGCGCGTGCAACCGTGGATAAACCGAAGATGAACACGTGGTCGGATATTGCCGTCTTCCTTGCCGTCATGCGCCACGGGTCCGCAGCGGCCGCCGCGCGTCACCTCGGGACCAATCAGACCACGGTCAGCCGCCGGATCGAGCGTCTCGAACGGGCGCTGTCCCTGAAACTGTTCGAGCCGGGCCCCCGCGGGGCACAGCCGACGGACGCCGCCCGGCGGCTCTTGCCGGATGCCGAAGACATGGCCCGTGCGGCAGACGCCCTGTTGGGACATGCCGAGGCGATCGGACGCCGCCTGACGGGCACGATCCGCCTGACGGCCAATGCCACGGCCATGCGATATGCCGGGGGGCTGATCCGCGCGTTTCAGGCGGCCCACCCGGGCACGGATTTCCGCGTCGACACCGAAGCGCGCACCCTTTCGCTGGAGGAGGGGGAAGCCGACGTCGCCCTGCGTCCCGGCGTGCGCCTGTCCGGCGATACACTGGTGGCGCGCAAGCTGCTGGACCATCCGTGGGGCTTCTATGGATCCGATCGCTACCTTGCCGCCCACGGGGTTCCGACCAGTTTCGCGGACCTTGCGCAGCACAAGCTGGTCTGCCTGTCAGGCGATCATTGCCTGGTCGAACCGATCCACACCGCGCAAAGCCGTCTGCCGCCCCATGGGCACAGCCTGCAGATCGAATCGATCCACGGGTTGATCGGCCTTCTGCGTGCAGACGAGGGGATCGGGTTCCTGCCGCGTGCCGAGGGGGATCTGGAGCAGAGCCTGTCGTTCTGCTTTTCGACGCCTGATCTCGTTCAGGGGCTTTGGATCGTCACATCGCGCGAAGGCCACGCGGATCCCCTGATCCGCGCGTTCATGGCGTTCTGTGCACAGGCGATGCCGGCCTTGCGCCGGGAATTGCCGCCCGAATGGTACAAGTGAGCCGGGCGGTCAGCGGACCATCCCGACAATCTCGTATGTCCTGGCAAGGATCGGGGCGGTGATTTCCCGCGCCCGTTCCGCGCCGCGCGCAAGAATGCGGTCGATCTCGGCCGGGTCTTCCATCAGGCGCGACATCTCGGACGAAACCGGCGTCAGGCGCGCCACGGCCAGATCCGCGAGGTCCTGCTTGAAATAGCCGAACATCTTGCCGTCGTTCGCAGCCAGAACCTCCTCGACCGAGGTGTCGGACAAGGCCGCGTAGATGTTCACGAGGTTGCGCGCATCCGGTCGCCCTTCCAACCCCTCGGGCGTTCCGGGCAGGGGATCGGGATCGGTCTTGGCCTTGCGGAACTTTTTGGCGATGGCATCCGCGTCATCGGTCAGGTTGATCCGGCTGGCGTCCACGGGGTCGGACTTGGACATCTTCTTCGTGCCGTCCCGCAGGCTCATGACACGGGTGGCGGCGCCGCGAATGACCGGCTCGGTGATCGGAAAGAAATCGACGCCGTAGTCGTGGTTGAACTTGGTGGCGATGTCGCGCGTCAGTTCAAGGTGCTGTTTCTGATCGTCACCCACCGGAACATGGGTCGCGTGATAGATCAGGATATCGGCCGCCATCAGTGCGGGATAGGCAAACAGGCCAAGGCTGGCGCCCTCGGCATTCTCGCCCGACTTGTCCTTCCACTGGGTCATCCGACCCATCCAGCCCATGCGCGCGACGCAGTTGAAGATCCACGCAAGCTGCGCGTGCTCGGGGACCTGGCTCTGGTTGATGAGGATGGATTTTTCGGGGTCGATCCCACTGGCCAGGAAACCTGCGCAAAGCTCCCGCGTGTTGCGCTTCAGGGCGGCGGGGTCCTGCCAGACGGTGATCGCGTGCATGTCGACCATGCAATAGACGGTCTCGTGCGTGCCGGCGTCCTGCATGGTCGTGAAGTTCTTCATGGCACCGAGGTAGTTGCCAAGGGTCAGGCCGCCCGACGGCTGAATGCCGGAAAACACGCGCGGGGTGAATGTCGTCTGGGTCATCGTCTGCCTCCGGGGTCTGGCCTTGGGCCGTGGCATCGCTTAGCCACCGGGGCCAGCACCGTCAACAAAGGCCACGCCCATGGATCCCAGACAGCAAAGCCCGTTCAACGCCCTGCCGCCGGTCATCGTCGCCATGACGGTCCTGATCGTCGGGATCGAGGTGATGTTCCAACTGGGTGAGGCCGGGCTGATCGGCGGACGTGATGCCGTCGGCTGGCGCCTGACCGCGATCCGCGATTGGGCGGTCATCGATACGGTCTTTCACTGGATGCTGACGAACGGGCAGTTCCCCGCCGCGGAGCTTGCACGTCTCGTGACCTATCCGCTGCTGCATGGCGGCTTTACCCACGCGGCCTTCGTCGCGGTGTTCGTTCTTGCCCTCGGGAACGTCACGGCCCCGGTCTATCCCGCCTGGCGCCTGCCGGCGATCTTCGTGCTTTGCTCCATCGCCGGGGCGCTGGCCTATGTCGTGCTGTTCTCGACTGACAGGCCGCTGTTCGGCGGCTACCCCGGGGCCTATGGGTTCATCGGGGTGTTCACCTACCTGACGCGGCGCGGCCTGACGCCGGCGGACCCGAGCCGGGCGTTCCTGTTCATCGGCTTTCTGCTGGCGATCCAGCCGATCTTCGGCCTTGCATCCGGCGCGGGCCTGTCGTGGCTGCCGGACTGGACGGCCGACCTTGCCGGGTTCGCGGCGGGGTATGGGGCCGCCATCGTGTTGTTTCCCGGCGGTCTGGCCGCGCTGCGGAACCGCGCGCGTCGCCGTTAACGGCGGACCGCGCCGCGCAATTCGCTCAGACGTATGGCCCCCAGCAGCTGGGCAAGCCCGAAGTAGGACACGATCCCAGACAGCACGAGGATCAGCAGGCCAAGCCCGCGCCACGGTCCGACCAGCATCGGGCCCAACAGGACGTTCATCGCCCACAGCACGACACCCATCCCTATCGCGGCCACGGCAATCCGCCAGCTGCGTTGACGCGCGCGGGTATCGAGACGCGCAACCTCGCCCAGCCCGCGCGCCCCGCGCCACAGCAGGAAGGCCATCGCCCACGCGGCCAGCGTGGTGCCCAGGGCCGCGGCGGCGTAGCCGAGGAACGTGCCGGCAAGGCCGATCGCGACCGCGGCGTTGACCACCATCGACACCACCGCAAACCGCAGTGGGCTGCGCGTGTCTTCGCGCGCGAAATACAGCGGCTGCAGAACCTTCTGCAAAACGAACGCCGGCAGGCCGAGCGCATAGATCATCAGGGCAACAGCCGTCGCAGCCGTATCATCCGCCGTGAAGGCTCCGCGTTCGAACAGGACGGAGATCAGCGTCGTCGGGACCACCAGAAGGGCCACGGCAGACGGTATGGTCAGCAACAGGGAAAACTCCGTCGCGCGCGAATAGGCATCGCGCTGCCCCTTCGTATCCCCGGCACGCACCCGGCGGCTGAGGTCCGGCAGCAGGACGACGCCGATCGCGATGCCGACCACGCCGAGTGGCAGCTGATACAGGCGGTCCGCATAGTTCAGCCATGCAACCGCCCCCTCGAAGTAGGACGCGACCTGCCGTCCCACCAGCAGGTTCACCTGCACCACGCCCCCTGCAAGGGCGGCAGGCGCGGCGATGATCAGCAGGCGTTTCAGATCGGGCGTCATCCGTGGCCTGCGCCGCGGCAGCAACCGATGCCCCGCCCGCGCCGCGGCCCACCACACGAGGCCCAGTTGCACCGCCCCACCCAGGGGCACCGACCAGATCAGGGCCTGCCCGACCAGACCGCTTCGCGTGGGGCTTTGCATCCAGTTGGCGACCAGATCCGGGAAGACGGCGGCAAGGGCCATGGCGGCAATGAAGACGACGTTCAACAGGGCGGGTGCCGCCGCGGCGGCAAGGAATCGACCGTTGGAATTGAGGACCCCGGACACCAGCGCAGCCAGCGAGATCAACAGGATATACGGAAAGGCCACGCGCCCGTAGGCCACGGTCAAGTCGAACCGCGCGTCATCGGCAAACCCGCTTGCCATCGCAAGGACCAGGGCGGGCATGAACAGGATTCCGAGGACGGTGAACAGCGTCAGGATCATCACCATGCCTGCGACGGCATCGCGCGCAAAGGCATCCGCCTCCTCGCCCTCGGCCTCCAGCTTCTTGGCATAGAGGGGGACGAACGCCATGTTGAACGCCCCTTCGGCAAAGAAGCGGCGGAACATGTTGGGCAGGGAAAAGGCGATGAAGAATGCCTCCGCTGCCGCCCCGGTGCCAAGGAACCGCGCGATCAGGATGTCGCGTGCGAAGCCGAGAACGCGGGACAGCAGGGTCCAGCCGCCAACGGTGAGAAAGCCCGATATCAGGCGGGGGGAGGGGCGTGTCATGTCGCCCTTCTAGAGGGTGACGCAGAGGGGCGGAATAGGGATGTGGAAGGTCCCCGCAAATGATGCGCGGGCGAGGCGATCACGTGGTCAGCGCAAGGTTCGAGGCAACAGGATTCCGCCTGAAAGGCCCCAACTCCAAATTGACGGACAGGTCCATGATATGGCCTTAGCGGGCGAAAGGGGGGGCGTCCGGTGTCTGACAAGTGCGTGGCGGTTCGTCCCCCCCCGCAACTGAATCAGACACCGCGGGATCGCATCAAGTCCCTAATCGGGACTGCGCCCTTTTGAGGAAGACCGCCACGGAACGCGTGTCGCCGTCGGCCGCCTTGGGCACGATGCGGTATGCTGCGTTCACAAAGCAGAACAGCGAAAAACCCAACAACCCGATGCACAGCGCGACCACCAGAAATTTGCCATATGGCTGTTCCTGCAACCAATCGAAGACGGTGCCGATGCCACCTGCCTGCGACGGATCGGTCGTCGCGGCGGTGAACACGATCAGTCCGCCGATGATGCAGATGATGACCCCCTGCGCCGCGACACCGGCGCGCAGCGCCCAGTTCCAGTTGAGCGTGAAGTGGTTGGCCTGCATGTGTTCGCGGTAGGTCTGAGCAACCGCCTTGTAGAGATAGTAGACCCCGGCCGCGAACGTCAGCGCCCCGGCAATCGCCACCAGCCACACGCCACCCGGCATCTGCATGATCTTCGACAGAAGCGTCGTCTTGTCCGATCCCGAGCCAGACGACTGCAGGCCTATCGCGGTGATGGCAAGCACGCCGATACCGGCATGTGCCGCCCCGGTGACCAGCATCCCGCCACGCGCGATCAGACCCTTCGCCGTCGTCCCGTAGGCCTCCAGATCCCAGATGCAGTCTACGACTCGCCAGATCGCATAGGCAAACATCCCGGCGGCCACGAACCCTACGACTATCGTGCCCCATACACCATCGAGCGACGACATCGCCGACTGTGTTCCCTGTGCCTGACCACCTTGCCAGATGGACCACAACGACACGGATGCGACGATCAGATAGACCAGCCCCCTGCCGGCGTAGCCCGCCCGCATGATCGGTATCGCCCAGGCAAAATCACCCGGGTCGACGTCGGAGAGGATCTTTCTCCGGGTCGCATCCGCCTTGGTAACGAGGGCATCGACGCTTGGCATGATGGGGGCTCTTTCCTGTTGAAAACGATTGGGCCGGTCACGGAGTGTCGGTAAGGCGAGAGGACGATTCCGGCGGGCCGTGACGTTCTGTCTTTCGGTGTTTCTGCCCGGAAAACACGCGCTTGGCCGGATCGGTTCCAATGGAATGGCTGCAAAGGCCATGCGCATGGCGTCGAAAGCGGTCATTTCCGGCCGCGTTCTGACGTGCTCAGCGATGATTGCCGGAGTTCGGGGTGGTAAGCCGCACCACCCCGATCAGCCGAGATGTGGAACAGGTCGGCCGATTGCGCCAAACCCGCTCGATATGCCCGGGCCGTCAGGAAAACATGTTGAAAGGGACCGACCGGGGAGCGGTTCGACCAAGGTCGGGATCGCGGTGTTTGCGACGGGTCATGGCTGCGTCCGCAAGGCAGACCCGCCTTCAGCCGATCCTACGCCCCGGCACGCTCCGCCGCGCGGGTGATGGCGGCGCGCAGCTTCTTTTCCAAGGCCTCCTGCTTGGACTTGGACAACAGCTTCAGGCCGAACAGGTCCTTGACGTAGAAACTGTCGACCACCTGCGCGCCGTAGGTCGCGACGACCGCCTGACTGATGTAGATGTTCGAGGCCGCGAACGCCTGCGTCAGGTCATACAGAAGGCCGGGACGGTCGCGGGTGTCGACCTCGATGATCGTGTAGATGTCCGAGCCTTCGTTGTCGAAGCTGATGTTGGTCGGGACCCGGAACTTGCGCTCCCGCTTCTTGATCTCCCGCCCCTCCAGCGCGCGCCGCGTCGCGACCTCGCCGCGCAGGATCTTGTCGATCATGCTGCGCAGGCGGGGCAGGCGTGATGGCTCGTAGGGGCTGCCGTCGG
Organism: Jannaschia sp. 2305UL9-9; assembly: GCF_041403465.1. NCBI lineage: Bacteria > Pseudomonadati > Pseudomonadota > Alphaproteobacteria > Rhodobacterales > Roseobacteraceae > Jannaschia > Jannaschia sp. 2305UL9-9. Next base: position 678,758 of record NZ_JBGEHM010000002.1, read on the forward strand.
CATCCTGAAGCCAGAAGGCCGAGAGGGCGAAGCCGTCCTTGGAGGTGAAGCTGCGCGCGTCGACGATATTGGCGCCGACCAGGGACAGCGCCCCCGACAGGCGCGAAAACACGCCGGGGTGGTCCTGACAGGTCATCAGGACACGGGTGGCGTCGCGGTCTTCGTCCGCCTCCAGATCGATGCGGACCTCGCCATCCCCGAGACCTTCGAGCAGATGGGCAAAGCGGACCTGCGCCGCCGTCGGAATGCCCTGCCAATAGGGGCCATAATGGCGGCCGATCTCGGTGCGCAGCTTGCTCTCGCTCCAATCGGGCATCGCCTCGCGGAACAGCTTCTTGGCCATCGCCTCGCGCGTGTCGCGGTTGACGTCCTCCAGCCCGTTTTCAAGCGCGGCGGCCGTCGCACGGTGCAGCGCCCGGATCATCTGGGCCTTCCAGTTGTTCCATACGCCGGGGCCGACGCCCCTGATGTCGCAGACCGTCACGACCGTCAGAAGGTCGAGCCGTTCGCGGGTCTTCACGGCCTTGGCGAAATCGCGGATCGTCCGCGGGTCCGAGATATCGCGCTTCTGGGCCATGTCGGACATCAGAAGATGGTGCCGGACCAGCCATTCGACGGTTTCCACCTCCTTTGTCTTGAGGCCGAGGCGCGGTGCGACCGCGCGCGCGATACGCGCGCCGAGGATCGAATGGTCCTCGGGGCGGCCCTTGCCGATGTCATGCAACAGCAACGCGACATACAGAACCCGGCGGTTCACACCCTTTTCGAGGATGGAGGAGGCCAGCGGCAGGCTTTCCTGCAACTCCTTCCGTTCGATCTGTGCAAGGTTGGAGATGACCTGCAAAGTATGCTCATCCACCGTGTAGGAATGATACATGTTGAACTGCATCATCGCGACGATCGGGGCGAATTCCGGCAGATAGGCTGACAGGATCTCCAGCTCGTTCATGCGGCGCAGCACGCGTTCGGGGTTGCCGTGTTTCAGCAGCAATCCGAGGAACAGCTTCCCCGCCTCGGGGGCGTTGCGGGTCGTCCTGTCGATCAGGTGCCGGTTCGCGGCCAGAAGGCGCATCGCGTGGGGATGCAGCAGCAGGCCGGTGCGCAATGCCTCCTCGAAGATGCGCAACAGGTTCAACGGGTCCGACAGGAACGTCGCCTCATCGGCCACATCAAGACGGCCCTGCCGTTCCTCGTAAGGCGGCTTGACCTTGCGGCGGCGTTTGAAGAACCCGAGCAGGCCCGGCTCCTGCTTGATGTTGTCCGCCTCCAGCGCGGTCAGCAGCAGGCGGGTCAGTTCACCCACGCGGGTGGCGTGGCGGAAGTAGGCCTGCATGAAGTGTTCGACCGCGCGGCGGCCCGCATGGTCGGAATAGCCCATGCGCGCGGCCACATCGACCTGCATGTCGAAGGACAGCACGTCGGCGGCCCGCCCGGCGATCAGGTGCAGGTGACACCGCACGCACCACAAGAACCGCTCGGCGGCTTCGAAGTTCGCGAATTCCTCGGCCGTGAAGACACCGACACCGACAAGGTCCGCCGTGTTCTCGACGCGGTAGCGATACTTGGCGATCCAGTACAGCGTCTGAAGATCGCGAAGACCGCCCTTGGCTTCCTTGACGTTGGGTTCGAGGATGTAGCGCTGACCGCCCTGCTTGCGGTGGCGTTCGGCCCGCTCTTCCAGCTTCGCCTCGATGAAATCGGGGACGGTGCGACTGAACAGCTTGTCCCACAACGTATCGTGCAGGTCCTGCGCCAGGGCCGCGTCGCCGCAGATAAGGCGCTGTTCCAGCAGGGCCGTGCGGATGGTGTAGTCTTCGCCACCAAGCCGGATGCAATCCTTGATGGTGCGGGTCGAATGACCGACCTTCAGCTTCAGGTCCCACAGGATATAGAGCATCGATTCCACGACGCTCTCGATCCAGGGGGTGACCTTCCATGTCGTCAGGAACAGCAGGTCGACGTCTGATGCCGGGGCCATTTCCCCGCGCCCGTATCCGCCGACGGCGACGATGGCAAAACGCTCGCCCTCCGTCGGGTTGGGACAGGGGTGCAGGTGCCGCGTCGCGATCATCCAGACCGATTGCACGAGCCTGTCCGTCAGGAAGGCATAACTGTGCGTGACCCGGCGCGCGCGCGTGGGATCGGCGGCGAAACCCTCGGCGATGGCCGCACGCCCCCTCGTCTGGGCGTCGCGCAGGACTTTGACGACCGCCGCGCGGACGGCCATGGGGTCCTCGGCGCGGGTCGACATGATGTCGGACAGCGCGGCAAGCACCGCGCTGTCGTCGAAGATCATCTCCGGGGCCGTGATCAGCGGGTGATCATCGGCCTTCGGGTAGGCCAGCGGGTCCAATGTGGCGACGTCGGAGATCAGGAGCCGGCACCGAAACGGCTCGGCGCGGGGCTGACGACACGCACGGCGCGGTCGACGACCTGTGCCACGGCCAGTCCGCGCTGGTTGGTTCCGTCCGCCTTGAGGCGGAACACGCCGCCCGTCCCCGCAAAGCCGGAGCCTGAGGTCAGCGTGCTGCGCCCGACCGTGTCACCCCGGCGCGAAATCGCGCCGATCGCCGCCATGCCGTCATAGGCCAGACCGGCGAGGGGATGCGGGTTGCTGCCGTAGGCGCCCTGATAGCGGGCGCGGAACTGGTTGATCGGACCCGGATCGGGCAGGGTGAAATAGCCGCCCTGAAGGCCCGGCAACTGCAGCGCGTCAGAGGGGATATCCCAGCGCGTCAGGCCAAGGTAGCGGAAGCTTTCGCCGCCGATGCCCGTCTCGGACAGAAGCTGCGCGATGACGGGCAGGTCACCGGCGGTGTTGCCGGTCAGGAAGATCGCGTTGGACGAGGTGGACCGGGCCTGCTGGGCGATGGTCGGTACGGCGGCGACGATGCCCTGCTGGCTCAACTCGTAGGGGACCGCGCCGGTGATCTGCGCCCCGGTGCCGGATGCGGCGCGGGTGATCGCCTGTGCGGCCAGCTGACCGGAGGCCTGGCTGTTGTGGGTCACCAGAACGCGGTTGCGTCCCTGGCTCGCGGCGAACTGCAACAGGCGCTGTGCCGTGTTCTCGAACGTACTGCCCAGCACCCAGACATTGCCGCCCGCAACGGTCGTGTTGTTGGAAAAGCTCAGGATCGGCACGCCGGAGCTTGCCGCCGCCACGCCTGCCGCAGCGGCATTGTCGGCATAGAGCGGGCCAAGGATGACCTGTGCGCCCGCGGCGATCGCCTGCTGCGTGGCCACCTGTGCCCCTGCTGCGGTGCCCTGGGTCGGGTAGACGGTCACCTGAACCGTGGCTTCACCCAGGTCCGCGGCGGCAAGGCGCGCTGCGTTCTCGAGGCTCTGCGCGACCGACGCATCGGTCGATCGAGCGGAGCCATAGGGCACCAGAAGGGCAACCTGTGTGGGGCCACTGCCCCGGACACCGTCGCCGTCGGAGCCGGAGCTGACGGGACCGGGCGTGACCTGACAGGCAGCCAGAACAGCCGTCGCCGCAATGAGGGTCGCGCCCTTGCGCGCGCGGGCGATGAGTGAAACGCATGAGCGTAGGACGGAAGCGGTGGCCATGTCTGCGGTATTCCCCTGGGATCGGATGCACCCGCGGGGGGCGCTCGTGTCGGGGTCAGGATACTGTGCCGGGCAGGGCGAGTAAACGACGGAAGAGGGATATACCCACAGTGGCGGACAACAGCGAAGCCGAAGGGCAGGGGGGCCCGACCGGGCCGGGCCGGGACATGGCACGGTCGGGCACGGTCGAGCCGGGCCTGCACCTCGTGGCGGTGCCCATCGGTTCGGCCCGCGACATCACCCTGCGGGCGCTGGACATTCTGGCCGGTGCCGACGTTCTGGCCGCCGAGGACACCCGCGCCCTGCGGCATCTCATGGAAATCCACGGCATTCCCCTCGGGGCACGGCGCATCCTGCCGTACCACGACCACAACGGCCCGGCGGCGCGCCCGCGTCTCCTGTCCGCCCTGCGCGAAGGTCGGTCGGTGGCCTATTGCTCCGAGGCGGGCACCCCCCTGATCGCGGACCCCGGATTCCAGCTGGGTCTCGCGGCACGGGCCGAGGATATCGCCGTGCGCGCGGCCCCCGGGGCCAGCGCGGTTCTCACGGCGCTGTGCGTGGCGGGGCTGCCGACGGACCGGTTCTACTTTGCCGGGTTCCTGCCGCCGAAACAGGCCGCACGTCGGACGGCATTGGCGCGGCTTGCCGACATCCCCGGAACGCTGGTGTTCTACGAATCGCCCAAGCGGCTGGCGGCCTTTCTGGCCGATGCGGCCGCCACCCTGGGCGCGCGGGATGGCGCGGTGTGCCGCGAGTTGACCAAGCGCTTCGAGGAGGTCGTGCGCGCGCCCCTGCCCGACCTCGCCGAACGGTTCGCCGCCGATCCCGCGCGCGGAGAGATCGTCGTTCTGATCGACCGGGCCGGCGCGGGAACCGTGTCCGAAGACGATCTGCGCGGGCAGTTGCAGGTCGCGCTGGAAACGATGTCGGTAAAATCCGCCGTAAAATCGGTATCGGAAAAGACCGGCGTGGCGCGTAAGACCGTCTATGACCTGGCGCTGAACCTGAAGGATGGTGCGTGAGCGGCTCAACCTCCTATCATGCGGGCCTTTCGGCCGAAGATCAGGTGGCGCGGCACTATGCCCGTCGCGGTCATGCGATCATCGGCCGCCGATGGCGGGGCAAGGGGGGCGAGATCGACCTGATCGCACAGCTCGGGGCGGATACGATCTTTGTCGAGGTGAAGCACAGCAAGACGCACGCCGCCGCCGCCGAGAGCCTGCGACCGAAGCAGATCAGGCGCCTGTTCGATTGCGCAGGCGAATTCATGGGCACCCTGCCGAACGGTATGAATGCCAGCGTGCGGTTCGATGTGGCGCTGGTCGACGGCAGCGGGCGGATCGACGTGATCGAGAACGCGCTCGGCGCCTGACGGCCGTGCCCTGCGTCGGCGCACATTGCCCCCGCGGGCGGCATGGGCCATCACATCGGGCAACACATCGCCCGAGGATACATGATGACACTCAAGGTTGCTTTCCAGATGGATCCGGTCGCGGCCATCGACATCAACGCAGACAGTTCCTTCCGCCTTGCACTGGAGGCGCAGGACCGCGGGCACAGCCTGTTCTACTACACGCCCGACAAGATCGCCTATGTCGAGGGGCGGGTCATCGCCCGGGGCCAGGACATGGAAGTGCGGCGCGAACAGGGAAACCATGCAACCCTGGGCCCCGTGCGGGAGGTCGACCTGGCCGACTTCGATGTCATCTGGCTGCGTCAGGATCCGCCCTTCGACATGGCCTATATCACGACGACCCATATCCTCGACCGGTTGGCGCCGGGAACACTGGTCGTGAACGATCCGACATGGGTTCGCAACTGGCCCGAAAAGCTGATGGTTCTGGACTTCCCCGACCTGACGCCACCGACCGCCATTGCCCGCGACCTCGACATGCTCAAGGCGTTCAAGGCGCGCCACGGGGACGTGATCCTGAAACCGCTCTATGGCAACGGCGGCGCAGGCGTGTTTCGCCTGACCCCGGAAGACCGCAACCTCAATTCCCTGCACGAGCTGTTCTCCGGCATCAACCGGGAGCCTTTGATCATGCAGAAGTTCCTGCCGGACGTCTCGAAAGGTGACAAGCGCGTCATTCTGGTAGACGGCGAACCGGTCGGGGCCATCAACCGCGTGCCTGCCGAAGGGGAGACGCGGTCGAACATGCATGTCGGCGGTCGGCCCGAGCCGGTCGCCCTGTCGGCGCGGGACCGCGAAATCTGTGACAGGATCGGGGCACGCCTGCGCGAACGGGGACAGATCTTCGTCGGCATCGACGTGATCGGCGATTGGCTGACGGAGATCAACGTCACCTCGCCCACCGGCCTGCAGGAGTTGGAGCGGTTCGATGGAACAAATGCCTCGGCGCTGATCTGGGAGGCGATCGAACGCCGGCGCGCCTGAGGTCGGGCGGCGGCTAGATGTCGCCGGCGGCAACAAGGCGATAGGACAGGGCCTCCGCGACATGGGGGCGTCTGACCGTCTCCTCCGCCGCGAGGTCGGCAATGGTGCGCGCGACCTTGAGAACACGGTGATACCCCCGTGCCGTCAGGCGGAACCTGTCGGCCGCGCGGCTCAGCATCTCGCGCCCTTCGGCGTCGGGCGTCGCGATCTCCATCAGGGCATCCCCGGCGATATCGGCGTTGACGCGGACCTCGGGGTGATCGGCATAACGCCGGGCCTGAACCTCGCGCGCGGTGGCAACACGGGCGGCCACGGTTTGTGAGGTGTCGCCGCCGGGCGGCAGGGCCAGGTCCGCCACCTCGACCGCCGGAACCTCCAGCCGCAGGTCGAACCGGTCCATCAGGGGGCCGGACACCTTGTTCATGTACTCCTCGCCACAGGTCGGCGCGCGCGAACATGCGGCCTCCGGATCGAACAGCAGGCCGCACCGGCAAGGGTTGGCCGCGGCGATCAGCAGGAACCTGCAGGGATAGCGCACATGTGCATTGGCCCGCGCGATGACCACCTCGCCCGTCTCGATGGGTTGCCGCAGGGTTTCCAGGACGGCGCGGGGGAACTCCGGAAACTCGTCCATGAACAGCACGCCATTGTGCGCCAGCGATATCTGCCCCGGCCCCGCGCGCTTGCCGCCGCCCACGATGGCCGCAACCGATGCGGTGTGATGCGGTTCCTGAAACGGACGGCGGTGCAGGATCCCCCCTTCCTCCAGCGTGCCGGCCAGCGAATGGATCATCGAGGTTTCGAGCGATTCCCCCGCGGTAAGGGGGGGCATCAGGCCGGGCATGCGCGCCGCGAGCATGCTTTTGCCCGCACCGGGTGGCCCGACGAGAAACAGGTGATGGCGACCTGCGGCCGCGATCTCCAACGCGCGTTTGGCCCGGTCCTGCCCCCGCACGTCGCGCAGGCAGGGGGTGTCGGACACTTCCGGCAGGCGTCCGGGGCTGGCGGGGTCCAACGGCGCGCTGCCGGTCAGGTGGTCGATCAGCGCCTTGAGGGAGGGGGCCGCGTGAACCGAGGTCGCGCCCACCCAGGCGGCCTCGGGTCCGCAGGCCGCAGGACAGAACAGCGTGGCACCCAACGTGCCCGCCGTCACGGCGGCGGGCAGGGCGCCCGCCACGGCGACAAGCGACCCGTCCAGCGACATCTCCCCCAGAGAGACCGCCTCTGCCACTTTCGCCGCAGGGATGATCTCCAAGGCCGCCAGCAGGGCCAGCGCAATCGGCAGGTCGAAATGCGCCCCCTCCTTCGGGACGTCGGCGGGGGACAGGTTGATGGTGATCTTCTTGGATGGAAGCGCGATGCAGAGTTCGGACAGGGCCGTCCGGATCCGGTCGCGGGCCTCGGACACGGACTTGTCGGGCAGGCCCACGATCGAGAACCCCGGCAGGCCCGGCGAGACGGCGCATTGGACATCGACGGCGCGCGCCTCCAGCCCCTCGAAGGCCACCGTGGTTGTCCGTGCCAGCATTGCGACCCTACCCTTTGGCAAAAGGGTTAACGCCGCAGGCCCTAACGAATGGTTAACACCTCTGCCGCCAAAGCGGGATGCAGGCGTTCGGCTGTCCCCAAGACGAACGACCGCACGCCTTCGTAGGCCGCGAGGGCCGCATGACAGGATTGATGGTCATGGACACCGGTTCGCGTCCACCGCCGAAAGCCGCCCGTCGGACCAGTCGATACGGGTCAGGCTCAGGTTGTCGATGCGCTGGGCCAGAGCATCGTACGGCGGAATGCCGCGTGCCCGTGCCCAGAGCGTCAGGATGACCCCCATGTGGGCCACGACGATCAGGTCTGTCCCCCCCGCCATCGAACCCACCGCCCCGTGGACACGCGCGGCGACGTCGTCCCAGCTTTCGCCGCCCGGTGCGCGGCGCGCGCCCGGGTCGTCGAAATAGGCGCGCAGGTCCGGACTGTCGATCGCGTCGAATGCCTGGTTTTCCCATTCGCCGTAATGAAACTCCCGCAGGGCGGGGGAATGGGGCAGGCGCGGGCGCGTGCCCTGAATCGCATCGGCGGTCGCCGTGGCGCGGATCAGGTCGCTGCTGACCACGGGGGCGTGGGGCAGGGCGGCGGACAGGCGTTCGATCGCCGGGGTATCGGACAGGTCGGCGGGCAGATCGGTCCAGCCGACCATCCGCCGGGCATGGGTCGGACCATGCCGGATCAGCCACAGCCGCGTCATTTCAATACCTGTGGCAGGCCCGCGGTTACCAGAACGACGGCATCCGCCGCTGCGGCAAGGCGCTGGTTGAGCGCGCCCTGCGCCCGCTGGAACCTGCGCGCGAGGGCATTGTCGGGCGTGATGCCGCCCCCGATATCGTTGCTGACCACGACGACCTGCGCCTTTGTCCGGGCCATGGCGGCGATCCACGCGTCGGCCGGGGCGGACCAGTCGCGGTCCTGCATCATCAGTCCCGTCAGCCACATGGTCGCGCAGTCGATCAGCAGGATGTCGCCCGCACCGGCCTCCGTGCAGATGGCATCGAGATCGTCGCGCCCTTCGATCAGGGACCATTCCGGCCCCCGTCGTTCCGCATGCCGCCGCGCTTTCGCGCGCATGTCGTCATCCCAGAGCGCCGCTGTCGCCACGTAGGTCGCGACCGCACCGCGCGACAGCACGAGCTCCTCGGCCCAGACCGATTTGCCGGAGGCCGCATGCCCGAGCACGAGGGTGATCTGCGCCTGTCGGATCATTTCAAGACTTTCTGCAAAATAAATTGGAGCCTTTGTGATCCGCCCCGCGTTGGGTTGCGTAATTAATGTCATACAAGCCGATTGAACTGCGACACATCTGCAAATTTTCCCATGGGGGGTGAGAAGATGGCTCTGGACTTCAACAGCGACCGCGCACTGTCAAGACGCGCGATGAAAGCCGAACTACTGGATGCGGAGACGGAGTTGCGACTGGCCTATGCGTGGCGCGATGACCGCTGCGAGGAAAGTCTGCACCGCCTGATCACGGCCTACATGCGGCTGGCCATTTCGATGGCCGCCAAGTTCAAGCGCTATGGCGCGCCGATGAACGATCTTATCCAGGAAGCCGGTCTCGGCCTCATGAAAGCCGCCGAGAAGTTCGACCCCGACCGCGGCGTGCGGTTTTCGACCTATGCCGTCTGGTGGATCAAGGCGTCGATCCAGGACCACGTGATGCGCAACTGGTCGATGGTGCGCACCGGGTCGACCAGCAGCCAGAAGAGCCTGTTCTTCAACCTGCGCCGCGTTCAGGCCCGGTTGGAGCGGGAGGCCATGGCCGAAGGCGTGACGCTGGATCGCCATGTGCTGCGCCAGATGATCGCCACCGAGGTCGGCGTCCCCCTGCATGATGTCGAGATGATGGAGGGGCGGCTCTCCGGCTCCGACTTCAGCCTGAACGCCACCCAGTCGTCCGAGGACGAGGGCCGCGAATGGATCGACACGCTGGAGGATGACAGCGATCAGGCCGAGCAGACGGTCGAGGCCAACCACGATACGGAAACGCTGCGCCAATGGCTTCTGACGGCGCTGACGGCGCTGAACGAACGCGAGCGTTTCATCGTGCGGGAGCGCAAGCTGCGCGAGGAGCCGCGGACGCTGGAAAGCCTCGGCAACGAGCTGAACCTGTCGAAGGAACGCGTACGCCAGCTGGAGGCAGCCGCCTTTGCCAAGATGCGCAAATCGCTCGAAAAGGAATCGCGCGAAGTTCTGGGCTTTCTGGCCTGATTCGCATGCGACGATACGGAATTGGATGGGCTGCCGTTGCGACGGCGGCCCTTTGGTGTGTGGACGCCTTCGCGGCCGACCTGCCTGACCTGCCACCGGCAGACATCTATGTGCTGGGGGAACGGCACGACAATCCGGACCACCATGTGATGCAGGGCGCCCTGATCGCCCGCATCGCCCCCACCGCCATCGTTCTGGAGATGTTGACCGACGAACAGGCGGAGCGGTTGGACCCCGACACCCCGCGCGATCCCCAGGTTCTGAACACGTTGTTCGACTGGGCCGACATGGGCTGGCCCCCGATTGCCGATTACATGCCGATCTTCACGGCAAGCACTGCACCGATCCTGGGGGCGGCCGGTGCGCCCGGCGATCTGACGTCCTACGGCCTCGACGATCCTCTGGACAGCGCAGAGCAGACGGCACGCGAGACGCTGCAGGCCGATGCCCATTGCGGGGTCCTGCCTGCCGACTTGCTGCCCCGGTTCGTCGCGCGACAGCGCGAGATGGACGCGCAGTTCGCCGCCCGGACGCTTGCCGCGTTCGACCTTTACGGCGGACCGGTCGTCCTGATTGCGGGCAACGGTCATGCGCGGTCCGATTGGGGGGTGCCGGCGGCCATCGGGCGCGTGCGTCCCGGCGTGACGGTGGTTTCGGTGGTGCAGGGCGAGGGCGGTCGCACCCCGCCCGGCGGCGATATCGTGTTGGACGCGCCGGAGCCGCAGCGCCCCGATCCCTGCGACGCCTTTCGCTAGCATTCGCTTCGGCCTAGACATCGTGCCGAAAGGGGCGTGACCATGCTCGAAGGCAAGAAGATCCTCATCGTGATTGGCGGCGGCATCGCGGCCTTCAAGTCCCTCGACCTGATCCGTCGATTGCGCGAACGCGGGGCGACGGTCACACCGGTGCTGACATCCGGGGCCGAACACTTCGTCACGCCCCTGTCGGTCGCGGCCTTGTCCGCGTCGAAGGTCTACCGTGACCTGTTCGACCTGACCGATGAGGCCGAGATGGGCCATATCGAACTTTCGCGCGCATCCGACCTGATCCTCGTGGCTCCGGCGACGGCCAACATCATGGCGCGCATGGCGGGCGGTCTGGCGGACGATCTGGCCACGACCCTGCTGTTGGCGACCGATACGCCCGTCATGATCGTGCCCGCGATGAACGTCCGCATGTGGACGCATCCGGCAACACAGCGAAACCTGACCGTGCTGCGCGGTGATGGCATCGGGGTTGTCGGCCCGGTCGACGGGGCCATGGCCTGTGGCGAGTTCGGGCCGGGCCGGATGGCCGAGGTTGCGGACATCGTCGCGGCGGTCGATGCGCATTTCTCTGGCGGTCCGCTTTCCGGGCGGCATGTCCTCGTGACGTCGGGCCCGACCCACGAACCGATCGATCCGGTGCGCTATATCGCGAACCGGTCGTCCGGCGCACAGGGCACGGCGATCGCCGGGGCGCTGCGCGATCTCGGGGCACGGGTGACCTTCGTGACCGGCCCCGCCGACGTGGCCCCGCCACCCGGCGTCACGGTGGTCGCGGTCCAGACGGCGCGGCAGATGCAGGCTGCCGTTCAGGCGGCCCTGCCTGCGGATGCCGCCGTGATGGCCGCCGCCGTCGCCGATTGGCGGGTCGAGAACGCAAGCGACAGCAAGATGAAGAAGGACGGCAGCGGCGCCGCCCCGGCCCTGACCTTCGCCGAGAATCCCGACATCCTGCGCGAGGTCAGCGATGGCCCGAACCGCCCCGGTCTGGTCGTGGGCTTTGCCGCCGAAACCGACGACGTGGTCGCCCATGCGACCGCCAAACGTCTGCGCAAGGGATGCGACTGGATCGTGGCGAACGATGTGTCCCCGGCGACCGGCATCATGGGCGGGTCCGAGAACGCCGTGACCCTCATCACCGCCGATGGCGCGGAGGAATGGCCCCGCCTGACCAAGCAGGAAACGGCGCGCCGCCTTGCCGAACGGATTGCGAAAGGTCTGACATGACGGTGACGATCGGTATCATGCGCGACGCGGGCGGGGATGACGCCCTGCCGTTGCCGACCTATGCGACGGCGCAGGCCGCCGGGGCGGATATCCATGCGGATATCGGCGACGATGCGATCATCCTCGCACCGGGGGCGCGCGCCCTGATCCCCACGGGGCTGCGCATGGCGATCCCTGCCGGGTACGAGGTTCAGCTTCGCCCCCGCTCCGGACTTGCGCTCAGACACGGGGTGACCCTGCTGAATGCGCCGGGCACCATCGACGCGGATTATCGCGGCCCGGTCGGCGTGCTACTCGTCAATCACGGGCAGGCGCCCTTCGAGGTGACCCACGGAATGCGCATCGCACAGGCGGTCGTCGCGCCGGTCACGGCCGCGCGTTTCGAATTGCGCGTGTCGCTGGACCAGACGGAGCGCGGCAGTGGCGGCTTCGGGTCGACCGGAACCGGCCCGACGTCGAAGGCACAGCCGCGATGATGCTCGTGATGATCCTCGGGGCCGCGATCTGGGGCTTGGGCATTGCGCTCAAGACCCCCGTTCAGGCGCGATTCTACATGCTGGGACTGCTCTATGTCGCGGTCCTGTTTGTCCAGTTCGCCCTGCCGGACGGGCACCCCCTGCGCGAAAGCCTCGGGGGCAGTCCGGGACAATGGCTGGTCCTTGGCGGGCTTGTCGCCGCGATCCTCGTCTATCGGTCGATCCTCGGGCGGGTGCGCCAAAGGGCCGAGGCGGCGCAGGCGGTGCACGACCCGGCGCCGGTCCAGACGGGCCCGTTTTCCCCCGTGGAGCTGGAGCGGTATGCGCGGCACATCGTCCTGCGGGAGGTGGGCGGCCCGGGGCAGAAACGTCTGAAGGACGCGCGCGTCCTCGTCGTCGGTGCCGGTGGGCTCGGCTCTCCGGCGCTGCTGTATCTCGGGGCGGCGGGCGTGGGCACCATCGGCGTCATCGACGATGACAAGGTCAGCCTGTCGAACCTTCAGCGGCAGATCATCCATACCGATGCAGGCACCGGGACGTCCAAGGTGTTCAGCGCGCAGGCCGCCATCGCGGCGGTCAATCCCCATGTGACCGTGCGCCCCTATGATCGCCGCCTGACCGCTGCGATCGCCGAGGACCTGTTCGCAGACTACGGCCTGATCCTTGATGGCTCGGACAGTTTCGAGACGCGCCAGATGGTGAATGCCGCCGCCGTCGCCACCGGCAAGCCGCTTGTCGCCGGGGCGATCACGCAGTGGGAGGGGCAGCTGACGATCTATGATCCGGCGGGAGGCGCGCCCTGTCTGTCCTGCCTGTTTCCCGAGGCCCCCGCGGATGGGCTGGCCCCGTCCTGCGCCGAAGCCGGCGTGATCGGCGCGCTGCCCGGCATCATCGGGTCGGCCATGGCGCTGGAGGCGATCAAGGAGATCACGGGCGCCGGCACGCCCCTGCGCGGCGCAATGCTGTTGTGGGACGGGCTGGACGCCGACGCCCGCCGCATGACGGTGCGACGGCGCGCCGACTGTCCCGTCTGTGGCGACATCTGACAGGCAAGCCCCCTTGCGCCGCGCCCCGCGCGATGCACTATCACCGTGATCATTTCCCCCGGAGGATACGCCCATGAAACGCCTTGCCCTGTTGGCCGCCACCCTGCTGGCCGGTCCTGCCCTTGCCGATGGACATCTTCCGGATCTGGGTGGGCAAACGGTGACGATCGCGACCGAAGACGCCTATCCGCCGCTGCAATTCAAGGATCCGGGCTCGGGCGAGGCGATCGGATGGGAATACGACGCGATGGCCGAGATCGCGGAGCGGATCAACATCTCCGTCGAATACGAGAAGATCAGCTGGGATGCGATGATCCCGGCCGTGTCCGAAGGACAGATGGACCTTGGCATGACCGGGATCACCATCCGCGAGGACCGCGCCGAGATGGTCGATTTCTCGGACAGCTATATCACCAGCCAGATGTTGATGATCGTGCGCGGGGACGAGGACCGGTTCGATGACGCGGCCACCTTCGCGGCCGACGAGGACCTGCTGGCGGCCGCGCAACCGGGCACCACGCCGTTCTACGTGACCGTCTATGACGTTCTGGACGGGGACGAGGCGAATGCGCGCGTCAAGCTGTTCGAGACATTCGGCGCCGGGGTGCAGGCCCTGCGCACGGGGGATGTCGACCTCGCCCTGTCGGATTCGACGGCGGCGCAGGGTTATGTCGCCGCATCGAACGGTGGCCTGAAGATCGTCGGAGAGCCGCTTGGAACCGAGGATTTCGGCTTCATCTTTCCCAAGGGTTCCGAACTGGTCGCGCCGATCAATGCCGCGATCCAGTCCATGCGCGAGGACGGCACCCTGGATGCGCTGAACCAGAAGTGGTTTCTGGACTACAAGCTGGGCGGCTGAGCAGGGCGGGTCGGTGCGCATGGTCAATCATCACTGATCGGGGTGAGCCGTCGTGCGCAACCGGACCGGGATTTTCCCTGGTGGCTGCTGGCCGTCGGCCTGTTGCTTGGCACGGCCTATGTCGTGGTTCTGTTGGACGATGGGGCGCGGCAGGTTCTGACGACCCTGCGCCGGGGCATCGGGATCACCGTGTTCGTCACACTGGTCGGGTTTGCCGCGGCTTCCCTGATCGGACTGGGGCTTGCGCTGATGTCGCTGTCACGGTGGATCGTGCTGCGGCAGCTGGCGCGCTTCTACGTGGAAATCGTGCGCGGCATTCCGATCCTCGTGCTGCTTCTCTACGTGGCCTTCGTCTTTGCCCCGGCCCTCGTTGCTCTCTGGAACTGGTTGGGCCTGCCCGAGATGCGCACGCGCGATTTCAGCCTGCTGTGGCGCGCGATCCTTGCCTTGGTCATCGCCTATTCCGCCTTCATCGCCGAGGTGTTCCGCGCGGGGCTGCAATCGGTCGACCCCGGCCAGATCGAGGCGGCCAAGGCCTTGGGGTTGAAGCGCTGGCACCGCTTCCGCCACATCGTCATGCCACAGGCGATCCGGACCATCCTGCCGCCGCTGGGCAACGACTTCGTCGCGATGGTCAAGGATTCATCACTCGTGTCGGTGGTCGGCGTGCTGGACATCGCGCAACTGGGCAAGCTGACGGCGGCGGGAAATTTTCGCTACTTCGAGACGTATAATGTCGTGGCGCTGCTGTATCTTACGATGACGGTCCTGCTGTCTCTGGGGTTGCGGCGACTGGAGCGGGCGCTGGCACAGAAGCACGGCTAGGGACAGGGCGTCGCACCCCCTTTTGATCTGCCTCAAATCCCTCTACATGAATTTCAGAAATTTCTGAAATGACAGACATGAAACTTACATCACTGCACAGAGAGTTCATCCTCCACTTCGGAGAGATGGGCAGCCGCTGGGGGATCAACCGCACGGTCGGACAGATATATGCGCTGTTGTTCCTGTCGGAAGGCCCCCTGAACGCCGAGCAGATCACCGATGCGCTGGGCGTGAGCAGGTCGAACACATCCATGGGCCTCAAGGAGTTGCAGAGCTGGTCCCTTGTGCGCCTGCGCCACATCGAAGGCGATCGGCGCGACTATTTCACGACCCCTGACGACCTGTGGGAGATCACGCGCACCCTGGTGGCCGAACGCCGCAAGCGCGAGATCGACCCCACCCTGACCAAGCTGCGCGAGTTGGAGATGCAGGGCGAAACCGGCGATCCCTACGCCGAGGCCCGCATCGCCGAACTGCGCGAGATGATCGAGATGATGACCCAGTTTCACGATGAGATGAGCCGCATGGAAACCGAAAGGTTGGTTCAGCTGATGACACTGGGTCGCAAACTTGGCGGACTTCTGGATAAGACCCCCCGCCTCAACCCGTTCCGAAAGGCGACGTAATGGAAGCGTTGGACACCCTCATCCTCAGCCGCATTCAGTTCGCGGCCAACATATCGTTCCACATCCTGTTCCCGACGATCACGATCGCGCTGGGCTGGTTTTTGCTGTTCTTCAAGCTGCGCTTCCAATGGACCGGCGACCTGAAATGGATGGAAGCCTATCGTTTCTGGGTGAAGGTCTTTGCCCTGTCCTTTGCCATGGGCGTCGTCAGCGGCATCACCATGTCGTTCCAGTTCGGCACCAACTGGCCGGGTTTCATGGAAAAGGTCGGCAACATCGCCGGGCCCCTTCTGGCCTATGAGGTGATGACCGCCTTCTTCCTCGAGGCGGTGTTCATCGGCATCATGCTGTTCGGCTACAGCCGCGTGCCGTCGTGGCTGCACACCACCGCGACGTTCCTCGTGGCCTTCGGCACGACCATGTCGACCTTCTGGATCATCGTCCTGAATTCGTGGATGCACACCCCGCAAGGGTTCGAGATGATCGATGGCGTGGCCCATGCGACCGACTGGTGGGCGATCATCTTCAACCCGTCGATGCCCTATCGCCTTGCCCACATGCTGCTGGCCTCGGGCCTGACGGTCAGCTTCCTCGTGGCTGGTATCGCGGCGTTCCGCTACATCCTCGGTGATCGCAAGGAAACCGTGCGCAGCCAGATCCGCGTCGGCCTGACCTTTGCCGCCCTGCTGATCCCGATCCAGATCTTCGCCGGCGACATGCACGGGTTGAACACGCTGGAGCATCAGCCCGCCAAGGTCGCGGCCATGGAAGGCAACTGGTCCGACCGGGACGGCAATACGCCCCTGATCCTGTTCGCCCTGCCCAACGAGGAGACGCGCGAGAACGACTTCGAGATCGCGATCCCGAACATGGCGTCGATCATCCTGACCCACCATGCCGAGGGCGCGATCCCCGCGCTGGACGACTTCGTGGCCGAGGACGGGACCGTCCTGCACCCGCCTGTTGACAAGGTCTTCTGGTCCTTCCGGGTGATGGTGGGCACGGGCTTTGCCATGCTGCTGCTCAGCTGGGGTTCGCTGGCGTTCCTGTGGCGCCGGGCCGAGGATGGACGCCGGTTCGCGATCCGCAAACTGCCAAGGCCGCTGCTCTGGGGGCTGGTGCCGATGGCGCTGTCGGGATGGGTCGCGACGCTGGCCGGGTGGTATACTACCGAAATCGGACGGCAGCCGTGGCTGGTGAACGGTGTGATGTCGACGGCCGGAGCCGTGGCGGATGTGCCCGCCGGCATGGTCCTGTCGACCCTGATCGGCTACCTCGTGATCTATGCGGCGCTGCTGTTCGCTTATCTCGGGGTGATCATCTACCTTGCCACCAAGGCCCGCCACGGTGAGCCTTTGACCGAAATGACGCCCGCATCTTCAGAGGCGGTGGTGGATGCCATCGCCCGCGAAGACCGCGGCCTGACCCCGGCGGAATGACCATGATGGACCTGTTTGGATACCCAGCCGATACCTGGTTGCCGTTCGTCTTTGCCGGGCTGATGGGATTGTCGATCCTGCTCTATGTCATTCTCGATGGCTATGACCTGGGTGTCGGCATCCTGACGCCGCTGGCGGACGGTGACGAGCAGAAGGACATGATGGTCGCGTCCATCGGGCCCTTCTGGGATGCGAACGAGACGTGGCTGGTCCTTGCGGTCGGCCTGTTGCTGGTGGCCTTTCCCGCGGCGCACGGGTTGATCCTGTCGACCCTGTACCTGCCGGTGTTCGTCCTGCTTGTCGGCCTGATCCTGCGTGGCGTGTCGTTCGAGTTCCGCGTCAAGGCGCGGGCGAAGTACAAGGGCCTCTGGAACGGCCTGTTCTTTGCCGGGTCGCTGATGGCGACGCTGGCGCAGGGCTTCATGCTGGGCCTCTACATCATGGGGTTGCAGTTCACGACCGGGACGATCCTGTTCTCGATCCTCTGCGCGCTGGCCCTGACGGTGGGCTATGCCTTCATCGGGGCGACATGGCTGATCCTGAAGGGGGCGGATGCGTTGCAGCGGCGGGCCGTGGCATGGGCCCGGAAGTGCATCGGGGGACTGGTCGTGGGGATCGGTGCGATCTCGCTGGCCTCGCCCCTCGTGTCCGAGCGGATCTGGGAAAAGTGGTTCTCGGGCACGTCGATCCTGTACCTGTCCCCCCTGCCGGTACTGTCGCTGATCCTGCTATGGTTCCTGTGGTCGACCCTGTCGCGCATGCCCAAGGAAAACGACCGCGGCGCGTGGAAGCCCTTCGTCTCGGCGCTTGGTCTGTTCACCCTTGCGTTTCTGGGGCTGGCCTACAGCTTCTATCCCTACGTGGTGCCCGAGCAGCTGACCATCTACGAAGCGGCGAGCGCGCCCGAGAGCCTGTTCATCATCCTGATCGGCGCCTGTTTCGTCGTGCCGACGATCCTGGGATACACGGCGCTGGCCTATTGGGTATTCCGGGGCAAGACGCGGGCCCTGCGCTACGACTAGGATCGACCCGCCGGGGGCGGGTCGACCAGCCGGGGGCTTTGCCCCCGGACCCCCAGGATATTTATAGAAACAAAGAAGGGGACGGCTGATTGATCAAAAAGCCAGTTCGACCGAGGGCAGGTTCAGCGACTTGATGAGCTCCCGCACTTCCTGACGTGCGGCCACGTTCGACAGGTTCAGGTTGGCGACGCCGATGTCCTTGAGATCCAGAAGGGTCATGCCGCGCGGGAAGAGTTCGCGGAAGATGACACGCTCCGTGAACCCCGGGGCCACGCGGAAGCCGATGCGCTTGGACAGGTCTTCGAGGGCCTGACCCATCTTGCGCTTGTTGTGCATCTCCTGCGCGCCGAGACGGTTGCGCAGGACGATCCAGTCGATCGGCTTCAGGCCCGCCTTGGCGCGCAGCTGACGCGCGTGCCAGACCATTTCCGAATAGACGGAAGGTCCGAGGATCTTGGAGCTGTCGGGGTCGATCTTGGCCAGCAGGTCGAAGTCGACGAAGCTGTCGTTGAGAGGCGTGACCAGCGTGTCGGCCAGCGAATGCGCGACCTGGCTGAGACGGGTGTGGGAGCCGGGGCAGTCGATGACGATGAAGTCGCAGGATTTCTCCAACTCGGCCACTGCGAGGGACAGCGACTTGTCGAATGGGTTTTCGGTCGCGGCCAGATCGTCGCGTTCGACCTTGGGCAGCCCGGTCACGATCGGTGTCGGGAGCGTCACGCCATGCTTGGCCCCGTAGGAAGCCCGGTTTTCGAGGTATCGCGTGAAGGTCCGTTGCCGCAGATCCAGATCGAGCGCCCCGACACGGGCCCCCGACCGCGCCAGCGCCGTCGCCGTATGCATGCAGGTCGTCGACTTGCCCGAGCCGCCCTTTTCGTTTCCGAAGACGATGATATGCGCCATGGTGCGTGCAACCCCCAGATGTCGGGGCAGACTATAGGTGTCGGTTTCGACGGTGCAAAGGCCCGCAGGGACACGAACACGGCCGTCGGCGCGGTTTTCGGGGGTATTGCGCGGTCTGGAAGCGTCGAAAGTTGCGCTGGCCCGGTCACCCTGACAGCGACGGGACGACGGCCAATACGCGAAACGCCGCCCCGGGGGGGCGGCGTTTGCATCGTCAGTTGTCGGTCGAGATCAGAAGCCGAGACCGGCATACTTGTTCTTGAACTTGGATACGCGGCCGCCGGTATCCATCAGGCGCGAGGTGCCGCCGGTCCAGGCAGGGTGCACCGAAGGATCGATGTCGAGCGCCATCTGGTCACCTTCCTTGCCCCAGGTGGATTTCATCTGGACCACGGTGCCATCGACCAGCTTGACGTCGATGGAGTGGTACTCGGGATGCAGTTCGGATTTCATCTCGTCTCTCCTCAGGCCTTGGGTGCGCGGTAGTTGGTCTGCTCCGCGATGCGGGCGGATTTGCCACGACGGCTGCGCAGGTAGTACAGCTTCGAACGACGCACACGACCGCGGCGGACGACTTCGATGTTGTCGATGTTGGTCGAATGCAGGGGGAACACACGCTCCACGCCCTCACCGAAGGAAATCTTGCGGACGGTGAACGAACCGGCAATGCCCGCGCCGTTCTTGCGGCTGATGCAGACGCCTTCGTAGTTCTGGACACGGGTGCGCGTGCCCTCGGTCACCTTGAAGCCGACACGGATGGTGTCACCGGCCTTGAAATCGGGAATGTCTTTTCCGAGTGCGGCGACTTGTTCCGCCTCGATCTGTGCGAGCAGGTCCATGGGACCCTCCTATGGTTACGACGCGGTTTGCCCGCGGATGATGTCCTGTCCGGTTGGGTCCGGACGGCTGTTGTTTGCTCGGCATCCACGTTGGGATGTCGCACGACAGAGCGCCCCGGCAGAGCGGGGCGGTATTCGTGCGGCGCTGTTACGACGGATTCGCGGTGCCATGCAAGGCCCGGTGCGCCTGACGGTGGATTCAATCGGGACGGTAGCGCGCCCAGAGATCCGGGCGGCGGTCACGGGTCAGGGCCTCTGACTCGGCCCGACGCCACGCGGCGACCTTTGCATGATCGCCCGATGTCAGAACCGGTGGAACGGTGCGGCCCTGCCATTCGGCGGGCTTGGTGAACTGCGGATGTTCCAGCAGACCATTGGAGAAGCTCTCCTCCTCCACGCTGGCCGCATTGCCGAGCACGCCCGGCAACAGGCGCACCGTCGCGTCCAGCATGGCCTGCGCGGCAATTTCGCCGCCGGTCAGGACGAAATCACCAAGACTGACCTCGGTGATGTCATAATGATCGATGACCCGTTGATCGACACCTTCGAAGCGACCGCACAGCAGCGTGACGCCGGGCCCGGCGGCCCAGCGGCGGGCGGTATCCTGCGTGAACGGGGCGCCACGGGGGGACAGATAGACAAGGGGGCCGGGCACGCGGGCCGCATCGATCGCGGCACCCACGACATCGGGGCGCAAGACCAATCCGGCCCCGCCGCCGGCGGGCGGTGCGTCGACGTTGCGATGCTTGGTCAATCCGAAGCGCCGCAGGTCGGTCGTCTCGAGGGACCAAAGGCCTTCCTTCAGGGCGGTGCCTGTCAGGGAATGGCCGAGGACGCCGGGAAAGGCATCCGGAAAGAGGGTGATCACACTGGCCAGCCACGCATGGGCGGGCGTCGTCTCGGCCATCAGGTCGCGCGGTTGAAGCGAGGCGCGGATGGATTTCTTGCCGTGGGATCTGGTCAGTTCGGTCATGCCCCCGCTTATCGCGGGGGCATGACGGGGGAAAGGCCCGCGATCAGGCGGCGAGCACGCCGAGGAGCGACAGGACGCCGATGATCAAGGCCAGGACGACCAGGATCTTCGCACCCGACAGGGCGGCGCCGGTCACGCGGCCCATTCCGAGGAATGCCGCGATTGCCGCGACGACGATAAGTATGAGAATCCATTCAAGCATGGTTGTGCTCCGGCGTTTGTTGCATTGCTGACAGAACGTCGCAGGCGGGGTTCTGTTCCGGTGCGATACGAAGATTGTCGGAATACATACGGTTGTCGGATCGGAGGGCGGATCAGACCGGGGCGTCTTCCTCGCCTTCGCCGGGGCGCAGGCCTTCGGGTGGGTCGACCACGATGCGCCGGGACGCCAGATCGACGGTCGGGACACAGGCGCGCGTGAACGGCAACAGGATGGACGGCCCGCGCTTCGGGCGCAGTTCCAGAAGATCGCCGGCCCCGTGATCAAGGACGGCGTGCACCTTGCCGAACGGCACGCCGCCTGTGTCGACCGCATCGAGGCCGATCAGGTCGGAATGATAGAATTCGTCGTCGGGCAGGTCGGGCAGGGCGGTACGGGGCGCCCACAGACGCTGCCCCTTGAGGGCATCGGCGGCTTCCTTGTGGGGAACACCGGACAGGCGCACGGCATAGCCGCCCTTGACGGGGCGGATCACGGTCACCTTGTAGGTCGCACCGGTGTCCCCGGTCAGCGGGCCATAATCGCCGATGGCACTGGGATCGGCGCAGAAACTCTTGACGCGGACCTCGCCGCGGACGCCGTAGCTGCCCATGATGGCCCCAAGGCAGACGTGGTCTTTCATAGTGAATTCCGTGTTGGAAAAAGGACAGCTGACCGGTCGCACCGACCACGGACAACAGGTCTGAAGGGCGCGCGCAGGCCGGTCAAGGCCACAGGACCACGCCAAGAACGCCGGCCGCGACGATCGACAGCAGCAGCAGGCCGCGCCTGCGCAGATCGGGACGGTCCGGGATCAGCAAAAGGACCACGGCGATCACCGACAGCAGCGTCGCCAGTGCGACCGAAAGAACGAGCAGGTGCGCCATGGTGCCGGGTGGCGGGGCGGCTGGAACCGCCCCGCATCAGATCTTATTCGGCCGATTCTTCGGCGGGGGCTGCGGCGGCCTCGGCTGCGGCAGCGGCCTTCTCGGCCTTTTCCTTGGCGCGCTCCTGCGCGGCCTTGCCCGGCTCACCCTTCTTCAGGTTGGCGCGCTCTTTCTTGGGCAGGACGTCGGCGGCCTCGAGGAAGCGGGAGACGCGGTCGGTCGGCTGGGCGCCTTGGCCAAGCCAGTACTGCACACGCTCCAGATCCATCTTCACGCGCTCTTCCGAGTCCTTCGGCAGCAGCGGGTTGTAGGTGCCCAGCTTCTCGATGAAGCGGCCATCGCGGGCCATGCGGCTGTCGGCGGCGACGATGGCGTAGTGGGGGCGCTTCTTGGAGCCGCCGCGGGCGAGACGAATTTTCATGGACATGGTGGTATCTTCCTTTGGTTTGTCTGTGATGACAGTCGTTTATGACTGATGCTTCCGATGGTGACGGATGACTTCCTCGATGATGAAGGCGAGGAATTTCTTGGCGAAGTCGGGGTCCAACCCGGCTTCTGTCGCCATGGCTTCCAGCCGGGCGATCTGGCGGGCCTCCCGCTCGGGGTCCGAGGCGGGAAGGTCATGTTCGGCCTTGAGCTTGCCCACCGCCTGGGTGTGCGCAAAGCGTTCGGCCAGCGTGTAGACGAGGACCGCGTCAAGGCGGTCGATGCTGTCGCGATGGTCCGCCAGAATGCTGGCGGCACGCTTCGCAGCAGCCGAAAGTTCGACGTCGGTCATGCGATCCTCCGATCAGGGGTTGGACAGATGGGGCGACGGCATCGGACGGATCCCGAACTGTCACCGCAGGTGGAGAGGCGGGGGCGATCAGTCAACGGGCATCCCCTCGGGCGTCAGGGCGGGATCGGCATAATGCGCGATCTCGCGGTCGATGGCCCAGGCAAGCCGGGTGTCCTGCAAGGCTTCGGGCGCGGGATGGCGATAGGCCACCTCGTTGCCGTCGATGGTCTGCGCGCTGCTGTCGCGCTTTGCGCCCAACCGTTCGCACAGGCGAATGCTGTCGAGGTGCTTGGGGTCGACATAGGTGACCGCCCCGTCCCAGCCCTGGCCATACAGGTGACGGCGGACCGCATGCGTCGCCTCCAGCGCATAGCCCTGACCGGCTGCACCGGGCCAGATGATCCACGCCAGTTCCCGTTCGGGCCAGCCGGCCGGCTGCCAGCCACCGGCCATGCCCAGCGTGCGGTCGTCGTCGCGCGCATGGATCATCCACATGCCGAAGCCCCGGATCTCCCAGTGGCCGATCTCGGCGGCATAGAGCATCCACGCCTCGTAGGCGTTCAGGGGGCCGCCCATGAACCTGCTGCGATAGCTGGCGAAGGTGGCCTTGAAGTCGGGATAATCCTGCGGCTCGGGGGCGCGCAGGCTCAGGCGTTCGGTGGTCAGGATCGGAATGTTCTTCATTGCGTCGGCCCCCAGTGGCGCCAGACGGTGATCCGGCCATCGAACAGCGTGCCGTCCGGTGTCGCGCCAAGCCGCCGTGCCAGACGTTCGGACCGGGTATTTCCGGGGGCGATATAGCTGACGAGGGCAGGCAGGCGCAGCACGTCGAGCGCATGGGCGCGTGCGGCGGTCGCTGCCTCCTGCGCGAGGCCCCGGCCTTCGAAGGGGGCGCACATCAGCCAGCCCAGCTCATGTTCCTCATCCCCCGGTTCGGCCCCGATCAGGACGAACCCCGCAACGTCACCGGCGTGGGTGTCGACGGTCCACATGCCATGCCCCCGCAACAGCCATGTCGCCGTCATCATGCAAAAGCCGGTCCACGTGTCGACGGGGTCCGAGGGGCCGCCTTCGAAGACGTTCCGATCGCTTCCGGTGATGCCGTGCAGCGCGTCGAAATCCGACAGGCGCGGCGCACG
Source organism: Jannaschia sp. 2305UL9-9 (assembly GCF_041403465.1). Taxonomy (NCBI): domain Bacteria; kingdom Pseudomonadati; phylum Pseudomonadota; class Alphaproteobacteria; order Rhodobacterales; family Roseobacteraceae; genus Jannaschia; species Jannaschia sp. 2305UL9-9. The sequence goes on from NZ_JBGEHM010000002.1 coordinate 702,484, forward strand.
CAGGATGGTGCGGGCGGTCCGCAGAACCGGCACGACCGTGGTCAGGGCCGCCGCCTGATCGTGGGCCGGGGGCGTTACGGGAATGACGCGGGGGGTGATCATCACAAGGCCCCCCAGTGCCGGTAGACATGGGTCTCTGCGGACGTCTCGCCATCGGGCAGGGGCGCCGCCGGGTCGAGGACCGCGCCCAGACGCTGCGCCACGGCGACAGAGGCCGTGTTGCCCGGTGTGATATAGCTGACGAGCGAGGTCACTCGGTGCCCCCGTGCCCAATCGCGCGCGGCCGTGGCGGCCTCGGTCGCATAGCCCTGTCCCTCGTATCCGTCATGCAGCATCCAGCCGATTTCCGGTTCGGGGAAATGCGCAGGCTGTTGCAGGCCGACATGGCCGATCAAGGTGCCGTCCCGCAGGGTGACCGACCATGGGCCAAAGCCACGAAACACCCAGTCCGCCGTGTCGGAGTTGTAGACGAGGCTGGTATGTTCCGGCGTGGGCCGGTCCACGGACAGGGCGTTGCGCGGGCTGCTGAACGTCTGCGCAAAGGCGGCGAAGTCTTCGCGGCGCGGGGCGCGCAGGATCAGGCGCGCCGTTTCGAGGGTCGGAACACAGGTCATGCTGCCCCCTGCCGAAACGTGAGCATGCCGGGGGCGTAGGCCGGCGATGTCGCCTCGGGGTCCGCAGAGAACCCGAGGCGGGCGGCCATGCGCAGCGATGCCGTATTGCCCGGGGCGATCCGGGCGACGAGGGGCGCACCCTGCCACGCGGTCAGGACCGCCGCGGCGGCCTCGGTCGCATAGCCCGCGCCTTCGCGGTCCGCATCCCAGAGGGTCCATGTCATTTCGGGCGTATCGACGTCGTCGAGGTGCATGATGCCGACATGGCCAAACGCCGGCCCGCCTTCCGTGATCGCATGGCGGCCATAGCCGCGCAGCGACCATTGACCGGCCATCGCCATGAAGCGTTCGACAACCTGATGGCGCGGCCTCGGCCCGCCGACGCCACCGGTGCGCGGCCCGGTGTAATAGGCGACGTAACCCTCGAGATCCTGCATCTCGAAGGGGCGCAGCGTCAGACGCCGGGAGGTTATGACGGCAGGCAGGATCACAGGCCCAGATCATCCGCGCTGGCACCATCGAACAGCGGCCTGGTGAAGCTGCGGTCGTAGCGACGGATGCACTTGGTCCGCTGCGCATGGGCATAGGCGCGCAGGCATTCGGGGTCGTCCCACATCCTGTCGCGGTACGCCTCGTAGGCCGCGAGCGACGGAAACGAGAAGTGGCAATAGGCGATGTCGTTCGGCCCTTCGTGCGGCATGTGATAGCCGTGATGGACACCCCCCATCGCGGGGATCTTCGACAGCCAGAATTGCGCATAGGTCTCGAATGCGGGCAACTGATCGGGGTCGATCTCGTATCGGACGGTGCAGGTGATCATGCGCGGACCTTCGGCGCGGGATGCCGCCAGATCTGCGTCGGGCCAAAATGGTCGTGCGGGAAAGTGCCGTCGAGCGTCGCGCCAAGCCGCTTGGCCACGCCGACGGACCCGTCGTTGCCATCCGCGATCAGGCTGATCACGGTGGTCCAGCCGAGGACGTCATAGGCATAGTCGCGCGCCGCGCGGCCCGCTTCGGTGGCATAGCCCTTGCCCGTCGCCCCTTCGAACAGATCCCAGCCGAGCTCCCGTTCGGGGAAACCTTCGGGGAACCACAAACCGACACAGCCCACGGCCTTGCCGGTCGCGTGTTCCTCCAGCACCCAACGGCCGTAACCGCGCAGCACCCAATGCCCCGCCTCCTGCGCCATCGACCGCCATGCCCGTTCCGCCGAAAGCGGTCCGCCCACGAAGGATGCGCGAGGCGAGGCATAGAAGGCGGCAAAGGCATCCGCATCCTGCACGCGGGGCGCACGCAGCATCAGACGCTCTGTCGTCAGCGTCGGAATATGGACCGTCGTTCCGGTCACTTCTTGCGGCCCATGCCGGGAAAGCCGGGGGGCAGGCCGCCGGGCATGCCGCCCAGTCCGGGCATGCCTTTCATCTGGCCGAGTTGCTTGGACGCGGCCTCCAGCGCGGCGGGGTCCATCTGCGACGGATCGGGCATGCCGCCGCCCTTGCCGGTCATCATGCTCATGGCCTTCTTGAGCATGCCGCCCTTGCCCATCTTCTTCATCATGTCCGCCATCTGGCGGTGCATCTTGAGAAGCTGGTTCAACTCGCTGACCTCCAGCCCGGCACCCTTGGCGATCCGCTTCTTGCGGCTGGCCTGCAGCAGGGCGGGATTGGCGCGTTCCTTCTTGGTCATGGAGTTGATCAGGGCGATCTGGCGGTCCAGCACCTTGTCGTCCATGCCGGAGCCTTCCATGGCCTTCTTCATCTTGCCCATGCCGGGCATCATGCCCATGACACCTTCCATGCCGCCCATCTTCTGCATCTGCTCCAGCTGGCCGCGCAGGTCGTTCATGTTGAACAGACCCTTCTGGAAGCGCTTCATCATGCGCTCCTGGGCCTCGACCTCCATGACTTCCTGGGCCTTCTCGACCAGGGCCACGATGTCGCCCATGCCGAGGATGCGGCCCGCGATGCGGTCGGGCTCGAACGTCTCCAGCGCGTCCATCTTTTCGCCAAGGCCGACGTAGCGGATGGGCTTGCCGGTGACGGCGCGCATGGACAGGGCGGCACCGCCGCGACCGTCGCCGTCCATCCGGGTCAGGACGACACCGGTGACGCCGACCTTGGCGTCGAACTCCTGCGCCACCTCGACGGCGACCTGACCGGTCAGGCCGTCGACGACCAACAGGGTCTCGCGCGGCTGGACGGCGGCGTGAACCTGCGCCACCTCGTCCATCAGGACCTGGTCGATCTGCAACCGGCCCGCGGTGTCGAGCATGTAGACGTCATAGCCGCCCAAGGCGGCCTGCTGCTTGGCGCGCTTGGCGATGTCGACCGGCTTCTGCCCCATGACGATGGGCAGGGTGTCGACGCCGATCTGACCACCAAGGATGGCCAGCTGTTCCATGGCGGCCGGGCGGTTCACGTCAAGCGAGGCCATCAGAACGCGCTTGCCGTCCCGGTCCTTCAACCGCTTGGCAAGCTTGCCTGTCGTCGTCGTCTTGCCCGAGCCCTGCAGGCCGACCATCAGGATCGGCGCGGGGGGATTGTCGATCTTGAGGGGGGCGATGCCGTCCTCGCCCGCCAGTACCATCTTCAACTCGTCGTGGACGATCTTGATGACCTGCTGGCCCGGCGTGATCGATTTGGTGACGGCGGCACCGGTGGCCTTGGCGGTGACGCGCTTGACGAAGTCGCGCGCCACGGGGAGGGAGACGTCCGCCTCCAGCAGGGCGACGCGCACCTCGCGCATGGCGGTACGGACATCGTCCTCGGACAAGGCGCCCTGCTTGGTCAGGCGGTCAAAAACACCGCCAAGGCGGTCTGACAGGCTCTCGAACATCCGCGTCTCTCCTCTTGCGTTCATCCCCAGATGGGGACACCCGCCGAAATGCACAAACGCCCCCGTGGGCGCAACGCGCTGACGGAGGGCGATCCCCGACCGGGCCGGGGACCGAAAGCATCTGCTTCCGGGTTCGCGCATGCGATATGACGCAAACCCGGCCGAGTCAAGAAGAGGCCACCGCCGGGGTCAGGCCGCCAGCGTGGCGATCTGTGCGTTCGCGGCCTTCAGCGCGTCATCGCCGCGCGCGACATGCTGATCCGCCGCCACGAAGGTGACATCCGTGATGCCGACGAAGGCCAGAACCTGCTTGATGAAGCCGGTGGCGAAATCCACGGGCGCGCCCATCGGGACGCCGCCGGAGGCCATGGCCACGATCGCCCGCTTGCCGGTCAGCAAGCCGACGGGCCCATCGGGGGTGTACTTGAACGTCACGCCTGCACGGGCGATCAGATCGACCCAGGCCTTCAACGCGGCAGGGGCGCCGAAATTGTAGATCGGCAAGCCGATCACGAGGGTGTCGGCGGCCTCGACCTCGGCGATCAGGGCATCCGACAGGGCCAGCGTCTGAACCTGTTCCGCCGTGCGATCACCCGCGGGGGTGAAATTGGCGGCGACCCAGTCCTCGGTCAGCTGCGGGAGGGGGTCCTGCGCGAGGTCACGGATCGTCACATCGCCCCCAAGGTGGGTGACGATGCGGTCCGTCAGGTCACGGGTGACGGAGCCTTTGGTCCGGGCGGAGCTGTCGATGCGGAGTATCTTGGTCATGGGGGGGGCCTTCATTTACGGGGCGCAATGTCATGCGGGTTCCCGATCTAGATGACCCCTGCAGCATCGAACGCAATTCGCGTTTGTTTGATATCTGCTGTGCGTTGATGCAAAGACTTGCTTTGTGCGCAGGCGCACGTAATAGTCTCGTCAAATGGAGGGGTGCGCGATGGCTTTCAACGATTGGGATGAGGTGCGCACGGCGTTTCAGGTTGCACGGCTGGGCACCGTTTCCGGCGCGGCACAGGCGTTGGGCGTTCACCACGCAACCGTCATCCGGCATATCGACAGCCTCGAAGGCAAGCTGGGCACCAAGCTGTTTCAGCGGCATGCGCGCGGTTACACCCCGACCGAGGCGGGGCAGGACCTGCTGGTGGTGGCCCAATCCACGGACGATCAGCTGGGCCAGCTGGCGAACCGGATCAAGGGACGCGGGAACGAGGTGACGGGCGACCTGATCGTGACGTCGATCGCCGTCCTCGCGCCGCTGCTGTCGCCCGCACTTGCGGCCTTTCGCGAAGAACACCCGGAACTGACGATCAAGTTCCTGACGGACGAACGCCTGTTCCGCCTCGAATACGGCGAGGCGCATGTCGCCATTCGCGCCGGCAATCCGCCGGATCAGCCCGACAACGTGGTTCAGAAGTTCTACCAACAGGAATTCGGCCTTTATGCGTCGCGCGAATACATCGCCAAGCACGGGCGGCCGACCTCGTTGGAGGATGTGGGCGACCACGTCTTCATCGGGTCAGCTGACGATGCCCCGCGGGCCCCATTCTATGCGTGGCTGAAAAAGAACATCCCGGCCCGCAACATCGGCTATCAGATCAATCAGATCACGGCGGCGCGCCCCGCAATGATCGCAGGGCTGGGGATCGGCTTTTCGACAACATGGGCCGAAGCCGATCAGGACGACGTCGAACTGGTGTTCCCGCCCCGCCCCGAATGGAGCAGCCAGCTGTGGCTGGTGACACATGTCGACCTGCACCGCACGGCCAAGGTGCAGACCTTCGTCACCTTCCTGAAGGCCTGGTCGCAGCAGTGGCCGGAAGCGCAGACATGACGGCATGACCGATGCCGCACGCGGGCATCTTGCGATGCTGGTCTTTTCGGCGCTGGTTGCCGGGTCGTTTCCGCTGGGTGCGGCGGCCGCGAACGATATCTCGCCCCTCGCGCTGAACACGGTACGGTTCATCGTCGCGGCCGCGATCATCGGCGCGATCGTGGCGGCACGGGGTGGCGTGCCGCGCGCCGCCCTTGCCGCGCCATGGCGGTACGGGGTGCTGGGCGCGATCTTTGCGGTGTATTTCGTCCTGATGTTCGAGGGCCTGAAAACCGCCGCGCCGGTGTCGGCGGCGGCGGTCTTTACCCTGACACCGGTCTTGGCCGCGGGGTTCGGATGGTTGCTGCTGCGGCAGCGCACGACCGCAAGGATCTGGGCGGCGCTTGGTCTCGGGGCGCTTGGCGCGCTGTGGGTGATCTTTCGCGCGGACCTCGGCGCGCTTCTGGCCTTCGAGGTGGGGCGTGGCGAGGGGGTCTATTTCCTCGGATGTCTGGCCCATGCCGTCTACACGCCCCTTGTCCGCAGGTTGAACCGGGGCGAATCCGCGCTTGTCTTCACCTTTGGCACGCTGATCGCGGGTGCGGTCGTCATGGGGGTCGTGGGGGCCCCGGCCCTGCTTGCCGTGGCATGGGACGACCTGCCCGTCCGGGTCTGGGTCGCGATCCTCTATACCGCTGTCGCGGCCAGTGCGGCGACCTTCGTGCTGTTGCAGTTCGCAACGCTGCGCCTGCCTGCGTCGAAGGTGATGGCCTATACCTATCTGGTCCCCGCCTGGGTGACCGTCTGGGGCCTGGCCCTCGGATCGCCCGCGCCGCCCCTGAATATCTTGGTCGGGGTGGCGCTGACCGTGCTGGCCCTGCTGCTGTTGCTGCGGGAATGACGGCGCGCCGCCCGCCGGGGCGTGGGTGTCAGTCGTCGCCGGGCAAGGCAAGTCCCGCGTTCCGCGCATAGACCTTTGCGACCGCCGCATCGTCTTCGGCCCCGAGGCCGGAGCCAGCAGCCGCGAGGAATTGCTGCAGCGCGGCCGCGGCAATCGGGGCGCCGAAACTGGCCGATTTCGCGATGTCGAGGACGATCCCGAGGTCCTTCGGCCAGATGTTCACCGATGAATGCGGCGTGTAATCGCCGTCGCGCACATGAGGGCCGCGGTTTTCCAGCATCCACGAGGTGCCGGCGCATTCGGGAATGACCTGCATGAAGGCCTCGGGCGTGACACCCTGGGTCATGCCGAACGTCATCGCTTCGGCCATGGTGGCGATATGCACCCCGGCCAGCAGTTGGTTGACCGCCTTCATCGCGCTGCCGGGGCCGGCCTCGTCGCCCAGGGCGAACACCTTTTCGGAAATCGCGTCCAGCGCCGGGCGCGCGGCATCGAAGGCGGCAGGCGTGCCGGAGGCCATGATCGTCAGTGCCCCGGTCGCGGCCTTCTTCGCGCCGCCCGAGATCGGCGCGTCGAGGTAGAGCACCCCGGAGGCGGCACAGCGTGCCTCCATGTCGCGGGCAAAGGCGGGGGGCACGGTGGCGCAGGCGATCACGACGCTGCCTTCGGGCATGTTCGCGACAAGGCCGTCATCCCCGAACAGGACCGCTTCGGTCTGGGCCGCATTCAGAACGACGACGATGGCCGCCGACAGGCTTGGCGCGACATCCGCCAAGGCCCCCGGCGCGCCGCCTGCCTGCGTGAACCTGGCGACCTGATCGGGGTTCACGTCGAAGCCGTGGACGACATGCCCTGCGTTCAACGCCGAGGCGGCGATGCCATAGCCCATGGAGCCGAGGCCGATGACGGCGATAGGGGAAGGTGTCATGGGCAAATCTCCGAGGTGTGGGTCTGGTTCGTGGTGGCGTGGTGATGGCATCGTCCCGACGCGCGTCAGGCGAGCACTTTCCAGAGCATGCGGCAGGCGCTGATGAAAAGGAACAGGGCGAAGGCCAGTTTGAGCTTGCGTGCGGGCAGACGGTGGGCAAGCGATGCGCCGAACGGCGCGGTGAATACGCTGATCGAGAACAGGACGACCGCCGCCGGGACATTGACATAGCCTAGCGACCCCGGCGGGCGGCCGGCGACGTCCCACCCGGCCCAGACAAAGCCCAGAACGGCGGGCAGGGCGATGGCCAGCCCGAAGACGGAGGCCGTTGCCACGGCACGATGCACCGGCACCGACAGCATCGTCATCACCGGCACGGACAAGGTGCCGCCGCCGATCCCCATCAGGGCCGATGTGAACCCGATGGGACCGGCAATCGCGGCCCGTGACACGGCACCCGCAGGCGGGGCGGGCGCAAGGTTCAGGGTCTTCGGGAGTGCGAGGTTGATCGAAACGATCAGGGCGACGATCCCGAACACGAGGGTCAGGCCCGCCGACCCGAGGAACTTGGACGCGATGCCGCCCAAGGCTGCGCCGACGAAGATCGCGGGCGTCCAGCCGCGCAGTATCTCGCGGTCGATGGCCCCCTTGCGGTTGTGGGCGCGTGCCGAACTGATCGATGTCGGGATGATCGTGGCAAGGGACGTGCCCACCACCAGCAGCATGGCAACGTCATCTGGAACGGCAAAGCCCTCGGCCACGACGATCAGGACCGGCACGATGACGATACCACCGCCGACGCCCAGCAGACCGGCAAGAACCCCGGCAATCCCCCCCGTCACAAGCAGCCCGAGCGTCAGCCCGATCAGCGTCGTGATCTCGAATTCCGCAACCATGAAAACTCCTATCCGGGGCAGGCGGGCCCGCAGGGCCGGCATGTTGACAACCTGATCTTGGCTGCCCCGAAGCCGTAAATCATTGAATTTCTGCGCGTCAAGATCGTCTTTGCCTGCAAAAGCGGCTATTTGACAAGCTGACTTCGGCTATCGGATTCCGTGCATCTCAAACCTTGCCGCCCCCAAAAAAAACGGCCGCCCCCGAGGGGCGGGCGATCGACCATGTTGTATATTGCCAGGGAAGTCTACGTGCGAAAGTGATCCGCTAGATCGCGACGACGGAATATCCGGTTTCCGATGTCGGGTTCCCTGGGAGAGGGCTTCACTCCGGCTGCCTTCGTCGCAGACTTCAGATCCCGAACCGCCATGCGCGTCAGCCCTCGGCCCTATGCGACGGGAACTCGGACGCTGCCGGATGCTTCCCGCTGGCGACAAGCTGCACCGATGCTGTTTGCGGATATGTCCCAAGAGGATCATGGCGCGCCGCTGGCTATGTGATGACGGTCGCCGGTGCCAGTGCCCGGATTTCGGAGCGACAGTTCCATTCAGCACCGCATTTCGGCTACGGAGATGGACGGTCGATCGGTCAACCATGATAGCGCGCTCTGCTAGAATGTTGACGACACCTCGGGAGGACAGGGCGTAGCGCAGATACCAGCGAACCGCGCAAAGGGTGATGTCTAGAGAGAAGCGATGGCCTTGAAAGACGATTTGCGCGGCATGCCGAACCTGCAAAGCCACAAGCGGCCTGGGGAGCCGCCGTTGAAGCAACAGTCCCGTTTTGACCGGGTGTCGTCGCATGACGTGGGCTGAATCGACCCTGTCAAAACGGATCCCTGCCGTCACGCGGGCGTACTCTCCGAAACGTCTCGTCATCCTTCGCTAGCGCCGCACGGGCAGAGTGAAGCTCGTCCGGGCGCCTGGCGGCGGTGGGGGGCATCGCGCGCCCTGGATGGCGCGGGTCACGGCACGTGCGAGGCCGGGATCGCCACTGGCGCTGACGCCGCCGACGCGGCCGCTTCCGTTCACGGAGAACGAGATTCTGACACTGCCCCGGCCGCCGCGGGCGCGGGTAGCGGCGCGGGAGACGCAGGACGCGATCACGCCCGGATAGTTGGATACGGCGGCGTTGCCTGCCTGCTGGGCGCGGCCCTGGCCGGATTGACGGGTCTGGCCGGTGCCGCGTTGCTGGCTGCCTGCGCGCTGGTTGGTCTGTGCGTTGCCCCGTTCGGGCGCGGGCGCGGCCTGGCGGGTCTGGCGTTCGCGTTCGGCCTCGCGCGTACGTTCCACCTCCGCCGCGCGACGCTCGACCGATTGGGGCCGGGTCGTTGGCCGGGCGGAGCGGACGACGATGCCATCCTGCATCGCCTCCGGCAGCGGTTCGACGATGTCTGCGGTGACAGGGGCCGTGGCGACGGTGGATGGCGGCGAGACCGGTTCGACGATCTCGGGCTGTGGCGTGACGGGTGATGTCAGTTCGACCGTCGGCGGTGTGGCCCCTCGGGCCACGGGCTGAAGCGTATCCGCGGCGGCGGATTGTGCCGTGGCCACGGCGACCGACGATACGGCAGAGGCCTGCACTGCTGCCGCGATCTCGGGCGCAGTCGCGGTCGGCGCTGGATCGGCTGCCAAGGCGGAGGCCTGCGCGGTGGCCTCGGGCGTGGGTGCGACAGATACGTCCGCGACGGAAGGGGCGGCGTCCGCCGTCGACGCGTCCTCCGCCCGTGCCACCTCAGGTCGCGGTGCCGCATCGGTCGGGGCCGTTTCCGCAAGCGCGGCGCCCGGCGCCTCGGCGCGGCCCGTATCGGGCGTATCCGCGGTAGGGGTCGTCACCGCGGGTGACGCATCCGGCTGTACCGGCACCTCTGGCTCGACCTCGGGTGTCTCGCTCGTCTCGATGACCGGAACCGGATCGGCGGCGTCGCCCTCGACGGGCCCGTCGATGCCTACAACCATGTCGGCAAAGGCCGTGCCGTTCATCGGCATGCCACTCCCCGATCCGCCCTTGATCTGGACCGTTTCGCGCTCCGTGCCCAGCACCACGCCGCCCAGGTGCACGACACCCGACACCACCAGCGCGACAACCCCGATCAGCAGCGAGCGCGGGACAAGATGTGCGCTCATTCCAGCCCCCGTTCGGCCACCACCAGCACGCGCTCCGCGCCCGCCGCGCGCAGGTCCTGCGCGATCTCCATCAGGCGCGCGGCCGGGACATCGCGGTCGGGCACGATCCGCGCATCCGCGACGTCGTCCGTCAGCTGTGCTGCCATCCAGGACACGGGCTCCGCTGGCTCGCCCCGGAAGAGAAGCGTCCCGTCCGCGCGCAGCACCAGCGCGTCGGGCGGTGCCCGGCCCTCCAGGTCGGCGGCCGTGGGCAAGGTCAGGTCGGGATCCATCGGCGGCGCGACGGTGCCCGCGACGAGGAAGAAGATCAGCATCAGGAAGACGACGTTGATCAGGGCAATCACCGGCTCTGGCTTGCGCCGGGGGGCGCGTGCGCCACTCACCGCAGCACCGTCAGGCTCAGGCCCGGCACGGCCCGCAACACAGCCAGCACGTCGATGAGACGCTGCGCGGTGACGTCGTCGCGCAAGGAGACCAGCAAGCGACCTTCGCCCACCGCCACCGGAAGATCCGTCAGCGTCAAGGCTTGTGGCCCCAATCGCAGTTCGTCCTGCGCCACCGTCAGGAAGCCCACGTCCGTGGTTGCCGCCGCGCCACCCGCACCCGAGGCGGCGGCCGCGACTTCGATCTCGCCGAAACGCGTGAAGGTCGACGTCAGCATAAAGAACAGCAGGAGGAGGAAAATCACGTCCACCAAGGGCGTCAGCGTCAGCGCCCGGCGGACGAAGCCCCGCCTACGCATGCGCCGGGCGAAGCGCTGCCGCGGAGGCGGTCCCCTCGTCCCGGTTCAGCCCGCCCGGCGCGGCCGCCCGCGCCAGTGCCAGCGCGGCGAAGTCCCGCTCCCGCACAGTGCGGCTCTCCAGCCAGGCAAGGATCAGCGAGGTCGGCATTGCCACCGCGAGGCCCGCAGCCGTCGTCAGCAGTGCGACCCAGATACCGCCCGCCAGGATCGACGGGTCCACCGCCGCGCCCGCTTGCTGCAGTGCCTGGAACGCGGAAATCATGCCCAGCACCGTGCCGAACAGACCCAGCAGGGGCGCGATCTGCGCGATCGAGTCGAGGATGCGAAACCCGCTCTCCAGCTTGGCGAGATTCGCCTCCGCCTCCGTCTCCAGCCGCTGGCGCAGCTCGGGATCGGTGCCGTCGCGCATCGCCGCCGCCACGAGGGGGGCGAGGTGCGATCGGCTGGCCTCCACCTCTCGCCGCGCCGCCGCCCGGTCGCCCCGGTCCCAAGCGTCCAGTGCCGCGCGGACCCGGGTGTGCCGCCCCACCCGCGCGCTGGCATGTTGCCAGAGTTTGTAGAGCGTCACGGCCAGCACGATCACCGACAGGCCCAGCAGGATCATGACCACCGGCCCGCCGAGGTCGAGGATCGTGGCAAGGCCCTGCTGCAGATGTTCGATCAACTCATCCATCGGCCTATCCCAAAAGCTCGATATCGGCGCGGGACGACACCGTCAGCGCGTCAGCGCAATCCGCCGTTCCTTCACAGGTCTGCACCCCATTCACGAGCATGGAGCCCACATCCCCGCATGCCATCTGGGGCAGATCGAACTGGCGTACCCGTGGAACGCCCGCCGGCAGCTCCCGGAAATCGAACAGCGACAGCCGCGCGACGCCCCCGTCAGAACCAAACGCCACCGCTTCCAGCACCAGCTGCCCGATATCCGACCCCGTCCCGTTTTCCGCCACGAAGGTCAGGCGGCAGGTGCCCTCGATCTGCGTGAGGCTGTCGAGGCTGATCGAGAGAGACGGGTCGGTCCCACCGTCCGACCCATCTTGCGCGCTGGCGGTGAATGGCAACGCCGTAAGCACCAGAAACGAGACGATCTGTCCGAGATGCATGTCGACTATCCTTTTGATATATTTGTTTGAGCGGACGCATTGCGATGCTGCACCCTGGAATGGAACGGGGCCCCATCTGCCTTGACGCGATGCATCGCAATGGACCTGGTCATCAAAGCAGTACCCGTCAGAAGTCGATCGAAGCGGTCAGGGAGATGGTACGACCGGGATTGTTCAGCGGCACCGCAAGCCCCCCGTCGGCCGCATCCGAATTGCGGGCCACGTAGGTCTCATCAAAGAGGTTCTGCACATCCAGTCGCACATCCACGCCCGGCAGCATCTTTGGTCTGTAGCTTCCATAGACGTTGAAGACCTCATAGGCTGGCAATTCGAGGCCGCCACTGTCGTTCTCCAATGCGATCTCGGCCGTGCCGCCGAGCGTCCACTCGGAATTGACGTCGTAGGCCGCTTCCAAGGCGAGGATCGAGCCGGTCGGACGTCCTCGATAGAAGGCAGTCGTCCCGATCGTGGAGCCATTCTCTTCGAGGTCCGCGCGCGTGAAGTTCGCGCGCGCGAAGCCCCATGCCGCATCGTAGCCAAGCGTCAGCTCGTAGCCGCGCACCTCTATGTCGTACAATGGCTCGCGAACGCCTGTCCGCTCTGCAAGATCGTCGATGTCGGTCCGGAAGACCGCGCCGCCCGCCGTCCAGGGCCCGCTTTCGTATCGCAGACCCAGGCGCCCGGTATTCGCGCGGGACGCCTTGAAGCCGGGATAGGTCCATGCCGTGCCGAAATCGATAATGGCCGCCTCGCCCAGTTCGTAGCCACCCCAAGTCGATGCCAGTCCTGCATTGAGGCTGAGCGTATCCGACAAGCGCACGTCGATGGCTGCGTTCACGCTCAAGCCGCTATCTTTGAATTCATGTCCGCCGGACCCTTCGAAATCCTGCCAATCATAGCGAGCGCCGTAGGAGACCGAGAAACGGTCTCCGATATCCTGGCGGGCCTGCGCGAAGATCCCGACATTGGAGAGCGACTCGCTGCCCGAGGATCCGAACGGTCCCGGCCCGCGGCCCGCCCCTTCGGCCGTGTCGTCGAAGAAGTCGATACCGGCCGTCACGGTGCCGCCCTGGGTCTGGAAGTCGTTCTTCAGGAAGCCCGACAGGCTGGTGTTCTCGCCAAAGGCACCCAGAACGTCGATCTCCTGGACGTTGTAGCTCAACTGCGCTTCCGGGGCGAAGACGCCGCCGCGCTCATCGGTGTATGTCAGTGCGTATGACGTCCGCCGCGAAAGCCCGCGTTCCAGTTGGAATGGACCGGGTACGATCGTCCCGCGCCCGAATGTGTTCTCGAAGCCTGGCCGGATAAAGTACAGGCCGGCTGGACCGGGGTTCGCAACCCGCAGGCCGTCATCCTCCGTCCGGGAGGCCGAGAAGGACAAGCGATGCCCCGTGTCGGTGGTGAACGCCATCTTGGCGATGTAGTCGGTCAGCTCCGGCTCGGTGCCGGGAACCGCCGCGCCGTCTCCGCCATCGTAGTCGCTGCCGGAATGCCGGGTGCCGCTCAGCAGCCATTCGAACTTGTCCTGACGCCCGAAGAGCGTTTGTGAGAAACGCAGACCGGAGCCGTTGTCGCCGCCGCGTATCTGGGTGCGGCCACCGAAGGTGTCACCTTGTGCCAACAGGTCGCGCGCATCCTTGGTGGTGTAGCTGATCGAACCGCCAAGCCCCCCTGGCCCCGCGTCGGCCGGCGCGATGCCTTCGCCGATGTCGACCCGCTTCAGCAGCGCCGGGTCGAGCAGGATGTTGCCGGTATGGTGGAAGGCTGATTTGTTCTGACGCGCTCCGTCGATCGTGACGGACAACAAGCTTTCCTCGATCCCGTTGACGAAGGTGCGTTGCGCGATCGCGGCACCACCCGAGGCCGTCACCGACGCCTCACCGGCGAAGACGTCGGCCATGGTTGCAGGGTTGCGCGCTTCCAGCTCGGCCTCGTCGATCTGGGCGTTGCCAAGCAGGTTCTGGGCGGCTTCCTCCTCGATCCGGAGCACGATCCCGTCGAGTTCGACAGGGGCTTCCTGGGCATGCAGCGGGGCCGCCGCCGCGATTGTCGTGGATAAAAGAAGAACGTAGTCACGCATGAACGGATTCCGGCAAGAAAGTCAGGTTGATGGCGGCCTGGCGATCTGGCTTGGCGGGTCCGTGTGTTTAGTCGACTGAATCAGTCGGATTTGTCAAGCGCGTGCGGACAAGGAAAAAACCGCTCAGGCTTCCCGCCATTCGAGCTTCTGGAGCTTCTTGCGGAATGCGAACGTCGACAGATGGCTGTCGAAGACGTGTTCGATGCGGTCGAGGGCGTCTTGGGCGCGAAATGCTTGGACAGGTGCTGAACACAGGCCCGCGCTTCGTTGCGTCGGGCATCCGATCACACCAGAAAAGGTCGAGCGCGTCATGGCCCGACCGGTCCGGGATGCCTTCGGCGGCATTCGGGAACCGTCGTGCCGACATTGGCCGCGCGAATGGGCAGGGTCGAGCCGCAGGCTCTGCGGCTCGACCCGATGGCTCCTCTCAGAACCGATAGGTCGCGAACAGCCCGAAGTTTCGACCCGGCTCATTCAGCGGCGTGACGACCCCGAACTCCTGTCCGTAGCTGGCGCTCTGGGTGTAGGTCTCATCGAACAGGTTGTCGATCTGTGCCCGGATCGTCAGCCCCTCGATGCCTGCGGGCTGGTATTCGGCGAAGACATCCAGAACCTGATACCCTTCCTGCGTGCCCGAGGGAGCCCCGCCGGAGAAGAGGTCGTTGTCGAAGGTCACCTGGGCATTCGCGCCGACCGTCAGGTTCAGCGGCTCGAACGTGTTCACGATCTCGAAGACGAGGTTGTCGCCAAGCGGCGTCGTCAGGTAGCGACCGGCATAGCTGTCCGCCTCCAAGCCATCGATCTCCGAGTCGATCTTCGCATAAGCGACCCGCGCGAAGCCCGTGTTCCAGCTGTAGCCGCCGCTGATCTCGAACCCTTTCGTCTCGAGGTCCGTCGTCTGGCCCGGCGTGGCGCCGAACAGCCCGGTCGTGCTGTCGTAGAGCGTGCGCGCATTGTCGATATCGGTGCGGAACAGTTTGGCGCCGAAGTCGAAGCTCCCCAAGGTCGCCGTCGCCGAGACGTAGACATTGCGCGAGGTCACGGGCTCGATCTCGTCAGGATAGACCCAGGCGGTGTCGAAGAGGAAACTCTCGGCCAGGGCGATGCCGCCCCAGACGCGCGAGGCGCCTGCGCTCAGGGTCAGGGCCTCGGTGACGTCGAGATCGCCGGAGAGGTTCACCGAAAGGCCGGAATTGTCGTAGGTCGTGCCGTCGACGCCCTCGAATTCCTGGAAATCGTAGCGGGCGCCCGCCGAGATCCGCGCCCTGTCGGACAGGTCGAACAGCCCTTGGGCGTAGACGCCGACATTGCGGGCCTTCTCCTCGGCCGCGAAGGCCACGGTCGTCTCGCCGGTGATGTCGGTCGTGTCGCGATAGAAGTCGATGCCCGCGGTGATCGTGCCGCCATCGAGCAGAAAGTCGTTCTCCAGCTTGCCGGTCAGGCTTTTGCTCGTGCCGGAATAGGCATCCGTCGCCCCGGGCATCGGCGCGGTGAAGAGATCGGTGGAGTTGAAGGCAATCTGGGCCGTCGGGTTGAACATCGCACCGTCGCCGGCGCCGGTAAAGGTCAGCACGACGTTCTCCCGCTCCAGCGCATAAGTCCGCGTCTCGGTCCCGCCGCGCAATCCGGCGAAATCCGCGCGCAGGGGGCGCTCTGCTTCGTCCTCGACACGCTCGTACGACAGTTCTAGCCGGTCGCCCCGCTCGGTATTGTAGGCGATCTTGGCAAGCCCGCTCTGCAGGTCGGTCGAGGAGCCGGTGATGTCGACGCCATCACCATCCTGGCGGATGCCGCCATCTGCGCGCTTGGTATAGATGAGGTATTCGAACCCGTCCTTTCGTCCGAAGAGCGCAAGGCTGGCGGCGAGGGCGTCGCCCCCGGTCTGATACTCGGTCGAGACGAGGCCGCCGAAGGACAGGCCGGGGTCGAGCAGGTCGTCCACGTCCTTGGTCTCGAAGGCGATGGCCCCCGCGACGGCACCGGGCCCCGCATCGGCCGGGGCCACGCCCGGGTCGATACGCACGGCCTTCAACAGTTCGGGATCGATATAGGTGGTGGCGCTGTGGTGGAAGATCCGGTTGTTCTGCCGCGCGCCGTCGATGGTGACGTTCAGGTTGTTTTCCTCGACGCCGTTCACATAGACCTTCTGCGACACCGGGAGCGAGCTTCCGACCGAGATCGTGGGCTCGGTCGCGAACACGTCCTGCAGGTCGGTGGCGTTGGTCCGCTCCAACTCCTCGCTGCCGAGGTCGACGTCGTTCAGACCGCCGGAATTCAGGTAGATCGTGTCCAGCACGAATGGCTCGGCCGCCTGCCCGAAGGCCGCGCCGGTCATGAGCGCGCTGATCGCGGTGGCGGTGGTGAAACTAGAGAGTTTGCGCATGGTCTTGCCAGCCTTTGTTGAGTGGTCGAATGGCTGGGGTCGCTGATGGCTGCCTGGCGGATCGTGAGCGCTTATCGCGCTGCGTCGACCAGGGTAAAACGGAATCTGACTAAAAAAGTCGGATATTGTCGAAAGTGCCACAGCATCCGGCGCGTCGACGGGTCCCGCGGCTACGCCTCGATCACCGTCCTTCGGCCCAGCACCGTCACGACGCGCAGTTGCGTGTCGAACAGGTCGCTGAGCGTCGCGTCCGTCAGCACCTCGTCGGCAGGACCGGCGGCGACGAGGCGACCGTCCTTGAGCGCGACAATACGGTCCGCGTGGCGCGCGGCCTGCGCGAGATCGTGAAGGACCACGACGATGCTCCGGTCGCCCGGCGGGCGCGAGAGGGCCGCGAGACGCTCCATCAGGTCGCGGGCGTGGCGGGGGTCGAGCGCGGCAAGCGGCTCGTCGAGCAGCATCCAGGGCGTTGCCTGGACATGCACCATCGCGGTGAAGGCGCGGCTCCGCTGCCCGCCGGACAGGGTGGAGATGAGGCGGTTCGACAGCTGTTCCAGCTCGAACAGCGACAAGGCTTCGGCCACGGCCGCGCGGTCGGCGGCGCGCGGGCGCCCGCCGTGGTGGGGCCACCGTCCGAAGGCGACCAGTTCGGCCACGGTGAGGCGGGCGGTAACGGCCTCTGTCTGCGCCAGGAGTGCGACGGTGCGGGCCCGTTCGCGTGCCGGTGCGCGTGCCATCTCCAGCCCCCCGATCCGCACGGACCCCGCATTCGGCACGAGCAGCCCCGCCATCGCGTGCAGCAGCGTCGATTTCCCCGCCCCGTTCGGGCCGATCACCGCCGTCAGTCCGCCGTGCGGCAGGGACAGGTCGAGGCCGTCCAGGATCGCCGCGCCGTCGCGGCGGATATCGAGCGTCTGGATCTCGATCATCGTTCTCTCCGCAATACGAGGGCGAGGAACAGCAGCCCGCCCAGCAACTCGACCACGACCGCGAGCGTCGATTGCAGGCCGAATGCGCGCTCGAACAGGGTTTGCCCCGCGACCAGCACGCCCGCCCCCAGCAGGGACGCGGCCGGGAGCAGCAACCGGTGGCGCCCGGTGCCCAACAAGGCATGGGCAAGGCTCGCCGCAAGCAGGCCGAGGAAGGTGATCGGCCCGACCAGCGCCGTCGAGATGGCAACCATCAGCGCCACGAGCAGGAGAGCGGCCAGAACGATGCGCGTGTGCTCCAGCCCGACGGCGCGGGCGGTGGTCCGGCCCAGCCCCGCCACGTCGAGCGCCGGGGCAAGGCGCTGGGCGCCGATAAGCGCGAGGACAAGCAAGGTGGCGGCGATGGCGAGCTGGGTGCCGTCGATGCCGGTGAAGCTCGCAAAACTCAGCTGTTGGACGACGGCGTATTCAGATGGCTCCAGCAGGCGGGCGGCGAAGCCCGCGAGGCCGCGCAGAAGCACGCCCAGGATCACGCCGGTCAGGATCATGCGCAGCACGTCCTCGGCGCCCCGCCGCAAAAGCAGCCCGAACAGCAGGGTGCCCGCGCCCGCGAGGATCGCCGCCTCGGCCCCGAACTGAGCGAGCGCGGGCAGGGTGGCGTAACCCGCGCCGCCCATGATCAGGACCAGCGCGGTCTGCACGAAGGCGAAGAGCGCGTCGAAGCCGACGATGCCGGGGGTCAGCAATCGGTTGGCGGAAGCCGCCTGGAACAGGACCGTCGCGGCCCCCGCCGCGGCGCCGACCACGATCAGCGCGGCGAGCTTCTCGGCGCGAAGGCCTAGAATGAACCCGTAGGGCGCACGCAGTCCCCAGGCGAGGTACAGCGCCGATAATCCGGCGAGGCCGAGCCCGATCAGGACAAGCCGACGCTCAGCCACGGGCGGTCCGGGGTGCTGCATGCAGTAGCCAGAGGAACAGCCCGGAGCCGAGCACGGCGAAGATCGTGCCCGCCGGAATCTCGTAAGGGTAGCGGACGACGCGCCCCAGGATGTCGCAGGCGAGCACGGTGGCGGCGCCGGTCCATGCGATCAGCGGAAGGTTCCGGCGCAGGTCGTCACCGCGCCAGCGCGCGACGATGTTCGGCACCACGAGGCCCACGAAAGGCACTGCGCCCACGGTGGTCACGACGGCGGCGGTGATCACGGCAACCAGGACCAGCCCGCCGAGCAGCACCTGCCGGTAGTCGAGCCCCAGACTGCGCGCCGCGTCCTCGCCCAGCCCCAGCATCGTGATGCGGTCGGCGACGAAGTAGAGGAGGAGCGCGACCGGCGCGACGATCCAGAGCAGTTCGTAGCGGCCGCGTAGCACGCCCGAAAACTCCCCCGCGGTCCAGGCGCCGAGATACTGCATCAGGTCCGCCTGCCAAGCCAGCCAGAGCGCGACGGCGCCGAGGATGCCCGCGTAGATCAGGCCCACCAGTGGCAGCAGGACCGGATCGCGGCGCGGCACGCGCGAGGCAAGGGCAAGAAACAGCAGCGTTCCCACCAAGGCCGCGAGCGAGGCCGCGCTCATCTTGACCAATAGCGCCGCGCCGGGCGCCACGAGCGTCACGCCGAGCAACCCCAGCATCGCCGCCTCGGGCGTTCCGACAAGGCCCGGCTCGACCAGACGGTTCTGCACCGAGAGCTGCACGACCACCCCCGCCAGCGCGAGCCCCGCCCCCGCGAGAAGGGCGGCGAGCGTGCGGGGCAGGCGGCTGACAGCGATCAACATTCCCGTATCGAGATCACCGCCGAGGCGCGCCGCGCCGATCCCGAGGCTGGTCAGGACCAGCACGAGCAGGACAGACGCGGCGAGAAGGCGCTTCAGCTGTCGCCCCCGGCCAGCGCCCTGCCGACGTCGTCGGTCACCTTGGTGAGAGCCTGGATGCCACCGCCGGACAAGTAGAGCGCGGCGCTGTCGAGATAGACGATCTGTCCGGACTGGCCCGCCTTTGTCCCTGCGATCAGCGGGTTGTCGAGCGTGGCCTCTGCGGCCTCGCCCTCCTGCCCGATGGCAGCGCCGCGGTCGATGACAAGGATCCAATCGGGGTCGACCTCGGCCACGAACTCGAAGCTGACAGCCTCGCCATGGGTCTCTGCGGTCAAGTCGGGATAAGCCTCCGTCAGGCCCAGCGTGGTATGGAGCCAGCCGAACCGGCTGTCGTCGCCATAGGCGGAGATCTTGCCGCCGTTGGTCAGAAGGATCAGGGCATCGCCCGCTTCTGCCGCTGCGGCGCGCGTGTCGGCGATGGCCTCGTCAAGCTCTTCCACGAGGGTTTCGGCCTCGGCCGCGCGATCGAAAATCGCTCCGTAAGCCCCTGTCCGCGACCGTCCCTGGCCCACGACGTCCCCCCAGATCGTCATGTCGATCGTCGGCGCGATCTCCGACAGGGGCTCGACCTGGCTCTGCGAGCGGCCACCCGCGACGATGAGGTCCGGCTGCATCGCCGCGATAGCCTCGAAGTCGGGCTCGAACAGGCTGCCGACGGTCGGCACGCCGTCGAGCGCCGGGGCCAGATAGGCGGGCGGCGTGATCGCGGGCGCGCCGTCGATCTCAATCCCGAGCGCGTTGAGCGTGTCGATCGCCGCGAGGTCGAGCGCGACGACGGTCTCGGGCATTGCAGGGACCGCGACCGGCCCCGTGGCGGTCTCGACCTCGACGGTCTGAGCGGCGGCGGGCAGCGCGAACAGAGCTGCGGCGATGAAGTAAGCGGAGCGCATTCTTGTATCCTCGACAAATCCGACTGATTCGGTCAGTTACTCGGGTGATGCAAATACCGGAGACACCGCAGATGCAACCCCCCCTGTCCGATCTTGGCCGGTTCGAGACCGCGAACGCCTCTCGCTACCTTCAGCAGCTCTGCAAGCACTTCGCGCACAAGGTCGAGGTCCGCCATGACGAGACTTCGGGCGAGGCTGCTCTGCCGACCGGTCCCGCGACGTTGCGGGCGGAGCCGGGCGCGCTGATCGTGACGGTCACGGCGGACGACGCGGACGGTCTCGCACGCGCGCGGCACATCGTCGACGACCACCTCAAGCGCTTTGCATTCAGGGAAGCCTTCGAGACGATGAGCTGGACGTCGGGCGCGACCTGACCGCGCGACAGTGGCGCCAAGGGACCTGAAATGATCCCGCACCGCCCGGATCGGAACGCTCGCACTCGCGGCTTCGTTCGCGGCCCATATGGGCGCGCTGGCCCTGTCGGGCGGCCAGAACGCGCGCAGGTCGAAGGCGGTGGCGGGGCCTATGTCGACGTCTCTCGTACCGGATCATGCGCCGGACGACGAATCCGACCCGCGAAGACCCTGTCGCGCTTCGCCCCCTCGGGACGTTTGCAGAACAACTTGACCCGAGGATGTCGTCCGACGTTCTAAACCGCCCCGGCCAGCTTGGCTTCGTCGGCTTCGCTCTCGGCGCGCTTGACCTGCTGGTGCGCATCCTCGGCCATGCCGATCCGCCAATAGCCCGAAGCGTAGGACATTCTGCGGTCCACGCCCATCTCGCCGCGGGTCAGCAGGCGCAGCGCGCGAACGGTTCCCGTCTCACCCGCGATCATCGTCCGGATTGGCCGGGCGGGGGGCACCATGGCGCGGATCGCATTCTCCTGCGCGGGGCTTGGCACATGCGGGTCGGGATGGATCAGCCAACGGATTTCGACGCCGTCGGGTGCGTCGATCTCCTGGCGGTCGCCCTCGGTCGTGACCTCCAGAAAGGCAAGGCCGCAAGCGTCGCGGGGCAGGGCCTCCAGCGCGGCGGCCGCGACGGGCAGCGCGCTCATGTCGGCGGCGATCAGGTAGAAGGCGGCGTCGAAATCAACCAGCTTTGGCGCGCCCGGCCCGGCGAAGCCCATCGGGTCGCCGGGTGCGGCACGCCGGGCGAAGGCGGAGGCCGGTCCTGTATCGCCGTGATCGACGAAATCGATGTCGATCTCACCGGTTTCCGGCCGGGCATGGCGCACGGTGTAGGTGCGGCGGACGGGCGCGGGGCCTTCGCCGCCCAGACGCGTGGCGAAGGCCCCGCGGGACTCGCCCGGTTCCGGCAGCATTACCTTGCAGTGGGCGCCCGCCGTGGCCGGGGGCAGATCAATCCCCGACAGGGTCACGCGGATCATGTTCGGCGTCACGTGGCGGCGGTGAGTGACGGTAAGAAGCTCGGGCATGGTGGCCTCCGTTCGGACTGATTGAGGGCTGTGGACATGTCCCCCGCCACACCTTTGCAAGCGGGGAGCGCACCACCTAAGGCGTGGCGCCGCAGGTGCAGGCGATCTGATAGATGCGGGTCTGGGCAACCAAGAAACGGATCACGCAGACCGCCTCGCCGACCGCCCCGGCGCGGAGTTCACCATCCCCTTGCCGCGCAGATACTCGGACAGGATGGTGGGAGGGGGTCATCGGTATCTCCGGAAGCGGTTCCCAAAGAGCCGTCTAATACCTGACAATATTTGTCAACAATAAATCGCTGGCGCGGGAAAGACCGTGATCACCTCGCCCCTGCCTTCGCCTTCGCGGGTTTATTGCGCACCGTCGGTGTGATCCTGCTGCGCTCCGGTGTGAGGCTGACGGCGCCCTAGGATATCTGTTGCACGCTCGCGGCCAGCAGCGCGGATGCGTTTATCAGGCCCATGCGACGCCCCTCCGCGAAGGCATCAACCATCGCGAAGTTGCGGAAATAGTGGCGCGCAACGGCGCTTGCGGCAATCTCAGCCGACCTTTTTTGCGAAAGAGGGAGGTCGAAGACCTTCGACTCTCTCAAAGCGCAGAAGGCCCGCCCCCGATCAACCGGATGTGCGGTGTCCTTTGCGTTGGCCAGGGCCGGTCCTCCGCCTGACAGGAGCGTCCCGCCTGTCATTGTAAGCAGCATACGGTCAACCTGACCCATATCCGAACGGCCTTCGCGCTGTCGAATGGCACCTGCGGCGGCCCCCGGATGCACCGCGACTTCGTCGACGATGGGCACCAAGAGTTCGGGCGGCACCGCACAGCGCGTCTCATGCGCGGGAACCAGTTGATCGCGCGTCAGAAACGGCGCTTCAAGCGTACGACGGAAAGCGAAGTTGCTTGGCCTGTCGCGCTCAATCTGGTGGCGCAGGACTTCATGGCGGATGGCGCGGACAGGAAGTGGGGGCGGACGTCTCCTATATCTGGCAGGCAGAGGGTTGGCTCTACCTCGCCTTCGTTCTCGACCTCTTCTCGCGGCGCGTCGTCGGCTGTGCCACGCTACAGAGTTAACAAAAAATGTCGGCAGCCCTGAAGCAGGTTTGGTTCGAACGGCACCGCAAGTTCCTTAGGCTGGAAGATTTGCTGTCCAGCCAATTGAACGGCAGACGCCTTTCGCATTCTATTGTCACAAAAGGAGGGAATACGCATGCTGCAACCAGTTCTAAACCAGCACGATCACGGCAGGCGACGAATGATCCTGCTTTTTTCCGCCGGGGTGGTGAGTGGCGCGGAGTTTTCAGAGGACCAAAGGTTTCCCACCTATCCACGCAACAAAGCGGGACATGAACGTGCTCGTGGATGCAAATCGCCGATGTCCTGTTTGAGCTTAGCCCCCCTGCTCGCCGATGTTCCACATTAGCAGTTCAACCCATTCGAGACGTTGAAACCGTATCGCCGGCCGGTCCTGCATGGGCGCACCTTGCGTGGCGCTCCGGGCCGTTTCGTTTGTTATCATCCCAGAACCAGGCCCAGATTTACCCTTCTTGGTGCAAAGGTTCTGATAAGTGTCATGTCTCAGGCAGCGGTTGTTCGAGGTCAGCAGCACGTGGAAGACTATCGACTTGCTATTGTCGCCGCCTGCACGGAACCCAAATCAATCCTTACTGGCCCGATGGTGACGTTCGGAATCTCTGCCGCGCCGACCTCTCGCAATCCTCTGATCAACGCAATCGCCGAAGCCGATGTGCCGGGGAGGAAGTGGTTAGCTCCGCCGTTGCCGAGTTCCGTCATGTCGATGACGACGATGCCGAGCCCTTCCAAGAGCGCCAGATCATCGACGGTGCCGAGCCGTGTCTGACCTCTGGCAAGGCGCGACGAAAGCCTCAGCAGGCGGTCGTTGCGTGCCACCGCCACGATGAAAGGCTGAGGCAATGAATCAAGCATCTCGGCCTGGGCGCGGAACAGATCGATGTCGATATCCGGCGAGATCAGCGCCACACCCGCCAGCCTGTCCAGCCGCGTATCATCGCGCGATAAAGCGATCTGGCGGAGTGCTTCCATCACGAGAAACGCGCCCATGGAATGTCCGACGATGGAGAGGCGCAAGCCTGATTCCCGAACCAGCCCCGCGATCAGATCGGCAAGGTCATCGCGGGCGATGAGTGCGCTGTCGCGGTCGTAGGTGTATCCGAATGGCTCCGCCGCCGAGGCCCAGGCGAAGTGGATCTGCGGTCCCGACAGCCCGTAGTCCCATGCGATCTGTGCATGGCGGTAGACGCCTTCGGCGAAGTTCGTGTTGTATCCATGAACGAACAAGACGGTCTCTTCGTCTCCATCGCCGCGCGATGCGCGAACCGCCTGGACCAGCCCGTCCGGTCCATTCAGCATCTCGGCGCCGACAAGCGCGAAGTCCGTTGCCGGGTCGATTTCGGCGCCGCGGGGCCATTCGATGTTGCCGATCCGGTGGCTCGACGGGATCGAGACGGTGAGGCGGGCGAAATCCAGACCGTTGCCGCGGCCCGGTCCGTAGGCGATCGGTGCAGGATCGGCGGCGCGGGATGTGGCCACGAACAGCGTCTGGGTTCCCGCACCGGAGGCGCGTGTCTCGGCGACCGCGAACCTGCCGCGCCCACCGCACCCGCTCAAGGCCGCGGCTCCGCCGAGGATGAAGGCGCGCCGAGGGAGCAATACGTCTCTCTTCATCTGCTACTCGACCCTCCGCTCGGCGACTGCGACACCATCCGTGATCGCGGTCGAGGGATAGAGGATCACGCGGTCGCCCTCCGCGAGACCGCCCTGCACCTCCGCCACGATGCCATTATTGCGGCCGATCTGGACAGTCTGCAGCTTAGCTGTGCCGTCCGCTGCCACGAAGACCGACCACGCGTCCCCGGCCCGGAAGAGCGCACTTGCGGGGACGCGCAGGGCATCTTCATTCTGCCAGACAACGATCCGTGCCTCGACACGGTAGCCGTGGCCAAGGGCGGCGCGTTCCTCGGGCGGCCCGGTCAGCGCGACGGTGACGGGCACGCGCTGCTCCTCGACGCCAAGCGCCGAGAACCGGGTGATGCCGAAGGGGTCGATGCGACGAACCTCGCCGCCCAGCGTAGCTGTGCCGCCCCAATCCTCGATCAGGACCGGATTGCCGACCTCAACCTGCACCGCGTTCTCGACAGCGCCGATCTCCATGATCGGCGCACCGGCGGGCAGCGTCGTCTCGCTCTGCTGAATGATCCGCAAGATGCGCCCGTCGGCGGGGGCAAAGAGCGGGATATCGTCGCTGCGGGTGTTGCCGATCGCCGCGGCGAGTCCCTGATCGTCCATGCCGATCAGCTGCGCACGTGAATTCGTCAGGTCGGCTTCGCGCATCGCGATGGCTGCCTCGGCGGTTTCCAAAGCGGCGTCGGAGACGCGCAGGTTCTGCCGGGCGCGATCAAACGCCGCCTGGCTCGCGATCTGTCGCTCGGCGAGCTGCTCGGCGCGGTCGAGTTCTGTCGCGGCCAGGTCGCGGTTGGCGATGGCGGCATTCAGATCGGCGCGGGCGACGCGAAGGGCGGCCTCCGCCGCCTGGACGGCCGCCATCGCCTGCTCGCGCGTGCGCACGTCCAGCGCCGCCGGATTGGCGGACAGCATGTGCGCCACAATCGTCTCGCCCCGCACCACCGGGTCGCCCGGATCGACCTGCACGCGTTGCAGCCGGCCGGCGACGGGGGTCGAGACCAAATAGGCCTCTGCCACCCGGGTGCGGCCCTCCTCGTCGATCGTTACCATCAGCGGACCGCGCGTGACGTTGCCCAGATCCACCATCGCGGGCCGCGGCCAGAACGCCGCTGTGAGCGCACCGCCAATCAGAAGCACGACGATGGTGGTGAAGATAAGGCGGGATCGTTTCTTTGCTTTTGCCATGTGTCAGCCTCGTGTTTTGAGCCCTTCGATCAGGTCGGTGCGGTCGAGATCGCGTTTGACCAGCGAGCCGGACATGAGCGCGGCGACCAGCACGACGAGCGTCGCCTGCCCGTAGCTCACCGGGTCGAAGGTGGCCGGAATCTGGTAGAGGTCGGTGGAAAAGCCCGCGGCGATGCCAAAGGACAGGTAGTAGCCGAGAAGCGCGCCGACGGGCAGCGCCACCGCCGTCACAACGGCCAGCTCGCCGAGCAGCAGGAAAGCGGCTTCGCCCTTGCTGAAACCGATGACGCGCAGGCTGGCGAGGTCCCGCGCCCGTTCGGCCAGTGCGATACGGGCGGCATTGTAGACGATGCCGAAGGTGATGACGAAGGCGATGGCCCCCATCACGTAGCGGATCGCGCCGGCGCCCTGGTTCATCAACGTGACAAAGGCTTCGCGGGCCTGGGACTTGAGGCTCACGCCCGCGACGGTCGGCATGTCCTGCAATGCGGTGTAGATCGCCTCGGCCTCCGCGTCGTCGATCATCAGGTAGGCGCCGGAGATGCGTCCGGGCTCCCGCAGGATGTGGTTCAGGGCGTCGAGGTCCATGTAGGCGGGCGAGCCGAGAAGCGTCTGAGCCGTCGCCGCGACCGGGACCTGCAAGAGCGGCTGGCGTCCCTCGCGCACGTCGACGGTCAGCGTATCGCCGGGGGAGACCCCGAGCATGCCCGCCAGGACGTCCGAAAGGACGACCCCGCGCTCGGGCAGGTCGATGGGCGTCATCGAGGCGTCCAGCGCGCGGTTCAGCTCCCGGCCCTGCGGCAGGCCGATCAGCGCGCCGCGATGGCCTTTGAGACCATTGCGGAACACGACGCTGACGTTGCGCACCGGCTCGACCCGCTCTACGCCGGGCATGCGCATCAGCTCGAAAAGGGTCTTGTCGGCGACGGGGTGGGTGAGGCTGACCGTCACGTCGCTGCGGTCGACCACCGAAAAAGTCAGGTCGATCGTGCGGTCGAATCCCGCATAGATCGTGAGCATCGCCACCGACAGGGCCATGCCGCAGGCGATGCCTATGACCGATCCGGCCATGCGCCCGGGCTGGCGCGTGAGGCGGCGCAGGACCATGCGCGACGGCTGGTCGAGGAAGCGGTTGAGGCTCTGCCCGATCCGGCTCGTGCGGCTGAAATTGGGTGGCGCCGGCGCGCGCATGGCGACCGCGGGCGTCAACGCGAAGACGCGGCGCAGCACGAAGAGCCCACCCGCCGAGGCCGACAGGATGCTGACCGTCACGCCGGTCGCAAAGGACGCCGGATCAAGTTGGAAGACGAGGAAGGGGAACTTGAAGTATGCCGTGTAGACGCCGATCAGCGCCCGTCCCGCCGCGATCCCGCCGAGGCATCCGGCCAGTGCTCCGCCCGCTGCGATCGCGAGGATCAGCTTGAAATAATGCGTGCCGACCTCGGCATTGGTGTAGCCGAAGGCCTTCATCAGCCCGATTTCCTCACGTTCGGACTGCACCATTCGACCGACCACGATGTAGAGCAGGAAGGCCGCAACCGCGAGGAAGATGGGCGGCACACCGACGGCTGCCGCCTCGAGTCCCAAAATCTCCTCCGACACGAAGCGATTGGAGAACTGGTCGGCGAGGCCGTAGGTGCCGGAGCCGCCATAGGCCTCCAGAAGACGATCCACGGCATCGAGCACCGAAGCCTCCGACGCCCCGCGCGTGAGGCCCAGAAGCGCCTCGTTGAAGGCGGCGTCCATGTCGTAGGCGGCGGCTAGGCCGGAGCGTACCATCCAGATGACGCCGAAGCGCGCGTCGTCCGGCACCAGCTCGCCCGGCGCGGTCGTGTAGAGGAACTCGGGGCTTTGCGCGAGGCCCACGATGTCGAAGCTCCGGCGCGCGCCGTCCATTGTCGCGCGCAAGGTGTCGCCGGGGCGGAGGTCATGGGCCGCGGCAAAACTTTGCAGCAGGAGGATCTCGTCAGGTCGCCCCGTGGCGGGCATGCGTCCGTCTGTCAGGTAGACGTCGTTCAAGGCCGGTCGGCCCCGGTCAGGCAGCGAGACTGCCTGCGCCTGCACTGGCAGGACCTGCCCCGGCAGGTCGATCAGCGCGCGGCCCTGCACCCGGGTCTCTACGGAGGACACCCCTTGTATCTCGGTCAGACGTTCGGCAAGCTGCTCCGGCGCGCGCGCGACGGGGGCGAAGACACCCGCGAGCCGGTAGCGCTCGTAATAGGCGTCCCGCGTCTCGCTCAGCGACGCGGTGAGCCCGGTCATCATCACCAGCATCATCACGCCCACCGCAATGACCGCGCCGATGGCCCCGGCCTGTCCCTTTATGCGCCACAGGTCGCGCAGGAGCTTGTGGTCGAGCGGACTCACCAGGCGATCTCCTCTGGCGTGCGTTTCTCGCGGTTCTCCACGATTTCCCGGATGTCGCCGTCGGCGAAATGGATCACCCGGTCGGCCATCTTCGCCTGACTGGCGGCATGGGTAACCATCAGCACAGTCGACCCCAGACGTTTGTCCACGTCCGCCAGCACTCGCAGCACCGACCGACCGGTTGCACTGTCGAGCGCGCCGGTCGGCTCGTCGCAGAACAGCACGTCCGGCTGCTTTGCGATGGCCCGCGCGATGGCGACGCGCTGCTGCTCGCCGCCCGAGAGCTGGGCCGGGAAATGGTCGGTTCGCGCCTTCAGGCCGACCAGCGCAAGCGCCTCGTCGGGGTCCATCGGATCGTCGGCGATCTCGGTCACCAGTTCGACGTTCTCGCGCGCGGTCAGGCTGGGCATGAGGTTGTAGAACTGGAACACGAAGCCGACATGGTTGCGCCGGTAGCGCGTCAGGTCGGCGTAGCTCATTCCGTCGAGCCGCTGGTCTCGGAACATCACGGTGCCCTCGGTGTGGCGATCCAGCCCGCCGATGATATTGAGAAGCGTCGACTTGCCGGAGCCCGACGGGCCCAGCAGCACGACGATCTCGCCCGTCGGGATCTCCAAATTGACGCCCCTGAGCGCGTGGACCGCCGAGCGGCCCTCGCCGTAGACCTTGGTCAGGCCGCGCGTGGTATAGGCTGGAAGCATGGTATCAGGGGTTTTGGTGTTCATCGGATCACCTCGGATGCGGCACTGACCTTTCCGCCAACATGCGGATGATCCGCGCCCGCGCCCGCGCCCGCCGTTTCGGCCGGAACAGCGAGCCAGCGGTCCATCACCACGCAGGCCGTGAGGTCTCCGGTGACATTGATCGCCGTCCGGCACATGTCGAGGATCCGATCGACCCCGAGCAGCACGGCCACGCCCGAGGCGGGGATGCCCAGCGATTGCAGGATGGTCGCCAGGATCACGATGCCCACTCCGGGGGTGCTAGGGCTGCCGATCGACGCCCCGCCCACCGTGACGATCAGGATGACGAGTGTCGCGGGCTCGAGGCTGATCCCGTAAAGCTGTGCAACGAACAGCGCGGCCATGACCTGATAAAGCGCGGTGCCATCCATGTTCACCGTCGCCCCCAGCGGAACGATGAAGCGCGCAACTGCGGGGCTCACTTGCAATCGTTCTTCCGCGACCCGGAGCGACAGCGGCATCGTCGCAGCCGAACTCGACGTCGAGAACGCCGGAAGCTGCGCATCCACGATGTGCCGCAGGAACGCAAGAGGATCACGTCGAGCGAGGACGGCGACGATGAGAAGATAGACGAGCAGAAGCGCCACCAGCCCAAGGATGACCGAGCCGATGTAGGCAGTCATTCCGACGAGCGCGCTGATACCGGTTCGCAAGACGAAATCAGCGATCAGGCCAAAGACCGCGAGCGGCGCAAGCAGCATTGCCCAGCCGACGATCTTCATCGAAATCTCCTGGACGATCTGCAAGAGCCGCAGGAGCGGTTCGGTGCGTGTTTGTCCCAAGGCTATCATCGCCGCCCCCGCGATGATAGCGGCGACAACGATCTGCATCATGTTCCGCGACAGTTCCGCCGCAGACAGGTTTGCCGGGATCAGGTTCGCGATCCGGTCGGCCACGCTTGTCGTCGCGGCCGGCTCCGGCATGGCAAGGCCCGGCGCTGCGGCCGCGCTCTCCATGCGCAGGCTCGCCGTGTCCACGAACGTCCCCGGTTGCACCAGCGTCGCGATCACGATGCCGATCAGCACGGCCACTGTGGTGGTCGCAATGAAATAGGGCACGATCCGCAGTCCGGCCCGGCGCAGGAAGTCCGGATCACCCGCAGAGGTGATGCCGAGGATGATCGAGGTGGTGATGAGCGGGATCACGACCATCTGGATAAGATTGAGGAACAGGACCCCCGGCAGCCGCAACCACGTGCCGACGGCTTCCGCTCCGGCCGGGCTGAGCGCGACCGATGTGCCGCCGGACGGCGACAGTGCGAGGCCGGTTGCCACCCCGAGGATCATCGCGACGAGGATCTGCGCCCACAGCCGCGTGCGGATCAGGGCGCGGATGTCCCGCAGCCGCAGTCTTTGATCCACGTGCGTCATAGCCCAGTGCTCATGCGGGGAGGCGAGCGTGACAGTGTTGGTATGTGCAATGGGCCGTTGATGGGAAGGCTCATGCGGGTATCTCTGCGCCCTGATCCGTTCATAAGGGACCGCCTTTACTGGTCTCAATCAGCCGGACGACCCGGTGCAGATAGATGGAGATCGACAGCAGAAGCGCCAACACGGTGATCTCGAACCACATGCCTCCTCAACTCGCCAGCCATTCGCGCGCCTCGTCCCGCGCGGCGAGGTCGAAGGTGCGGATGTCGATGGGCAGCGCGGGGTCCATCGCCTGCGCGGCCATGGCCATCCAGGACGGCGCGCCGACCACCGCGTAGCGGCGGACCTTGCCCACGGCAGCGAACTTGCCGCCCATGAACTCGCGGTTCAGGACCGACAATTGGAAGCCGTCCCAGTCCTTCACCACCACCATCAGGTCGATCTTTCTGTCGCCCGCCGTCGCCCGCTCCAGCGCGTCGAACACGGTGTCGGCGTCAGCTTTCGTGACCCGCCCATCGACCTCGTAGGCGAGCACGCCCCCCGTGCCGTCCTCCAGGATCGTGAGGCCGGGACCGGACGGCGCGGCGTTAAGCGCGGGCGCGTCCGCTGCCCAGTCGCGCGCGGCCTGCACGTCGCCCGCCGCGAAGGCGCGCATCTCGACCATCGGCACCACCGGGTCGATCCACCGCACGAGGGCGGCGAGCCCCTGCTTCGACGTCACGAGCGCCACGCGCGCGACCTTGGTCAGCTTGGGCAGCATCTTCAGCTCGAAGCGCAGGTCCTCGGCGAGTGCATCCGCGGTGATGTCCGACCACTCCTCAGCCCGGATCACGAGGCTGATCTTGCCATCGCCCTCCAAGAGCGGCGTCAGCTCCCGCTCCATCGCCTCGACGTCGGCCTTCTCCACCACGCCTGCCAGGGTGATCTCGTGTACCCGCGGCGCGATCTCCTCGATCCTCGTCATCCGTCGTCTCCTTCTCGTTCGACGGCGGTGCCGGTCATCCCGACCAGCATCGCCTCGATCGCTCGTTGCTCGGCCATCACGACGCTGCACTTGGGCAGGCCCAACAGCCGGTCGCAGGCTCGGGCCTCGGCCCGCATCCGGCCCATCATCGTCTCGGTCGCCGTGGCGATGTCGTCCCGGGCGGCGGCCATGGCCTTCGCCAGAGCCACCCGTCGCCCCTCGCCCAGGGCGAGGATCAGCTCGGCCGCCATGTCCGCGTCCGGCACGTCGAACGTGCCCTCCGCGATGCCCGCCTCGATCATCTCGCGCAGCACGGGGCGGACGGCCCGCTCCGCCTCCACCCGCAGCCGTGCGAACAAGAGGTCATTGCCCGGCCGGGCCATCACCTCGGCCGCAACGCGCATCTGTCCGGCGTTCTGAGCCTTCCAGCGGCCGGACCCCGCCACGAAGGCGTTGAGCCGTGCCAGCGCGTTCCCCTCGGCAGCGTCGCGCGTGGCCTTTGCGGCGGCGACCACAGCCCGCGTCATCCGTCCGACCAGCGCCTCCAGCACGTCCTCCTTGGCGGCGAAGTGGTGGTAGAACCCGCCCTTGGAGAGGCCGGACGCGTCGAGGATGTCCGCCACCGTCACCGCGTCCCAGCCCTTTTGGTCGAAGAGTGCCTGCGCGGCGTCGAGAATCGCCTCCCGCCGTGTCTCGGGGGCGAGGCGGCGGCGGGATGGTCCCACGGATGCTAAGGGTTCGATCATGCGTTGCTTATATACCAACCGACGGTCGGTACGTAAGAGCGCGGGTGACAGGTCAATCGCGACGTCGCGTCGGAAGTCGG
Organism: Jannaschia sp. 2305UL9-9; assembly: GCF_041403465.1. Classification (NCBI taxonomy): domain Bacteria; kingdom Pseudomonadati; phylum Pseudomonadota; class Alphaproteobacteria; order Rhodobacterales; family Roseobacteraceae; genus Jannaschia; species Jannaschia sp. 2305UL9-9. The sequence continues at coordinate 734,202 of NZ_JBGEHM010000002.1, forward strand.
AGCATAGTCCTAGATGGTCGATCGGGCCGGGACCGTGATGCACGCGCGGGGTCGACGGACCGGACGAGGTCTGGTGCCCTGGACGACGCCCTGGTCCGGTCGTCGCGCCGCGGAGCGTCGTTCCCAGTGAAAGGAAATGCCGATGAACATCTACATCATGAACGTCTTCGTGGACGACCAGGCGAAGGCGCTCGACTTTTACACCCGCGTCCTCGGGTTCGAGGTGAAGGCCGACGCGCCGCTCGGCGAGCACCGATGGCTGACGGTCGTCTCGCCCGATGAGCCGGGCGGCACCGAACTCCTCTTGGAGCCGAACGTGCATCCCGCCGTGGATCCGTTCCGGCAGGCCCTCGTCGCGGACGGCATCCCAGCCGTGTCCTTCAAGGTCGACGACCTCGACGCGGAGGTTGGGAAGCTCAAGGCCCTCGACGTCCGCTTCGCGCAGGAGCCGCTGGACGCCGGTCCGGTTCGCATGCCAATCCTCGACGACACTTGCGGCAATTTCGTTCAGCTCATTCAGATGAAGGAGGGTTGAGGGTCAGGAGGAAACGTTCTGCAGCTTATGCCCCACCAGCACGACCCTTGCGCCTCGACATCGGCTGCGCGCCTCGATCACGGCCACCTGAGCCCGTAGCAAGCCGACGGCCGGACCTGCCGCTCCACCGCGCGCTGGAGCAGCGCGCGCATCTGCTCGACTACGGGGAGGGGCTTCCAGATCGTGGTGGTCCTGGTGCGTACGCGGCCAGACCGGCCGACCCGCTGCACGGTCTTCTCGCTCGCCGGCTTGCGGTAGTTCCACCGCCATAAGACCTCGTCGATGTGCGCTGGAGATGGTCCGCCGGCAGCTTGTGGAATACCCTGATCAACGCCCGCCGAAGCATCGAGATCACGGCCTCGGCGATGTTCACACGCGCACCGATGATCGGGTTCGCATACTGGCCCTGGCTGTGGATGACCTTCGAGTGGACCTGCATCTGCTGGCCCGCCGCGTTGTAGGATTGGCTGCGCTCGGTCATGGGCCAGGCGGTGTCCGGGTCGATCCAATCCGCCACCTTGGCGGCGAGCGTCGCGCCCGCCTTGTTCGGCACAACGGCGGCCCGCGCATACCCATCGCGATCGGCCGCGACGAGCACCATAGGCCGAACGGTGCTCCCGCTGCCCGGCTTGGCGGCGCCGACGAGCGTCGTCGGAGCCCCGCCCAGATAACCTTCGTCCGCCTCGACCGCGCCCGAGAGGAGGGGATACTCACCATGGCGGTCGTCCATCAGCTCGCGGATCGTCATTCGGCTTCATGGGGCCGATCGACGATCTTGGCGGTGAAATTCCTTAGCAGCGTCGAACAAAGCCGAAGTTATTTCTTCGTGGCTCGAGCAGCCGGCCAATATCCATATTGAGCGACGGAAACACTGCCTTTCAATCACGGCAGGAACAAGGAGGAAGCCCCCAGCAAACGACAAGCGGACAGGCTTGATGCTGCCACGAACGGCAGACGCTCATCTAACAACCAACAGGAGGATTACAATGCTGCGCAAGCTATTCACGAAGACCCTGTCCGCAGACCCGCAACTCGCCGCCGTGCGCGCCTTTTTCGATGAGCACGGAGCCGCACTTTGCAACGCCGTCGGGCTGATCGACGATGAGGCCGGAAGGACCCGCGTCCTGCGTCTCATGTCCGGCCTGCGCGAATCCTCGCGCCTCGATCGAGCAACGCGGCACAGGCTCGTCGACCTGCATCGGCTCCTGTCCCTCGATCCGGTTGGCAAAAGTTTCGACCCAGAGGTGTCGTCCTGGCCCCTTCTCGATCCCGCGAGCCCGGAAGTGGAAGAGCTCTGCCTGCTCACCGACCGGCTTTATGAACTGCTGGTAGCGGTCGGAGAACTGGATGACGAGCAGGACGCGATGGCGCTCGCCCTGCAAGCGCAGCACGCGGCCTGAAATACAACGCCGACTGTGCGCGGTTTGCACGGTCGGCGTCTGCCTTCGAGTAAATGGAAGGGCGAAGTCTCAGCCTTACACCGTCTCGGAACTTCATCGAAGATGCTGCGCAAGAACCAGAAAAAATCACTCGCCCGGCAGATTTCTTCTTCGTTGTCCAAAGCAAAGACCAATTTTCTCATCACCAGCACCGAAGACCAGCCTTTGCACCCAACCGACAGGACCCCGCCAACGCCCGATTTCTCCTACGCGACGGAACATGACGCCGATGAATCAGGCACACCAGCACCGTTTCCGCATCGCATGAAAGGGAGAACATCATGCTCAACACCGCCACCCTCGACACCGCTGAGGCTCGCCTCGGCGCGGCCTACGCGGTGGAGCAGCACCTCCGAGGCCACGGCGCGAGCCTCTGCGACCTGCTCGACGCACTCGATGATCCGAGCGGCTTCGCCGCGCTCTGTGACCTGCATGGTGCCTTCGGGCAGCCGATCCCGGAGACAGATTCCGTCGAGGCCGCGCTGCGGGACATTCGGCGCATCCTGGCCGACCAGGCGCCGACGTCGCTCGACAGTATCGGGCTTGAGAGGGGCCTGCCAGCTTCCGACATGACCCGGTGGCATGGCGCGCGTGTCAGCGAGCTTCTCGGGCGATTCCGTCAGGCCGACTGAGACCGGAGCGCGCTGTATCCTTCAGCTGGCGCGCCGGCGCCGCCTGAGCGTCCATCCCGATCAGTTCGGGATGGAGCAGGACATCTGCGACGTGACGCTGTGGCCCATCGAGATGCACAGCCTATCTCGTGTCACGTCTGGGTGGACCGGCACTACACCCAGATCGGTCGGCAGATCGCCGGCGTGACCGTCATCACTTCGCCGCGCCATCCCGCGCGACTGACCGAGGCGGCGCACCAGGCGTTTCTTGCGCTCGGCTACACGATCGGTGACACGGGCGCAGACACCTACGGCCATCAGTTTTGCGACGGCCATCACTCGAGGCACGAGGTCATCCAGGCCCACGCGCGCATTGAGGGTGCGTTGCGACGCTGGCGATCCCCATAGGAAATTCGCAGGCACTTCGGATAAGGGCGGCGAAAGCCGCCCCTCTTTCCTCCTGTCGGGTTCGGAACACAGCCAACTTACGCCTTCCGATCAGTTTTCTGGAAACCGTGTCCTGTCTCCATTTGCCTCAGGCGCGAAACGCTCTCATGTAGCGCGTCAAAATCACCCAACATGCGCCGCCTTGGGTAATAGATGGCCCGGAGCTTCGACTACCGACACCGTGGATCGGAAATACTGTAGGAAAAAGACCCGCGTTGTCACGCGGGCAGCGAGGCTATGGGCCCCATAAAGCAGAATCTGACAAGGAAAATCGGCCCGCCTCCCGGAAGGGAAGCGGCCGAACTTTTACTCATGTCGGAGAACTCAAGGGGGACCTGCCAGCAGGACTGTCACGGCAGCATCTTCCCACCAAAACAGGCTTGGATACGCGTTCTCAAGAAACCCAGTGATTTCAATCCTTAGCGGACTCTTAGAAAAACAAGTCCCGCCCCTTGGCAGGCGAATTCACGGGTTTTGGCATAACTACGCCCGTAAAAACATTCAGCGGGGCCATGTTCCGGTTACTGACACTTCGAAAAGCCGCAGGACGCGCAGGTGGCGCAGCCTTCGGCCATGTGAACCTCGAACGAGCCGCAGTTGGGGCAGGTCGGGCCGGGGGGGCTGACCTTCGCGATTACGGCCGGGGCTTCCGGTGCTTTCGTCGGGTCCACCGGGTCGACCTTCAGGCCGAGGCCTTCGCCAGACAGAAATTCCGTCGCGACCATGTGCCGTTCGATCACGCCCCCGATCGCGGCGAGGATCGAGGGCACGTATTTGCCCTGCACCCAAGCACCCCCGCGCGGGTCGAAGACGGCCTTCAATTCCTCCACCACGAAGGACACGTCGCCGCCGCGCCGGAACACCGCGCTGATCATGCGGGTCAGGGCAACGGTCCAGGCGAAATGCTCCATGTTCTTGGAGTTCACGAAGATCTCGAAGGGGCGGCGCTGATCGTCGAGCAGGATGTCGTTGATGGTGATGTAGAGCGCATGCTCCGACATGGGCCATTTGATCTTGTAGGTCTCGCCGGTCAGTTGGGCAGGGCGGTCGAGCGGGGTGGAATGGAGGGGGGCAGGCGGCAGGCCCCCCGGGCGGCTTTCGCCCTCATCGCCGAACAGGAGCCATCCGGCCGGAACCCCAAGAACGGACGCGAACGCCGATGCATCTGCTTTCGAAGGGTCTCGGGAACAGGGATCGCCCTCCGCCGTCAGGTAGTTTCCGATGCTCGAAGGATCCACACCGCTCGCATCGGCAAGCTCGGTCTCGTTGCTCCATCCTTTGCGCGCCATTGCCCATTTCAGGCGATCTGCTATCGATGAAAGGGTCGGCAATGCGTCCGAAGCAAGGGGCTTTGCGGTATCCGCGGCACTCAACACGCTTCCGGTGATCGCGTTCGGCCGATAGGTCGTGCAGCCTTTGCACCCCGTCTTCCACGCCCGCATGTAGACGTCCTTGAAGGCGTCGAAGCCGATATTCTCGGGGACGTTGATCGTCTTTGAGATCGAGGAATCCACCCATTCCTGCGCGGCGGCCTGCATGGCGACATGTTCGGCCGGGGTCAGGTCCGCGACGGAAACGAACGCCTCGGGCAGGGGGGCATCGCCGTTCAGGCGACGCCATTCGGCAACGGCGTAGTCCTGAACCACTTCTTCGGTCCGCGATCCATCGGGCTGCAGGACCTTGCGGGTGTATTCGGGGCTGAAGATCGGTTCGATCCCGCTGCTGACGTTGCCCGCCAGCAGGCTGATGGTGCCGGTGGGCGCGATGGAGGTCAGCAGGGCGTTGCGCAGGCCGGATTCGGCGATGGCGGCCTGAACATCCGGGGCCAACCGCCGCACCATGGGTGCCGCAAGGATCGCGTCGCGGTCATAAAGCGGGAATGGCCCCTTTTCGTCCGCCAGCCGGGCCGAGGTGAAATAGGCCGCGTTGGCAATCACGCTGAGCCACCGCGACGTGGCCGCGACCGCATCCGGGCTGCCATAGCGCAGGCCGCACATGGCCAGCGCATCGGCCAGACCGGTGACACCCAGGCCGATCCGGCGTTTGGCGCGCGCCTCCTCGGCTTGCGCAGGCAGCGGGAAGCGCGAGGCATCGACCACGTTGTCCATCATCCGGATGGCGGTGCCGGTGATCTCCTCCAGCGCCTCCTCGTCGATATCGGCCCCGGTGCCGAAGGGATCGACGACCAGCCGCGCAAGGTTCACGGACCCCAGAAGGCAGGCGCCATAGGGGGGCAGCGGCTGTTCGCCGCAAGGGTTCGTCGCGGCGATCGTTTCGGCATAGGACAGGTTGTTGGCGGCGTTGATCCGGTCGATGAAGATGACGCCCGGTTCGGCATAATCGTAGGTCGCCTGCATGATCGCGTCCCACAGTTCGCGGGCATTGACCGTGCGGTAGATCGTGCCGTCGAACATCAGGTCCCAGTCGGCATCGGCGGCCACCGCTTCCATGAAGGGGTCGGTGATCAGGACGGACAGGTTGAACATCCGCAAGCGGGCCGGATCACGCTTGGCGGCGATGAAATCCTCCACGTCGGGGTGGTCGCAGCGCAGGGTCGCCATCATCGCGCCGCGCCGCGACCCGGCCGACATGATGGTGCGGCACATCGCGTCCCAGACATCCATGAACGACAAGGGGCCCGAGGCATCGGCCTGCACGCCCCGAACGCTGGCCCCCTGGGGGCGGATGGTCGAAAAGTCGTATCCGATGCCGCCCCCCTGTTGCAGGGTCAGGGCCGCTTCGCGCAGGGCGGTGAAGATCCCGCCCATGTTGTCCTCGACCGTGCCCATCACGAAGCAGTTGAACAGGGTCACGGCCCGCCCGGTGCCGGCCCCGGCGATGATGCGACCGGCGGGCAGGAAGCGGAAATCCTGCAAGGCCTCGCGAAACCGCGGGGCCCAGATGTCGGGATCCTCCTCCGGCGCGGCAAGGGCGGTGGCGATCCGGTCCCACGTCGCATTCATGTCCGTGTCCATGGCCGTGCCGTCCGCCTCCTTGAGGCGATACTTCATGTCCCAGATCTGTTCTGCGATGGGGGCGGAGAAAGCGGACATTTGGTCTCGATCCTTTCGAGATGGCCCAAGGGCTGGTTGCACCGCTGGCGCGGACCTCTAGATATATCGCAGCTTCCGGGGGAGTCACATGATCAATCTCATCAAGTTGAGCGTCGGGTCCGAGACGATCGAATCCATGGCCGCATGGCAGGCGAGCCCGCGCGCCAAGGGGCCGGACGGCCTGCCCCGGCATGTCACCCGGATGTGGCCCAAGCGCGAGGCCGAGGTTCTGGCCGGCGGTTCGATCTATTGGGTCATCAAGGGAGCGATACAGGCGCGGCAACCCATTCTGCGTCTGGATGAAGTCGAATTCGACGACGGCATCCGCCGCTGCGCCATCGTCCTCAAGCCCGGTCCCATTCCTGTCGTGCCGACGCTCCGGCGCCCGTTCCAGGGCTGGCGCTATCTTCTGCCCGAGGATGCGCCGCGCGACATGGACCCGCGCGCCGCGTCCGAGGCGCCGTTGCCCGCGGAATTGTCGGTGGCGTTGGCGGAGATCGGGGTGCTGTGACCCGTTGGTCCATCGGCTGCGGCGGGCCGGGTCATGGATATTTTCGGGAACAAAGAAGGGGCGGGTTAACCTTGATGCCCAGTTAACCTTGATGCCTGATTAACCATGATCAGGCCGGGGGGCTTGTCGCAAAATGCCTCCGTCCGGTCGGCGGGGATGGACCGCCGCGGGCCGTTTGCGTCAGATTGGCCGCGATACCTTGCGGCGGAGCGTCCCCATGAAGACCCATGTCAAAGCCCTCGTGGTTGGCGGTGGCGCCGTCGGAACCGGCATCGCCTATCATCTGGCAAAAGCCGGGTGGTCGGATGTGGTGTTGCTGGAGCGTGACGAGCTGACGTCCGGATCGACGTGGCATGCGGCAGGTCTGCTGCCTCTGTTCAACATGGGGTACGCGACCAGCCACATCCACGACTACTCGGTCAAGTTCTACAAGGGGCTGGAGGAGGAGACCGGCCTGAACCCCGGTTTCAGCGTGGTGGGCAACCTGCGCATGGCGCAGAGCCGCGCGCGGATGGACGAATACGAACTCTACGCCTCGACCGCCGAAACGGTGGGCATCCCCTATGAATGGATGACCCCGGCCCAGATCGCGGAGCGGTGGCCATTGGTGCGGACCGATGACCTCGAGGGGGCGATCTTTCATCCCACCGACGGGTACATCAACCCGGCGGATGTCACGATGGCCATGGCCAAGGGCGCGCGGCAGCGGGGTGTCGTGATCGAGCGGCGCTGGCAGGTCGACGGGTTCCACTGGACCGGCGATCATTGGGACGTGACCTGCACCAAGATGGTCGAGACGGGCGGCAACCTGGTGCCGTCGGACGAGCGGGTCGTGGTCCATGCCGAACACGTCGTGACGGCCACCGGCAACCACGCCCCGCGCACCGCGCGCCTGCTGGGCATCAAGACCCCCGCCGTGGTGGTCGAACATCAGTACATCGTGACCGAACCGGATCCCGCACTGGTCGCATACCGCAAGGACAACCCCCAGCATCCCGTGCTGCGCGACGCCGACGCCAAGTGGTACGTGCGCGAGGAGCGCGGCGGCTGGATCCTGGGCCCCTACGAGAGGGGGGCGCCCGCGCGCTTCCCCTACGGGGTGCCCGACAGTTTCCGCGCCGACCTCTTCCCCCTCGATCTCGACCGGATCGAGGAGGAGTACATGTCGATGATCCATCGCATCCCCACCTCCGAGACGGCGGGGCTGAAGGACGACTACAACGGGCCGATCTGCTACACGCCCGACGGCAACCCCCTGGTCGGCCCCGCGCCGGGCCTGCGCAACATGTGGCTGGCCGAGGGGTTCAGCTTCGGCATCACAGCCGCTGGCGGCACGGGCCACTACCTGGCGCAGATGATGGTCGAGGGCGAGGCCGAGATCGACATGGCGTCCCTGGACCCGCGCCGCTTCGGGCAATGGGTGACGACCGAATATGCCTGCCGCAAGAACGAGGAGGCATACGACCACGTCTACGTCCTGCACCACCCGGATGAGGAACGGCCCGCCGGGCGGCCCCTGAAGACCGCGCCCGCCTATGACCGTCAAAAGGCGCGGGGCGCGCAGTTCGGCTGCGTGAACGGGTGGGAGCGGCCAAATTACTACGGCCCCGTCGATGCGCCCGACAGTTTTGACCACGACAGCCGGTCGTTCCGGCGGGGCGCGTGGTGGCAGCATGCCGTCGACGAGGCCCGCGCCATCCGCGAGACGGCGGGCCTGATCGACGCGACCGCCTTTGCCAAGCACCGCATTTCGGGCCCCGGCGCGGCGGCGTTTCTGGATTGGTTCACGACCAACAGGCTGCCGAAGGTGGGGCGTATCAACCTGACCTATGCCTTGACCGAGGCGGGGACGACGCGAACGGAATACACCATCGTGCGCCTGGCCGAAGACGATTTCTACCTCGTCTCCGCAGGCGGATGGGAGGCTTACGACGAGGATTACCTCTACAAGGCCATCGCGGCGCAGGAAGGCCGCTTCGGTCGTATCGACAGGCAGAACGTGACCGCACGGCACGGCGTCTTTGCCCTCGCCGGACCGAACGCCCGCGCCATCCTGCAACATTTGGTGCGCGACGCCGACCCGGATACCGTGCTGTCGAACAAGCGATTTCCCTGGCTCAGCCAGCGGGACATCGAACTGCTGATGTGTCCGACGAATGCCATCCGCGTCGCCTATACGGGAGAGCTGGGCTGGGAATTGCACCACCCGATGGAGATGCAGACCTACCTGTTCGACCGACTGATGGAAGCAGGCGAGGCGCATGGTCTGAAACTGGTCGGTGCGCGGGCGCAGAACTGGCTGCGGCAGGAGAAATCCTATCGCGCCTTCGGAACCGAACTGGGCCGTGACGCGACCCCGCTGGAGGCCGGGCTGGACCGCTTCGTGGACCTGTCGAAGGAGTTCTGCGGCAAGGCCGCGATGCAGGCGCTGGGCATCCGGTCGAAATGCGTGACGCTGTTGATCGACGGGCCGCAGGATGCCGACCCCTGGGGGCGCGAGGCGCTGTATGATGGCGATGCCCGGATCGGTCGCCTGACATCGGGCGGGTATTCGGTCGCCTTCGGCCAGAGTATCGGCATGGGATACGTGCGGCCCGACCTGTCTGCTCCGGGCACGAAGCTGAAGGTGCGGATGCAGCGCGGGTTGTGGGACGCCGTGATCACCGAAGACAGCCCCTACGACCCGACGAACGCCCGCATTCGCGTGGATGGCTAGGGCCTTTCGCCGCGCGATCTGGGCACTTCCGTTGGTCGTGCCCGTCTGGCTGTTCCTCGTGCCGTCGGGCGGGGGCGACCTGCGTGTTCTGGGCGACGGTGCGCCGGATGTGCGGGCCGCCCTGCAGGTCCATGGGCCGATGGAACGCGCACGGGACATCGATGTCGTCCTGTTGCGCCGGCGGGAAAACCTGCGCCATGTGCCGGAGGTGGGGCGGCTGTGTCGCGGGCGTTGCACGGCGGCGCTGACGTCCCTCTACGAGGTCGGACTGGGCGGCGGGCGCAAGATTCTGGTCGTGGACCTGTCGGCATGGGACGGGATCGACGCATTGGACCGGGGCGACGGCCTGCCCGACGACATTGCGATCTGCGTTGCCGAGGCTGTCCGGCGCGAGGCGGGTCGCCTGTTTCCGCCCGATCCGCCCGCCTGCCTGCCATCGCACCGCTGGCGCGTGACGCTGCCCTACGGGCTGTAGGGCGCGGGCAGGCGGGGAAGCGGGGCCAGCGGGATCGATCCGAACATCAGCTGCCCCCCGGCCAGTGTCAGCGGCAGGACCGCCGTTCCGTCCGTGTCCTCCATCCCCGACAGCCCGCCTGCCAGCAACGCGACCTGACCGGGGGGAATGTCGAACGCCGGGGCCAGGGTTAGCAGATCGCGCCATTCGGTCAGGCCAAGCGTCAGGGCCCCGCGCGGCAGGCCGTCGGCGCCTATGGTGATGTCGCCCGACAGGTCGAGCGTGCCCCCGCCCAGATCGACATGCAGGTCGCGCAGGGCAATCGCCTGCAACTGCCCCCCCTGCTGCAATGGCCGATCGAGCGTCAGGGTCATGTCGGCGCGGACTTGGGTCACCTGATCCGGCAGCCGCGGGTCCGTCATCAGCCCCGCCATGTTCAGACCGTCAAGCGACAGGGCCATATCATGGGTCAGCGGGCCGCCAACCTCGCGCGTGGCGATCTGGCCCGCGGCAAGGGTCACGGTCCAGGTGCCCGCCTCGATCGACAGGTCCTGTCCCGCGACGGTCGCCGATGCCAGCCCCCCACCGTCCGCCAAACGCACCACGCCGGAGGCGCGCAGATCCCCGGCCGTCACGTCGACGGGACCGGCAGGCGTCGTGATCACGGCCTCGGGGGCGGGCACGATGATCAGGCGATCGGGGCGATAGCTGAGGGCGAAGGACTCCACCCTCTCGATCGTCAGTCCCCAGAGGCCTTCGGGCGAGGCAATGTCGACCCCTGTTGCCCGCGTGTCGAAGCGGTTGGGGAACCCGCTGACGGCCAGGTCGTCGATATCCACGATCCAGTCGCCGCCGCGGGCGGTCGAAATCGCATCTGTCATGGCCGTGCGCAACAGGCGCGACCCGACGACCCACCAGCCGCCCCAGGCCACCGCCGCCAAAATGACCAGCACCGTCAGGTTGCGCATCATGTTTCGGACCCTTTCACGCATGGTCTTTCGGATATCGTTCCGCCCGTCTAACTGCGCGGGGCTGATTGCGAAAGGAACGGCGATGACACAGGACGGTGATCTTTGGGTGTTCGGCTATGGCTCTCTGGTGTGGAATCCGGGGATCGAGGTTGCCGAGATGCGCCTCGCCAGCCTGTCCGGCTTTCGGCGCCGGTTCTGCATGTTGTCGATCCACCATCGCGGCTCCGAGGAGGATCCGGGCCTCGTGCTGGCGCTCGAACCCTTCCCCGCAGGCAGTTGCACCGGGCTTGCCATCCGCGCCGCCGATCCCGAAGCCGCGCTGGAGGAGTTGCGCGCGCGGGAACTGATATCCTCCGCCTATGTGGAGGAGCAGGTGACGTTGACCGCGGATGACGGCGCCGAGATCCCGGCGCTGGCCTATGTCATCGACACGGGCCACGTGCAGTATGTCCCGGACATGAGCCTCGAGGCGCAGGCGCGCATCATTGCCGCCGCGATTGGCGGGCGCGGGCCGAACCACGAATACCTGACACGAACGGCTGCGAAATTGACCGAACTGAACATCGCGGATGCAGACATGGACTGGTTGGTCGCGCGGGTGCAACAGATCAGGGCCGAAGCCTGAGGCGTGCTTGTGGGACGAAGGGGCGCAAGCTAGGGTTTCGTAACACATGATGGCCCCGCCCGAGGGCCGGGGGCCCATGGCACGCGAACCTCTTGAACACGGCACGCATTTTTCGCAGCCGATCCGTCAGATCGTCCAGATGTTGCTGGTCCTTGTCGCCGTCGGGGCAGGGGTCTGGGTGGCCTATCCCAGCGTCGCGCCGATCTTCGCGGCGAACCCTTGGTTGAACGGCACGATCATCGGGTTCTTCTTTCTTGGTGTCCTCGCCTGTTTCGCGCAGGTGTTTCAGCTCTTCTCGTCGGTCAGCTGGATCGAGGGCTTCGCCGAACAGCGGTCGGGCCATGACATCGCTCGCGCACCGGGATTGCTGGCACCATTGGCCGCCCTGCTGCGCTCGCGGTCGGCGCGCTCCCAGATCAGCGCCTCGTCCTCCCGCTCCATCCTCGATTCCGTCGGTGCGCGGATGGAGGAAGCCCGCGACATCACGCGCTATATCGTCAACACGCTGATCTTCCTTGGACTGCTCGGCACGTTCTGGGGTCTTGCCACGACGGTTCCGGCGGTCGTCGACACGATCCGCAGCCTGAACCCCGAAAACGGCGAAGGCGGCGTTGCGGTGTTCGGCCGTCTGATCGGCGGGCTCGAAAGCCAGCTTGCGGGCATGGGGACGGCCTTCGCCTCCTCGCTGCTCGGTCTGGCCGGGTCGCTGGTGGTGGGCTTGCTGGAGCTGTTCGCAGGTCACGGCCAGAACCGCTTCTACCGCGAGATGGAGGATTGGCTGTCCTCGATCACCCGTGTCGGCCTTGTGGGGGATTCCGGTGAGGAAACCATCGATCAGTATTCGCTGGCCGCGGTGCTTGATCACATGAACTACCAGATGGAGAGCCTTCAGGACATGTTCCAGAAGGCCGAGGCCGGTCGCCTTGCCGCGGACAGCAAGCTGGCGACCCTGTCCGAGGCCGTGACCGCCATGGCCCACCGGATGGAGGCCGGCGGCGTGAACGAGGCGCTGAACCGCGTGGCCGAGGGACAGGAACACATCGTCGAGGTGCTGCGCGGCTCGAACGGTGGCGGGGGCGGCGACGGCCTGGACGCCGAAAGCCGGATGCGTCTGCGCTCGATCGACGTGCAGCTTCTGAAGGTGTTCGAGGAGATGCAGCAGGGACGACAGGCCGCCGCCGACGATCTTCGCGGCGATCTGGGCGCCCTGACCCGCGCAATCCGACAGCTGAACCGACACGTCGCGGCCAACACCCCCGAAGGGGACGCCTAGATGGCGTTCACCCGCAGGTCGGGACAACGGTTCACGGCGAACGTCTGGCCGGGGTTCGTCGATGCGATGACGGCCCTGCTGCTGGTGCTGATGTTCGTCCTGTCGATCTTCATGATCGTGCAGTTCATCCTGTCCGAACGCATCACGGTTCAGGATGCGGAATTGAACGATCTTGGGCTGCAACTCGACGATCTGGCCCGTGTTCTGGGGCTGGAGCGGCAGCGCGCCGCCGATCTGGAGGAAGACGTCGCCTCCCTCGGGGCCGAACGCGACAGGCAGACCGCGCTGATCGCCACCCTGACCTCGCAGCGGGCGGACCTGTCCCAGCGGGTCGCCAGCTTCGAGGAACAGGTTGCCAGCCTGATCGCGGATCGCGACCGTCTTGCCGGATCGCTGGAGGAAACGGAGGGCGCGCGGTCCGCCCTTGCCGCACGGCTGGAGACGACCGAGGGCGAGCTGACCCGCATCATCGACGAGCGAGAGGCATTGCAACTGGCGCTTGCCAGTGCGCGCAACGAAATCGACGCCACGGCCGAACAGGCCCGGCTGGAGGCCGCGCGTGCAGACGCGGTCGAGGCTTTGGTCGCGGACCTGCGCGCCGAGGCGGCCGAGCAATCGGCAACCCTGGCCAGCACCCTCGCCGCCCTGACCGATCAACAGGACGCGGCCGCCGACCTGTCTGCGCAGGTCACCGACCTTGCCGCTGCGCTGGACGAGGCCGAGGCCGCGCGGCTTGCGGAACTCGCGGCGGCAGAGGCGCTCCGGGAACGGCTGTCCGCGTCGGAAGCGGCACTGACCGAGGAGGAGGCCACGCGCCTTGCCGAGGCGGCTGCCGCCGAAGCATTGCGCGACCGGCTGTCGAACGCCGATGCGGAACTGACCGCCATGACCCTTGCACTGGAAGAACAGCGCCGGGAGGCAGAGGAGACGCTGACCCTTCTGGCGGCCAGTCAGGCGGCGGGCGATGATCTGAACGACCGCCTGACGGCGGCTCTGGCCGATCTCGTCAGCACGCGCGGACAGGCCGATGATCTCGATACGCAATTGTCGCAGACCCTCGCGGCCCTGGCGACCAGCCGGAGCGATGCGGCCGAGGTCGAGGCCGATCTGCGCAACCGCGTGGCCGAGTTGGAGGCCGCGCTTGCCGCGCGCGGTGCGGACATCGCCACGGCCGAGGAGGTGCGCGCCGAACTGCAATCGCGCCTGAACGCGACACTGGCCACCTTGGCCGAAACCGAAGACGAGGTGCGTGATCTCGACGCCGAACTGGCCGCGACGATTGCCGCCCTCGAAGCCGGGCAGGACAGCGCTGACAGCACGCAGTCAGAGTTGCAGGCGCGGATCGTCACCCTTGAGGCCGCGCTGGAGGCACGGGGCAGCGATATCGCAGAGGCAGAGGCCACGCGCAGCCAACTGCAGGCCCGCCTGTCCGCTGCGTTGGCGGATCTGGGCGGCGCCCGTGATCAGGCTGCGGACCTCGACGGTCAATTGGCCGAGACATTGGCCGCACTGGAGGTGCTGCGCGCGGAATCCGCGACGACCGAGGCCGATCTGCGCGCGCGGATCGCCGCGCTGGAGGCAACGGTTGCCGCACGCACCGCGGATGTGGCCGATGCGGATGCCGTCCGCCAGGAGCTTCAGTCGCGTCTGAACGATGTCCTCGCCGCCCGCGCCGAGGAAGCCGGGAGTACCGAAGACCTGCGCGAGACCCTTGCCGCGGCCTTGGCAGGCCGGATTGCGGCCGAGACGGAGGCGGAGGACGCCTTGGACGAAGCGGAGCGTGCGGACCTTCTGTTGCGTCAGGCGCGCGGTGAATTGGCGCAGGTCGAGGAGGCGCGTCTTGCATCGCAACGGCAGGTTGCCCTGCTCAATCAGCAGGTAACGGAGCTGCGGACGCAGTTGGGCAGTCTGCAGGACATTCTGGATGCCTCGGCGGATTCCGACCGGGCGCAGGACGTCCAGATCCAGACCCTGACGTCCGACCTGAATGCCGCGCTGGCGCGCGTCGCCTCGGAGCAGAGGGCGCGTGCGGATCTCGAAGCGGCCGAACGTGCCCGGCTGGAGGAAGAGGCCCAGCAGTTGGAGCGGTTCCGATCGGAGTTCTTCGGCCAGCTGCGCGACGTTCTGGCCGACCGGGAAGGGGTCGAAATCGTGGGCGACCGCTTCGTCTTCTCCTCCGAGGTGCTGTTCGACGTCGGCGATGTCGTCCTGCAGGCCGAGGGACAACAGCAGATCGCACAGGTTGCGGCCGTCATCCTCGACGTGGCCGATCAGATCCCGGCCGGGATCGACTGGATCCTGCGGGTCGACGGGCATACCGACGATGTGCCCCTGTCGGGGTTCGGCAAATACGTCGACAACTGGGAATTGAGCCAGGGTCGTGCCTTGTCGGTCGTGCAATACATGATCGACGAGCTAGGCGTGCCGCCTTCGCGCCTCGCGGCGACGGGGTTCGGACAATATCAGCCCGTGGACCCCGCCGATACGCCTGCCGCGCGACAGCGTAACCGGCGGATCGAGATGAAACTGACGGAACGCTAGCGGCAGTAGCTGCCGCTGCGATAGCTGGCCGTATCGAAGTGGAAATGATCGCGGTGGTGGACGTCGCTTTCGGGGCCAAGCACCGTGCCGAAGGGGCCACAGGCCCTTGCGTGCAGATCGCGCAGGATCCGCCCCTCTGCCCCGCGACCCCAATCGCGCAGGACGGAAATCGTCGTGCCGTTGGCCAGACGAATGCCGCTGATGTCGATGGCCCGGCCCTTGCCATGTTCGCTGACTCGGGCGCCGGGCTGATTGTTGCGTGTGCGGCAGGCATAGCCGGCGGCGACCTGCAGGGCGACGGCCCCGCCGCCCCGACGCCCCACGACGGGCACGACACCGTCCCGCACCCAGGTGTCCAACGCCTGCGCCGTGCCGCAATCCATCCGTGCGGGCCGGGTCAGGGTGACGCCGGAAACGGCGGTGACCCGCACCGCATTCGGAATGCCGCAGGCACCATCGCCGGACACGGGGGCGATGACCTCACCCTTGATGGACCCGCGCCCACAGATTCCGCCGGCGCCCGTATCCTGACGCGGGCGTCGTGCGGCGACGGGGATGGCCTGTCCGTCGCGGATCAGGGGGCGGTCGGACCGGCGCACGAGGCCCTGCGGGTCGATGACCGGGCGCGCGGCCTGCATCGTCGACATCATGGTCAGCAGCGCGCGCCGTTCCTCCGTGATCCGCGCGACCGGTCGGGTGGATGCGGGCACGGCGGTTGCGGTTGCGATCTGCACCGACCCGCCGGGGGCCATGATCTCGGCCTCGGGGGTCGGGCGTTGGGACGGGCGGATCTCTGCCGATGCGGCGCCAAGGCTGGCCGCAGTCAGCGCGAGGGCCGCGACAAGGACGCGCGCGGTCACTTGGGCGCCCCGCGGCCGAAGTCCGCCGCCGCGGTGTCCTGCCCTGCTTCGATGATGCCGCGCCGGATCGCGCGGGTGCGGGTGAAGTATTCGTGCAGCATGTCGCCGTCCCCCGTTCGGATCGCTCGTTGCAGGGCAAACAATTCCTCGGTGAAGCGGCCCAGGATCTCCAACGTAGCATCCTTGTTGTTCAGGAACACGTCCCGCCACATCACCGGGTCGCTGGCGGCGATGCGGGTGAAGTCGCGGAAACCGCCCGCCGAATACTTGATGACCTCGCTGTCGGTCACACGGCGCAAGTCGTCGGCAACGCCGACCATCGTATAGGCGATCAGGTGCGGCGCATGGCTGGTGACGGCCACGACCAGATCATGGTGATCGGCTTCCATCGCGTCGACGTTCGCGCCGAGGGCCTGCCACAGGCGGGTAAGGCGGTCGATGGCGGCGGTGTCCTCGCTTTGCGGGGTCAGCAGGAACCAGCGGTTTTCGAACAGTTCGGGAAAGCCCGCCTCGGGTCCGCTGTGCTCCGTCCCTGCAAGGGGGTGCGCGGGGATGAAGTGGACGTCGTCGCCCAGATGCGGGCCGACCGCGTCGATCACCGCCCGTTTGACGGACCCGACGTCCGTCACCGTCGCGCCGGGTTTCAGATGCGGGCCGATTTCCGCGGCGACGGCGGACATGGCGCCGACCGGCACGCACAGGATCACGAGGTCGGCGTCCTGCACGGCCTCGGCCGCCGTGGCGGTGACACGGTCGCACAAGCCACGGGACAGGGCCGTATCGCGCGTGGCGGCGGATCGGGCCGTGCCCACGACTTCACCGGCAAGGCCATCGGCCCGCACACGCAGCCCGATCGAACCTGCGATCAGGCCAAGGCCGATCAGGGCAATGCGGTCATAGATCATGCCGCCCGCCAAGCCGTCAGAGCCTCGATCAGGCGGGTTGTCCCGGCCTCGTCCCCGACGGTCATGCGCAGACAGTGGGGCAGGCCATAGGCCGCCACGTGCCGGACGATCACGCCCTTCGATTTCAGGAAGGCGTCGCAGGCGCGCGCCTCCTCCTCATCCGTGAACCGCGCGAGGACGAAGTTCGCGTGGGACGGGTCGCTGGCGATCCCCAGATCGGCCAGGGCGGCGCTGAGCCTGCTGCGCTGCGCGGTGTTCAGGGCAAGGCAGTCGGCGGCGAATCCGCGGTCGCGCATCGCGGCCTCGGCCGCCGCGAGGGCGACATTCGACAGGTTGAACGGCCCCCGCAGGCGGTTGAGCACGTCGATCACCGCCTGCGCCCCATAGCCCCAGCCGACGCGCATGCCGCCCAGACCATACATCTTGGAAAAGGTGCGCGTGACGAAGACATTCTCGCGCCCGGCGGCGAGGCCGAGGCCACCGTCGAAATCCTCGACGTATTCGGCATAGGCGCCGTCCAGAACCAGCAGGCAGCCATCGGGCAGACCATCCGCCAGACGCACCACGTCCTGTCCGCGCAGGAAGGTCGCGGTCGGATTGGCCGGATTGGCAAGGAACACGAGGCGCGTCCGCTCCGTCGTGGCGGCCAGCAGGGCATCGACATCCACCGTCCGCTCCCGCTCGGGGACGGCAATGGGGGTGCCGCCGGCGGCGCGGGTGCTGATGGCATACATCAGGAACCCGTATTCCGGATACAGCACCTCGGTTTCCGGGCCGATATAGGCCTGGCACAGCCAGTGGATGATCTCGTCCGAGCCGACGCCGCAGATGATGCGGTCGGGGTCCAGCCCATGCACCTCGGCGATGGCGTCGCGCAGGCCCGCGTGATCGGTGTTGGGATACAGGTGCATCTCCCCCGCCGCATCCCGTGCCGCGTCCTGGGCGGACCGGGGCGCGCCGGTCGGATTCTCGTTCGACGACAGTTTGAGGATATCGGTCTGTCCCGCGACGGTGGATGCACCACCCTGATAGAGCGCGATGTCCAGAATTCCCGGCTGGGGTGTCGGTGCGGCCTGCATGATGTGCGTCCCTTCTCGGTCGCGGCTATCTATCCCCCGTGGGCGACAAGGTGCAATCCCGCCCCATGGGCCGCAGCGTGCCGAACCGCGCATGATGGCTGCGACAGATTGCGACCGGGGTTGGACCTACAGAAAGCTCTGCGGGTCGATATCGATGCTCAGCCGGGTGGATTTCGGGATCTGCACCTGCGCGACCCATCGTGCGAGGGCCGATTGGATCGGGGATTGTCGTGGCGCCTTGACCAACAGGCGCACGCGGTGGCGCCCCCTGATGCGGCTGATCGGTGCGGGGGCGGGGCCATAGACCTCGGCACCCGCATCCTCCATCACGGCCGCCGCGCGGGCCAGGGCATTGCCAAGGTCGAAGGCGACCTGTGCATCGGGGTCGGAGATCACGATACCGGCCATGCGGCCATAGGGGGGCACACCCGCGGCACGGCGTTGCGCAGCCTCCTCGGCCAGAAAACCCTCCTCGTCACCGCTCAGGATGGCCCGGATCACCGGATGCTCCGGCTGGTAGGTCTGCAACAGGGCCACGCCCGGCGCCTCGGCCCGGCCTGCACGGCCTGAAACCTGTCGCATCAGCTGAAAGGTGCGTTCGGCGGCGCGCAGGTCGCTGCCCTGCAGACCGAGGTCCGCGTCGATCACGCCGACAAGGGTCAGCTTGGGGAAGTTGTGCCCTTTGGCCACGAGCTGCGTGCCGACGATGATGTCGGCGCCGCCGGCCGCGATATCCTCGACCTGTGCTTTCAACGCCCGCGCCGATCCGAACAGGTCCGACGACAGGATCGCCATCCGCGCCTCGGGGAAGAGGGCGCTGACCTCCTCGGCCATCCGCTCCACCCCCGGGCCCACGGGGGCCAGCTTGCCTTCCACCCCGCAGGAGGGGCAGGCGGGTGGAATCGGCGTCGTCTCACCGCATTGGTGGCACATCAGGCGCTTCTGGAACCGGTGCTCGACCATGCGCGCATCGCATTGATGACAGGCAACCTGCTGACCGCAGGCGCGGCACAGGGTGACGGGCGCATAGCCCCGGCGGTTCAGAAAGATCAGCGATTGCTCGCCATCGATGATCCGCTGTTCGATCGCGCGCTTCAGGGTCGGCGAAATCCAGCGGCCCGCATCGACCTTTTCCGATCGCATGTCGACGGTCGACAGCTTGGGCATGACGGCGGTGCCGAACCGCGACGTCAGGTCGACGCGCGCGTATTTCCCGGCCTCGGCATTGGCCCACGTCTCCAGCGACGGCGTGGCCGAGGCCAGGACGACCTGCGCGCCTTCGCAGCTGGCCCGCAGCACAGCCATGTCGCGGGCGGAGTAGAGGACGCCGTCCTCCTGCTTGTAGGATGTGTCGTGTTCCTCATCCACGATGATCAGGCCCAGGTCCTGGAACGGCAGGAACAGCGACGACCGCGCGCCCACGATTAGCCGCGCCTGCCCTGCGGCGGTGCGGGCCCATGCGCGCCGCCGCTCGGCCTGGGTCACGCCCGAGTGCCATTCGGCGGGCCGCGCGCCGAACCGCGCCTCTACCCGTGTCAGGAACTCGGAGGTCAGCGCGATCTCCGGCAGCAGGACCAGCGCCTGTCGCCCCCGCGCGAGACATTCGGCGACGGCTTCCAGGTAGACTTCCGTTTTGCCGGAGCCGGTCACCCCTTTCAGCAGCGTCGTGCCGTAGCCGCCGCCCGCGATGGCGGCGCGCAGGGTTGCCGCCGCCTCTGCCTGATCGGGGGCCAGGGGCTTGCCGGGGCGCGCGGGGTCCAGTGGCGGGTAATCCGCGTCGCGTGGCACGTTCTGTTCCAGAACCGCACCGCCCGCGATCAATCCCTTGACCACCCCGGTGGACACGCCCGCGAGGTCCGCCAGTTCCGACAGGGCGAAGACGTCCGTGGGCCGGTCGGCCAGCACGGCCAGAACCTTGTCACGCGCCGCCGTCGCCCGGCCCGGTTGCCCGGTGCCGAGGGCATAGACCTTGCGCTTGCCCGGCGTTTCGCCCAGGCCCGGTGCCCGCATCGCGAGGCGCAGCATCGCCACCATCGGCGTCAGGGTGTAGGCCCCCGCCCGTTCGAGGAAATCGCGCATCGCCTGCGCCATCGGCGGCACGTCGAGCACCCGCGCGATGCCGCGCAATTTCTCGACGGGCCAATCCCCCGCCGCCTGCCCCCAGACCACGCCCAGCACGAGGCGAGGGCCCAGCGGCACCTGCACGAAATCCCCCTCGGTCACGCCGCCTTCGGGCGCGCGATAGTCCAGCGCGCGGTCCAGCGGCTGGGTCGTCAGGACGGCGACCGGGGTGCCATGTGGGAAATGTCGGGCCATGCGCCTCATATCGCGCCTCGGTGCGCGCATTGCCAGAGGCGGAGCGCTGGTTGATGACAGGAACGTCGCCGCCCGCTAGCCTTTCCGGGATTACCCACCCCGGAGGTTTCCACATGTTCAAATTGCTTGCCATCCTCTTGTTCGTTTCGCTCGCCGGGAGTGCATCGGCGCAGGGATGCTCCGAAATCCGGTTCCAGCGCGGGGCCTTCTACGGTGAGGTCTCGGGGCGCGTGGCGCAGCGACAGCCGGTCTGCTTCACCTTCGGGTCGGGCGCGGGACAGCAGGCGCGCGTTCAGCTGTTCGGATCGCGCAATGCCTGCTTCAACGTCCGCGGGGTCGCCGATTGCCGTGACGATTTCACCTTTCGCACACGGCAACAGACCTACGTCATCGACGTCAACCAGCTGTTCGTGGGGCCGGGCTACGAGGATTTCACCCTGCGCCTGACGATCCGGTAACGCATCAGGCCGTGCGCCGGGTCAGGGCCGTGATGACGCCCATCGTCATCAATGCCGCCCCGCCGAGGCGCCCCAGACCGCGCAATACCGCTGGCCGCCGCAACCCGTCGCGCAGCCGCGCGGCCAGCAGGGCGAAGGCCAGCGCGTTCAGCGCCGCCAGCCCCACGAAGGTGGCGATCAGGATGGCGAACTGCGGCGCCAGCGGCGCGCCCGCATCGATGAACTGCGGCACGAAGGCGATGAAGAACACGATGGACTTGGGGTTGAAGGCCGTGACCACGGCGGCGTGGCCGAACACGGCGCGGGGCGAGACCTTCGACTGCGTCGACACCGCGCCCAGCGTCATCGACCCGGCGGACCGCCAGAGCTTGATCCCCATCCACATGAGGTAAGCTGCCCCGATCCACTTTAGCACGGTGAACAGCGTGGCCGAGGCCAGCACCAGCGCGCCCAGACCCGCAAGCGATGCCGTCATCGCGATGGCATCGCCCAAGGCCACGCCACCGGCCGAGGCCACGGCGACACGCCGTCCCTGCGACAGCGCATAGGACATCACCAGCAGGATCGTCGGTCCCGGTATCATCAGAAGGGCAGTCGAAGCGGCGGCGAAAGCCAGCCAGAGCGTGAAATCCATGGATGGTCCTGCGAGGCGGATGGCGGTAGACCGCAACAAAGCCCCAAACATCCAGAGGACGCCATGAAATTCTTCGTAGACACCGCCGACATCGAAGCCATCCGGGAATTGAACGACCTCGGCATGGTCGACGGTGTGACCACCAACCCCTCGCTGATCCTCAAGTCGGGGCGGGATATCCTCGAAGCCACCAAGGAGATTTGCGACCTTGTCGACGGCCCGGTCAGCGCGGAGGTGGTCGCCACCGATTTCGACCAGATGCTCAAGGAAGGGCAGCATCTCGCCACCATCGCGCCCAACGTCTGCGTCAAGGTTCCGCTGACGTGGGCCGGGCTGAAGGTCTGCAAGATCCTGCGCAAGGGCGGCACGCTGGTGAATGTCACCCTGTGCTTCTCGGCCAACCAGGCGTTGCTGGCCGCCAAGGCGGGCGCGTCCTTCATCTCGCCGTTCATCGGACGGCTGGACGACATCAACATCGACGGCATGGACCTGATTCAGGACATCCGCACCATCTATGACAACTACGACATGCAGACGGAGATCCTCGCCGCCTCCATCCGCTCGCCCAACCACATGAAGGACGCGGCCCTGATCGGCGCGGACGTGGCAACGGCGCCGCCGGCCGTCATCCACAAGATGATCGATCACCCGCTGACCGCCAGCGGTCTGGCGCAATTCGTCAAGGACGCGGACGAGGCGAAGATCAAGATCGTCTGACACCTGAATGGCCGGGGGGCGGCCGCGCCCCTCGCCATTTCCGGGGGGCCGCCATGCCACACCTGCCAAAGATTTGCGGCAGGCCGCGCATGTTTTGGTCCCATCGGATGTCCGGCCATGTAAGCCTGCCCCGAAATCGGCAAAGACCGGAGCAGAGCATGGCAGACCAGACCGCAATGGCGGCCGCGCAGGATTGGCGCGACCGCATCCTTACCGACCCCGACATGATCCTCGAGGATCGCGACCTGATGCGGGCGCTGATCACCGCGAACGAGCGGCAGATGGGGCAGAACATCGTCGACCTGCGCGGGATTGCGATGGAGCGGCTGGAAACGCGTCTGGACCGGCTGGAGGATACGCATCGCAGTGTCATCGCCGCGGCCTATGAAAACCTTGCCGGCACCAATCAGATCAATCGCTGCGTCCTGCGCCTGCTCGATTGCGATGGCTTTGGCGACCTGCTCGAGGTTCTGGCGACCGATCTGCCCGACATCCTGCGCGTGGATCGCATCAGGCTGGTGCTGGAAAGCGCCGAGGACACGCCGTCGCCCCATCCCGTCATCGCCGTGGTGCGCGAGGGATTCGTGACGACCTACGTGACACAGGATCGCGACGTCCCCGTCCGACAGGTCACGCTGCGCCAATGTGCGCCCGCATCCGACAAGATATTCGGCGAGGATGCCGGGTGGATCCGGTCCGAGGCCCTGCTGCGTCTCGACCTTGGCGCCGGGCGGCAGGTCGGCATGCTGGCTTTCGGGTCCGAAGACCCGCATCAGTTCCGCGTCAACCAGGGCACGGAGCTTCTGACATTTTTCACGGGCTGTTTCGAACGGGTGGCGCGGCGCCACTTGGGCTAGGGCGGTGACGCTCGACATCAGTCCGGGCGCACGCGATGCCCTTGCCGCCTGGGGGGACCATCTGCGGGCCCTCGACGGGGCGGCGGAGGCCACCTGCACGGCCTATGCCCGCGATGTGACGGCCTTTCTCGCGTTTCTTGCCGACCACCGCGGGGGGCCGATGGGTCTGGCCGAGATCGGTCGGATCGCGACCCCTGACATGCGGTCCTGGATGGCGGCGGAAAGGCTGCGCGGGAACGGCGCCCGGTCCGTGGCCCGACGTCTGTCGTCCGTCAAGTCCTTCATCCGGTGGCTGTCCGAACGGGAAGGGTTCGACCCGACCGCCGTTCTGTCAGCCCGCGCGCCGAAGTTCCGCAAACCCTTGCCCCGCCCCTTGGCGCAGGATGCCGCGAAGGAACTGATCGAGACCATCGCCCTGCAACATGCGACCCCGTGGATCGCGGCGCGGGACGTTGCTGTTGTGACCGTCCTGTACGGGTGCGGATTGCGCATATCCGAGGGGTTGGGCCTGTGCGGGCGCGATGCGCCGCTGGCCGACGTCCTGCGGATAAAGGGGAAGGGCGGCAAGGAACGGCTCGTGCCCGTCCTGCCTGTCGCCCGCGCGGCCGTCGATCGGTATGTCGCGGCCTGTCCCTATGACCTGTCGGACGATGCGCCCCTGTTTCGCGGTGCGCGTGGTGGTGGGCTTGGGCCCGCCGCGGTGGCAAAGGTCGTGGCAACGGCGCGAATGCAGCTTGGCCTGCCGTCCTCGGCCACGCCTCATGCCCTGCGCCACAGTTTCGCGACCCACCTGCTGGAGGCGGGCGGGGATCTGCGGGCCATTCAGGAGCTTCTGGGCCATGCGTCCCTGTCGACGACACAGGCCTATACGGCTGTCGATACCGTGCACCTGATGGAAAGCTACGCCCGCGCGCATCCGCACGGGCGCTGATGCCGCGTCAGGCGACGGCGGCGGTGATGATCACCTCGACCAAGAACTCCGGCGTGGCCAACTTGGCCTCGCCGCAGGCGCGGGCGGGGGCATGACCCTCGGGGACCCAGGCATCCCAGACGGCGTTCATCTCGGCAAAATCGGTCATGTCGGCCAGCCAGATCACGGCCTGCAGCATGTGTTCCCGACTGCTGCCCCCCTCTTTCAGCAGGGCATCCACCTTGGTCAGCATGTCGCGCGTCTGTTCGGTCACAGTGGCGCCGTGTCCGACCTGTCCGGCGAGGTAGAGCGTATCCCCGTGGCGGACGAGCTGGCTCATCCGGGCATTGGTGTGGCTGCGTTCGATCATGGTCATACCGTATAGTTGAGGCCGAGGCGTCCGCCGTCGACATAGATGGTTTCGCCGGTCACGTAGCTGGACTTGGACGAGGCAAGGAAGGCCACGATATCGGCCACTTCGCGCGCGGTGCCGGGGCGCTGCAACGGGGTGCGCGACATCGCGCGGGCCATCGCGGCGGGGTCGGCGTTGACGGCGGCCATCATGTCGGTGTCGATGCTGCCCGGTCCGACGGCGTTCACGCGGATGTTGTGCGGCGCAAGGGCCAGCGCGGCCACCTTGGTCAGCTGCATCACACCGCCTTTCGATGCGCAGTACCCGGCAATGCTCGGGATCGCGACCTGAGCGTTGATCGACGACATGTTGACCACCGCGCCTTCGATCCCTCGGGCGACCATCGTCTTGGCCACGCGCTGCGTCGCGAGGAACACGCCGACGAGGTTGATGTCGATGACGCGGCGGAAATCGGCTTCCGTCATCTCGAGGAAATCCGCGCCGATGGCAATTCCGGCGTTGTTCACAAGGACCGATGCGGGGCCGACCTCTGCCTCGATCTTGTCGAACAGGGCCGCGACCTGCACGGGGTCGCCCATGTCGCAGATGTACCCCGTGCCGCCCAGTTGCGCGGCGGCGTCATGCACGCTGTCTTTGATGTCCACGAGAACGACGCGGCAGCCGTCCTCGGCCAGGGCTTCGGCGCAGGCAAGGCCAATGCCTTGCGCGGCGCCTGTGATGACTGCGATACGGTCTGACATGCGGCTCTCCCTCGGGTCCGTTTGGGGTATCTGCCGCCTGCATGACGGGCGCGGGGCGGGTCGTCAACGGATGGGAATCGCCGTCTCGATCCGGTCAAGGATTTCGCCATCGCGCATGAGGGTTGCCGTTCCGGTATAGGTGCCGCCCCGCCACCGCGTCGCGTTCAGACGGCGGCCTGCGGCGCGAAACAACTCCGCCTGCGTCCGCTCCAGTGTCGCGTCATGTGCGAACACCTCCGCGCCGTTCGGCCCGAGGATTCGCAAGGCGATCCTGTCGCCGGCCTGGCCACCGAACATCGCGGCCCAAACCACCAGAGCAGGCGCATCCGGCGGCAGGCTGTCGGCATCGGCGGTGCCTGCCTTTATGTCCGCGAACGGCGGCACGGCAGAGGACAGGCCGACAGACAGGAAACCGCCCGGTTCGTATGGCGGCGTGACCTGCCAGAGGTCGTCGATGAATGGATCGATGACCTGACCCCTGTGGCGGACCGACAGGTGCACATGCGGGAATTGCGTGGCCCCGGACAGACCCACGAGGCCCACGGGATCACCCGCCGCGACGCGATCCCCCGCAGCAACGCTGACCGAACCACGGGCGAGATGACAAAGCTGCGTCTCCCAACCGTCGCCGTGATCGATGGCCACCCCGTTTCCGCATTCCCGCCCGGCAACCTCGGCGCGGTCGGTCATGATCCGGTCCTGCATTCCGTCGCGCACGCCGCGGACGATTCCCGCCGCGGGCGCGAGAACCGGAACCCCGGCGGCCATCGCCTCCTGATCGGCGACGCGCAGGTCGGTGCCCCGGTGCCCGTCATAGGCAAGCGGCCCGCCGGTATAGTCGGCGGCACCGGGACCCGGGTCCGCATCGACATATTGTTGCAGAAAACAGGTTTCACCCAAGTCGCAGTCCAACGGCAGGCGAAGGGTAGGCGGCGCGGCCAAAGTCGGCGAAGCAGTGGCCAGGAAGATCGCGGTCGCGAGACCCGTCACGGAGCGCGTCGTTGCGGTGGTGGTATGGCGCATGGGACAGGCGCGTGATCGAAGTTGGGCGCGGTGGGGCATCGGAGATCCTTGCAGGCTGCTGCCATTGTCTATCGAAACTCCGAAAGACGATCACGGGTCAACAGGGGGCTTTTGTCGGCACAAGGTTTTGCCCGGCACCGCGCGATCGCCTGCCTGCACCCGCAAGGCCACGTCCCTCGGCGGCGGTTGCAAGCCGTCAGGTGAAAGGCGGCGCCAGATTGGCAACAGTCAAGGCAATCCGGTGCGGCAAGGCAAATCCGTTCGACCGCCGGGTTGGTCGGCCATCCTGCGAAGGAAAAGGCCCCGGCGCATTTCTGCACCGGGGCCCTTCGGTCATGAGCTGACGATCATTCCGCCGTCAGAAGAGGTGGCTTCTTGTTGCCGATCTTCGGCGCGCCCGGCTCCTCGATCCGAAGATCGAGCGCACCGTTCTTGACGCCGACCTTGACGACACCGCCCTTGGCCAGCTTGCCGAACAGAAGTTCCTCGGCCAGCGGCTTCTTGACGTATTCCTGGATCACGCGGGCAAGGGGACGGGCGCCCATCTTGTCGTCGTATCCCTTGTCGGCGACCCATTCGGCCGCGGCCTTGGTCAGTTCGATGGTCACGCCACGGTCCAGAAGCTGCGCCTCCAGCTGGAGGACGAACTTCTCGACCACCTGCAGGATCGTCTCCTTCGGCAATGGGCCGAAGCTGATCACGGCGTCCAGACGATTGCGGAACTCCGGTGTGAAGGTCCGCTCGATTGCGGCGGTATCCTCGCCCTCGCGGCGATCCCGGCCAAAGCCCAAGGGCGCGCGCGCGGCATCCGAGGCACCGGCGTTGGACGTCATGATCAGGATCACGTTCCGGAAATCCACCGCCCGACCGTTGTGGTCGGTCAGCTTGCCGTGATCCATCACCTGCAACAGGATGTTGAACACGTCCGGGTGCGCCTTCTCGATCTCGTCGAGCAGCAGAACGCAATGCGGATGCTGATCGATGCCGTCGGTCAACAGGCCACCCTGATCGAAACCGACATAGCCCGGAGGCGCCCCGATCAGCCGCGAAACCGCGTGTTTCTCCATGTATTCCGACATGTCGAAGCGCAGCATCTCGACCCCGAGGGTATCCGCCAACTGGTTGGCCACCTCGGTCTTGCCGACGCCGGTCGGGCCCGCGAACAGGTAGTTGCCGATGGGCTTTTCCGGTTCCCGCAGGCCGGCACGCGCCAGCTTGATGGCAGAGGACAGCGCCTCGATCGCCGCATCCTGACCGAAGACCACGCGCTTGAGCGAGCCTTCCAGATCGCGCAGCACCTCCTGATCGTCCTTGGAGACGGACTTCGGCGGAATGCGGGCGATCTTAGCGACGACGGCCTCGATCTCCTTCACGCCGATGGTCTTGCGGCGCTTGGATTCCGTGACCAGTGCCTGCGCGGCACCCGCCTCGTCGATGACGTCGATGGCCTTGTCCGGCAGCTTGCGGTCGTTGACGTAGCGCGCCGACAGTTCCACCGCCGAGCGGATCGCATCGGCCGTGTACTTGATCGAGTGGTGCTCCTCGAAGCGCGACTTCAGACCCTTGAGGATCTTGATCGTGTCTTCGACATTCGGCTCGTTCACGTCGATCTTCTGGAACCGGCGCGACAGGGCGCGGTCCTTTTCGAAGTGCTGGCGGAACTCCTTGTAGGTGGTGGACCCCATGGTGCGCAGCTTGCCGCCGGCCAGGGCCGGTTTCAGCAGGTTGGACGCATCCATCGCACCGCCCGAAGTCGCACCCGCACCGATGACGGTGTGGATCTCGTCGATGAACAGCACGGCATCGGGATGCTCCTCAAGCTCGGTCACGACGGCCTTCAGGCGTTCCTCGAAATCACCGCGATACCGCGTGCCTGCCAGCAGTGCGCCCATGTCGAGCGAATAGATCGTCGCACCTGCGAGGATCTCGGGGACCTCGCCTTGGGTGATCTTCCACGCAAGGCCCTCGGCGATGGCGGTCTTGCCGACGCCGGGATCGCCCACCAGCAGGGGGTTGTTCTTGCGGCGACGGCACAGAACCTGAATCGAACGCTCCACCTCGTGATCGCGGCCGATCAGGGGGTCGACGTCGCCTTCCGCGGATTTCTTGTTGAGATCCACGCAATACTTCGACAGCGCACTTTCGCGGTTCTCGGACGGATTGGGCCCATCCTGCGCACCGGACACGGGCCCCTCTTCTTCGTCCGATCCCTGAACAGGGCGCGCTTCGCCGAATTCCGGGTCCTTGGCGACACCGTGGGCGATGAAATTGACCGCGTCATAGCGCGTCATGTCCTGCTCCTGCAGGAAATAGGCCGCGTTGGATTCGCGTTCGGCGAAGATGGCGACCAGCACATTGGCGCCGGTCACTTCGGTTCGGCCGGACGACTGAACGTGAATGGCGGCACGCTGTATCACGCGCTGGAAGGCGGCCGTGGGCACGGCCTCCGACCCTTCCACATCGGTCACGAGCGTGGACAGGTCGTCTTCGATGAACTCCTCGACCGTCTGGCGCAATTCGTCGAGGTTGACGCCACAGGCCTGCATCACGCGGGCGGCGTCCGGTTCCTCGATCAGGACCAGCAACAGGTGTTCAAGGGTCGCCAGTTCGTGACGGCGGGCGTTTGCCTGCGCCAGAGCGGCGTGGATGGCTTGTTCAAGAGTATTCGAGAACGAGGGCATGGTGTTCTCCTTACAGCCGTCGGCGTTGCACGGAAGTATGCGTCGCCTCTCGTTAAGTTTTGGTTGTCGCCGCTCAGGCTTCAAGCCTTTTCTGGTTCAGGTCTCGGTCGTGTCACCGGGAAGTGATGCCGAATTGACTCCCTTTGCGTGTTCAGAAGGCGTCTTTTGCACGGCGTGCCGCGGCAAAAGTCGCGGCATCGTCGCATCCGGTAGTTCCTGTCGCATCCTTGAGTGCGGCGACGTGGCTACGCAGAAACGGGTTGGTGTTGCGTTCAAGGCCGAGGGGGGCAGGCACGGTGGGTTCCCCCGCCGCACGCATCCTGTCCACCTCCGTCCTACGAGACTTAAGCGCGGGGTTGTCCGGTTCAAGAGACGCGGCAAAGGCGAGGTTGGTGACGGTGTATTCATGGCCCGACGCGATCAGGATGTCGTCGGGCAGGGCGTCGAACTGCTTCAGCGAGGCGTGCATGGTTTCCGGGCTGCCCTCGAACAGGCGCCCGCATCCGCCGACCATCAGGCTGTCGCCGGTGAACGCGATCCCGTCGAAGATGAAGGCGACATGCCCGATCGTATGTCCCGGCACGTCCCAGACCTCGGCCTGCAACCCGCCGATTCCGATCGTGTCGCCGGGCGAGATGGCATGGTCCAGTGGCGGGAGGCGCGCGGCATCTGCAGCGTTGCCCCAGACCTGCGCGCCCGTGGCGGCGACAAGATCGGCGACGCCGGCGATGTGGTCGTCGTGGTGGTGGGTCAGCAGGATGTCGGTGATCGTCCAGCCCCGCGCCTCGGCCGCGTCCAGATGCGGCTTGGCCCGCGCGCAATCGACGCAGACGACCCTGTCGCCCGCGCGAAAGACATAGCCGTAATTGTCCAGCAGGTCCGGGAACGCGTCGCGCAGCATCGGAATGACAATCAGGTTGTCGACGGGCGAGGTGGCGGGCATTGCGTCAATCCGGGTCATGGTGTTCCTTTCGTCTGACGATAACCATGGCACGATCCGAACCGGGGGCAATCGCGAATAATGCATCTCGACGTGCTGGACCTGAGGCAGTTCTACTATCGCACCCGGTTGGGGCGTGCGGCGCAGAAGGCCGTGCGGGACAAGCTGGTCGAGATGTGGCCGGAGGCGCAGGGACAGACCGTCGCAGGGTTCGGGTTTGCCGCGCCCCTGCTGCGTCCCTTCCTGCGGGATGCGCGTCGGGTTGTCGCACTGATGCCTGCGCCGCAGGGGGTGATGCACTGGCCGGCAGGCATGGCGAACGTGTCCCTGCTGGTCGAGGAGACGCTCTGGCCGCTGGAAACGGGGTCGGTCGACAAGCTTGTCCTGCTGCACGGATTGGAAACATCGGAGAATCCCACCGCGCTGCTTGATGAATGTGCGCGGGTGCTGGGGCCGGGGGGGCGTGCGGTCTTCATCGTGCCGAACCGGTCGGGCCTGTGGGCGCGGCGGGACGGCACGCCGTTCGGGTTCGGCCGGCCCTATTCGCTCAGCCAGCTGGAATCGCAGGTCAAGAGTGCCGGACTGATCCCGGAACGCCATGCTGCCGCGCTTTTCGCCCCGCCCAGTGACAGCAAGTTCTGGCTACGCTTCGGTGGGTTGATCGAACGGTTGGGCCAACGTTTGTCACGTTCCGGCGGGGGCGGGGTCATGTTGCTGGAGGTCTCGAAACAGGTTCCCGCGCGCCCGCGCACGGGGTTGGCGGAACGGGTCCGTCGCCCGTTGCGCGTGCTGGAAGGCGTGCCCGAGCCGACGGCGGCAGGCCGGATGCACCACTGAACCGATCCGGGCGGCAAGCTTTGCAGAACGCAAACGCTTGAGCGGTCGGACATTCATGCACGCGGCGCGGCGCTGAGCCGTTCGCGACGGCGAGAAGTAAGGCCGATGCGCACTGCGATCTTTCCGGATGCGCGGAATCATGATTAATCTGAGCGGCAACAGGGTTTCCGGCAAGTCGGTCCGTGATGCGATTTTGAACACGTATGCAAATCCGTGACGGGGTTCGCGCGTCGCCGCACCAATCGCATGCTGCATTGCAGCAACGCGACCGGCGGTGCGGCAAATGCCCCCCGCCGCGCATATTGCAGGGTGGGAAACGCTCTGGTAGGGGGAGCGCGATTTCGTGATCAGGTCCGATCGGGCGTGGTCTATTTAGGCGGGTGCAGGGGTGACCCTGCCGCTTGCGAGACTGTCGAAAGGGTGGACGTGTCCGAACCAGCTTCGATTTCGATGGGGATTGCCGCGCGATATGCGCAGGCCGTCTTCGATCTGAGCCGCGAGAGCGGTGATCTTGGTAAACTTGAAAGCGACGTGACCGCGCTGGACGAGGCGTTGAAAGCCTCGCCCGAGCTGCGCGATGTCCTGACTTCGCCGGTGATCAGCCGCGAAGATCAGGGTCGCGCCATTTCTGCCGTGGCCGAAAAGATGGGCCTGTCGACGGTTCTGGCGAATACGCTGTCGTTGATGGCGTCCAAGCGCCGCCTGTTCGTCGTCCCGCAAATGGTCGCGGCGCTCAAGGGCATGCTGTCCGAGGAACGTGGCGAGGTCACGGCCGATGTCCGCGCCGCCAAGGCCCTGTCCGACGCACAATCGGCGGCCCTGTCGAAGGCGCTCAAGGCGTCCACCGGCAAGGACGTGAAGCTAGATGTCACCGTCGATGACGCCCTGATCGGCGGCCTCGTGGTCAAGATAGGCTCGCAGATGATCGACACGTCGATCCGCGCGAAGCTCAACGCACTCCAGAATACGATGAAAGAGGTTCGGTAATGGCGATCCAGGCAGCGGAAATTTCCGCGATCCTCAAGGACCAGATCAAGAACTTCGGCCAGGATGCCGAAGTGGCCGAGGTCGGCCGCGTGCTGTCCGTCGGTGACGGCATCGCCCGCGTCTACGGGCTGGACAACGTCCAGGCCGGTGAGATGGTCGAATTCCCCGGTGGCATTCAGGGCATGGCGCTGAACCTCGAATCCGACAACGTCGGCGTCGTGATCTTCGGCTCCGACCGCGACATCACCGAAGGTGACACCGTCAAGCGCACCAATTCCATCGTCGACGTGCCCGCCGGTAACGAGCTGCTGGGGCGCGTCGTCGACGGTCTGGGCAACCCGCTGGACGGCAAGGGCCCGATCAACGCCTCCGAGCGTCGGGTCGCCGACGTCAAGGCGCCGGGCATCATTCCGCGCAAATCGGTGCACGAGCCGATGGCGACCGGCCTGAAGTCGGTCGACGCCATGATCCCGATCGGCCGTGGCCAGCGCGAGCTGATCATCGGCGACCGTCAGACCGGCAAGACCGCCGTGGCCCTCGACGCGATCCTGAACCAGCAGTCCTACAACGACGCCGCCGGTGACGACGAGTCGAAGAAGCTTTACTGCATCTACGTCGCCGTCGGTCAGAAGCGGTCGACCGTGGCGCAGCTGGTGAAGCGTCTCGAAGAGACGGGCGCCATCGACTACTCCATCGTCGTTGCGGCCACCGCGTCCGACCCGGCCCCCATGCAGTTCCTGGCACCCTATGCCGCGACCGCCATGGCCGAGTTCTTCCGCGACAACGGCCGTCACGCCCTGATCGTGTACGATGACCTCTCCAAGCAGGCCGTCTCCTACCGCCAGATGTCGCTGCTGCTGCGCCGTCCGCCCGGCCGCGAAGCCTATCCGGGTGACGTCTTCTACCTCCACTCGCGCCTGCTGGAGCGGTCGTGCAAGCTGGGCGACGAGGCTGGCAACGGCTCTCTGACCGCGCTGCCGATCATCGAAACCCAGGGTGGCGACGTGTCGGCGTTCATTCCGACCAACGTGATCTCGATCACCGATGGTCAGATCTTCCTCGAGACCGAGCTGTTCTACCAGGGCATCCGTCCCGCCGTGAACACCGGTCTGTCGGTGTCGCGCGTTGGCTCCTCGGCCCAGACGAACGCGATGAAGTCGGTCGCCGGTCCGGTCAAGCTGTCGCTTGCGCAGTACCGCGAGATGGCGGCCTTCGCTCAGTTCGGCTCCGACCTCGACGCCTCCACCCAGCAGCTGCTGAACCGGGGTGCGCGCCTGACCGAACTGATGAAGCAGCCGCAGTATTCGCCGCTGACCAACGCGGAAATCGTGACGGTCATCTACGCGGGCACCAAGGGTTACCTCGACAAGGTCGCCGTCAGCGACGTCGGTCGCTGGGAAGCCGGTCTGCTGGCGCACATGCGCGGTGCGGGCAAGGCAGTGCTCGACATGATCACCAACGAGGACCCGAAGATCAAAGGGGACGCCGAGGACAAGCTGAAGGCCGAGATCGACACCTACGCCAAGACGTTCGCGTAAGGTCGGCCCATGCCCAATCTCAAGGACCTCAAAAACCGGATCGCGAGCGTCAAGTCGACGCGCAAGATCACGAAGGCCATGCAGATGGTGGCCGCCGCGAAACTGCGGCGGGCACAGGATGCGGCCGAGGCGTCGCGCCCCTACACGGAACGGTTCCTGTCCGTTCTGGGTGGGCTGGCCGCTTCGGCAGGCGACAGCGAAACGGCACCCCGGCTTCTGTCGGGGACCGGTTCCGATCAGGTGCAGCTTCTGGTCGTCATGACCAGCGAGCGTGGCCTGTGCGGTGGTTTCAACGCCAACATCGCGAAGCTGGCAAAAAGCCATGCCGACAAGCTGATCGCGGCGGGCAAGACCGTGAAAATCCTGACCGTCGGCAAGAAGGGGCGCGAGTCCCTGAAGCGCGAGTACGGTCAGTATCACGTGGGTCACGTGGACTTGTCCGCGGTCAAGCGGCTGGGCTACGGCGACGCGGCCGATATCGCGGCCAAGGTGCTCAAGCAGTTCGACGATGGCGACTTCGATGTGGCGACGATCTTCTATGCCAAGTTCCAGTCGGTGATCAGCCAGACACCCACGGCGCAGCAGATCATTCCCGCCAGCTTCGAGGGGGAACCCGAGACGCAGCTTTACGACTACGAGCCCAGCGAAGAGGCCATTCTGGCCGACCTGCTGCCGCGCGGCGTCGCAACGCAGATCTTCGCGGCCCTGCTGGAGAACGCGGCGTCCGAGCAAGGCGCGCGCATGTCCGCCATGGACAACGCGACGCGCAACGCGGGCGAGATGATCGACAAGCTGACGATCGAGTACAACCGCTCCCGCCAGGCCGTCATCACCAGCGAGCTGATTGAAATCATTTCGGGCGCCGAGGCGCTCTGAGAAACCCCGGAGAAATCGACATGGCAAACGCAGTCGGAAAAATCACCCAGGTCATCGGCGCCGTCGTGGACGTTCAGTTCCCCGATGACCTGCCGCAGATCCTCAACGCGCTGACGGTGGACAACAACGGCAGCCGCCTTGTCCTCGAAGTGGCGCAGCACCTCGGCGAGAACACGGTCCGCACCATCGCCATGGACGCGACCGAAGGTCTGGTCCGTGGTCAGGAAGTCACCGACACCGGCGCACAGATCAGCGTGCCCGTCGGCAACGCCACCCTGGGCCGCATCATGAACGTCACCGGCGACCCCGTTGACGAAAAGGGCGATGTGAAGGCCACCGAAACCCGCGCCATCCACGGCGAGGCCCCCACATTCGCACAGCAGTCGACAGCGACCGAGATCCTCGTGACCGGCATCAAGGTCATCGACCTGATGGCGCCCTATACCAAGGGCGGCAAGATCGGCCTGTTCGGCGGTGCCGGCGTCGGCAAGACCGTTCTGATCATGGAACTGATCAACAACATCGCAAAGGTGCACTCGGGTCTGTCCGTGTTCGCCGGCGTGGGTGAGCGGACGCGTGAGGGCAACGACCTGTATCACGAGATGATCGAATCCGGCGTCATCGTTCCCGATGACCTCGAGAAGTCCAAGATCGCCCTCGTCTACGGTCAGATGAACGAGCCTCCCGGTGCCCGTATGCGTGTGGCCCTGACCGGCCTGACGCTGGCCGAGCAGTTCCGCGACGAATCCGGTTCGGACGTTCTGTTCTTCGTCGACAACATCTTCCGCTTCACGCAGGCGGGCTCCGAGGTGTCGGCCCTTCTGGGTCGTATCCCCTCCGCCGTGGGCTATCAGCCGACGCTGGCCACCGACATGGGCGCCATGCAGGAGCGGATCGCCTCGACCAAGGCCGGTTCGATCACCTCCGTGCAGGCCGTCTACGTGCCTGCGGATGACTTGACCGACCCCGCGCCGGCCACGTCCTTCGCCCACCTCGACGCGACGACCGTTCTGGACCGTGCGATCTCGGAAAAGGGTATCTACCCGGCCGTGGATCCGCTCGGCTCCACTTCGCGCCTGATGGACCCGGCCATCGTTGGCGAGGAGCATTACAACGTCGCCCGCGACGTGCAGGGCGTGCTTCAGCGCTACAAGTCGCTTCAGGACATCATTGCCATTCTCGGCATGGACGAACTGTCCGAGGACGACAAACTGGCCGTGGCCCGCGCCCGCAAGATCGAGCGTTTCCTGTCACAGCCCTTCGACGTGGCAAAGGTCTTCACCGGCGCCGACGGCAAGCAGGTTCCGCTGGAAGACACGATCGCGTCGTTCAAGGCCGTCGTTGCCGGTGAATACGATCACCTGCCCGAGGGCGCCTTCTACATGGTCGGCGGCATCGACGAGGTGAAGGCCAAGGCCGAGCGCATGGCAGCCGAGGCAGCCTGATGCAGTTTGAACTCGTCTCACCAGAGCGGCGGCTGGCATCGCTTGACGATGCCCGTGCCGTCCGCATCCCCGGCGCGGACGGGGACTTGACCGCCATGGCCGACCACGCTCCGACGATCACGTCGCTGCGCCCTGGCATCCTGACGGTCGAAACGGCGTCCGGCGAGGAAAGCTATGCCGTGACGGGCGGTTTCGCCGAGATCGGCGCGGGCGTGACGGTTCTGGCCGAACGCGCCCTGCATGTCGGTGACATGACCCAGGCAATCATCGACGACTGGGTTGCCGAAGCGCACAAGGCCAAGACGGAAGCCCCGGAAGACGCGGCCGACGCCGCGGCCAAGTTGCTGGCCGACATGGTCGCCATCGGTGGTCACATCGGGTTGAACCCGAATCAGCCGAACCTCTGATCCAGCGCCATTCTGGAATCGAGCGGCCCCCGGGAAACCGGGGGCCGTTTCGCGTTGAGCCTTGATTTCCTTGGTCAGAGAGGGTGAGTTGGAAGGCACCGGGATCACACCGGCGAAGGAACGGACCGACCATGCGGACGCTGCGAAATCATCTGATCGGTATTCAGCAGGGGTCGCATGTCATGTTCTCCGACTTCGAGAACGGCGGCGAGATGTGGACCGGACAGGGCCCACGCGAGGTGCGTCTCTGGATCGATTTTCCCGAAGCCTTCCACTCGATCCCGACGGTCATCACCGGGCTTGCCATGTTCGACATCGACGCCAGTTCCAATCAGCGCGGGGATCTGAGCCATGCGCATGTCTCGGGAGGTGGGTTCGAATTGGTGTTCCGAACCTGGGGGGACAGCCGGATTGCCCGTATAAGGGCCGACTGGACCGCCATCGGTGAGGTCGCCAGCGAGGACCAGTGGGACTTGTATTGATACGTCTTCCGCTTTGACATTTGGCCCGCACCCCCGGCTTATGCCGCGCGAGGGGGCATTGCCATGAAGGTTCTGATCAACGGGTTCGGGCGCATCGGACGGTCCATCCTGCGGGCGCATCTCGCGGGGGCGGGGCCACAGATGGAGGTGGTGGGGATCAACGACATAGCCCCCCCGGAAACCTGCGCCTACCTGTTCAAGTATGACAGCGTCTTCGGACCTTGGCCCGATCCCGTTTCGGCAAGCGACGGCACGCTGTCCATCGGATCACGGCACATTCCGATCCATCGGACCCCGGACCTGCGCAGCCTGTCGCTCGGCGGCATCGATCTGGTCATGGAATGCACGGGCAGAACGGAAAACCGCCCCGAGGCAGAGCGTGGCCTGTTGGCCGGCGCAGGCAAGGTTCTGATGTCCGGCCCGTCAGGCGTGGCGGATGCAACGATCGTACTGGGCGCCAACGACGCGATGCTGGACGCGCGCCATCGGGTCGTTTCCAACGCGTCCTGCACGACGAACGCGGTTGCGCCACTCCTCGCGGTGCTGGACCGCGCGTTCGGGGTGGCGTCGGGCAGCATGACGACCATCCATTGCTACACCGGCAGCCAACCGACGGTCGACATGCCGATGGGCGGCGCGCCACAGCGCAGCCGCGCCGCCGCCCTGTCGATGGTGCCCACCACGACCAGCGCCGGACGCCTTGTGGATCAGGTCCTGCCGCACCTTGCGGGTCGCATCCCGTGTCAGTCGGTGCGCGTGCCGGTGGCCAGCGTTTCGGCGGTGGATCTTGTCTTTCAGCCCGGCCGACCCACCACACCGGAGGAGGTCAACGCCGTCCTGGCCGCCGCCGGCGGGGTGATCGGTGTCGAGATGGCGCCTGTCGTGTCGTCCGACCTGCGCGGGCGCAGCGAAAGCCTTATCCAGATGCCCGCGGAAACCCGCGCGGCGACAGGGGGGCTGATCCGGGTTTTCGGCTGGTATGACAACGAATGGGGGTTTGCCAACCGGATGATCGATCTTGGCCTCAGGATGGCAGGCTGAGGCGCAGAACACCGGCTGCGGGCACGGTTTGGCCCTCATAGGTCCGTGGCTCGGCGGCATAGTTGAACACGAACCGTTCAGCCCCCGTATCCCGAATGCGCAGGCCATCGGGCAGATCCGTGATGGCGATGCCCGCCTCGATTGCCAGATCGCGCAGGATCCGGCGTGCGGCGGTGGTGTCCGGCCAACCGGCCAGATGGACGCGGTTGCCCCGGCGAAACAGCGTCGGGGTTCCGTCGGTGGTCATCTCACCGCTGTCCTCGGGGCTGTCGATGTGTTCCAGCCATTTGCCGATCGCGCCGCCCTTGGCAAGGGGGCGGGCCCCCTGCGGCGGCAGGCTCTCCTCCATCACCGAAGTCAGGTCCAGGCCCGGAATATCCGGGCCCATAGGCGATTTGAACGCGATCTGATCGGTCTTGAGGTCGGTGCGGGGGCCCGTCACGACCATCCCGTCGGCCGCCGCGATTCCGCCGCGCAGCGGATCGGTCAGCGTCAGCAACCCCGGGACGAGCGTCATCCTGTAGCCGCTCAGCGTGGCGGTATCCGGCGGCAGGATATCAACTGACAGGCCAAGCGACCGCAGGGCGCGATACAGATCGAAGCACAGCGCGAAATAGTCGAAATCGGCGCCTTGGGGTTGAACCTCCCACGCCCATTGCGAGACATAGTCGAACACAAGGGCCACGGGGGCCTGCACCGGGGCGACATCGGGTGCGTCTGCCAGTTCTGCGGCAACTTCGGCGGCTTCGACAAAGCCGCGCGCAGGCTGGGAATCGGGTCGTAACAGGCCGGCGTGTTGCTGTTCCTGCGCAAAGGGCGCCTGTCGCCAGCGGAACCAGGCAACCGTCTCCGCACCATGTGCGAAGGCCTCCCATGACCACAGGCGAACCATGCCGGGCAGGGGGGCCGGGTTCCACGGGGCCCAGTTCACGGGGCCCGGCTGCTGCTCCATCACCCACCAGCGGGCGTCGCCCCCACCTGCACCACAGGCGGCAACCGCGCGGTACAGATCATGGTGGAAGGCCTGAAAATCGGGGTCCCCCTGACGCAGATAGGCGGTCTTGTCCCCGTCCGGCACGCGGTCCAGCAGAAACCCCATGGGATAGCTGTCCCATGTCGCGATCTCCATGTCCGCCCCAAGGGCGAAATGATCGAACTCCAGCACGCGGCCCATGTAGTTGTGAGAAATCGGCGCATCCGAATGGGCGCGGATCGCGGCGATCTGGTCGCGGTTCCACCGCTGCACTTCCTCGCTGGCGAAGCGGCGGAAGGCGAGGACATGGGCCGGGTTCGGCTCCGTCACCGTGAGGTTGGGCAGATCGACCTGATCGAAGGCGTCGTATTCCATGGACCAGAACACGTTGGACCAGGCGGCATTCAGGGCTTCGGGTGTCTGATACCTGTGGCGCAGCCAGTCACGGAAAGCGCGGCGCGCATTGTCGGAATAGCTGACGATGGTGTCATGGCAGCCGTATTCGTTGTCGGTCTGCCACGCGGCGACCCTGTCGCCATACCTAGCGGCCATCAGCCCCGCCATATGCGCGGCGTCGGCGCGGTATCCCGCATGGCTGAAGCAATAGTGCCGCCGCGATCCGAAACCGCGTTCGCGTCCTTCGGCATCCACCGCAAGCATGTCGGGATGACGGTCCAGCATCCAGCGCGGGGGCGTGGCCGACGGCGTGCCCATCACGATGCGCAGACCCGCACCGGTCAACACATCGACCGCCCGGTCCAGCCAGCCCCAGTCGTAGTGTCCGGGCGTCGGTTCCAGACGTGACCAGGCGAACTCGCCGATCCGCACCCACGTCAGGCCCAGATCGACCATGCGGCGTGCGTCTTCGGCCCAGATATCCTCGGGCCAGTGTTCGGGATAGTAACAGGTTCCCAGCGTTCGCTTCACAGCACGACCTTTCTTTCCGCCTGACCGGCAATCCCGGCATCGGCGATCCATGTCTGGCCTGCGCCGGGCTGATGCCGCAACGCGTCGGGACCAAGATCGCCGATGGCCGAGGTGATGAACATCTGTCTCAGGTCGTCGCCGCCGAACGCGGGACAGGTCACCTGTGACGCCCCGCAGGTCACCGCGCCGAGGAATTGACCATCGGGCGCATGACAGGCGACGCGCCACACGCCCCATTGCGCGATCCAGAGGTTGCCTTCAGCGTCGCAAACCGCCCCATCCGGGTTTATGCCGACGCCGGAATAATCGATCAGAACCTCGGGCTTGCCCGAGGGCCAGCCGGCGCGGTCGATGTGCTGTTTCCAGATGATGCCGGTGGGCGTGTCGGCGAAATAGGCCCACATCCCGTCGGGGGAAAAACAGATCGCGTTGGGGATGGTGATGTCCTGGAAAAGCTTGCGGACTTCACCCCGGAAATAGCGATAGATCGCGCCCGCCCCCGGTTCGGCCTGCCACCCCATCGTGCCGATCCAGAAGCCGCCGACCGGGTCCGCTCGGCCGTCGTTGGACCGGGTGCCCGGCGTGTCCGCTTCGAGCGGGCAAATGCGGATGCGTGTGCCAGTTGGAATGTCGAACTTCCAGAATCCCGTCTCGCCCGCGACCAACAGCGTATCATCGTCGACCCAGCCTGCCGCGCTGACGGCTTCGTCCCAGGCCCAAGACATCTGTTCCGCGCCCTGGCGGCTGTGCAGCTGACGACCGGTGATGTCGAACCAGAACAACTGCTTGCGTGTCGGGTGCCACAACGCGCCTTCGCCCAGGGCGCAGGCGCGCGTGTCGTGGATCTGCGCGATCATGCGCCCGGCGCCGCACCCGTTGCGGCATCATATGCGGCGACGATGGCGCGGGCGCGTCCACCGATGTCGTCGACCGACAGGCCGGGGGTGTAGCAGGCGGTGCCAAGGCCAAAACCGCTGGCCCCCGCGGCCAGCCAGTCCGCGAAATTGTCCGGACCCGCGCCGCCGACCGCATAGACCTGCGCCGTCGGGGGAAGGATCGCCCGCATCGCCTTGAGGCCGGACGGGCCGGCCATCGATCCGGGGAAAAGCTTTAGGCCCGTGGCCCCGGCCTTCAGCGCCGCGAAAGCCTCGGTCGGGGTGAAAACCCCCGGCCAGCTTTCAAGGCCAAGGTCGCGGGTGGCGGCGATCACCTTAGCGTCCGCATTGGGCGAGACGACGATGCGGCCTCCGGCCTCGGCCACGGCGGTGACCTCGGACACGGTCAGGACGGTGCCCGCCCCGATCAAGGCCTCGTCGCCGTGGGCATCGACCATCGCCGCGATGGACCGCAATGGCTCCGGCGAGTTCAGCGGCACCTCGATCGTGGTGATGCCGGCTTCGATCAGTGCGGCACAGGCGGGAACGGCCTCTGCGGGGGTGATCCCGCGCAGGATGGCGATCAGGGGACGTGCGGTCATATCTTGTCCTTTGCGGAACGGAGCCCGGCCAGCGTCATGTCGGCGGCCGGATGGATGCGTGGGCGCACGCCTTGCGCGCGAAGTGCAGAGGCATAGGCCCGCGTCGTCTTGTCGGCCCCCGTGATCACCACATCCCGGCCCAGCCACCAGGGCCGCGTTGCCGCGAGTTCGGCGCCGATCAACAGGCCGGACAGCACCGATCGTGCCTGCGTCGCGGATTGCCCGTGCAACAGGTCGGCGGCGCGCAGTTCGAACAGCCGGGCGGTCAGGGTTTCCGGACGCGACAGGGCATCCGACACGGCCTCCAGAAACGGTCCCTCGTCCCAGCCGTCACCGGACAGGGAATGCCGCAGGACGGTCTGGCCTGCGATGGTGGCGAAAAGCTCTCCTGTCATGACGGTGCGAAAGCTGACGATTTCCCCGGCGCTGATATGCGCCCATTTCGTATGCGTGCCCGGCAGGCAGGCCACACCGTCGAAGTCCTTTTCGGTCAGCAGGATTCCCGCGATCTGAGTCTCCTCCCCGCGCATGACATCCGCATGGGGCGACAACTGGCGAACACCCGGCACGATGCGCACCTCCAGACGGCGATCATGCGTCAGCACGGGGATCATCCGCCCGGTGACAGGCGGGCAGGGCGTGGTGGCATAGGGCGCTTCGGCCCAGCCCTGGCGCGCACCGACCATTCCGCAGGCGACGACAGGCATGGGCCCATCCAGCCAATCCTCGACGAGGGCAAGCAGGGCCGGTTCGAACCCGTCGCGGGCAAGGGTGTTCATGCCATCACCGCTGCTGCGGGTATCAAGCGGGTGCGCCCCATCCATGAGGGTGACCCGCAGGGCTGTGGTGCCCCAATCGACGGCGATCCAAGTGCTCATGTCAGCCTGTTACCACGACACCGCCATCCACCACCATGGCCTGTCCGGTCATCATTTTCGACGCGGTCGAGGACAGGAAAAGCGTAGGATTGACAATGTCTTGTGGGGCGAGGTGATCCTTGAGGCAGGCACGATCCAGATGCGCGGCCAGGCTGTCGGGATCGGCCCATTGCTCCAGTTGCTTGGCCGTCAGCACCCAGCCGGGGGCCAGCGCGTTGACGCGGATGCGGTCGGGGCCGAATTCGCGCGCAAGGCTGCGCGTCATGGCGGTGATCGCGCCGTTCGCGGCAGTGTAGGCCGGGTAGCCTGCGTTCCCCATCATGTAGCTGATCGAGGAGAAGTTGACGATGTGGCCCTCGCCCGCCTGTTGCATCTGACGGATCGCGTGCTGGCAGGCGAAGAAGTAGGCCTTGAGGTTGATCGACTGGGACCAGTCCCAGAATTTTTCGTCTACGTCCAATGTCTTGTGCCGCTGATCGTTGGCCGCGTTGTTGACGAGGCGGGTGATCGGGCCGTGCGCCTGTTCGGCGCGGTCCATGGCGGCGCGCAGGGCGGAGATGTCGGTGATGTCGCCCTGGATGAACAGGGGGCGGTTGCCGGTTTCGGCCTCCATCCGGTCGACGAAGGCGGTGGCGTCGGAGCGGCCGATGAAGGCGACTTTGGCGCCCTGACGCAGAAACCCTTCGGTCAGCGCGGCGCCGATGCCGGAGCCGCCGCCGGTGATGAAGACGGATGCGTTTTCAAGGTCGGGATAGGTGGGAGAGGTCATGGGCAGGCCCTGCATATTTGAGGGGTGATCGAGGGGTGACGGGGGGGTGATCTGCGTCATACGCGATCCATGCATGGTCGGGGGCGAAATGCCGATGATCGGTGCGCCCGTGTGGGGGCGGGGAGGGGGCGCTGCCCCCGCGCCTGACGGCGCCCCCCGATGTATTTTCGGCCAGAGGAAGGGGCGACCGCGCCTGTCGATATGTGCGCGGGCGGGATCACAGGCGCGTCCCTTCCAGCACCCACATCGTTTCCGGGAAGTGCCACGGCAGCGTGACGCCCTGATGCATCAGCCATGCGCCCGAAACCTCGATCGGCCCGGTCTTGAGGATCGGGGTGCCACGGCTCAGACCCGGTGCGGTGTCGCGGTTGATCAACTCCACGCGGTAGGTTGCGTCCGGCTCCAGCGAGGTGAAGCGCAAGGTGCGGGGGCTGATCTGGGCGGAGGTCGCCGCTTTGCCGGCGAAGACCACGAAGCGGGAGCCGTCGCGCGCCTGTTGCTGCTCGGCGAGGACGGCGGGGTCCGGGCTGTCCAGCAGGTGAATGTCGGCGTGGTGCATCCAGTCGCGGTTCCGCTTCCACCAGGCGGTCACTTCGGTCAGGACCGCCGCCTCATGATCCGTCAGTTCGCGGGGGTCCATCTCGAACCCCATGTGGCGCTGGGCGGCGACCCAGGCGCGCATGGAGATGTCGATGGTGCGCCCCGACGTGTGGCAGCGGCGGGGGCCGACGTGGCTGCCGGTGACGGCGAGGGGCAGGAACAGCGCGGCGTCGTGCTGGATGCGCAGCCGTTCCAGCGCGTCGTTGCTGTCGGACAGCCAGACGCGTTGTGTGCGCCCCAGGATGCCGAAATCGATGCGCCCCCCGCCGGAGGCGCAGCTTTCGATTTCCACCCCCGGAAAGTCGGCGCGCAGCCGGTCGATCAGCGCGTAGGAGCCGCGGGTCTGATCCGCGTCGGGCATCGGCAGGACGCGGTTGTGATCCCACTTGATGTAATCGACGTCATGGGCCGACAGGATCGCGGCCATGCGGTCGTAGATGAAATCGCGCACCTCGGGCAGGGCCATGTTCAGGGCCTTCTGCTGTCGGCCCAATGTCTGATCTTCGGACCCGAGGGCCCAGTCGGGGTGGGCGCGGTGGATATCGCTGTCGGGGTTGATCATCTCCGGCTCGAACCAGATGCCGAAGGTCATGCCCTGTGCATGGACATGGTCGATCAGGGGGCCGAGGCCGTCTGGATACTTGCGCGCATCCACCGTCCAGTCCGACAGGGAGCGCGTGTCGTCGTCGCGCATACCGAACCAGCCGTCGTCGAGGACGAAGCGTTCGGCGCCCAGTTCGGCGGCGCGGGTGGCAATGTCGGTCAGGACAGGCAACTTGTGGTCGAAATAGACCGCCTCCCAACAATTGTAGTGGACGGGGCGCGGCGTGTCCGGTTTCGGCCATGTGACGATGCGGTCGCGGACGTGGCGTTGGAACGACGTCGCGCAGCCGTTCAGGCCCGTCTGGGAATAGGTCGCATAAAGCGTGGCGGATTCGAAGCGGGTGCCCGGCGATTGTTCAGACCGGCCGACGTGGCCCCATTGCACCTGTCGCCGTCCGTCGGGCAATTCCTCGGCGACCATGCGGTGACCGCCGGACCAGCCGTAGTGGAAGCCATAGGCCTCGCCTTGGGTATTGGTAGCGCCGAAGCAGGGGATCAGCAGGCCGGGAAAATGTTCGTGGCCCGTGCGGCCCGTGCGGTTTTCGCGCGTGCGGATTCCGGGGGACCATGCGGTGCGGTTGAGCTGGAATTCGCCGCACCAGCGGCCCGAGACGTCGATCATCTCGGCCGATTGCTGCGGTGCGGGCAGGACCGGGGCGGCCAGCCAGTGCAGGTGCACGGGGCGCGTCGCGGTCAGCACCGTCTTGGCGGTGATGATGCGCGTCGAGGGATCGGGCCGCAGCAGGAACGTCAGCGTCAGGCCCGCCGCGTCATCCGCATAGGTCAGCGACAGGCCGTCGGAGGTGTCTTCACCCGCATAGCAGAATTTGGGCAGCAGCGGCGTGCCATCCCCGTCGCGCAGGATCAGGCCCGGCTGGCCGGGGAAGGAGCGGACCGCCTCGGGGCAGAGGCTGAGGTCCGGGTTGGCGTCGAGCATCCCGCCCGTCACGTCGATGGCATGGGCCGCGTGCAGTGTGTCGAGGTCGGCGCCCATCGGCAGGGGCGCGCCCCAATAGACGACCTGCGGCAGCCGGTCGCC
The DNA here is from genome assembly GCF_041403465.1 of Jannaschia sp. 2305UL9-9. Taxonomy (NCBI): domain Bacteria; kingdom Pseudomonadati; phylum Pseudomonadota; class Alphaproteobacteria; order Rhodobacterales; family Roseobacteraceae; genus Jannaschia; species Jannaschia sp. 2305UL9-9. The sequence goes on from NZ_JBGEHM010000002.1 coordinate 778,750, forward strand.
GGTCGCGGCCAGCACCATCGTCTGACGCGCGCCGGTGTCGGGGTGGGCGTCGTCCAGCCGCCAGGTGCGCGACGCGGCGGCGACGGGGGCGGTGGTTTTGCCAAGGGGCAGGGCCGACGCGGCGGGCGTGTCGGAAATTCGGTCGTGGGGCATGGCGGGCGTTCCGGGTCTTGCGGTTCGGGTTACTTCACGGCGCCGAGGGTCAGGCCCGCGATGAAGTGTTTCTGCATCAGGAAGAACATGGCGACGGGCGGCAGGGCGGCGACGATGCTGCCCGCGCTCATCAGGTGATAAGCAGCACGGTATTGCGAGTTGAAGGCCGTGATGCCTGCCGTGACCGGCTGGCTGTCGGGGCCCTGGGTCAGGACGATGGCCCAGAAGTAATCGTTCCAGATGAAGGTGAAGATCAGCACGGCCAATGCGGCGATGGCGGGCTTCATCAGGGGCAGGACCACGAACCAGAAGATGCGCCATTCGGCAACGCCCTCGACCCGCGCCGCCTCGATCAGGGGATAGGGCAGGGCGCGGATGAAGTTGCGCATGAACAGGGTGCAGAACCCCGTCTGGAACGCGATGTGGAACAGGATCAGGCCGGTCTTCGTGTCATAGAGGTTCATGGAGATCGTCAGGTCGCGCACCGGCACCATCAGGATCTGGAAGGGCACGAAGTTGCCCGCGATGAACATGAAGAAGATCAGAAGGTTGCCCTTGAACTTGTAGATGCCGAGGGCAAAGCCGGTCATGCAGGACAGGGCCACCGTGCCGATCACCGTCGGGATGGTGATGAACAGCGAGTTCAGCAGATAGCGTGGCATGTCGCTTTCGAAAAACACCTTGCCGTAGTTTTCCAGCAGGTTGAACGACGATGGCATGCCCCAGTAGTTGCCGTTGGTGAAATCGCTGTCGGGCCTGATCGAGAACACCATCACGGCGATCAGCGGCAGCAGCCACAGGATCAGCGCGATGGGCAGGATGGCCTGATAGGTCAGCTGCCACTGGCGGGAGGTCTTGGCGATCGGGGTCGGGAACATCTCAGAGCGCCTCTCGCGTGGTCCGGGGAAGGGTGGCCTGGACCTTCTTCGTCAGGCCCTTGCGGATGGTGTCATAGCTGACGGCGATGCGGTGGGCCGCCTCGTCCGTGTCAAGGTTGGCCAGGTCAAGCCGGACCCAGGCGCCGCGGAAATAGGCGGGTTTGCCGGCGGCGGCTGTCTCGATCAGCATCCGGGCGGTTTCCGTGTCGGTGACCCGCACGACGACGTGGTCGGTGTTGTCGGCGCGGGTGTCGACGTGCCCGAAACAGGCGAACATCTTGCCGCCAATCTTCCACGCATCCAGCTCGCCCGGGCCGGACAGGACGGCGCCGGGGTGGGGTGCGCAAAGGCTGTCGAACTCGGCGCGGGTCATCGGCCCACCCGTTCTTCGCGGTACATCGACCACAGGAAGTAGGCGATGAAGCACAGCATGATCAGGAACAGGACCACCGCGATGGCAGCACCATACCCCATGCGGAAGCCGAATTCGGCCAACGCCTTCTCGAACATGTAGAAAGACAGCACGCGGGTGGAGCCGAAGGGCCCGCCGTTCGTCATGATCGAGATCAGGTCGAAGGAGCGCAGGGCGCCGATGATGGTGACCACGAAGGCGATGAAGGTGGCCGGTTTCAGCTGCGGGATGATGACGTACCACAGCATCTTGTGGCCCTTGGCGCCATCGAGGCGCGCGGCCTCTACCTGTTCGGGATCCACCGCGTTCAGGCCGGTGAGGTAGAGGATCATGCAATAGGCCGTCTGCGGCCAGAGGCCCGCGGCGATGATGCCATAGGTCGCCATGTCCGGGTCGCCGAGGATATTGATCGGACCCGCGCCGAAAAGGGCCAGAAAGGCGTTCAGCAGGCCCTCGCGCGGCAGGTAGAACCACGAGAACACGAGGCCGACGACGACTTGGCTGATGACGAAGGGAAAGAAGAACAGCGATTTATACAGGCGGATGCCCGTGACCGTCTGGTTGAGGAACAGCGCGATGGCCAGCCCGAGGGGAATGGCCAGCAGATACAGCAGCAGCCATTTGGCGTTGTTCCAGAAGCTGATCTCGAACGCGCGGTCCGTGGCCAGCTCGCGGTAGTTGCCAAGGCCGATATAGGTCGCCTCGCCCAGCCCGTCCCAGCGGTAGAGCGAGATGTTGAACGACTGGAAGATCGGGATGATGACATAGACCGCAAAGAACAGCAGGCCCGGTGCAAGGAACAGCCACGGCGTGACCCGGATCTCGTTGCGGCGATACCAGCTGCGGGTGTCGGGCCGGATGCTGCTTTGCGGCAGGGCGGGGGATGCGGTCATGCGGATGCCTCCGGCATTGGTAGGCCAAACTTCAAATGTTGTTGAAGGCTTTCAAAGTAATCGCGATGCAAATGAGCCTCGTGGAGTAGATCATCGGCGCCATCATTTTCGGCGGGTAGATCTGTGTAGCGCTCAAAAAGGTTCAATGCCTTTTCAGCTATGGCAATCCCCATTTGAACGCTTTCAAGAAAACTTTCGCGGGCTGAATCAGACATTTCGGAGCCGGTCATGGGGGCAATCTCCGTCTCACATATCAAACGCATGTTTCGGATGTTTGTGGGCGGACCTGCCTCAATCATTTGCGTTCTCCCCAAGCGTTTCCGCGGCATAAAAAATGGATTCGTCTGTTTTTCGGTTAGCAGGTCAGGGCGGCGAGCGCTGCGCCCGACCCGGTCAGATGAATGGGGCGTGTCTCGGTCGGCATGTCGAAGCGCGCGGTGTTGCCCCCGGCCAGTGCGGAGATGACCTCCGCCGGGACGGTGACGCCGTGCAGGGCCATCACCCCGGTGCGGGCGTCGGGGGCGCCCCGCCCCTCCAGCCGCCAGGTGCGGCCGTCGACGGACAGATCGACTGTGCCGCGTTGATCGGCGGCGATGGGATAGGCGCTGATGACGCGCAGTTCGGGACCGGCCGCCGTGCAGATGAGGCGGAAGAACCCCTCCTGCGGTGCGTCGCAGGGGCCGAGCGCGGCCTCTGTGCCGCTGCCCCACCAAAGGGAGCCGTCGACGCAGGTGCCGCGCACGTCCTGTGCCAGGAGGGGCGTGGCCAGCAAAAGGGCGCAGAGGGCGGCGAAAAGGCGGGTCATGTCGGGGTCTCCTGATCCGGCACATGCGGATGGCGGGGCCATGCGGATGGGTCGGGGTGAGGGCGGCGGCGGGGTGACCCCCGCCCGACGGAAGGGCGGGGGTCGGTAGATGGTAGGGCGGGGTTAACCCCGCCGTCCCGATCAGTTGGCGTAGACGCGCTGCCGGGTCTGTTCCAGACGCTGCAGGATGTCCTCGAGGTTGTCGGGGAAGACCATGAATTCCTGCAGGCCTTCCATGCCGGCGGCGGCCATCTCGGCCGGGAAATCCCGGTCGAAGAACTGCGCGATGCCGCCGGTCGCATTCTCGGACAGCATCTCGAAGCCCTGGTTCAGGAACTCGTCGTCATCCACCGAGGAGTTGGCGTTGACCGGAAGCTGGCCGAGGGCGTCGCCCGCGTTGATCTTGGTCTGCACGTCCGCCGAGACGACGAACTTGAGGAACTCGCGTGCGGCGTCCTTGTTGGTGGCACCCGCCGGGATGTGGAAGGTGTCGGTCGGGGCGTCTTCGCCCATTTCGACGTCCGGGTTGATGACGGGGAACTGGTAGAAGTCCAGCTGATCGTCGGACAGGCCACCTTCGCGCAGCGGGGCCACGGCGAAGTTGCCCATCAGGTAGGCCGCCGCTTCGCCGTTGAGCATGAAGGGCAGCGCCTCCTGCCAGCTATAGTTCTGATGGTCGTCGATGAAGGCGCCCATGTCGATCAGCTCGCGCCAGTTGGCGAAGGTCTGACGCACACGCTCGTCCGTCCATTCCACTTCGCCCTGGGCCAATGCCATGTGGAAGTCGAAGCCGTTGGTGCGCATGTTCATGTAGTCGAACCAGCCGCCCGCGGTCCAAAGGAACTTGGTGCCGATGGTGTAGCACTTGACGCCGTTGTCGAGCAGGACCTGGCAGTTGGCCTTTTCCTCTTCCCAGGTCGTCGGCTCGGTCAGACCGTATTCGGCGAAGATGTCCTCGCGGTAGTAGATGCCCCACTGGTAGTAGGTATAGGGCACGCCCCACTGCTTGTCGTCGATGGTCAGCGCGCCCTTGACGGCGTCGAGGCCCTCGATCTCGGCCCAGACGTCGGACACGTCTTCCAGCAGGCCCGCGTTGACATAGGGCCCCATGCGGTTGGCCGCGTACCAGTTGATGACGTCGGGCGGGTTCGCCGTCAGGGAGTTGCGGATCTGGGTCTTCCAGGCCTCACGGTCCACGACCTCAAGTTCGATCGACAGGTCCGGGTGCATCGCGCCGAAATCGGCGACAAGACCCTCCATCACCGCGCGGGGGGCAGGATTGGACATGTCGGACACGATCTTCAGATCGCCGGACAGGGCGTGACCGTCGGCGAACGCCGCGCCCGTCATGATGGTGGTGGCGGCAAGAGCCGTCAGAATGGATCGCATGATTACCTCCCAGTTGCGTCCAGGGAAACTCGGACTCTGTGGCCCTAAAGTTCCAAATAATGAAACCGAGTTTCTTATATTGAAAACTGTCTCTTTTTCCGCCTATCCTGTCAACAAGGCATTTGAGACGGGGAGGCTCATTTGAACATGCAGCGGGAAGGAAGCGACGGGACCGTCGGCAAGGCGTTGGACGTGCTCGACAGGGTCGCCGCCCATGGTCGGCCGGTCCGCTTTGCGGAACTGCTGGAGGCCGCGCCCTTTCCCAAGGCGACCCTGTATCGCCTGCTGCAGACGCTGACCAATCAGGGCATGCTGATCTTCGAGCCGGACCGCGGAACCTATGCGCCCGGCATGCGCCTCGTCCGGATGGCCCATGCGGCATGGGCGCAATCCAGCCTTGCGCCAATCGCGCGTGATCACCTCGATGCGCTCAGCCGGGCGGTGGGCGAGACGGTCCACCTGGCTCAGCTCGACGGCGCGCAGGTGCTGTATGTCGACAAGCGCAATGCCGAGGCGCCGTTGCCGATGTATTCGGATGCCGGAAAGGTCGGCCCGGCCTATTGCACCGGCGTCGGCAAGGCGATGCTGGCATGGCTGCCGGAAGCGGACCTCGACCCCATCCTTGCCCAGCAAAGCTGGCACCGGTTCACCGACACGACGCTGACCTCGCCCGAGGCGATGCGCGCGGAGCTGGAGGACATCCGTCGCACCGGCCATGCCCTCGACCGGCAGGAACATGAACCCGGCATCCATTGCATCGCCATGCCGATCCTGTCGCAGGGCGGCCGCGTTCAAGGCGCCGTTTCGGTCACGTCCTCCACCGCACGCGGGTCGCTGGACGAGATGATGCGACATCTGCCGCATCTGCAGGATGCGGTCACCAAGATCGCCGGAGATCTGCGCGACTGGCGCTTTCCGGATAAACAGCACACCCCGGGGTAGAAGGACAGAACATGGCAGGCGTAGAGCTTTCGAACGTCATCAAGCGGTATGGCGACGTGCAGGTGATCCATGGCATCGACCTTGGGATCGAAGAGGGCGAATTCTGTGTCTTCGTCGGCCCCTCGGGCTGCGGCAAGTCCACCCTGTTGCGCATGATCGCAGGGCTGGAGGAGACGACCGGCGGGCAGATCACAATCGGCGACCGGGACGTGACGCGCGAGGACCCGTCACAGCGCGGCGTGGCAATGGTGTTTCAGACCTACGCGCTCTACCCGCACATGACGGTGGCGGAAAACATGGGGTTCGGCCTGAAGATGAACGGCCACCCCAAGGCGGAAATCACGGAAAAGGTCGCCGAGGCGTCGCGCATCCTCAAGCTCGACACCTATCTCAAACGCAAGCCAGCCGCCCTGTCGGGCGGTCAGCGGCAGCGGGTCGCCATCGGGCGGGCCATCGTGCGCGGGCCGGAGGTCTTCCTGTTCGATGAGCCGTTGTCGAACCTCGACGCGGAACTGCGCGTCGAGATGCGGGTGGAGATCGCGCGCCTGCACAAGGAAATCGGCGCGACCATGATCTACGTCACCCACGATCAGGTCGAGGCGATGACCATGGCCGACAAGATCGTCGTCCTGCGCGACGGGCGTATCGAACAGGTCGGCGCGCCGCTCGATCTGTATCGTGATCCGGACAACCGGTTCGTCGCGGGTTTCATCGGATCGCCGTCCATGAACTTCCTGACCGGGGTCGTCCGCGGCGGGGCGGTCGAGGTGCCCGCGCTGGGGTTGACGGTGGCACCCGCTGTCACGTTGCCCTCCGAAGGTTCCGACGTCATCGTGGGCTTGCGCCCCGAGCATCTTGTCGTCGGGGCGGGCGATGCGCTGACCGTGGATCTGACCGAAGCGCTGGGCGGTGTGTCCTATGCCTACCTGTCGTCGGCGACGGGTGAAAAGCTGATCGTCGAGGAGCGTGGCGATTTGCGGTCCTCGGAAGGCGATCGCGTTGGCCTGACGATCGAGGACAGGCGCGTGATGTTGTTCGATCCCCGGACCGAAGCGCGCCTGCGCTGACGACGGACGGGGCACTGCCCCCGCCCGTCGCGTTTCCGGCACGCAGCTGACCCCGCCGAGGCATTTCAGGCCAAAGGAGGGGGCCGCACCCCCCGATTGCGTGACGCCTGAAACGAACCACGGCGAACGAAACACTTTCGTTTCTTTCGAAATGCTGACAGCCTGCCCCCGGAGGGGGAGGGCCGGCATGCTGACGCAGCGCCAGCAAAAGATACTGACGCTGATCGAGGCGACGTCGCGCGTGCGCGTCGACGACCTGGCGGATCGGTTCGCCACGTCGCCCCAGACCATCCGCAAGGATCTGCAGGTCCTGTCCGCCCTGCACCATGTCGTGCGGTTTCACGGCGGCGCGACCCTTGTCGGGGACAGCGCCTATTCCACCCCGGCCGAGCGGGAGACGGAGGCCGTGGCGGCCAAGCGCGCGATCGGGGCGGCCGTCGCCGCCCGCCTGCCGCAGCGTGGGGCCATGTTCCTGAACGCGGGCACGACGACATTGCGCGCGGCGCGCATGCTTGCGGCCGCACATAACCTGCGGGTGATCGTGGACAACGTCGATGTCGCTGCTGAATTACGGTCTTTTCAGGGTCTTGAGGTGATCGTCCCTGGCGGGCCCGTGCGCCCCGGCGATGGCGCGATCCTCGGGGGCGAGGCCGTCGACTACATCCGGCAGTTCCGTCCCGATCATGCGGTGATCGGGGCCGCCGCCGTGTCGGAGGACGGGGTCCTTCTGGACTACGACATGGCCGAGGTGCAGGTGTGCCGCGCAATGATCGCCCATGCGCGCCACGTCATCCTGGCGGTGGACGGCAGCAAGTTCAGCCGCAACGCCCCCGTGTGTTTCGGCACCCTTTCGGATGTTCATACCCTTGTGACAGACGCCTCTGCGCCCGCTTGGGTCGCGCCGCTCTGCTCCTCCTGCGGGGTTGAATTGGTCATCGCACCGTCATGAACAAGGGGTAAATCAGCCTTGACAGGTCATTTTGGTTGCGACCAGATCGAAACCAGCGCGCTCGCATTCCGAAAGTCATGCTTTTGACCTGACATTGCGCGCGCGAGGGAGGGGACCATGGCCTGGCTTGTGACGGCAGCGACGCTGCTCGGACGGATCAATGCACCCGTGCTGACCCTTGGGCGCGGCATTGGCATCCTGTGCATGGCGTTGATGGTCGTCTTCATCCTCGTGCAGGTGTTCTGGCGCTATGTCCTGTCGAACCCGTTGCCCTGGCCCGAGGAGGCGGCGCGGTTCCTGATGCTGTGGCTGATGGTGGTGGCGCCGACCGCGTTGCGGCGCGGGGGGTTCGTGGCGATCGACATGATCCAGCTGGCCCTGCCGCGGCAGATCGGCGGGGTGCTGACCCTGATCCTGATGGTGCTGTCCTTGTCCGTCCTCGTCGTCGCGGTGCAGATCGGCTGGTCCGAGGTCACCGGCTTTTCGGGCCGGTTCAAGTCGTCCTCGCTCTATTATCCGACGGGCGACGGCTGGGTGAAGATGCCGCGCAGCTGGATGATGGCGTCCCTTCTGGTGGGGGTGATCATGATGACCTCGGTCATGGTCGAGCTGATCCTGCGCCAGTTGGCGGTGCTGGCCGGGCGGGGCGATGACCTGCCGGTGATCCCGTATACCGCGACCGTCGGGGCCGAATAGGATGCTGGTCTGGTTCCTGCCCCTGTTCCTGTTGTTGCTGATGGTCGGCCTGCCGGTGTTCTTCGCGCTGTTGGCGGCGCCGGGGGTCATCCTGTGGCTGAATGGCGATGCCTCTGATTTCGTGCTGCTGTATCGCAATACCTACAACGGGATGGACAGCTTTCCGCTGATGGCGATCCCGTTCTTCATGCTGGCCGGAGAGATGATGAACCGGGGCGGCATCACCATGCGGCTGGTCGAGTTCAGCCAGGCGCTGGTCGGGCATTTCCGCGCCGGGCTGGCGCAGGTGAACATCCTGTCGTCGATGCTGTTCGCGGGGCTTTCGGGGTCTGCGGTGGCCGACACCTCGGCGCTCGGCTCCATGTTGATCCCGGCGATGGAGAAGGAGGGCTATACCCGCCGCTTCGCCGCCGCCGTGACGGCCGCGTCCTCGGTCATCGGGCCGATCATTCCGCCTTCGGGGATCATGATCATCTACGCCTACGTGATGGAGCAGTCGGTCGCCGCGCTGTTCCTTGCGGGGATCCTGCCCGGCGTGCTGGTGGGCGCGGGCCTGATGACGGTGACCAACGTGATGGCCCGCCGCAACCCCGGTGGCTTTCCGGAGCTGAAGCGCCGCGCGACATGGCCCGAGAAGGGGCGCGCGTCGCTCAAGGCGTTCTTTCCGCTGCTGACGCCGGTGATCATTCTGGGCGGCATCCTCGGCGGTATCTTCACCCCGACCGAAGCCTCGGCGGTGGCCGTGGCCTACGCGGCGGTCGTGTCGCTGTTCATCCTGCGGGAGATGTCGTGGCGCGACCTGCCGGACGTGCTGGGCAAGGCGGCGCTGATCTCGGCCGTCGTGCTGTTGCTGGTGGGGGCGGCGCTGGCGTTCAAGACGGTGGTGGCCCTGTCCCATGCGCCGGAGGCTTTGGCCGAGCTGATCCTGTCGCTGTCGTCCAATCCGCTGGTCCTGCTGCTGTTGATCAACCTCTTGCTGTTCATCGTGGGCATGTTCCTCGACGCGGGGCCGGCGATCATCATCCTCGGGCCGATCCTCGGGCCGATCTTCACTTCGCTGGGCGTGGACCCGGTGCATTTCGCCATCATCATGTCCGTGAACCTGACCGTGGGCCTGGCCACGCCGCCCATGGGGCTGGTGCTGTTCGTCGCCTCCAGCGTGTCGGGGGAACGGGTCGAGACCATCGCCCGTGCGATCCTGCCGTTCCTAGCGGTCGAGATCGCGGTGATCTTCCTGATCACCTACGTGCCCGCGATATCGCTGGCCCTGCCGCGGTTCTTCGGGTTCCTTTGAAACACCGGTCCAATAGGGAGAGAGACCAAATGAAACTCAAGTCACTGCTGACCTCCGCCGCGCTGGCCGCGGCTGTCGCGCTGCCCAGCGTCGCAGCCGCCGACGGGCATGCGATCAACATCCGCGCAACCGCCAATTCCAACGAGAATGACGAGGATTATGACGGCCTCGTGGTCTTCAAGAACTACGTCGAGAACGCGTCGAACGGGGCGATCACGGTCGAGCTGTTCATCGGCACGCAGTTGTGCGGCAACGGCGCCGAATGTCTGCAGGGCGTGGCCGACGGGTCGATCGACGTCTTCGTGACCACGTCGGGCGGGGCCGCAGGCATCTTCCCCTATGTGCAGATCTTCGACCTGCCCTACCTGATGGCCGACGACCGCATCGCGGAAGAGGTGCTGACCGCCACGCCGCTGGTGTCGCAGCTGCGCGCAGCCGCGCTGGAGGATTCGGGCGACACGATCCGCATCATGACCATCGGCAACACCGGCGGCTGGCGCAACTTCGCCAACACCGTCCGCCCGATCAAGGAGCCGTCCGACATGGAGGGTCTGAAGATCCGCACCGTGGTGGCCGACCTGCCTCAGGAACTGGTGCGTGCGCTCGGCGCCTCGCCGACGCCGATCCCGTGGCCGGAGCTGTTCACCTCGTTCCAGACGGGCGTGGTCGAAGGGTCGAAGAACGGCATCACCGACATCATGGGCATGAAGTTCCCGGATGCGGGCCTGCAATATGTCACGCTGGACGGGCATGCCTACATGGCGGCCGTCTGGGTCATGAACAACCAGAAGTTCCAGGAGATGGACGACGACATGAAGCGCGTCATCGTCGACGGGTTCAGTGCGTTGCAACAGGCGACCTTCGCCAGCCCCAAGCGCAAGTCGATCAGCGCCTACGAGGAGTTCGTGGCCGGTGGCGGCAACCTCTATGTGCCGACCCCCGAGCAGAAGCAGGCGTTCCAGGATGCGGCGGCGCCCGTCTATGACTGGTTCGCGGCGAACGTGGATGGTGGCGAGGAGATGCTGGAAAACTTCCGTGCCGCGATTGCCACCGCCGAAGAGGCAGTCAACGCGCGTCGGGATGCCGAGCTGAACTGAACCGAACCGGGCGCGCAGATCTTTTGCGCGCCTTTCCCGGCGGGGTCACGCGACCCGCACGCCCTGCGTCCCCGTCGACGGCGCGGATGCCGCGTCTTCGTCCGCCGCCGGGATTTCGAAACTCGCGACAAGGTCTGTCAGGCTGAGTGTTGCCCCGGCCAGATCGCGTGAAACCCTGACCCCCGTTTTGGAAGCCTCGACATTGCGCTCCACCATTCCTGACAACGCGGCGACCGTCGTCTCGACCAGATCGAACCTGCGGGCCTGTGTTTCGTTGGCGTCGATGATCGTGTCGAATACCCGTCGCATGCCGTCCATGCCCGTGGTCAGCCGGGTCAGGATGTCATGGGTCGTGGCGGTGCTGCTTTGGCCCGCGGCGACGCGGCTGGCATTGTCGGCGGCCAGTTGGCGGATATCGGCCGCGCCTGCCGTGACCTTGGTCGCAAGGGCCCGCACCTCGGTCGCGACGACGGCAAAGCCGCGCCCCGCCTCGCCTGCGCGCGCGGCTTCGACGGCGGCGTTCAGCGACAGAAGATGGGTCTGGTGCGCTATCGTATCGATCAGTTCCGCGATCCGCTGGACGGCCGTGCTTCCCTCTTCGATCTCGGACATGGTGGCGGCGATACGTGCAATGCCCTCGACGGCCTCCCGGACCTCGGCGCTGATGCCGTCGAGGGCGGTCTGCGCCTCGCCGGCGGCGGCGCGATTGCCATCCAGCGCATCCCGCATCCCACCGGCACGATCCGTCAGGACGGCAATGTTCTCGCGTGATACCGTGGCACGCTCGGCCAGGTGCGTTGCCTCGCCGTCCACGGCTTCGGCCATCGTCGAGATGTCCTGCGCCGCCTTGCTGATGCGGGTCAGCAGGTCGGCCATGGCATCCACGGAAATGGCGATGTTCGTCTGCAGGGCCGCGAAGTCGCCCGCAAATGTCCCATGCATCCGTGCCCCGAGACGTCCCTGCGCCAGATCGTCGAGCGCCACCATCGCGGACTTCAGGCCCGTGCCGAGGGTTTCCATGAGGCTGTTGAGTTCGGCCCCGATGGCGGCAAGGGCCGGGTCGTCGAAATCGGTTTCGACCCTGTGGGACAGGTCGCCTTCGCGTGCGCCGCGCAGAACCGCGTTCAACGATCCGCTCAGTTGCGATTCGAGGGCTGACCGCTTGCGCGCCGCCGCTTCGGCCTCCAACTCGTCGAAGGCGCGCAGAACGCCCATCAGATCCGCGTTCATCGCTCGCAGGAACGAATGCGCGCCCGTGGCCCCCAGCCCCAGAAACCACGATGTCCGTTGCAGCAGCGATCCCAGCATGAGCGTCTGGAGCCGTTGATGATCCTGCGCGAAGACATCGAACGTCAGGCCGCGCGCCGACATGTCGTGCGCAACTTGGCGCCGCGCCGCAAGGCAGGCGTCGGATTCGGGGTCGCGGAAGCATTCCTCGATCCGCGAAAGGCTCATCTCGATCAGATTGGCGGGGACGTCGGCACGTTCGACACCCAAAGCCTCCGACAGGACGGTCACCACATGTCCTTCGAGGTCGAACAGGCAGATTCGATAAACCTCGGCAAGCGTTTCGGGCTGCTTGGACTTCTTGAACGGGTGGTTCGGCGGCATGTTCGTGCCTCGGGCGACATCAGGACACGTCCGACCTACCGCCAACGTCTGAAGGGCATGTTAATGCCCGCATCACCGGAATGGGTACATCCACACGCGGTAGTCCGCGATCATCTCGTGCGCCTTGGCGATCTCCTCCTCCGTCATCTTCTTGATGACCTCCTCCTGACTGATCGCCGCGTCGGGGTCGCCGCCGATGGCGGACAGGGCATACCACATGTAGGCGCGGATCAGGTCGGGGGCGGGCATCCCGATACCGACCTCGTAATACCAGCCGACGCCGGATTGCGCGCCCGGATGCCCCTTCATCGCGGACCGCAGATACCAGTCGAAGGCGCGGATGGGGTCACGCTCGACGCCGAGGCCCAGGGCATACATCACGCCGATCAACTCCTCCGCGTCCGCGTTGCCGGAACGGGCGGCGGGCCAGAACGCCTCCAGGGCTTCCGCGAAGCGCCCCGCTTCCATCAGGTCGCGGCCGTCTTCGATGTCGGCCAGCGCGGGGGTGGCGGCAAGTGCCAGGATCGCAAGGTATTTCATCATCTCCTCCTGGCCGTGAGCATGGCGGTTGCGCCCGTGGCTGCCAAGGCGGAACAGCCCGACTTTCATCCGTTCGACGAGGCGCGGGCCGCGATCGGGCAACTGCTGTTCTACGATCCGATCCTGTCGGGCAACCGCAACATCAGCTGCGCCACCTGCCACCACCACGACACGTTCTCGGCCGATGGCCTGAGCCTCGGGATCGGGGAGGGCGGGCGCGGGATCGGCACGCGGCGCACGGCGGGCGCGGGGGCGGACGCCATCCGCAAGCGGGTGCCGCGCAATGCGCCGGGGCTGTGGAACATCGGCGCGGTGGAGTTCGAGACCTTCTTTCACGACGGGCGCGTCAGCGTCGGGGGCGACTATGGCACCGGCTATGTCACGCCCGCCGAGGAATGGCTGCCGCGGGGATTGCCGAACCTTCTGGCGGTGCAGGCGCTGTTCCCCCTGACCGCGCAGTTCGAGATGGCGGGCAACACCGGCGAGAACGAGGTGATCGGCGCCGTGCAGGACCGCATCGACCTCGGCTGGCCGATCCTTGCCAAGCGGGTGCGCACGATCCCGGCCTATGGCACGGCCTTGGCCGAAGCCTTCGATCTGCGCTCGCCCGAGGATGTGGAGATCGGCCATATAGCCATCGCGCTGGCCGATTTCATGAACAGCGAATGGCGCTCCTTCGACAGCCCGTATGACCTGTGGCAGGCGGGGCAGGGCACGCTGACACCTGCGCAGGACCGGGGGCGCGCCCTGTTCTTCGGACGCGGCAATTGTGCCAGCTGTCACGGCGGGCCCCTGTTCACGGATCACGGGTTTCATGCGCTGGCCCTGCCGCCATTCGGCCCCGGTCGCACGCGGCGGTTCGACCCGATCCCCCGCGACGTGGGCCGCATGGCCGAGACGGACGATCTGGAGGATGCCTACCGCTTTCGCACCCCGTCCCTGCGCAATGTCACGTTGACGGGACCGTGGGGGCATAACGGGGCCTATCCGACGCTGTCGGGGATCATCCGTCATCATGCGGACCCTGTCGCCGCGCTGGACAGTTGGACGCCGGACCTTGCGCGCCTGCCAGCCGCCGATTGGCTCGGCTCCATCGATTTCGTCATCCAGAGCGACACGCGCGAGATGGCGCGGGTGCGACAGGCGGTCGATATTCGGCCGGTTGCCCTGTCCGACGGGGATGTCGCGGATCTCGTAGCCTTCCTGCAGGCGCTGGAGGGGGGAGAGAGCCGCTATGGCCGCCTCGGCGTGCCCGACGCGGTGCCCAGCGGGCTGGAGGTGGAGCGATGACGCGTCTTCTGGTCTGTGGCATCGCGGTGATGGATTACGTCCACCGGGTCGAGGCGATCCCCGTCGGCGAGGGCAAGCATCGGTCGACCGCGTTCGAACGGATCGGCGGCGGATGTGCGGCCAATGCCGCCGTCGGTGCCGCGCGACTGGGTGCCGATGTCACCCTGATGACGCGGATCGGGGCGGATGCGGCGGGTGATGAGCTGACCGCGATGCTGACCGCGCAGGCGATCCGCCCGGCCTTCGCGCGCGGCGGGCGCACGCCCCTGTCGTCGATCATGGTCGACCGGACCGGAGAGCGGATGATCGTCAATTTCCCCGGTGCCGACCTGCCCACCGATCCGCCGCCCGTGCCGGAGGCTGACGCCACGCTGGCCGATTGCCGCTGGCCCGAGGCGACGTGCGCCGTCTTGAGTGCCGCGCGCGATGCCGGGCGACCCGGTGTGCTGGATGGTGAGAAATATACGCCCGAACCGCTGGCCGCGCTGGCCAGCCACGTCGTGTTCAGCGCCCCCGGCCTGCGCGATTTCACCGGGATCGACGCCTTGCCCGCGGCCCTTGCCGATGCCGCCGCGCGCCTGCCGGGGCAGGTCGCCTATACCGACGGCCCGCACGGTGTGTTCTGGGCCGACGGCCCGCATATCGAGGCACCCGCCGTCACGCCCGTCGACACGCTGGGCGCCGGTGACCTGTGGCACGGGGCCTTCACGCTGGCGCTGGGACGGGGCGCCGATCTGATCACCGCATCGACCTTCGCCAACCGGGCCGCCGCATTGAAATGCACGCGCGCGGGCGGGTGGTCCGCCTATCCCGAGATATCCGAACTGGAGACGACATGACCGCTACACCCACATCGGGGCCCCTCACCCCCGGCAAGCAGCTTGGCTTCCGGCGCATGTCCGACGACGCGGGCCTGTTCAAGATGACGGCCGTGGACCAGCGCCCGCCGATCAAGGGGCCGATCGCGGAGGCCCATGGCGGCGAGGCCCCGTGGGACAAGGTGGCCGAGGTCAAGACGGCGCTGATGGAGGCGTTGCAACCGACCTCCACCGCGATGCTGCTGGACCCGCATTACGCCATCCCCCACGGCTGGCGCGGGTTCGACGTGCGCAAGGGCCTTATCGTGACGCTGGAGGACAGCCTGTTCCGCGAGACGGGGCAGGGTCGGTTTTCATCCGAGATCGACGATTGGAGTGTCGGCAAGATCAAGCGGATGGGCGGCGATGCGGTCAAGGTGCTGGCATGGTATCGGCCCGACATCTCGGAGGAGGTGCGCCGCGCGCAGGAGGATTTCGTCAAGCGCACGGGCGACCTTTGCGCCCGCCACGACATTCCGTTCCTGTTCGAACTTCTGGTGCATCCGATCGAATCCGACACCGAGCAGACCTCCGAATATACCGAGATGGCGACCAAGCACGCCGACCACGTCCTGGCCTCGGTCGAGGCCTTCGCGGGCGCCGACTACGGCGTCGATGTCTTCAAGCTCGAAAGCCCGGTGCCCGCCAAGGGGATCACGGCGGGCGACGGCGACATCCAGGCCCTGTTCGACGAGATGGGGCGCCTCGCCGGGCGGCCTTGGGTGATGCTGTCTGCCGGGGCCGGCAAGGCCGATTTCAGATCGGTTCTGGAATATGCCTACGGGGCCGGGGCGTCCGGGTATCTGGCCGGGCGGGCGATCTGGCTGGATGCTTTCGGGCGGTGGCCCGACATGGACGCGATGCGCGCAGGGCTGGTCGAGGATTCGGTCCCCTACATGCAGGAGTTGAACGCCCTGACCGACGCGCGCGCGACGCCGTGGCACGCCCATGAGGTCTATGGTGGCGATGGCCTTGCCTTCCTCGATCCGACCGCCGATTTCCGGCACACCTACGGGGACATGTGATGCGCGTCGGGATCCTGCCCCTCGCCCGGCCCACCTTCGACGTGGCGTTCGCCGAGGAGAAGCTGGCCGCGATGCTGGCCCAACTGGATGCCAGCGGTCACGAGGTGATCGGGCCGCGCGCCCTGTTGATGCAGGCCGACGAGGAGGCGCTGGCCGCGGTCGCCCCGGCCGATGTCCTGCTGATCCTTCAAGTCACCTTCACCGATGCCGCCTTCGCGACCCGCGCCGCCGTGGGTTTCGGCGGCCCCGTCGCCGTCTGGGCCGTGCCAGAGCCGCGAACCGGTGGACGCCTGCGCCTCAACGCATTCTGCGGATTGAACCTGCTGTCCCATGCGCTTGGGCTGAACGACCGCCCCTTTACCTGGGCCTATGGGGACGCCATCGATCTGGAGGCCCTGCTGTCGGGCGATCCTGTCGCGCCCCGCCGTGGCGCACCGTCGACGGCTGCGGCCACGCCCATCCGCCGGGACCTGTCCATCGCCCGCATCGGTGCGCGGCCTGACGGGTTCGATACCTGCGATTATGACCGCGCCGCCCTGAAGGATCTGATCGGCGCAAAGGTGACCGAGCTGGAGTTGCCGGACCTGTTCGACCGGGCCCGCGACCTGCCATCGGCGGATGTCATCCCCTACGCCGCAAAGGCCGCGCAATTGGGCGGGATCGATACGTTGGATGAGGGGGAGCTCGATCGCTCCCTCCGCCTGGCCGGCGCGCTAGACCAGTTGCGGGCCGAACACCGGTTCGACGCGATGGCAATCCGCTGCTGGCCCGAAACCTTCACGGAATACGGTGGCGCGGTCTGCGGGCCCGTGTCGATGCTGGGCGAGGCGCGGACGCCCTGCGCCTGCGAGGCGGATGTCTACGGCGCCGTCACGCAGGCCATCCTGCAGGACGTCGCGGATGCGCCCGTGTTCCTGGCCGACCTCGTGGATATGGACGACGACACCGGCGTCGTCTGGCACTGCGGGCAGGCGCCCGCGTCGATGGCGGCCAAAGCCCCTGACGCCACCGTCCACACCAACCGCAAACAGGCGCTGTTGCTGGAATTCCCGCTCAAACCCGGTCGCATCACCCTGTTCCGCCTCAGCCAAGCCTATGGCAGGCCGCAGATCGTCATCGCCACGGGCGAGGTGCTGGACCGTCCGATGGCGTTTACCGGCACCTCGGGCGTCGTGCGCTTCGACCATGGAGCGGGGGCCGTCTGCGCCGACGTCATGGCCACCGGGTTGGAGCATCACATGGCGCTGGCCTACGGCAACCATGCCGAAGCGCTGCGCGGCGTCGCCACCACCCTTGGCATTCCGGTGCTGGAATTGGGGTCCCCGTCGGAGGTGGCGGCATGATCCGTTATGGCCTGATCGGTGCGGGGATGATGGGGCAGGAGCATATCCGCAACATCAATCTGTTGCAGGGCGCGACCGTCAGCGCGGTAGCCGACCCCGATGACACGATGCGGCAGCTGTCGCTGGCGACCGCCACTGAAGCGAAGGGCTATGCAGACCCTGATGAGATGATCGGCGACGACCTCTGCGACGTCTACCTGATCGCCGCGCCGAACGACTTGCATGCCGAACTCCTCCAGCGGTTGATGGCCACGGACAAGCCGATCCTCGTGGAAAAGCCGCTGGCGACCACGACGGCGGCCTGCCGGGATCTTCTGTCGATCGCCCGGGGGCGGGCGGCGCCGATCTGGGTCGCGATGGAATACCGCTACATGCCGCCGATCCAGCGGTTGTTGCAGGCAATCGATCAGGGGGCGGTGGGCGACCCGCGCATGGTCTCGATCCGCGAGCACCGCTTTCCGTTTCTGCCCAAGGTCGATGACTGGAACCGTTTCAACGCACGCACAGGCGGCACGCTGGTCGAGAAGTGCTGTCATTTCTGGGATCTGATGCGCCTTGTGCTGAAATCCGATCCCGTGCGCGTCTACGCCAGTGCGGGCGTCGACGTGAACCACCGCGACGAACGCTATGCGGGCGGCATTCCCGACATCGTGGACAACGCCTATGTCATCGTCGATTTCGAGAATGGCACGCGCGGTATGCTGGACCTGTGCATGTTCGCCGAAGGATCGCATTGGCAGGAGTTCGTGGCCGTTACCGGACCGCGCGCCCGCTGCGATGCGCTGATCCCCGGACCGGCGCGCTTCGCCCCCGACGGCGCCCCGCGAGAGGCGGAATTCGTCACCTCCGTCCGTGCCCTCAAGCAGGAGGTGCGGGAGGTCGTGCATACGCCTGCCGAGCTGCTGATCGCCGGCGACCACCACGGCTCCACCTTCTACCAACACGAACGCTTCCTCGACCTTGTTCGCCGGGGCAAGGGCACGCCCGAGGTTTCGCTTGCCGACGGCTACTGGTCCGTCCTCGTGGGCGAAGCGGCCGAGGAATCCGCGCGATCCGGTCAGGCCATATCGCTGGTGGGGCGGGGTCCGTGACCGATCTGCATGTCGATCCTGATACGTCCCGGGCATCGGTCCGGCACCTCGCAACACATGGAATATCGCTATGATCGTGATTACTGAATTCATGGACGAGGCGTGGGTCGATTGGCTGCGCGCACGTGCTGATGTGACCTATGCCCCCGACCTGCCGGACCGGCCCGACGATTTGATGGCGGCGGTGCGGGGGGCGCGCGCCTTGATCGTGCGCAACCGCACGCAGGTGCGTGGTGACCTTCTGGATGCGGGGTTTACCTGCGTGGGGCGGCTGGGCGTCGGCCTCGACAACATCGACATGGAGGGATGTGCCACGCGCGGGATCGAGGTCTATCCAGCGACCGGCGCGAACACCCTGTCGGTGGCCGAATACGTGATCACCACGGCGGCCGTCCTGCTGCGCGGGGCCTACATGCTGCGCCCTGAGATGGAGGCGGGCAACTGGCCGCGCGCCAGGGCCGGGCAGGGGCGGGAAATCGCGGGCAAGACCCTTGGCCTCATCGGCTACGGAGAGATCGCGCGCGCGACCGGTCGGCTTGGACGTGCCCTCGGGATGGAGGTCGTGGCCGCCGATCCCTATGCGCGCGATTTCGACGGCGCGCGGTCCGCCACCATCCCCGAGGTGCTGGCGGCGGCCGATGTCCTGTCCCTGCATGTTCCCCTGACGGACGAGACCCGGAACCTGATCGATGCCGCGGCCCTTTCCGCCATGGGGCCCGGTGCCATCCTCGTCAACGCCGCGCGGGGCGGGGTCGTCGACGAGGGCGCGGTCTGCGATGCCCTGCGAACCGGTCATCTGGGGGGCGCGGCGCTGGATACGTTCGCGCAGGAGCCGCTGACCCCGGATCACCCTTTCGCCGATGTGCCGAACCTGATCCTGACGCCGCATATCGGTGGCGTGACCGCCGAGGCCAATACCCGCGTCTCCGAGATGACCGCCCGCCGGGTGGCGGCGCATCTGGGGCTGGAGTAGGACAAGATCATGCGACCGACATACACCATTCAGGGCCACGGCCTGACCGCGACCTTCACCGACATGGGGGCGATCCTGCACGACCTGCGCCTCGACGGGCACGACGCGCCGCTGGTTCTTGGCCTTGCGGATCTGGATCACTACCCGCAGCATTCGAATTACATGGGTGCCACCGCCGGGCGCTATGCCAACCGCATTGGCGAGGGGCAGTTCACGCTGGATGGGCAAAGGCATCAACTCGACCGCAACTTTCAGGCCCGTCATCACCTGCACGGCGGGTCGGGGGGGACGGGCAAACGGGTCTGGGATGTCGTCGACGTCACCCCCGACACGATCCGGTTCGAGATCACGTTGCCAGACGGGGAGATGGGCTATCCCGGCAGGATGCGCCTGACGGCGATCTTTACCTGCGCGCCCGAAGCGACGTTGCAGGTGCGGTATGTGGCCACGACGGATGCCCCGACGATCTGCAACATCGCGCATCACTCCTACTGGATCCTCGACGACAGCGGGACCGTTGCGGATCACGTCCTGACGGTGCCGGGCGCCGACCGCTACACGCCCGTCGACGACGGGATGATCCCCACGGGCGTCGTGCCCGTCGACGGCACCGCCTTCGATTTCCGTCGCGGCCGCGCGCTGGCACAGCCCGGTCTGCTGGACCACAACCTGTGCCTGTCCGACGGACAGGTGCCCCTGCGCGACGTGGCGACGTTGACCTCGCGCACCTCCGGGGTGACGATGACGATCGCAACCACCGAAGCCGGGTTGCAGGTCTACGATGCCTCCAAGCTCGCGACCGAGGTGCCCGGCCTCGACGGGCGGCGCTATGGCGCCCATTCCGGCGTCGCGCTGGAGCCGCAGGCCTGGCCCGACGGGCCGAACCACGATGACTTCCCCGACACCGTGCTGCGCCCCGGCCAGACCTATGAGCAGGTCAGCACGTTCCGATTTTCGAAAGGATAGACCATGGCGTTCCAGGACTGGATGAAGCAGGCGAACCTGATTGGCGGTGATTGGGTCGGCGCCGACGGCGGCGCCACCATCGACGTGACGAACCCGGTGGACGGGTCGGTCATCGGCACCGTCCCCAAGGGCGGACGGGCCGAGACGGAGCGCGCGATCGCCGCCGCCAGCGCGGCCTTCCCCGGCTTTCGCGACATGCCCCTGATGGAGCGGTGCAATCTGCTGTGGAAGCTGCACGATGCCCTGATGGACAATCAGCGCGACCTTGCCGAACTGCTGACCGTCGAGATGGGCAAGCCGATGGCCGAGTCCATGGGCGAGATCGCCATCGGCGCGCAATACGTCCGCTGGTTCGCCGAGGAGGCGCGCCGCGCCAAGGGCGAGATCGTGCCCGCCGGGGTGAACGGCCGCCGCATCCTTGTAACCAAGCACGCCATCGGCGTGGTGGGCATGATCACGCCATGGAACTTCCCGTCGTCCATGCTGGCGCGCAAGGTCGCGCCCGCACTGGCCGTCGGTTGCACCGTGGTGGCCAAGCCCGCGACGATGACGCCCTATTCGGGCCTCGCCTGGGGCGCGCTGTGCGAGGAGGTCGGCTATCCCAAGGGCGTCATGAACGTCGTGACCGGTTCCGCAAGCGAGATCGCGGGCGCGATGATGGACGCCTTCGAGGTGCGCAAGATCACCTTCACCGGCTCTACCGAAGTCGGGAAGGAGCTGATGCGCGGGGCGGCCGACACGGTCAAGAAAGTCTCGATGGAGCTGGGCGGCAACGCGCCCTTCGTGGTGTTCGACGACGCCGATCTGGACGCGGCGGTCGAGGGGGCGATGGTGTCCAAGTTCCGCAACGCCGGGCAGACCTGCGTCTGCGCCAACCGGATCTATGTCCAGTCGGGCATCCACGACGCCTTCGTCGCCAAGCTGGTCGAGAAGACCGAGGCCCTGAAGGTCGGGGACGGGCGCGCGGACGGCGTGGAACAGGGCCCGATGATCGAGATGGCCGCCGTCGAGAAGGTCGAGGAGTTCGTCGCCGACGCGACCGACAAGGGCGGTCAGATCGCGACGGGCGGCGCGCGGCACGGCAACGGCGGCACGTTCTTCCAGCCGACCGTCATCACGGGCGCCACGCAGGACATGAAGTTCGCGACCGAGGAAATCTTCGGCCCCCTTGCCCCGGTCTTCAGGTTCGACACCGAGGAAGAGGCGATCGAGATGGCCAACGATACCGTCTATGGCCTCGCCTGCTATGCCTATACGCGCGACCTCGGCCGGGCCTTCCGCCTGAACGAGGGGCTGCAATACGGGATGATCGGCATCAATTCGGGCCTGATCACCACGGTCGAGGCGCCTTTCGGGGGCGTCAAGGAAAGCGGTCTGGGCAAGGAAGGCGGGTCGCAGGGCCTGGAGGACTACCTCGAGACGAAATACGTTTGCATCGACGGGATCTGAGGGCCGCGTCGTGTTCGACGGCGCGACCACCGGACGCGGGTTCGAGACCGCGCTTGCCCCGTGGATATGGGGCGGCATCGCTGTCCTGTCGGTCGCGGTCTGGCTCGCCTTCCATATCCAGCTCAGGCGCCATGCCCGGACGCGACAGGACGAGGACGATACCTGATCGCCGCGGCCACGGGTGACACGGGCAGGATGCCCTCCGGCTCGGTCGTAAAGGTGGTTGTGGTCGTCGATCCGGCAGGCGTCGCGGGCGCCATCGCGCTGTCAGGCAGCCTGCGGGCAGGCAGGGGCGGAGACGGTGGTCTGTGGCCGTCTACCGCCGGTCCACCGCGCGCGTGCGCGGGGCATGGACATGGGTGCGGATCGCGATCGCCGCTGCCGCTCCGGCCACCGCGCCGAACAGATGCGCCTCCCACGAGACGCCCGGTTGCCCCGGCAACACGCCCCAGATCATCGCGCCGTAAAGCACCCCCACCACCAGCGCCGCGGCCAGCGTCACGGGCGACCGGTCCACCAATCCGCGCGTGACAAGGAACCCGAACCATCCGAACACGAGGCCCGAGGCGCCGACGTGGATCGCGGAGCTGCCGAAAAGCCAGACCAACGCCCCGCCCAGCAGGATGATGATTGCATTGACGGTGAACAGGGCTCGGGTCGCCGTCAGGGCAAGCAGCGCGCCCATTATAAGTAGTGGCGGTGTGTTCGACGCAAGATGCGCGAAGCCCCCGTGCAACAGCGGCATCCCCGCAATTCCATCGAGACCTGCCGCATGGCGCGGGATCAGGCCGAACGCCGGGTTCAGGCTGTAGCCCGTGGCCCAGTTGACCGTCTGCACAAGCCAGAGCACAGCGACGAACCCGGCAAGAATTGCCAGTCGTCTGAACAGGATGCGCGTCGGGCGTGGATCGGACATGCGCAGGAGCCTAGCCGACCTTGCGTGTGGGGCAAGGGCGATCCCGCGCGGGGTTCCGGCTTGACGCCTTGCCCCCCTCACCGGAAGGTGCGGCGAAATCGACCACCAGGAGGAGAGACGGCATGACCAAGGCAATCCGGTGGGGCGTGCTCGGCGCCTCCAACTTTGCACGCAACTCGATGGCCCCCGCGATCCACGCGGCCTCGGGTCACAGTCTGGCGGCGCTGGCCACGCGGTCGCCGGAAAAGGCGGCGCCCTTTGCCGCCTTCGCGCCGGGCCTGACCGTGCACGACAGCTATGAGGCGCTGCTTGCCGATCCCGAGATCGACGCCGTCTACGTGCCCTTGCCGCATACGATGCATGTCCCTTGGGGCGTCAAGGCGCTGGAGGCTGGCAAGCACGTTCTGGTGGAAAAACCGCTTGCCATGACCGAAGCGGATATCGCGCCCCTGATCGCCGCCCGCGATGCGACCGGATTGCAGGCCGCCGAGGCCTACATGATCGTCCACCATCCCCAATGGGCCTTCGTGCGGCAGCTTCTCGCCGAGGGAGCGGTCGGAACCCTTCGTCATGTCGAGGGGGTGTTCACCTACGACAATTCCGGCGATCCGGGCAACATCCGGAACGCCGCGGCGACGGGGGGCGGGGCGTTGCCGGACATCGGGGTCTATACCTACGGCTGCACCCGCTGGGCCACCGGAGCGGAGCCGGAGGCGATCACCCACGCGGATATCGAGTGGGAGGAAGGCTGCGACGTGCTTGCCCGCGTATCGGCGCGCTTCCCCGGCTTCACGGCGCATTGGGTCAACTCCATGCGGCTGCTGCCGGAACAGTTCATGCTGTTCCACGGGGATGCCGGCCTGATCCGGCTGCTGACCCCCTTCAACGCCGCCAAGTTCGGTGAAGCCGTCGTGGAATGGCGCGGACGTGACGGGATCACCCACAGGCGCAGCTGGCCGGGCCTCAATCAATACGTCACGCAGGTGGAGGCGTTCGGCGCGGCCATCCGCGGCGAGGCGGCGTTCCCATGGACGCTCGAGGATGCGGCGGGGACGCAACGTGTGATCGACATGGCCTACGCCGCTGCCGGTGGCCGCCCGAAGACCTGAGCGGTGACGGGGAGGGGGGCGCCGGGGTTCCGCAAGGGGGCTCACGGCCCCCTTGCGCTGGGGAGCGCGAGGGGACTGGTCCCCTCGCATCCCCCTCAGCGGGCGCCCCGGTCGTCGTCCTTCGGGCCGACGGCTGGCAGGTCGCCCAGAACGGCGACCGCGTCCTGGTGGCTCAACCGCGCGAGTTCCGCGATCACGTCGTCCTGCGCCGCTTCCGCGCGGTCGGCCACGAACGACAGGCTGTCCCGTGCCAGTCCGGCCAGGTCCGGCTCGACGTCGTCGCGCATCACCAACCAGATCGGATAGGCGAACCGCGGCGCGTCCGGCACGAGGTGCAGACGCCCCGCATCCAGATGCGTTTGCGCCGCGCGTGCGGGCAGATAGGCCGCGGCCCGGCGGTTGGCCACGTAGTCGGCCCCCAATGCGCCGAGGCCGAGGGTCAGGCCCCGCCCCGAAAGATGCGGCAGGCCCGTGGCGTGGGCCTGGCTGAACTCCGGCCCCCAGTCCATGTAGACGTAGCTGTCGGTGATCTCCTCGGGGTCCTGCGCGGGGAACGAGGCGACGAGGATCAGCTCGTCCTCCATCACCGGCGTGACGGTCAGGCCCGGCCGGGATTGCGGCATGTAGGTCAGGGCCGCCTGCACGACGCTCTCGATCAGGAACCGTGTCAGGCGATCGGGCATCCCGACCTCCGCGCGCAGGGCAAGACCCGGATCCGCCGCGCGCAACCTGTCCAGCCAGCGATAGCCGAGCCTTGGCCACAGCGAATACTGCGCCCCGATGCTCAGCGCGCGGGTGAACCCGTCGGGCAGTGCGACGTGCTGACGCGCCTCCTCCCACAGTTTCAGAAGGCTCAGGGCATAGCGCTCGAAGGATTGGCCAGCCGGCGTCAATGCGACCCCGGCCTTCGAGCGGGTGAACAAAGGCCGGCCCAGCGTGTCCTCCAACCGCTGGATGCGCAGGCTGACGGCCGATTGCGTCACGAACAGCCGGGCAGAGGCGGCGACAAAGCTGCCGGTATCCGAGACGGCCACGAAGGTGCGGATCAGGGTGATGTCCATCCGCCGAATATGAGGAATAGTTGTTTCAGACACAATTCCTATTCGTTTTTCTTGTTTATGAGGGAGTGGTAAAAAGCGGGCGAAGCGCGGCTTTCCGCTGCGCCCACGCCCCGCCGGGACGTCCTGTTCCAAGTTTGAGGAATGCTGCCATGACCTTGAAGAAAACCGCGCTGCTGTTGACGGCGGCCATGATCACGCTGTCCGCCTGTTCGGCTGAACGGATCGTCGACAACACGGTCGACACCGGCCTTTTCGCGACGAAGACCGTTGTGAAAACGGGCGTCGGGGCGGGAAAGCTGGTTGTGCGGGGCGTCGGAGCGGCGGTGAACTGACCGCCAGGGTGCCTTGACCCATCCCGAACGAAAAAGGGCGCCGGACCAATGGTCCGGCGCCCTTTCCTGTTGGCCTGTCGGCCGATTGCGATCAGCCTTCGGCCGTATCGGCCTTCTGTTCGGTCACGACGGTCTCTTCGACCTCGTCATCGTCCGCCTGCGAGGCGAGGCCCGAAGGGGCCTGCATGTTGGCCAGAACGAAGTCACGCTCGATCACCGCCTTGGCGCCCTCGGGCAGGGTGACGTCGGAAATGGTGACGGTGTCGCCGATTTCCATCTTCGAGCAATCGACCGTGATGCTCTCGGGAATGTCGCCGGCGGTCACGCGCAGTTCGACCTCGGTGCGGACCGTCGTCAGGACGCCGCCCTTCTTGTCGCCGGGCGAACCGTCGACACCTTCGAACACCACGGGGATGAACAGGTTGACCTTGGACGTGCGGCGCAGGCGCATCAGGTCCAGGTGGGTCGGCAGGTCCTTGACGACGTCACGCTGAACGTCGCGGCAGATGACGCGCACGTCTTCCTGGCCTTCGACCTTCAGGTTCCAGAGCGTGGCGCGGAAGCGGCCGGCCTTCAGCTTCTTCAGCAGGTCGTTGAACGGGATCTGGATCGCCAGCGGGTCTGCACCGCCACCGTAAACCACACCCGGCACCATGCCATCACGGCGTGCTTGACGAGCGGCCCCCTTGCCTGTCCCCGTCCGTGCATGCGCAACGAGATCCGGAATCTCATTAGCCATGTCATATCTCCAATCAGAATTGTGGGGCGGCCTCCAAGGGTGTCCGCCCGCGGTGAAGGCCGCGTCTTAGGGCGCGACCGGGGCCGAGGCAACCCTGTTCCTGCGCCCCGATACCGCCCGACGGCCTATCGCGTCCGTTGCACAAGCCGGACAGCGGGTCTAAGCCCTTTGGGATGCCGCCCCGCCCAAGGCGCGGGGCCCCGCCGCGAGATGATGCCATGACCGATTCGGATCGTATCACCGCCGTTTTCACCGGACAGGTCCGTGACCGTTGGCCCGGCAAACCGCCGTCGGCAATTGCCAAGACGCGCCGCGATGGCGCGGTCGCCGTCGGCGCGACCGGCCTCGTGGGCGATGCGCAGGCCGATCTGTCGGTCCATGGCGGTGTGGCAAAGGCCATACATGTCTATCCCGCCGCCCATTACCCCGAGTGGCGTCGCGACCTGGGCGACAACCCCGTCTTTGCACCCGGCGGTTTCGGCGAGAACATCTCGTTGCCGAACTGGACGGAGGCGGACGTCTGTATCGGGGACGTGCTGCGGATGGGCAGCGCGCGGGTCGTGGTCAGTCAGGGGCGGCAACCCTGCTGGAAGCTGTCGGCACATGCGGGCGATGACAGGCTTGCATGGCAGGTGCGCAGGACACTGCGCACGGGATGGTACCTGCGCGTCGTCGAAGCCGGCGCGGTTGCGGCGGGCGGTACGATCACCCTGCTGGAACGTCCCTTGCCCGATTGGACGGTGCGCCGGGTGGCCGCGGCCCTGTTCGACCCCCACGCCCCGATCGAAAAGATCGCGCCACTGGCGGGCATGTCCGCGCTGGACCCGACGTGGCGTGGCGTCTTCGCCGAGAGACTATCCAGACAGGAGGCCCAGGCATGAGCCCGAAGACCCCACCCAAGGTGCAGGACGATCCCGCGATTCTGGTGTCGACCGACTGGTTGGCGGCACGCCTGACCTCGCCCGATCTGCGCGTCCTCGACGCATCCTGGCACATGCCGGACACGGGCCGCGATCCTTTCGAGGAATACCAGAAGGCGCATATCCCCGGTGCCCGCTTCGTGGCACTGGACGATGTCAGCGACGGGAGATCCGCCCTGCCGCACATGGCGCCCCCGGTCGAGAAATTCATGTCCCGGATGCGCCGGATCGGCGTGGGCGACGGGCACACGGTCGTCATCTACGACAGTGTGGGCCTGTTCTCGGCGGCGCGGCTGTGGTGGTTGTTCAGGCTGTTCGGACAAAGGGCGGCGGTGCTGGACGGTGGTCTGCCCAAGTGGCAGGCCGAGGGGCACCCGGTCACCGATGCCCCGCCGCAGATCAAGGACCGCCACATGACCGTGTCGCCACAGCCGCAGCTGATGCGGGATGTCACGCAGGTCGCGCAGACGTCCAAGCTGGGCCGGACGCAGATCGTCGATGCCCGCGCCGCGCCGCGGTTTCGCGGCGAGGTGGCGGAACCGCGCCCCGGCCTGCGCGCCGGGCACATCCCGGGGTCGCGCAACCTGCCGTTCGGCGAGGTTCTGAACCCGGATGGCACGATGAAGGATGCCGATGGCCTGCGCGCCGCCTTTGCCGCCGCCGGTGTCGACCCCGATCGCCCTGTCATCACCACCTGCGGATCGGGCGTGACGGCCGCGATCCTGAACCTCGCCCTGACCCGCATGGGGCAGGGCGATCATGCGCTCTATGACGGCTCCTGGGCTGAATGGGGCATGTATCCCGACCTCAAGGTCGCCACCGGAGACGCCTGATGCTGACCGCCCTGACCCCGCAAGCCCCCGACAAGATCCTCGCCCTGATGGCAGCGTTCAAGCAGGATACACGCGCGGACAAGATCGACCTCGGCGTCGGCGTCTACAAGGATGCGACGGGGCTGACGCCCGTGATGCGCGCCGTCAAGGCGGCGGAGCGGCAGCTGGTGGAGACGCAGGACACCAAGGTTTATACCGGCCTTGCGGGTGATCCGGCCTTTGCCGATGCCCTCTCGACCCTCGTTCTGGGCGAGGACCGGCCAAGGGACCGTCTGGCCGCCGTCGCCACGCCCGGCGGCACCGGCGCGATCCGGCAGGGGTTGGAATTGATCCGCATGGCCGCGCCGGAGGCGACGGTCTGGCTGTCGAACCCGACCTGGCCGAACCATCCCGCGATCATCGACTACCTCGGGATGCCTTCCAGCAGCTATCGCTACTTCGACACGGCGACGGGCGGTGTGGATTTCGACGGCATGATGTCCGACCTCGAAGGGGTGGCGCCCGGTGATGCGGTGATCCTGCATGGCTGCTGTCACAACCCGACCGGCGCGAACCTGACGCTGGACCAATGGGGCGAGGTCGCGGCCCTGCTGGAACGGCGGGGCGCCGTGCCCTTCATCGATATCGCCTACCAGGGCTTCGGTGACGGGGTCGAGGCGGATGCGGCGGGCACACGGGCAATGATTGCCGCCGTGCCGGAGGCGATCATCGCCGCGTCCTGTTCCAAGAACTTCGGCATCTACCGCGAACGCACCGGCCTGTTGATGGCGGCCGCACCATCGGCAGAGCGATTGGCCGTCACGCAAGGGGCAATGGCGACGCTGAACCGCCTGAACTTCAGTTTTCCGCCAGATCACGGGGCGCGCGTCGTCACGATGATCCTGACCGACGATGCCCTGCGCGCCGATTGGCTGGCCGAGCTCGAGGACGTGCGCCTTGGCATGCTGACCCTGCGCGAGGCCTTGGCCGCAGCCCTGCGCGACCGGGTCGGATCGGATCGGTTCGGGTTTCTGGCCGCGCATCGGGGCATGTTCTCGCGCCTCGGGGCCAGCCCGGAACAGGTCGAGGCGATGCGGCGGGATCACGGTGTCTACATGGTCGGCGACAGCCGCATGAACATTGCCGGCCTGAACGAACGGACGGTCCCGATGCTCGCCGATGCGATCGTCGCGGCGGGCGTCTGACGTCGGCGGGTTTTCCGGCGGTTGTGCGCGCCGTCAGGCGGGGCGCACCTCTGCCGTCATTCGCAGGCCCCCGTCCGCACCCCGCACGAACGCCGTCGCCAGGGATGTCGGACCGCCGTGGCGCAGGCAGAAGGTCAACGTCTCGTTTGCGATTGCGGGGCTCGTGGCGCGATAGTCGATCGTCGCCAGTGGCCCGACGTACCGCGTCGCAAGATCGATCAGCCCCTCGACCAGCAGCGGGCCGTGCACGACCAGCCCGGCGTGCCCCTCGACCCCGGTGGCGTAGCTTTCATCCCAGTGGATACGGTGCGCGTTCATCGTCAGTGCGGAATAGCGCATGAGGGTCAGCGCGTCGAAGATGCGGGTTTCCTCTACATCGGCCTCAGGCGCGGGGGGGACGATGAGCTCGAGGGCGTCCGGTGACGGATCCTCGCGGTAGACCAGCGTCTGCCGTTCGCGCAGGCGAAGGATGTCACCCTGTCCGATCTCATGAACCAGCGTCACGAGCGCCAGCGGTCCGCTGCGCCCGGTCTTGCGGTGAATGTCGCGCAGGGTGGTGCGCCGCGTCGCCACCTGACCGAATGAAAGGGGGGACATGAATTCCACATGTCCGCCGGCCCACATGCGTCGTGGCAGGCCAAGGTCCGGGATCATCCCCACCCCGCGCGCCACGTGCCCGTCCCGTCCGAGGCGCGTTCCGCTTTGCACATCCCAGAAATGCAGGTGATGCCAGAAGGGCGGCAACGTATCTGTCGGGGCGGGGCGGTCCAGAACGGCGGCACAGGCCTCGGCACGGGCCGGATCCATGACATCCTTGACGGTCTGCGCGTGGGGTTGTGACATGACAGCAGTTTCGACCGGCGGTGCGGGGGGCGCAAGATGCATATAACAGCTCTCGACCATCTGGTCCTGACCGTGGCCGACCCGCAGGCCACCGCCGCGTGGTACGCCCGCATCCTCGGGTGCGTGGCCGAAACCTTTCATCCCGCCGACGGAAGCACCCGTCTGGCGGTGACCTTCGGTCGGCAGAAGATCAACCTTCACCAGGCCGGGGCAGAGTTTCGGCCCCACGCGCGCCAGCCCGGCAGCGGGACGGCCGACCTGTGTTTCCTGTCCGACGATCCCCTGTCCGACTGGATCGCGCACTTGGCCGACGAGGGCGTCACGATCGAGGAAGGGCCGGTGCCCCGCACGGGGGCGACAGGGCCGATCCTGTCGATCTATCTGCGTGACCCGGACGGAAACCTGATCGAGGTGTCGAACCCGGCCTAACCGGCGGCCCCGGCGCGCGACCGAAGCTGATCCATCACTTCGGTCAGGGCCTTGAGGTTCATCTCGTTCATCAGGCGGCCTTCTTCGTCGAACTGCTTTGCGGCGGCGGCGACGAGGATTTCGGGGCCGGGCACGATATCGGCGCGAAAGGGCAACATGCAGGCGCGCAGGCTGCTCTGGGCGCGTTCACCCCCGGTGCGGCCGCCCGTGGCCGACATCACGGCGACAGGCTTGCCCAACCACGGCGTCCCCGGCGTCCGGCTGATCCAGTCGAGCGCGTTCTTCATCACGCCTGACAGGGCCTTGTTGTATTCCGGTGTCGCCACGAGCACCGCATCCGCCGCCGCGATCTGTTCGGCCAGTCGCGTGACGGCTGCGGGAATGCCCTCCCGCTGTTCCAGATCGCCGTCATAGAGCGGCAGGCGCAGATCAGCCTCCGTCAGGGGGGTACCATAAAGGCGCGCGGCTTCGTGCATCAGCTTGCGGTTGAACGATCCGGCCCGGAGAGAGCCGCAGAGACCGAGGAGTGTGGACATGGGACAGCCTTTCCGGTTGAGGTCGCGCAAGGACCTAGTGGGAGAAAACGGGATGGACAGGCACGGTGGACGCATTTTGGCGGATCAGCTTGCGATCCAGGGCGTGACCCGCGTCTTTTCGGTGCCGGGGGAGAGCTTCCTCGCCGCGCTCGATGGGCTGCATGATCACGACATTCAGAACGTCGTCTGCCGGCAGGAAGGGGGCGCCGCGATGATGGCCGAGGCCAGCGCCAAGCTGTCCGGCACCCCCGGCGTCGTCTTCGTGACACGCGGACCCGGCGCCACGAATGCCAGCGCGGGCCTGCACATCGCGATGCAGGATTCGACGCCTCTGGTGTGTTTCGTCGGCCAGATCGCGCGCGGCCACCGCGACCGCGAAGCCTTTCAGGAGGTCGACTATCGCGGGTTGTTCGGGGGCCTCGTGAAATGGGTGGCCGAGGTCGATCAGACGGATCGCCTGCCGGAATATATCGCGCGTGCCTTTTCGGTCGCGCAATCGGGCCGCCCGGGCCCGGTCGTTCTGGCCCTGCCCGAGGACATGCTGTCGGCACAGGCGGATGTGTCGGATCGTCCGGCGGTCACCGTTCCCGTGCCCGCCGTGCCCGCCGACCTGTCCGGGATCATCGACACCCTGCGACAGGCGCAACGTCCACTGGTCGTCGCCGGGGGCGGCGGCTGGTCGCAGGGTGCAGCCGATGCCCTGCGCACTTGGGCCGAACGGCACGGCTTGCCGGTGGCGGCTGCGTTCCGGCGGCAGGATCACATCGACAACCGGTCGCCTGCCTAC
Source organism: Jannaschia sp. 2305UL9-9 (assembly GCF_041403465.1). Taxonomy (NCBI): domain Bacteria; kingdom Pseudomonadati; phylum Pseudomonadota; class Alphaproteobacteria; order Rhodobacterales; family Roseobacteraceae; genus Jannaschia; species Jannaschia sp. 2305UL9-9. The sequence continues at coordinate 810,159 of NZ_JBGEHM010000002.1, forward strand.
GTGGGTGACCTGAACGTCGGTCCGAATCCGCGCCTGATGCAGCGGTTGAAGGACGCCGATGTCATCTTCGCGCTTGGCACGCGGCTGGGCGACATCGCGACCGGCGGATACGAGGTGCTGGACCCGACACGGGACGCCCCGCGGCTGATCCATGTCCACCCCGACGCGGATGAGGTGAACCGCGTCTGGACCGCGGCCGTCCCCGTGGTCGCGCGTGCCGCGGATGTCATCACGGCCCTGGCCGCGCGCAACGATACGCTGCCCGGCTGGCATGGCGCGCAGGCCGAGGCGCGGGCGGACTTTGAGGCCTGGATCACACCGAAGACGACGCCGGGGGCCGTCAAGATGGAACAGGTGATCGCCCATCTCGACGCGGTCCTGCCCGAAGATGCGGTTCTGACGAACGGCGCGGGCAACTACGCGGCGTTCCTGCATCGCTATTATCGCTGGCGCCGCTTTGGCACACAGCTTGCGCCGACCTCCGGGTCGATGGGCTATGGCTTTCCGGCGGCCATCGCGGCCTCGATCGCGTCACCGGAGCGCGATGTCATCTGCCTTGCCGGGGACGGCTGTTTCCAGATGACCTGCAACGAGCTGTCGACAGCCGCGCAGCATGGCGCCCGCCCCATCGTGATCGTCGCGAACAACGGGCGATATGGCACGATTCGAATGCATCAGGAGAAACACTATCCTGGCCGGGTCTCCGGAACGGATCTGGCCAACCCCGATTTCGCGGCTTTGGCACGGGCCTATGGCGGGCAGGGGGTCGTGGTCACCGAACAGGCCGATTTTGCCCCTGCCCTCACGGCGGCACGGGCGGCATCCGTCTTTTCGGTGATCGAGGTGCGGCTGGATCCCGACATGCTGACGACGAATGCGTCGCTGTCCGATCTGGCGCGGGGCTAGGGCAGGGCGCGGAACGCCCTTGCCCTGCGGCAGACGTCTCAGGAGGCGCGCGCGGCGGTCTTGACCGGGGCGGGCGCGGGCTTGTTCTTGACCGAACGGGACCAGGGCATCTGATACGTTTCGGTGCGGGCGGCTTCGATGGTGCGGTCCAACCAGATCTTGCGCGACATGGGGCTCTCCTGCGTGTGCGTTAAGCACGTTCTGACGGAGGCGTCGGGCGGAGACGGGGCGGCCATGCGGTCTTTGCGCGGTCTGTTCGCGGCGAAGGTGGTGCGTAATTGTGGCGCAATCAGGGCGGCGTGCAATCGGGCGTCGATCGCGCGGGGCCCATCATGCGCGCCCGTGCCATATCGCCATTCAAGCCGCGGGGTTGGACCGGCTGAAAGGGCCGTGTTTACAGGCGGATGGCGGCGATCAGGCGGCCGTAGTCGGCCTCCTTGGCGTGGGTCGTGCGGCGATAGGAATAGAAACGTTCGGGGTCGGAATAGGTGCAATGACCGGTCCATTCCGCCGTGACCCCCGCGCTGCGCAGCCGGTGCAGGCCATAGCCGATCAGGTCGAACTGATACCGCCCGTCGCGCCCGTTGGCGAAAAAGCGCAGCGTATCGGGATCCTCGGCCATGAAGGTATCCAGAAACTCTTCCCCGACTTCATAGGCGGCCTGACTGATCGACGGGCCGATGGCGGCGCGGATGCTGTCGCGGGCTGCGCCCTGATCGATCATCGCGTCCACCGTCGCCTCGAGCACACCGCCCAGCGCGCCTTTCCACCCGGCATGTGCCGCACCGATCACCCCGTTGTCGGGGTCGTGGAACAGGACAGGCTGGCAATCGGCGGTAAGGATGGTCAGCACCTCACCCGCACGCGCCGTCACCAACGCATCCGCACGGGGCTGAGGTTGGGGCATCGGGCCGTCGACGGTGACAACGTCGGATGAATGGACCTGGTGCACCCCGCGCAGCGGGCCGCCCATCGCCTCGGCCACGCGGTCGCGATTCACGGCGACGACGTCGGACAGGTCGCTGGACCCGGAACCGCAATTGAGGCCGGCAAAGATGCCCGACGACGCACCGCCCTTGCGGGTAAAGAACCCGTGCGTCACCCCGCCCAGCAGCTCGGCGCGCAGAATTTCAAGTGTCATGTCAGGTCACCCATCGCATCCACCCCCGGCGGCAGCGGCGCACCGGGCGGGGCCAGTGCGATCACCTTGAAAAGGTCGCCCATCTCGGCCGGATGGGTCAAGCGGCGATGTGCCGCCACATGTGCCGCCAACGCATCGCCCGTCAGCCCCCTTGCCAAGGCTTGTGCCCGCGCGGTGATGCCCAGACGTTCCAGAAAGACGCCTTGCCGCGTCATGGCGGAGGCCTGCGCCGGGCCGGATGCCCGGGCCACGGCCTCGAAATCCACATGCGCGGTCAGGTCGGCACCGCCCGGTGTGGTCAGCGGATCTTCGGGCGTGTGATCGCGCAGGGCCTGCAGGGTATCGCCCTGTGACCTCCAGTGCCCGTAATCGATGATCAGGGCCACGCCGCCCTGTTCAATGCGGCCTGCGATGGATTGCACAACACCGGGCAGGGCCGGACACCTCTCGACCATGGTGCCGTCCGGGACGTCATGATGCGCAAGCTCGGGCACCGGCATCGGCGGGGCCAACGCGAAGGTCAGGGCGCCATCCTGCACGGTCACGAGCCGTTCGCGCCAGGCGGCACCATCGCGGACGTATTGACGGATTGGCAGCGCGTCCAGAAACTCGTTCGCCACAAGGAATGTCGGCAGGTCCGGCAGGTCGTCGACCGTTTGATGCCATGTCGGGCTGTGGCCCGTCAGGGTGCGGCCCTGAACGGCGCGCAGGGCGGGCGACGCCTCGACCAGATGGATGCGCGCGGCCTCGACAAAGCCGGGAACGGCCCGCCCCACGCGCAACATGTCCGCCATCAGGGTGCCGCGCCCCGGTCCCAGTTCGACAAGGGCGAATGGATCCGGACGGCCCTGATCCATCCAGGACTGCGCAAGGCACAGGCCCAGCATCTCGCCGAACATTTGGCTGATCTCGGGGGCGGTGACGAAATCGCCCTTGGCCCCCAGCGGGTCACGCGTCGTGTAATAACCGAGCGTCGGGTGCAGCAGGCAGTCCGCCATGTAATCGGCAACCGTCAGCGGCCCGGTCGTGGCGATCCGGCCAAGCAGCAGGTCCCGAAGGCTCATGCCCGTGCCTTGCCCACCTTGGGACGCATCGCGAAGGCGACGACCAGCAGGCCGACGGCCAGCATCGGCAGGGACAGGACCTGTCCCATCGTCAGGCCCCAATCGCCCATCCGCACGACATGCCCGAGCGGATTGTCGGGCGTGATGTATTGTGCGTCGGCCTGTCGGAATGCCTCGACGAAGGTGCGGGCGGCACCGTAGCCGGACAGGAATAGGCCGAACAGCAGGCCGCGCCGCTTGAACCCGCCGCGTAGCGCGACCCCCCAGAGGATGGCAAGCAGCAGCGCGCCTTCCAGCAGGGCTTCGTAAAGCTGACTGGGGTGACGGGCGCAGAACTGTCCGATGTTGGTACAGGCCTGCGCGGCCTGTCCGGGAAAGACCACACCCCAAGGCATGTCGGTCGGACGGCCCCACAGCTCCGCATTGATGAAGTTCGCCACCCGCCCGAGGCCAAGGCCCAGCGGGGCCACCAGAGACGCGATATCGAGGATCGACAGGATCGGGATATTCTGGCGCCACGCATAGACGGTAACGGCGATGGCCGTGCCCATCGCCCCGCCATGAAATGACATGCCCCCCTGCCACACGGCAAGGATCTGGCCGGGGTTTTCAAGGTAATAGCCGGGTTGATAGAACAAGACATACCCCAGCCGCCCGCCGAGGATGATGCCCAGAACGATCCAGGTCATCACATCCTCGACCTGGGCGCGCGACATCGGTGGCGTGTTGCGCAGCCACAGGTGAGGCTGGCCGACGACCCAACGGGACATCCACCATCCGCCGACGATGCCGGCGATATAGGCCAGCGCATACCACCGCAGCGTGAAGACGAAGACGCCGAGATCGAGGCTGAAGATGTCTGGCGAGACATCGGGAAAGGGGATCGCAAACAGCATGGCCCCGCTTTGCCCGTGCGCCGCGGGCCGGTCAACCGCGATGCATGCCTGCGGCGGGGTCCGGCGCGGATCGTGATCGCGGGCCGACGCGGCTTGCCGCGACCGGACGCGCAACCCATATGGAAGGAAAGCCTTTCAGGAGAGACAACATGCAGACCCGCAATCGCATCATGGATGACCTTGGCCAATTGATGACCAACGCGATGGGCGTGGCGCAGGGCGCCCGGACCGAGGCGGAGACCGCCATGAAATCGGTCCTCGACCGCTGGATGGCAGACCGCGATTTCGTCACGCGCGAGGAGTTCGACGCGGTGCGCGCGATGGCCCAGAAAGCGCGCGAGGAAAACGAGGCGCTGAAGGCGCGTCTGGACGCGATGGACGCTAAGTGATCGCCACCGGCGCCAGGTCGATTGTCGCCAGGTCGATTGTGTGAGGGGCTCTGTCCCTCACACTCCCCGAGGTATTGCGGACCAGAGGAAGGGCACGCCCACCCCTCGCGTCAGCCGGCGATCAGGTCCAGCAGGGCGTCCACCTCGTCCGCTGTCTTGGTGAAGTCGCAGACAAACCGGCACAGGGGATGGTCCGCCGTGTCCATCGTGTAGAACTGCGACGACTTCTGCGCCCGCGCGATCACGTCCTTGGACAGACGCGCGAATACCATGTTGGCGGCGGGGGCGCCTGTGACCTCTGCCCCCGACGCGGCCAGACCGGAGCGCAGGCGCTGGCCAGCCGCATTGGCGGCGTTTGCGTTTGCGCGCCACAGGTCATCCGTCAGATAGGCAAGCATCTGCGCAGACAGGAAGCGGTTCTTGGACCACAGGTGCCCTGCGCGTTTGCGTCGCAACGCAAGTTCCCAGGCCTTGGCCGGGTTGCGGATGACGATCGCCTCGACCCCCATGCAGCCGTTCTTGGTTCCCCCGAAGCTGACCGCATCGAACCCGCGCACCATCGCCGCGGCCGAACAGTCGAGCGCGGCGCAGGCATTGGCGAACCGGGCCCCGTCGAGGTGGGTGGGGATGCCGGCGGCCCGTGCCATGTCCGTCAGCGTGCCAAGCGTTTCGAGGGAATAGACGCTGCCGGTTTCCGTGACATTGGTCAGGCTGAGCGCGCCGGGCTGCACGCTGTGGACGTCCTGCCCGCCGAGACGCGACAGGGCGGCTTCGAAGGCCGCGGGCGTGATCTGCCCATCCGGCCCGTCCAGAAGGGTCAGCTTGGCGCCAGCCGTAAAGAACTCCGGCGCGCCGCATTCGTCGGCTTCGATATGGGCGGTGCGGTGGGCGAAGATCGTCTGCCAGGGCTGGACGAGGGCCGCAAGCGCGATGGCATTTGCCGCCGTGCCGGTCGTGACCAGCAAGACCTCGGCCTCGGGCCAGTCGAACAGGTCGCGCAGCCGGTCGCGCACCTGTGGCATCCACGGGTCGGCGCCGTAGGGCATTGCGGCGCCCGTGTTGGCGGCCTGAATGGCGGCCATGACCGGGGCCGCGACGGGGCCCGTGTTGTCGGAGGCAAAGTTCAGGTTCATGTCTTGGCGTCCTTCGTCGGTGTCATCTTGTCGGGCCACGCGGGGTCATGCCCCGCCCGTCGGCTCCTCGATGATGAAATCTTCCCAGTCCTCTTCGGAGACGTCGTGTTCCGACACCGTTTCATCCATCAGGGATGCGCCCGCGATATGAGGGGACATCGGATCCCCGGTCAGCAGAGGGTGCCAGTGTGGCAGGGCGCGCCCTTCGTAGAGGCGGCGGTAGGCGCAGGTGTCGGGAAAGAAGTAGACGACGTCCGGCAGGGTTCTGGGCGACAGGACCACGCATTCGGGCACGAAAGACAGCCGGTCGGCATAATTGGCGCAACGACATGTCGAATCGTCGAACAGGCGACAGGCCACGCGGGTCAGTTCGACGGCGCCCGTGTCCTCGTCCTCCAGCTTGTTGAGACAGCATTTTCCGCAGCCGTCGCACAGCGCCTCCCATTCGGGGGCCGTCAGCTTGGCCAAGGGGCGTTCCCAGAACCGGTGGCGCAGACCGCTGCGGTCGATGGGATCCTCAGCCATCGAGGGCGGCCAGGATATGGCGCGCCTGCGCGCTGTCGCCATCCATCTGGCCGATCAGGGCGTCCAGACCGTCGAACGTCAGTTCGGGCCGCAGGAATTCGACCAGTGCGACCGACAGGTGCGTGCCGTACAGGTCGCCGCTGAAATCGAAGACGAATGTCTCGAGGTTCGGTGTGTTTACCCCGAACATGGGCCGCACCCCCAGCGAGGCGACCCCATGATACGTCCCCGCGTGGACACCGTCGGCGATATCCACAAGGACGGCGTATACGCCGAGGCGCGGCAGGTGCAGACCGTCGAGCGACATGTTCGCCGTGGGATAGCCCAGTGTCCGGCCACGTTTTTCGCCATGCACGACCGGGCCTTCGATCCGGTGCCAATGGCCCAGCATGGCCGCCGCCGCGCCGGGTTCCCCGCGCGAGAGCGCGGCCCGGATCGCGGTCGAGGACACGGGCGCATCCGCCCCCATCAGCTCGGCCGCCGTGACATCGAACCCGAGGTCGGCGCCGGCGTCCTGCAACGTCCGGACGGTGCCCGCCCGGCCCTTGCCGAAGCGGAAGTTGGCGCCGACCACCACGTGGGACAGGCCAAGGCCATCGGCCAGGACATCCTTCATGAAGGTTTCGGCGGTCATCGGTGCAATCTGCGGGAAGGGCAGGTCGAACAGCAGGTCGACCCCCAATTTCGCCAGCCGGTTGGCCCGCGCTTCGGGCGACATCAACCTGAAGGCGGGCGCGTCCGGGGCAAAGAATTCGCGCGGATGGGGGGTGAACGTGACGATGCCAAGCGGTCGGCCCCGTTCCCGCGCCGGGCCCCGGGCAAGGTCCAGCACGTGCTGGTGGCCCAGATGGACGCCATCGAAATTCCCGATCGCGGAGCAGGCGCCGCGCGCATTGTCAGGAATGGCCTTATGATCCCGGAATATCCGCATGCGCCTCGGCTACCCCGCAGGCCGGAGCGGCGCAAGCACGGGCCCGTCCTGCGGTGTCGAATTGACCCGCCGGGTAAGGCGTCAGTCGAACTTGCGCGACGGGGCCAGAACCACGGCCTCCCCCCTGAGGACCTTCCTGCCGTCGATGGCGCAATGGGTGTCCATCGTGACACGCCGTTTGGCGAAATCCATCTCCGTCACGGTCACGACCGCCTCGACCAGATCGCCGGGGCGCACAGGGGCGAGGAACTTCAGCGTCTGGCCCAGATACACGGTGCCATGACCGGGCAGTTGTTCGCCGATGACAGCCGAGATCAGACCTGCGGTCAGCATGCCGTGGGCGATCCGACCTTCGAAGATGGTGTCCTGCGCGTATTCGTCGTCGAGGTGGACGGGATTATGATCCGTCGACACCTCGGCAAACAGTTCGATGTCGCGATCGGTCACGACCTTGCGCAGCGATCGGCTCATGCCGATCTCGATATCTTCGATGCAGATCGTGCCGCGTGGCATGTTGTCGAGCATGGTCGGGCCTCCAGCGGGTGCTGGAGGATACATAACTCCGATGCGGCGCTGCGGCAAGTGTCATGGTAATAAAATTGCCGTCAGATTGCGCCTGAGGTGGCAAAATTACCGCAAGGATCCGATCGCATAGGTCGGAACGACGCCGTGCCGCGCCAGATAGGTCTGCAGCAGGGCCGCATCCGGATTGCCCAGCAAAGGGGTTCCCGTCTCTTCGGCGCCAAGCCCGCCCGTGATGAAAAGCAGGTCCAGATCTTCGCCCATCGCGCCCGCCGCATCCGTCGCGGGACCGTCCCCGATGGCAAGGATCGCGCTGTCCGGGATATCGGCAATCTGCGACAGCCGCCGCCGTGCCAGATCGTAGATCGGGGCATGCGGTTTGCCGAAATACAGGCTTTCACCGCCCATCTCGGTATAGAGCTCGGCCAAAGCGCCCGCGCACCATTCGCGCACGTTGCCCCGGTCGACCACGATGTCGGGGTTCGCACACAGCAGTTTCAGCCCCCGCGTCTTGGCGGCAAGGAATTGCGGGCGCAGGACCGAGGGATCCGCTTGCGGGTCGACGGGCCCCGTGCAGGCGATGCCCTCTGCTTCTTCCAGCGGGACGCGTTCGATCGCGACCGGATCGTCCAGAACGGCCGGGGTCTCGAAGAAACCGGCGTCATGCTCCGGCCCGAGATGCCAGACCTTCGTTCCGACGGCGCCGCGGAACATCGCGACCCGTGCCGAATCGCCCGAGGTGGCGATGTCGTCATAGGCGTCGGGCGATACGCCGAAGATTTCCAGCTGCTGAACCACGCCCGCGCGGGGGCGGGGCGAATTGGTGACGAAGATGACCTTGCCGCCCTGCGCGCGATAGGCCGACAAGGCCTCGTTCGCGCCGGGATAGACCCGAACACCATCGTGAACACATCCCCACAAATCGACGAACAGGGCGTCGTAGCAGGCGGAGACATCGGACAGCGCCGTGATGATCTGCATGAGGCGGGCCTTCTGGCTGGGACTGGGACAGGGCCCTAGCTACAGCACGGGGCGGCAGGGTCCATTGCCCAATTTCCGACCGGCGCGTCAGCCCCCGTTCAGCGACAGGCCCTGCGCCTCCGACAGGCTGAGGTAGGGGATGCGCGGGGGGCCGAAACCTGCGCCACCGGTCACATGCGGAAACAACCGCGCCATATCGGACAGGACGACCCGCGTCAGGCTGCGCGTGATGGTGCGGGACGGGTGATAGGTTTCGACGGACAGGCCCGAAACCGTCACGGCTTCCTGTCCAGCGCAGGCGAGGCCGTAGACGGTCACTTCGCCCTGGGGTTGGATCGCGGTAACGGACATGCCGTCTTCGAACGCGGCAATCGGCGCGAAGGCGTGGCGCGATCCGACGAGGTTCATGCATTTCGGACTGTCTATCAGGATCTGCGCGTCCGCGCCGAGGATGACATCGCTGTCCGGGCCCTGGGGGGGGAAGAGGGG